>NZ_JAGQCK010000001.1:0-910877 GCF_024346155.1 Cyanobium sp. Candia 9D4 | reverse complement strand
GACGGCACCTTCCGGGTGCAGGTGCCCTTCCGCGACGGCCAGCAGCTCTACCCGATCGAGGCCCTGGCGGCCGATGGCGAGCAGAAGCGCAGCATCACCATGGAGTTCCGCCGTTCCACGCCGGAAGCCAACGTCAACACCCGCGAGGCCTCCGTGGCCGAGTGGTTCTAGGCCCCCAGCCGCTCCTCCACCCGGGCAACCAGATCCCCGGCCGTCAGCTCCGCCCCCACCTCCAGGGCGTGCCGGCGTTCCCCCTCCTCCAGGGGCTCCCGGCTGCGGAGCTGGGCCTCCAGCACGGCCGCGTCCGCGTCGGAGGGATCACTCCCCCGCTGCCGGCGCTCCTCGATGCGCCGCCTGGCCTGCTCCAGGGTGCAGTGGCAATCCAGAATCAGGAACGGCACGCCGCAGCGTCGGGCCAGTTCTTCCATCCGCCGGCGCTGGTCACGGCCCAGGAACGTGGCATCCACCACCACCGCGTACCCGGCGGTGAGGATGCGGTCCGCCTGCTCCGGCAGGTGCTGCCCATAGAGCCCGTCGCTCACCTCGCTGCGGTAGGGATCCCCCTGCAGGGGGGGCGACTCCCCCTGGCCCCAGGCGCAGAAGAGGCGCTTGCGTTCCACGTCGGAGCTGAGCTGGATCCAGCCCTGTCGCCGGCAAAGCTGGCGGGCCCGGTGGCTCTTGCCGCTGCCGGAGACCCCATGGGTGATCACCAGGGCCGGGGCCGGGACCGCGGTGGCGCGCCGGGCGCCCAGGAGGTAGCGCTCCAGATCCCCCTGCAGCTGCTGCACCGTGCCGACGTCGAGGTCCGGCTGGCGCAGCCGCAGGGCGCAGACCTTGGCCCGCACCAGGGAGCGGTAGACCCGGTACCAGCGCCAGGTGAGCAGGCCGCCCCAGTCGCCGCAGCGGCCCAGCCAGCGGTTGAGCAGCACCGCCCCCAGGTCGGGTCGGTCGTGGTGCTCCAGGTCCATCACCAGGAAGGCCAGGTCGCTGAACACGTCGATCCAGCGCAGCTCGGGGCTGAATTCCAGGCAGTCGAAGACCCGGATCTGCCCCCCCTCCAGCAGCAGGTTGCCGAGGTGCAGATCCCCATGGCACTCGCGGATGCGCCCCTGGCTGCGGCGCAGGACGAAGGTGGGCCGCAGCGCTTCGTAGCTCTCCTCCGTCCACTGCCGCAGGGCGGCCACCTCCGGCGTGGCGGCATCGGCGCCGGCCTCCAGCACCTCCAGATTGGCCACCGCCGGGGCCTTCACCAGCTCCGGTGCGCCGTCGTCCTGCTCCGGGCCGGCCACCGCGGCGAGGGCATGGAAGGCCGCCAGATCATCCGCCAGCCGTTCGAGCTGGTCGGCGCTGAGGCCTCCGCGCGCCAGAACGGCCCCCAGCAGGGCGCTCTGGGGAAACTGGCGCATGCGCACGGCCAGCTCCAGTGGGGGTCCGCTGCCGTGCAGGCGGGCCCGCTCGGGCGGGCCATGGATCGGGCTGAGGCCGAGGTAGAGGTCCGGCGCCAGCCGGCGGTTGAGGCGTAGCTCTTCCTGGCAGAACCAGCGGCGCCGCTCCGGGGTGGAGAAATCGACGAAGCCCAGGTTCACCGGCTTCTTGATCTTGTAGGCGATGGTTCCCGTCAGCAGGACCCAGGAGATGTGGGTCTCCAGGCACTCGACCCGCTCGACCGGGTGGTCATAGGCGCCGGGATCGAGCAGGGCGGCGATCATCGGGTCCACGGCCGCTCCGGTGCTCCTTGCGGTTCAATCCAACCATCCGCAGGGCAATGGAGGCCTCCACCGGCGTCCACAGCAGGGCCGGCAGCAGCAACCCCGAGGCCAGGGGTGAGGCGGGCCGCACGATCAGGGCCAGCACCAGCGTGAGCGTCCAGCTCAGCAGCCAGAAGGGAAGGCCGGCGGTCAGCCTGTGCAGGCGGCAGATCAGCCAGTGGGGACTGCGCAGCAGCACCAGCAGGACCGCGTAGGCCCCCATCCAGCCCCAGGAGCCGGTCGACTGCCAGAAGGCGACCGCCGAGCCGTAGAAGCAGACCGTGATCAGCGGCCAGACAAGCGCGACCCAGGGTTGCCGGCCGATCCACTCCGGTCGCCGGAGGCTGCGATACCAGACGAAATCCCGCTCCGTGGGATTGACGACCAGGGTGATCACCAAAACGGCGATCAGGATCAGCAGCCAGGGCGGCACGGGACTCTGCAGACACGCGCATTATTGGGCCCTGCCAGGGAGCCGTCCATGGCCGGGGCCATGGCGGGTGGTGGGGGCGGGAGTGTCGGTTCGTCGCGCCGGCGGACCGGACCGTCCAGCGTTCCTACGGTGGACGGGTCCGACGAGCTTGCTGGAGGCCCCATGCACACCCACGACCTCGAGAACCACGACAACCTCTACGCCGACGAAGGCACGATGGTGATCGGCGAGACCAGGGCGGATGCCCAGAGCCATGCCTACTGGGCCGTGGGGGCCATCGCCCTGATGGTGGTGGGCCTGGGTGTGGCCCTGGTCGTCTCCTGATCCGTCCCCCCGGGCGCCCCGCCCGGCCCGTCGGCTGGCGGAGCGGGAAAGCGCTCGCCGAAGCAGGACAGGGGGATGGGCGGACACAGCCGTGTCCAGCCCCCCGCGTCCCCCTGTCGCTGCCAGGCGGCGATGCGCAGCGGTGTGGCCGCTCCCCAGCGGCAGATGAGCAGGTAGCGATGCCCCCAGGTCCGCGGCCAGGCCGTGGCGTTTTCCCCGGCCCAGGGCCATTGGGCCGGGTTGAGGGGCTCCAGATCGCGGTGGAGGCGCAGCAGGGCCGGCAGCAGCTGGCCCCCGTCGGCCCCCTCGCTCTGCTGGCAGAGCCGGAGGCGCCGGGCCAGGGCGAAAGGCTGCCCCCGGCTGGGGACGACCAGGTGCAATCCCCCCCAGCCGGGAAACCCCAGGCAGGAGAGCAGGGCGCCGGAGGCGGGGCCGGAGTCGTGGTCGCTCGGCATGGGGGCGGAACGCTGACAGCCGTTCTGTGCCACCAGCCGTCCCGCGGCCCTGCTCCGACCGGGCGCACTGGCAGGATCAGGGCGAAGGACGCGACTCCCCCGCCGCCATGTTCGAGAACCGCGAACGGCCCGCCTGGGTCAACTGGCTGATCCTGGCGATCTTCCTGCTGTCGTCCTGGCAGCTGGCCGGTTTCTGGTTCCAGCAGCTGCACCACTGAAGGAACCCCGCGGCCCCTTCCGGTCGTGGTGCCCCCGCCTCAGGAGGGACGGCGCGGCCGGGCGGTGAGTCCCCGCACCAGACGGACGCCGCCGCCCACCAGCAGCAGCAGGGCCATCAGGGCCAGCAGGGCCACCACGATGACGCTGCCCAGCTGCAGGATGCCCATGCTCAGCCGGCTGAGCCCGCCGATCAGGTTGGCGATGGCATTGCTGACCAGCAGCAGCGCATCCAGCCGTTCCGGCAGCTGCATCAGCCCGGCCAGGATCAGGCTTCCCGCGCCGATCAGCAGCAGGCCCGCCAGCACCTGCCGCCAGCGGGAGGAGGGACGGCGCCGGCGGCGACGCAGTTCCAGGCCCTTCCCCGGTGTCGGTCCCCTCGGCGTCGGCAGATGGAGCGGATAGGGGGTGTGGGGCATGGCGGGGTCGTCAGGGCTCCAGCGGATAGCCGGCACCCCGCATCCACCGCTCGAACTCCATCAGCACCAGCTCGTTCGGACAATCGATCAGGGACAGGTCGTTGACCGTGCAGTCCCCCTGGCCGCCGTGATGGAGCGTCAGGTGGAAATGGGAACCGCTCAGGCCGCAGACCTCCGGATCGCTGCGGACCACCACATCCAGGGCAGCCCCGAGCCGTGCCACCCGGCGGCGCAGTTCCGACCAGGTCATGCCCAAGGTTTCATCCCCATCGTTGAGGCCGTCGCATGGCCGTGGAGGCGCTGGATGGTCGCCCCCAGTGTGACCAGTGCCGGGCCGACGTCAACCGCTCGCCGCCCGGTGGTGGCTCAGGGCCGCGGGGTGGCCGGGGCCTGCTGGGCCGCCGGCGCTGCCGGCGTCGGCGCGGGAGGCACGGCGGGCGGAGGCAGGAGCAGCACCAGGGCCGCCGAGACGGCCAGGGCTGCGGCGCCGCCCACGGGCGCCGAGAGGCGACGGTGCAGGGGTATCCGCTCCATCAGTTCCCTGGGCCCGAGGGGCTCCGGATCGGGAATCGCCAGGGGCAGCTGCACCCGGGGATCGAGCCGCAGCAGATCCAGCACCCGCACCAGATCCGCCAGTTCCGCATCGTCGAGGCGCACCTCCAGGGGAGGGGTGTCGGGCTGGCTGCTGCGCAGCAGGAGCCGGTGGCCGCCGTCGGGGTGGGGGCCGATGTCGACCGGTTCCCCGGCTACGCTGAACTCGCGACGCACGCCGCTGATCAGGTGGCGGGCGTAGGGCAGCACCACCTGCATCAGGGCCTGGAGGTGCTCACGGCGCCCCTCTAGCTGGGGCCGGCCCAGCCACTGCAGGGTCCAGCCGGTGATGATGCCCAGGGCCGCGCCGCTCTGGCCGATGGAGACGTCGGGGAGACCTTCCACCTGAAGCCGGCAGCTGAGCTGATCGAAGACGAGGCTCTGCTTCATCACGGAACTCTGAACCATGGGGGGTCTGCTGCGGCCGCTGTCACGCCACCGCGTCCATCAGGCTCGCCTTGATGCGCTCGAAGCCCCCCTGGCCGGCGCAGAGGCTCAGGCCCTGGACCAGCTGGAGCCGCTGGGCGGCTCCGTCGTCGGGATCGAGCAGTTTCTGGACGCCGCTGCGGCGGGGGTTCATGCGCTCCTGCACCAGTTCCCCCAGCCGCCCCTGGAACAGGGCCCAGCGTTCCTGCGCCACCGTCTCCGGTTCGCTGCTGGAGAGCAGGGAACGCAGCATCGGATAGAGGCGGTCGGCCATGACGCAGAGGATGCGGATCAGGGCATCGGTCTCGGCGACGGGGAGCTCACCGCGGCGGCAGGAGCGCCGCAGGGGGTTGTGGCAACGCCGCTTCCACAGCTCCACCCGGTTGGGGAAGAGGCCGGCATAGCCCAGCTGCTCACTCATCCACACCATCGCTTCGCCGCCGTTGAGGTCGAGCGCCTCCATGCAGAGCAGCATCAGATCGAGACGCTCCAGACCCCGGCGGGGCAGGGGGCGGGAGGAGCGGTCCTGGATCGCCGCTTCCGAAGTGTCCTTGGCCATGACTGCGATGATGCCAGCGGCGCCGTCCATCCGTCACGTCGCCGGTACCGGTCCCTTCACCAGCACGACCCTGCAGCACGATGGCCAGCAGCCCTTCCTCGATCGATCTGCGCACCTGGGTCCGGGACATTCCCGACTTTCCGAAGCCGGGCATCCTCTTCCGCGATCTCACGCCCCTGATGCGGGATCCCGAGGGCTGGGGCGAAGCCATCCGCCTGCTGGGGCTGCTCTGTGAGCGCGTGCAGCCGGATCTGATCGTGGGTATCGAATCCCGCGGCTTCATCGTCGGCACGGCCCTGGCCACGATCACGGGTGTGGGCTTCGTCCCGGTGCGCAAGCCGGGCAAGCTTCCCGGCGCGGTGATCGGCGTGGATTACAGCCTCGAATACGGCACCGACCGCCTGGAGATCCACAGCGATGCCCTCGAGGGCGGCCAACGGGTGCTGATCGTCGACGACCTGCTCGCCACCGGCGGCACCGCCGCGGCCTGCAGCGAGCTGGTGCAGGCCGCGGGAGGGCAACTCTGCGGCTTCGCCTTCCTGGCGGAACTGGCCGCCCTCGACGGCCGCAGCCGGCTGCCCCAGGAGCATCCGATCGAGTCCCTGATCATCTACAGCTGAGCCTCAGCCCTGCTGGTCCTGCCAGGCCAGGACGCGGTCGAACTGCTCGAGGCTGATCAGGCCGAACCGCCAGAGCACGGCCGGCAGCGGCGCCTGTTCCAGCTGGGACTGGCGGATGCCCAGCTGGAGCGCGTTCTCACTCAGGCCCAGCTGATGGCGCAGGAAGCGCACCATGGCCGGAGAGGGCAGGGGCTGGGGAGAGCTGCTGATCACCATCCCCCCATGCTGCAAGCGGCCGGCGCAGCCGACAAGGTCCCTGGGTCATGGCCAGAAGGGCCAGGGCCCGGGTGCTGTCGACGCGGGCCAGGCAGGCCAGGGCCAGCTGGCGCAGGGGCAGCAGCCAGCGGTGGCGGTTGGAGAAGATCCGCACCAGCAGGTCGGTGGCCAGCAGGGTGAGCAGCAGATCGGGCCAGCGGCGGCGCCCGTAGGCCGCTCCGATGCGGCGGGGTGACAGCGTGCCCCGGGCCGCCCGTTCCGCCAGCCGCTGCAGCACCGCCACATCCCGCCAGCAGAGGTTCAACCCCTGGCCGCCCACCGGGTGGCAGCGGTGGGCGCTCTCCCCCACCAGCACCGTGCGGCCCCGATGCAGACGCCTGGCCAGCTGCAGGGCCACCGGGAAGGCCCGGGGCGGCGTCAGCAGGGCATCGGGCTGGAGCCGGTCCGGCAGGGCCCCCGCCAGCCGGTCGAGGAAGGCCGGGGCGTCGAGGGCCTCCAGCTGGCGGCAGCGGGCCGCCGGCGCGCTCCAGACCAGCTGGAAGCGGCGCCCGCCGAGGGGGAGCACGGCGAAGGGGCCTTCCGGACGCAGCAGTTCCCAGGCTTCGTCGTCGGCACAGCCGCGCATCTCCACTTGCACCGTCAGGCAGGCCTGGCGGTAGGGACGGCTCCACTGGCCGATGCCCAGGGCCTGGCGGCTGGGCGAGTCGGGGCCATCGGCGGCCACCAGCAGGTCGGCACCGTCCGGGTCGTTCGTCGCGGCGGAGGGCACCTCGCTGCCGAGTTCCAGACGGACGGCGGGGTGCTGGCCGAGGCGCCGCAGCAGCAGGGCCATCAGGGGCCGGTGCGATCCGATCCAGCCCACCGCGTCGGCCTGGCCCAGGTCGACCGGCTCGAAGCGCACATCACGCCCCGCCGCCACATCGCGCAGGTGCAGGCGGCGGAAGGGGACCAGGGTGGGCCGCAGGTCACCCCAGAGCCCTAGGCGCTGCAGCAGCTCCCGGCTGGAGTGGGTGAAGGCGTAGGCCCGCTCCCTGGCCTGCAGCGCCTCCGGGGCCAGGGGATCGTGCAGGCTCACCCGCCAGCCGGCCTGGGCCAGGGCCAGGGCCGCCAGGGCGCCGGTGGGGCCAGCGCCCCGGATCCGGGCGTGGAGCAAAGCGGGCATGGCCACAGAAAAGCCGCAACAGAAAGTCTGCTGCGGCGAAGGGGTCCACCGTGAACGGCGGACCGGAGAAAGGCTGTCCCCCGAGGGGGAGCCGCGATCAACCGATGCCGAGCAGGCCGCGGGTGAAGGCCTCGCCGCCCAGGGCGAACTCGGTGGCGAGCAGGGCGATGAAGCCGAGCATGGCCATGCGGCCGTTGAGCTTCTCGGCGCGCTCGTGGAAGCCCCAGCCGCTCTCGGCGCTCACCACTTCCATGCGGGGTTCGGTGGCGAAGGCGTTGAGGCGGCCGCCGTCTTCGGTGGTGACGGTGGCGCCGCGGATGGCGGAGCGATCGAGGGCGGTGGGGGCGGCGGCGGTCATGGGAGAACTCCTTGAGAAGTGTTGCGAGAATTGTAACGCATTGTTTCGAATGCGTCCAGCGTCCTCACCCGAGCCGCCGCAGGCAGAGCTCCTCGAAGGCCGGCCGCAGCAGATAGGGGTACTCGCCCACCCACTGCTTGACCTGGGGCAGCCAGCCATCGGAGAGGGCGCCGATGCGGGAGAAGTCCTTGCGCTCACTCAGCACCAGGCAGCGGATCACCATGCCGCGCCGGATCTGCTCATGCTTCTTCTCCAGGGGGAAGCGGATCTGGCCCAGGTAGCCGTCCTCGTCCTCCAGTTCCAGGCAGAGCCAGGTGCGGCGGTTCTCCACCAGCTCCAGGCGCCCCTGGCGGTTGGCCTGCTCCCGCCGGTTCTCCACCACCTCCCGCCGGAACTGGTCGGCCACCACCCCCTCAAAGATGGCGGCCGCCGGGTAGCGCCGCAGCACGGCGTTGCGGCGTCCCGCCTCCAGGATCGGCCCCCACAGCACATAGAGAAGGAAGACGAAGCCCACCACCAGGAACACCGGGCCGGCCTGGCTGCGGAACAGCAGGGTCTGGCTGATCAGCAGGGCGATCACCCCGCCGATCACCGAGATCAGCACCCGCTGCAGCAGCTTGCGCGGGTCGCCGCTGCAGGCGGTGAACTGGGGTCCGGTGGCCACCGCCGGAATCAGGCGCAGCAGTTCGCCGGGTTTGAGGGGGATCAGCATCGGTCCACGGGGCGGTGGCTCACAGCAGCCTCTCGAGGCCGTAGACCAGGCCGCCCAGGCGGCGCACCTTGCGCACCGTGAGCAACACCCCGGGCATGTAGGCACTGCGATCGATCGTGTCGTGGCGCAGGGTGTAGGTCTCGCCGGGCGATCCGAACATCACCTCCTGGTGGGCCACCAGCCCGGGCAGCCGCACCGAGTGGAGCCGCAGGCCGCTCTCCCGCAGGCCCCCCCGGCAGCCCGCCAGGCTCTCGTGCTCCTCCACCTGCAGGGGGTTGAAGGTCTTGCCCAGCTCCTCCATCAGCTCGGCGGTCTTGAGGCAGGTGCCGCTGGGGGCATCGGCCTTGCGGTTGTGGTGCAGCTCGGTGAGCTCGGCGTAGTCGTAGAAGCGGGCCGCCGCCGCCGCCGCCTGCTGCAGCAGCACCATGCCCACGCAGAAGTTGGGCACCACCGCCCCGCCCATGGAGGCCTTCTCGGCGAACGCGGCCAGATCCGCCAGCTGGTCGGGGCGCAGGCCGGTGGTGCCGATCACTGGATGGACGCCGTAGGCGAAGGCGCCGCGGCAGTGCTCGTAGACGACGCTGGGGTGGGTGAAGTCGACCAGCACCGCGCCGCCGCCCGGGCCGGACTGCCGCACCGCCTGGCCAGCCTGGCAGAGGCTGCCCTCGAAGTCGGCACTGATCGCCACCTCCAGTTCCCCCAGCCCCAGGGCCAGCCCGACGTCCTCCCCTTCCCGGCCCGGGGTGGTGTCGATCGCCCCCACCAGGGTGCAGTCGGGGGCCGCCAGCACCGCCTTGATCACCTCGGCGCCCATGCGGCCCAGGGCCCCGGCCACCACCACCGGGATCGGTGCCGGCTCTGCTGGGGACGGGGAGATCGCGCTCATCGGGCAGTTACCACTCCAGGCGAGCCTATGTGGCCCGGCCCGCCGCCAGGGCTGCAGCCTGTAACGCTGCGCTGCAACCGATCGCGTCCCCGGCGGGAGCTCCGTAGGCTGCTTCACATTGCTCAACGCATCCGCCGCATGTTCACGCAGGTCCGTTCCGCCAGCCGCCGGGTCAGCCCTGCCCCCACCGATGGCGCCAACGACCGGGTGGTGATGAAGGCCGTCTACGTGGTGCTCGAACCCCAGTACCAGAACGCCCTCACCACCGCCGCCACCGGCCTCAACGACCAGAACGGTCCCCTGGCGGTCGAACTGAGCGGCTATCTGATCGAGGAGCTGCGGGACCCGGCCAACTACGCCGACTTCTGCGCCGACGTGGCGGCGGCCGATGTGTTCATCGCCTCGTTGATCTTCATCGAGGACCTGGCCCAGAAGGTGGTGGACGCCGTGGCCCCCCACCGCGACCGGCTCAAGGCGGTGGTGGTGTTCCCGTCGATGCCGGAGGTGATGCGGCTCAACAAGCTGGGCACCTTCTCGATGGCCCAGCTGGGCCAGAGCAAGAGCGCCATCGCCCAGTTCATGCGCAAGCGCAAGGAGGCCAATGGGGCGGGCTTCCAGGACGCCATGCTCAAGCTGCTGAACACCCTGCCGACGGTGCTCAAGTACCTGCCGGTGGAGAAGGCCCAGGACGCCCGCTCCTTCATGCTCAGCTTCCAGTACTGGCTGGGGGGAACGCCGGACAACCTGCGCAACTTCCTGCTGATGCTGGCCGACCGCTACGTGTTCGGCAAAGCGGAGCTGGGCCGGCCCCAGCTGACGGTGGCCGACCCGGTGGTCTTCCCGGACCTGGGCATCTGGCACCCGCTGGCCCCGGGGATGTTCGAGGACCTCAAGGAGTACCTCAACTGGAGCGCCAGCCGCAGTGATCTGAGCGAGAAGGCGCGCCGAGGACCGGTGATCGGCCTGGTGCTGCAGCGCAGCCACATCGTCACCGGCGATGAGGCCCACTACGTGGCCGTGATCCAGGAACTGGAGTACCGGGGCGCCACGGTGATCCCCGTGTTCTGCGGCGGCCTCGACTTCTCCCGGCCCGTCTCTTCCTTCTTCTACGACCCCCTCAACCCTGACCAGCCGCTGGTGGACGGGGTGGTGAGCCTCACCGGCTTCGCCCTGGTGGGCGGCCCGGCCCGCCAGGACCATCCCAAGGCGATCGAGACCCTCAAGCGGCTCAACCGGCCCTACATGGTGGCCCTGCCCCTGGTGTTCCAGACCACCCAGGAGTGGGAGGAGAGCGATCTTGGCCTGCACCCGGTGCAGGTGGCCCTGCAGATCGCCATCCCCGAGCTCGACGGCGCCATCGAACCGATCGTGCTGTCGGGGCGCGATGACGCCACCGGCAAGGCCCACACCCTGCAGGACCGGGTGGATGCCATTGCTGAGCGGGCCATCCGTTGGGCCTCGCTGCGGATCAAGCCCCGCGCCGAGAAGAAGCTGGCGATCACCGTGTTCAGCTTCCCCCCCGACAAGGGCAACGTCGGCACAGCCGCCTACCTCGATGTGTTCGGCTCGATCTTCCGGGTGCTGGAGGAGATGAAGGCGAAGGGCTACACGGTGGACGCCATGCCCCGCACCCCCAAGGAGCTGATGGAGGCGGTGCTCAGCGATCCGGAGGCCCTCGAAGGAGCCCCCGAGCTGGCGATCGCCCACCGCATGAGCGTCGAGGAGTACGAGCGGCTCACCCCCTATTCCGAGCGTCTCGAAGAGAACTGGGGCAAGCCCCCCGGCAACCTCAATTCCGACGGCACCAACCTGCTCATCTACGGCCGCCACTTCGGCAACGTGTTCGTGGGGGTGCAACCCACCTTCGGTTACGAGGGCGATCCGATGCGCCTGCTCTATTCCCGCAGCGCCAGCCCCCACCACGGCTTTGCCGCCTATTACACCTATCTGGAGAAGGTGTGGGGCGCCGACGCCGTGCTGCACTTCGGCACCCATGGCTCCCTGGAGTTCATGCCGGGCAAGCAGATGGGCATGAGCGAAACCTGCTACCCCGATTCCCTGATCGGCGCCCTGCCCAACCTCTACTACTACGCCGCCAACAACCCGTCCGAGGCCACCATCGCCAAGCGGCGAGGCTACGCCTCCACGATCAGCTACCTCACCCCGCCGGCGGAGAACGCCGGCCTCTACAAGGGGCTCAAGGAGCTTGGCGAGCTGGTGGGCTCCTACCAGCAGCTGCGGGAGAGCTCCCGGGGTGTGCAGATCGTCAACGCCATCATCGAGACGGCCCGCCAGTGCAACCTCGACAAGGACGTGGTCCTGCCCGAGGCCGACGCCGCGGAGCTGGATCGCGACGCCCGTGATGGCGTGGTCGGGGCGGTGTACCGCCAGCTGATGGAGATCGAAAGCCGGCTGCTGCCCTGCGGCCTGCACACCATCGGCAAGCCCCCCACCGCCGAGGAGGCGATCGCCACCCTGGTGAGCATCGCTGCCCTGGAGCGGGAGGAGGACGGCCTGCGTTCCCTGCCGGGACTGCTGGCCGAGAGCCGCGGCCGCACCATCGCCGAGGTGTACCGGGGCAACGATGAAGGGGTCCTGGCGGATGTGGAGCTCAACCGGGTGATCACCGAAACCTGCCGCGCCGCCGTCGGTGCCATGGTCAAGGAGGTCACCGGCGCCGATGGCCGTGTCACCCTGCGCCGCAACTTCGGCTGGTTCTTCGAACTGCTGGAGCGCTTCGGCTACCGGCTGCCCTCCCCCTGGCTGAGCGCCTGCCGCCAGGCCGGCTTCCCGGATGTGGATGTCCCCGAGCTCGACCGCACCTTCACCTATCTGCGTTTCTGCCTGGAGCAGATCTGCGCCGACATGGAGATGGAGAGCCTGCTGCGGGCCCTCGATGGGGAGTACGTCCTGCCCGGGCCCGGCGGTGACCCGATCCGCAACCCCGGCGTGCTGCCCAGCGGCAAGAACATCCACGCCCTCGATCCCCAGGCCATCCCCACCCGGGCGGCCATCGCCGCCGCCAAGGTGGTGGTCGACCGGCTGATCGAGCGTCAGAAGGCCGAGCAGGGCACCTGGCCGGAAACGATCGCCTGCGTTCTCTGGGGCACCGACAACATCAAGACCTACGGCGAATCCCTGGCCCAGATCCTGTGGTTCATCGGTGTGCGTCCGATGGCCGATTCCCTCGGCCGGGTGAACAAGCTGGAGCTCATCTCCCTGGAGGAGCTGGGCCGGCCCCGTATCGATGTGGTGGTCAACTGCTCCGGGGTGTTCCGCGACCTGTTCATCAACCAGATGGCCCTGATCGACCAGGGGGTGAAGATGGCCGCCGAGGCCGACGAGCCCCTGGAGATGAACTTCGTGCGCAAGCACAGCCAGGAGCAGGCCGCCGCGCAGGGCATCTCCCTGCGGGAGGCCGCCACCCGGGTGTTCTCCAATGCCAGCGGCAGCTACTCCTCGAACGTCAATCTGGCGGTCGAGAACAGCACCTGGGAGGAGGAGGGCGAGCTGCAGGAGATGTACCTCTCCCGCAAGACGTTCGCCTTCAACGCCGACAACCCCGGCGAGATGAACCAGAACCGCGAGGTGTTCGAATCGGCGATGAAGACCGCCGATGTCACCTTCCAGAACCTGGATTCGGCGGAGATTTCGCTCACCGATGTGAGCCACTACTTCGACTCCGACCCCACCAAGCTGATCGCCGGCCTGCGCGACGACGGCAAGGCCCCCACCAGCTACATCGCCGACACCACCACGGCCAACGCCCAGGTGCGCTCCCTGAGCGAAACCATCCGCCTCGATTCGCGCACCAAGCTGCTCAACCCCAAGTGGTACGAGGGCATGCTCGATTCCGGCTACGAAGGGGTGCGGGAGGTGGCCAAGCGTCTCAACTTCACCCTGGGCTGGAGCGCCACCAGCGGAGCGGTCGACAACTTCGTCTACGAGGAGGCCAATGACACCTTCATCAACGACCCGGAGATGCGCAAGCGGCTGATGGACCTCAACCCCCACAGCTTCCGCCGCATCGTCGGCACCCTGCTGGAGGTGAATGGCCGCGGCTACTGGGAAACTTCCGACGAGAACATCGCCCAGCTCCAGGAGATCTACCAGGAAATCGAGGACCGGATCGAAGGGGTGACCAAGGAGGGCTGATCGAGCAGGCCAGGGGGCAGGGGCCAGACGCGGGTGGCCCCCTCGGTCCTGTCCGTGTCGATGGCGGCGTCCGGCACTGGCAGGAGGTCCTGGGGGCCGAAGGTTTGTTGTGCATGGGCAAGGGAGGGTGCCCCTGCCGTCCCGAATCCATGCCGAAGACGTTCCCTTAACAGCAGATCTGCTGCACTGAGATCTGGCTTGCCATATCCACATAAATCTTAATCATCCCCGCAAGGGCCGTGGGCGCAGGGGTTTGCCTCCTTGGCCGTGGCTGCAGCTCCGGCGGCTTCGGTGTCAGCCGTCCGGCGCCCCGATTCCTGCGTAGGACGGAGTCATGCCATTGCACGGCAAACGATCCGTGAGCGTTGACATCCAGGCTCAACGCATCGCCGTCAAGTCAAAGGCAACGCTGATGGCCTCCTTGCCAGCTCAGCCACCGGCAATGGCATCGACGAACAACCCAGCCCCACTCCCTAAACCCCTGAGAACCATGTCCAACAAAATTGATGCCGCAGCCAAAGATGCTGAGGGCAAAATCCAGTCCGCCGTCGGCTCCCTCACCGGCGACAAGGGCCAGCAAATCAAAGGAGAAGCCAAGCAGGTGCAGGCCCAAGCCATGAAGGCGGAGGCCAAAGTGAGAGAGGAAGCCAACAAGGCTGCCAAGAAGGTTGAAGACGCCACCGAATAGTCAGCCGGCCGCCACCTGCTGGGAACCCATCGTGTCCCGCCTTTCCAGAGTGATTCTGACAGGTGTTGGGTAACACGTGAGACACTGATCCACCACGATCACTCGCCGTCGTACCGATTCAACCCGGGCCAAGGCCATGCCGGGGAGTCCATCACTCCCCGGATTCTTCCTGCTTCCTTGTCGTGTCAGCTGGTTCAGCTGAGGTTGATGGGATGGTCGGATGCACCTGCTGGATGCATTCACCCGCCCGTTCACCGAAGGAGAAGGACGACGGGCTGGCTGGGATCCAGAAGCTCAGAGTCTTCCCCATAGGGTCCACCACCAGCCCGTCGCCGCATTCCAACCTGGGCTGAGGTCAGGATGGTCTCCAGAAAAAAAGGGGGCCGAAGCCCCCTGAACAACACCTGCGGTGTGAAGCGACGCCAGGATCAACGGCCGATCTTGGCCACCTCGGCGCGGGCCCGGGCCAGGACGGCACCGGTGAGGGGCACGTAGTCCAGCTGCTTGGCGATGGCCTGGCCCTTGGGCGAGAGGCCCCAGTTCAGGAACTGCCGGATGGTGCCCACCTTGTCGCCATTGCCGCGCTGATAGGCCAGCACCCAGGTGAAGGAGGCGATCGGGAAGGCGTTGGCGCCAGCCGGGTTGCAGTCTTCACCGCCGAGGCGTGCATCCAGCTTGATGCCATTGAGGGCGGCGGCCCCGGTGACGTCGTTGGCCAGGACGAAACGGCCGGCCCGGTTCTGAAGAGCCGCCGGGGTGATCCGTCCCTTCACGAAGGCCTGGTTGAGGTAACCGATGGAGCCGGGGGTGTTCTGGATCAGACCGGCCACGCCCTCGTTGCCTTTGCCGCCGACGCCCACGGGCCACTTGACGGCCTTGGCGGCTCCCACCCGCGACTTCCACTCGGGCGAGAAGCAGGAGAGGGAGTTGGTGAACACGTAGGTGGTGCCGGAACCGTCAGAGCGGTGGACCACGTTGATCGGTCCCCTGCCGCACTTCAGCTGGTCCCAGGTGCGGATCTTGCCGAGGAAGATGTCAGCGAGCTGGCGCTGGGTGAGCTTGAGGTTCTTGCAGCCGGGATTGTTGTAGGCCGGGGTGACGGTGCCGCCCATCATTGGAATCTGCAGGGCGCCGCGCTGGGCGGTCACGCCCTTGGTGAACTCCCCTTTGGAGGCACTCAGTTCTTCATCGGTGGCGCCGAAATCGACACTGCCGGCGTGGAACTGGCGCACACCGGCGCCGGAACCCACCGACTGGTAGTTCACTTGCCGTTTGGTTTCCCTGGCGAATTCAACGGCCCAGCGCTGATAGGCCGGAGCCGGAAAGCTGGCCCCGGCCCCGTTGATCGAATTGCTCTGGGCGATCACAGGAACCGCCACACCAGCCGTGAGGGCGCCGGCAGCGGAGAGGATCAGGGCCTTCTTCGCGAAGGTCATCAGAATGGCCAATTTGGGGGCAAGTTATGAATAGCAACCCGTTCTGACCGTTTGTGTTATGAGGAGGTTAACGGGTGTTCAAGGATTGAACACTCCACGAAGCATCCGCTGAAACGTCCCGTGAAACGTCCCCGGAGCGTCCGTCTGCGGCTGTCCCGGCCGGTTCGTGGCGGCCCTGCATCGGCTGGAGCCGCGGGGGGCCTGAAGGTCCAGAATGAGAACCGTTATCAGCCATTCCCTTGGCGGTGTGGTTGCCCGTCCCGACCCCCATGGTCCAGATCCCCGTCACCGTGATCACCGGCTTTCTCGGCGCCGGCAAGACCACCCTGCTCAACCGGATCCTCTCCCGCCAGCAAGGCGTGCGCACGGCCGTGCTGGTGAACGAGTTCGGCGAGATCGGCATCGACAACGAGCTGGTGGTGGCCACCAGCGACGCCATGGTGGAGCTCAGCAACGGCTGCATCTGCTGCTCGATCAACGGCGAGCTCAAGGAGGCGGTCCTCCGGGTGCTGGAACGCCCCGACCCGATCGACTTCATCGTGGTGGAGACCACCGGCCTGGCCGATCCCCTGCCCGTGGCCATGACCTTTCTGGCCGGGGACTTCCGCGACCGGCTGCGGCTCGATTCGATCATCACCCTGATCGACGCCGAACACTTCGAGGCCACCGCCTTCACGAGCCCGATCGCCCGGGCCCAGGTGGTCTACGGCGACATCCTGGTGCTCAACAAGTGCGATCTGGTGGACGAGGCGCGGCTGGCTGCCGTGGAGGCCAGCCTGCGGGCGATCAAGGCCGATGCCCGCCTGCTGCGCGCCGATCACGCCGGCGTGCCGCTTTCCATGCTGCTGAGCGTGGGCCTGTTCGAAACCGATCGGCTGGTGGCCCTCCAGGCCGCTGAGGACGCCCGCGAGCATGCACGGGACCCGCACCACCACGGCCCCCACGACCATCAGCACGACCACCTGCACCACCACGATCACGAGCACGCCCACCACCAAGCCCATCCCCCAGAGCTGGAGGGCTTCCGTTCGGTGTCCCTGGCGGTGGAGGCCCCGTTCGATCTGCGCCGGTTCCAGCACTTTCTCGACAACCAGCTTCCGGCCACCGTCTTCCGGGCCAAGGGGGTGCTCTGGTTCCGCGAAAGCGAGCGCCGCCACCTGTTCCACCTCTGCGGCAAGCGCTTCACCATCGATGATTCCGACTGGCCCGACGACGCTCCGCGCCACACCCGGGTGGTGGCGATCGGCCGCGATCTGGACCCGACCAGCCTGCGGGCCCAGCTGGAAGCCTGCGTGGTGGCACCATGAGCCCCGCCGGCCGCAGGGGATTTGCATGACGGCGGTGTTCGGCGGCGTGGTCGACACGCTGGACCTCCAGCTGGGCGGCCGACGGCTGCAGATCGTGATCGAGCGCCGGGGGCCGAAGGGTGCTCCCCTCTGGCTGCTGCTGCCGGCCCTGAGCACCGTGTCGAGCCGCAGCGAGTGGCAACCGCTGGTCACGGCCGTGCAGGACCGGGTCCAGCTGGTGAGTTTCGACTGGCCGGGCTTCGGTGACAGTGGCCGTCCGGCGCTCGCCTATGACGCCGCCCTGCTGCGCTCCTGTCTTGATGCGGTCCTCACCGACCTGGAGGCCCGCCAGCATGGTCCCCTCACCGTGGTGGCCGCCGGGCACAGCGCCCCCCTGGCCCTGGCCCTGGCGAGCGCGTGGTCCGGGCGCTGGAGCCGCTTCGTCGCGGTGGCGCCCACCTGGCGGGGGCCCCTGCCGACGATGACGGGCTGGTCGCCGGGGCGTTTCGGCTGGCTGCGGCGGCTGGTGGCCCTGCCGCTGATCGGCCCGGCGCTCTACCGGCTGAACACCAGCCGGGCCCTGCTCCGGCTGATGCTGCGACGGCACGTGTGGCTGGATCCGGGCCTGCTGACGCCGGATCGCCTGCGGCAGCAGCAGCGGCTGGCCCGGCGACCCGGCTCCCGCTTCGCCAGTGCCGCCTTCGTCACGGGCGGGTTCGATGCGGCCGGCGAGAGCGGCTGGTGGCTGGAGCAGGCCCGCGGTCTGCACTGTCCGTTTGAGGTGGTGCTGGCGTCGGCGGCCCCACCCCGCTCCACCCGGGAGATGGAGCTGCTGGCCGAGGCCGCCGATGGGGTGATGCGCCTACCCGGCCGGCTCGGCCTCCACCAGGAGTTCGGCGCCCTGCTGGGACGGCGGTTGCTGGAGGCTCCGGATCCGCAGCACGGTTGAGCCGGCGTCGTGCCCCGAGCGAGCTGCCGCTCCACGCGAACGATGCAGGACATCGCCCTGCGATGGGCGATCCGGCCGCCGCACCCCTCAGCCGCCGTCCCTCTCGATGCGCACCCACAGACTGCGGCGGGCATCCAGGGTCACCAGCAGCTCCAGGTGCTCGGCCGTGATCGCCCTGGCCTCCTCCATGCGGCCATCCAGAGACAGCTGGGACAGGCGCTCCATGCACCAGTCCCGTTGGTGGGTGAGGGAGAGGACGCGTTGCAGCTGGGCTTCATCCTCGGAAGAGGGAAGACTGGTCATGGCTGGCCTGCCCATGGATGCCGTCAATCTGTCGATCTTTGGCGGGTCGATGTAGGCGAAGCACACAACAGACGGTGCCTTTGCTGACGCTGGAGGGAGACGGTGACCAATGTCACATCAGAGTGTGAGATCGGGGCGGCTTCGCCGCCATGGCCTGGCTAGGTGTAGGAAGGACATCCCTGCCCTGCCTGTGAAAGAGCTCACCTCCGCGATCAACCAACACCTGGCCGCAGAGTTTCAGGCCGGCCACACCTATCTGGCCATGTCGATCTGGCTGCGGGAAAAGGATCTGGCCGGATTTTCCACCTACATGCTCGAGAAAAGCCAGGAGGAGCGCAACCATGCGGCCCGCATGATTGCTTACCTGGTCGACAGCGACGAACAGGTGGAGCTGCCCACCATCGAGGCGCCTGAACGCAGCTGGCCGTCGGTGCAGGGGCTGTTCGATCGGGTCTACGACATGGAGAAGGGGGTCACCGCCTCCATCAACCGTCTTTACGCCATGGCGGAGGACGTGGGCGAGCGCAGTGCCACGGCCATGCTCGACTGGTTCGTGGCCGAGCAGCTCCAGGAGGAGGCCGAGGCCCGGTTCGTGCGCAAGCGCCTGCGGCTGGCCGGTGACAACAGTGCCGCCCTGCTGCTGCTGGACCAGCAGTTCCTCGAGGGGACGGCCCTGGCCCACGTCAAGGGCGGCCTCAGCGGCGCCACCGGTGCCTGAGCCTTGCTGACCGCATCCCGCGACCGTGTTGTCCCGATTCCGCTGAATCCGCCCGCCCGTTGTGCCCATGCCCGCTTCTGAGGGCGCTGCCCCTGGGACGGCCGAGTCCTGTCCCTCCTGCGGCGATCGTCCGGAGGATCGACCGCCGCGACGGGCGGGCTGGCGATGGGGTGGCAGCGGCTCCTGCCATGGTCCCGGGGGAGCCGGGCGACGGGGCTCCGGCTGGCAGGTCGCCCTGCTGGGCATGCCCAACACCGGCAAGTCGACGCTCTACAACCGCCTCACGGGCGGCCATGCGCAGATTGCCAACTGGCCCGGCCTGACGGTGGAGCTGCTGCGGGGACCGATGCCGTCGGACCGCAACGGCACCACCTACGAGCTGGTGGATCTGCCGGGGATCCACGATCTGAGCGGCAGCAGCGAGGACGAGGCCGTGGTGCAGCGCTTCCTGCGCCACACGCCTCCGGGTCTCGTGCTGGTGGTGCTCAATGCCAGCCAGATCACCAGCCAGCTGCGCCTGCTGCTGCAGCTCCAGCAGCTGGGACTGCCGGTCGTGGCGGCGCTGAACATGAGCGATGAGGCCCGCGGCTTCGGCCTCGGGATCGATCACCGGGGGTTGTCGCAGGACCTCGGCCTGCCCGTGCTCCCCGTGAGCGCCAAGCACAACCAGGGCATCACCGCGCTCATCGAGCAGCTGCATCAGTGGGGCGAGAGCTCCAGCGCGGCTGGCTGGTCGCCGCCGGCCGGCCAGGGCGAGCTCCAGGCTGTGGACGATCGGCTGCGGGATCTCGTGGCCCGTCACGTGACGCTGCCGGAACGGTTGCTGAATCGCCGCACCCGTCTGGCGGATCGCGTGCTGCTCCATCCCCTGGTTGGCCTGGCGCTGTTCCTGGGCCTCGTCCTGGCGGTGTTCGAGGTGCTCTATGCGGTCACCGCTCCGCTGCAGGAGCTGCTGGGAACGGGGCTCGACTGGATCCAGGCCAGCGGGCTGGAGCCCGTTCTGCAGGGGCTGGGCACGCCTGACTGGTTGCGGCGCTTCCTGCTGGACGGCCTCTGGCTGGGGGTGAGCACGGTGGCCACCTTCCTGCCCCTGATCTTCGTCTTCTATGTGCTCATGGCCATCATCGAGGACTCGGGCTATCTGCCGCGTGCCGCCTTTCTGATGGATGGCTTCATGCGCTGGCTGGGGCTCGATGGCCGTGCCTTCGTGCTGCAGGTCATGGGGTTCGGCTGCAACGTGCCCTCGATCATGGGAACACGGGTGATCCGGGATCGGGGCATGAGACTGCTGGCGATGCTGTGCATCCCCTTCGCCCTCTGCCAGGCCAGGCTGACCGTGTTCCTGTTCATGGCCGGCGTGTTCTTCCCCCGGCCCTGGTGGGCGCCTGGGCTGGTGCTGTTCGGGTTCTATGGGATGAGTTTCCTGGCCGCCGTGATCACGGGCCTGGTGTTCCGGCGGGCCTTTCCCAGTGAGGAAGCCTTCGTGCTGGAGCTGCCCCCCTACCGGGCCCCCAGCCTCACCACCATCCTGCGCCGGGGCTGGACCTCGATGCTGAACTTTCTGGTCACCACCCGCGTGTTCATCATCGTGGGTGCCGCTGCCATCTGGCTGCTCACCAACCTTCCCCCGGGAGCGGCGGAGGGATCGGGCCGCACCCTCGCCGGAGGCATCGGAGCGCTCTTCCAGCCGCTGCTGGGGCCGATCGGCATGAACCCGGAGCTCACCGTTTCCCTGTTCTTTGGCTTCATTGCCAAGGAGATTCTGCTGGGAGCGATGGCCGTGATCTACGGGACCACCGAATCCGGCCTGGGCGGTGCGATCCAGAACGCCATCACGCCGCTGCAGTCCCTGAGTTTCATGACCTTCGTGCTGCTCTACACCCCCTGCCTGGGCACCGTGGCGGCCCAGATCCAGGAAGCCCGGAGTCGCCGTTTCGCCCTGCTGTCCCTGGGTTGGTCCCTCGTGCTGGCGTGGGTGCTGGCCTTCCTCGTCTATCAGGGTGGGGGATTGATCCTGTCCCTGCGCTGACCGTTCGGCGCTGACGGTTCGGCGCTGACGGTTCGGCGCTGATCAGTGTGGAGCGATCACATGGACGTCCATTTCGGCGGCATGTTCGGGGCGGAGCATGAATTCCAGAAGCCCGCTGGACAGATGCAGGAGGCCACCGGGTTTGCCGCGCCGCAGCACCTCCACTTCCACCCCCGGCCGCACACCCATCGACTGCAGCCGACGCTGCAGGCCGGGATGGCTCGGCAGGGAGGCGATCGAAACTCTGGTGCCCGCTGGAACCTGACTGAGGGGCATGGTCAACCTTCCGTCGGACTCCACCCTAGGTCCGCTCACGACGGCACCCCTGCCGCAGCGAAACGGTAAGGTCCTGCTCCATCCGCATCTTGCTTCGCTCCACATCCTGCATCCTGCTGTAGAGCCGACTCCGTTCAAGTTCCTGGTGCTGGAGATGCCGTGCCAGTCCGATCTGGGCCTGGGTCCACTGGGGAGGAGACCGTCATCGTCCTGCGGAGCCACGCCCCTCCTTCAAGACGCCCCTCGTTCATCTGGCCCAGCCTCAACGGCCTCTACGGCTTCGGCGAGCTGCCCCAGCGTCGGATGATCGCGATGGGAGGCGGAATGAATACTCCCATCGTCAACCATGGCCATGAAGCGGGCCAGTTCCGTGGCATTCCCCCGGTAGAAGTGGGGCTGGTCTCGCTTGAAATTCTCCAGGGCCGTTTCGGCGTTGTAGTCGCGCTTGAGTCGGTTCAGCTCGCGGACCAGACGCTGACTGTCGTTGTTGTAGACGATGAAGTTCTGCGGCAATCGCCCGCTGCAGCCCGGCTCCGGTGTCTCCAGGTAATGGGCGTGGCACCAGCGGGCATAGGGCGTCAGAATGATGCCGCCACAGGCCTGCACCTCACAGATCGGCAGTCCGAACGATTCGCAGTGGGCGACGAAATAGAGGCTGCAGCTCCTGTAGATCGTCCGGATCTCCTGCATGGAATAGCTGCCATGGAGCACCTTGAAGGGGATGCCGGCCTCGAGGCACGCCTGGATCTGGATGGCCCGCTCGGGCAGGTGCTCGGGACGCTCGAAATCAATCAGAGCACAGATCTCCCTGGGTTCAAGAGCCAGGGAAGGATCGATCATGTTGATTCCTACGGGCGAATACCTTTGCGCGCCTGGCAACACAGGAAACTCGGACACTTCCGTGATGCAGAGATGGTGGTCATAGCGGTTGGTTCCCCAGTGCCTGCCCTTGGGAACGCGTCTGTTCGCCACACCGTCGTGGATCCACTTCACCCAGTCGGCTCGGCTGCCCAGATAGACCAGGTCATAGAGAACGATCGGCAGGTGAGGCACATCACGGCGCAGGCGATCGTCATCAAAAAGGAGTTCAAAATAGGCGCCGGGCATGTGACCCACGATGACGACAACGTCAACGGTTCTGAGGCTGCGCAGAAGCCGTTGGTAGCTCAGCCACGCAGCGCTTCTCTGGGCCCATCGAAACAGCCGTCCTCTCCAGTTCGCCCCTTTCCCCGCCTCTGCTCTCTGTTTGCGTGGAAGGGATTCCAGGCCGTCGTACAGGAGGAGGCTATCCACGCCGATCTCCCTGAACATGCGCTCCAGTCCTTCCGCCAGCGGCCGGTAGAAGCTGTTGGCTCGGTTGGCCAGGATGGCGACTCTCACGCGGTGGTGTCCCTGGCTGCTGGTCGGAGGATTCTGAGGCCCTGCAGGTTCATTCAGCCGGTGCGAATCGACCCAGGATTTTAGGTCCACGGTCCCCAATCCCTGGGACCTCACGCACCTGTCGCCTCCAGGTGGGCCACCCCCAGGCCGCAGCCCGGGCAGGGCCGCATCGCATAGGTGTTGAAGGGGAAGCGGGGGGGCTGGAAGGGTTCGATGCCCCGGCGCCGGTCGAAGCGCACCATGCCGACATGGCCGCTGGGGGCCACCACCAGCGCCGTGCGCCCCAGCCGGCGCTGGCTGCGGGCCCAGCTGCCGGTGTTGTAGTAGGTGATGTGGCAGGGGCCCCGGTCGTCACCGGAGGGTTCCTGCAGGGCCAGCGGCGTGGCTTCAGGGATGTGGGTGTGGCCGTTGATCAGCCCGTCGAGGGGCTCCGGACCGTGCCGCTCCCGCTGCAGGTGCCGGACGATGCCGCGCTTGATCAGTCGGTCGTGGCCGGTGCGGCTCTTGAGGGCACTCTCGAGCACGAAGGCCAGGGAGAAACCACCGGAGGAGTTGAGGCCCCGACTCACCGGTATGGGCCATTCCCGGTGGCTGGCCAGCAGATCCACCGCGCTCTGCAGGATCGCCTCGGCGTTCCATCCGGCCGGCAGCGTTGCGCCGGCCGGCCGGGTGAAGGGGGACAGCAGGCCGTTGATGCCGGCGCTGTAGCGCTCCTGCAGGCGGGCCAGCCCTTCGGCGGCATCGGCGTGGAAACGGATCAGCCGGTCGTACTCGTCGCCGTGGCGCACCAGCAGCCGCTGCCCCGCCGGGGTGCGGTAGACGGTCTGGCGCCGGATGGCGAAGCCGGGCCGCTCCAGGCCGGCATGGCGGCGCAGGTAGGCGTCGTGGTTGCCGGGGATGTAGACGATCGCCACCCCCGCCCGGTGCAGGGCCTCGAACTGCTCGATCACCCGGCGATGGGAAGCCCGCAGCAGCCCTGTCTTCTTGAGGGCCTCACTGGCCGGTGGATCTCCGCGGCCCCCGGCAAGGAGGGCGTCGATCCGATCGGTGAGAAAGGACGCATCGACATGGGCGTTGAAGCGGATCGCCTGCAGATCGATGATGTCGCCGACCAGAAACAGGGTTCTCGGGCGGATGCACTCCAGGAAGGCCGCCAGATGGCCGGCCTCGCACTGATTGGAGCCCAGATGCAGATCGGAGATGAACAGGGTGTCGCAGCTGAGCACAACGGTCGGCAGGGAGGTGGACGGGGACCTCGATCAGATCGAGCCATGCTTCGACACCGGCACCGCCTGAGGCCCCAGCAGGGGCCCACCCGCCAGGCGCCGGATCGCCACCACCCCGGGGCGGGGGGCACGACCGGGGACGCCGGAGGGCCAGTTGGAGCCCAGGGGCACCCAGCGCAGCTGCTCGAAGGACCGGCCGGAGCGATCCACCAGCCGGTGGGCCTGGGCCTCACGGGCTGCCGCAGAGGCGCGGGTGCCGTGGTCCTCGCCCGGGTGCTGCACGGCCAGGAACAGGGTCGATTCGCTGGCGTCGAAACAGGGGCCACAGAACTCGCATTCCATCGGTCCGGTGGCGAAGCAGAAGGCCTCACCGGCCCGGGGGCCACGGCTGGGCAGCACCCAGCAGCTGTTGTTGCCGAACAGATCGAGATCCGCCGACTTCGTCGAGCGGTCGGTCACCATCCAGATGGTCCCCTGCCGGTCGATGGCGAGGTTGTCGGGATTGGCGAAGCCCATGCCCCCCTGCCACGGGGCCCCGCCGGTGGCCACCATCCGCCAGCGGAAGGAACCGCCCCGGGCCGCACCGTCGTCGGCCAGGCCCAGGATCCAGCCGTAGGGCCAGGTGGCCTGCCCATCGGGCCCCCGGAAGATGGCCGGGTCGGCCCGGCCGTCGTCGCTGCCCCCACCGGCGGTGAAGGCGATCAGCAGCTCGCCGCTGAGCGGATCGATCACCGTGTCCTCGGGCCGGGCCGCGGGGGTGGCGCCGATGGCGCAGGCCGCCAGGTGGGCATCGATCAGGATCGCCCCCATCCGCTCCTCCCCCTCCCCGGGGTAGAGGTCGGCCAGGGTGGCGAAGCGGCGCCGGTAGGCCGCCACGGCCGCGTCGCTGCTGAAGGCTTCGGCCCCGGGCCTGCGGCGGTCGCTGTGGGGCAGCAGCACCGCCTGCTCCACGCCGTGGCGGGCGAAGTGGCCGGGCCCCAGCGGCGCCACCGGGGTGCTGGGCGCCAGGGGCAGCCAGCGCCCCCAGCCCTCGCCGCCCTGGGCGCTGGGCGGATCGAAGCGGGCCACCTCGAGCCGGCCGGCGCTGAACAGCTCGGAGTTGGCCGGGTCGGCCGGGTCGCGGATCAGCGCGTCGCTGACAAAGCGGTAGAGGTGGCCGCCGTGGCGGTCGCAGCCGGAATAGACGATCAGGGGCTGGCCGGCAACGGCCTTCACGGCCACCGCCTCATGGCGGAAGCGGCCCAGCCAGCTGTGCTTCACGGCGGGGCGATCGGGCCGGCGCGGGTCGAGCTCCACCATCCAGCCGTACTTGTTCCCCGCCAGACCGAAGGGGTTGCCGAGCCCGTCGAGGCGCTGGCCGTCGTAGGCGAAGGGGCGGGCGGCCGGGGAGACCGAGGAGCCGTCGGCATGGACGGCCTCGGCCACCTGGCTCTGCATGTTCTCCTCGGCGCTCAGCACCGTGCCCCAGGGGGTCTCGCCGCCGGCGCAGTTGGCGAAGCTGCCGATGATGGCGTCCCCGAGGCCGTCGTCGTAGCCCAGCCGCTCGCGGCGGCGGAACACGGCCGCCGCCGGCCCCGAGCTGCGCAGCCGCCGGTCGGGGTCGCGCCAGCCGCTCAGGCCGGTGATGCGGCGATCGAAGCGACCCGGTACACGCCGCCAGGGGCCGCCCGGCTCCCGCTCCAGTTCGATCACGCCCACACCCAGATCCGCCATGGCCGCCGCCGCCAGCTGGCGGATGGGCTCCAGCAGCGGGTCGCCCGCCGCCAGGCTGGCGGCATCCACCCGGCCGCCCCGGGCGGCCAGGGCGTCGCTCACGGCGTCGAAGGGCAGCTCCCCGCCCACCGCCTCGGCGTAGCCCTGCCGCCAGGTCCGGGCGCTGATGTACTCGAAGTTCACCGTCAGCAGGGCCCGGTCCGCCGCCAGGGGCAGGAAGGAGAGGTGGTCGTTGTTGAAGCCGAAGCGGCCGTCGGCCAGCGGATCTCCCCAGACCGCGATCAGATCGGCGCGGAAGCCCTCCGGCAGCACCAGCCGGTCCTCCAGTTCGATGCGGGCGTACCGATGGCGCTGCTCCGCCGCATCCAGCCCGTCGCTGGGCACCGGCAGGGGGGTGGGAACGGTTGGGAACGGGGGGTTCGGCGTAGGGGCGCCCCCGGCCTTCGGGGCTGCCGCCCTCCCGGAGGCTGCCGTGGGCAGCACGGCGCCGGCGAAGGAGCAGGCCCCGATCCCGAGCAGGGAGAGCAGGTCGCGTCGGTTCATCGATTCGGGGGGCAGGGGGCGCTGCGGCGTGGTGCCAGCAGGGCCAGATGGTTGTCCTGCAGGGGGCTGAAGTTGTCGTCCGCGGCCAGCAGGAGGGTGGGACGGCCATCGGCCCGATCGGGCCCCGGGGTCATGGCCTCCCAGTTGTCGGGGGGGAGGCCGGCCGCGATCAGATCCCACTGCTGGAGCGGCTCCAGCACCGCCCCGGGATCGGCCCCTTCGCCTGGCAGCGGGTAGTGGGCCAGGAGCACCTGCCATCGCGCGGGGGCCTGGAAGCGCCGCAGCAGGGCCAGCAGGGCCGGTGAGGGGCCGGGGGCATCGACCACCAGCAGGTCGGTCAGACCCCAGCCTTCGCCGGCGGGGATGGCCAGCCGGGCCAGGGCCCTGGGCTTCGGCCCGGTGGGCTCCAGCGACCAGCCCAGCAGCCGCACCTGGGCGGGGGGGTCCTGCCGCAGGGGAGACTCCGCCGCCATCAGCAGCACGTCCGTCCGCCCCGGGCGGCGCAGCAGGGCCAGGGATTCCGGCCCCTGGTTGGCGCCCAGGCCCTGCCCCGGGGCCGGCTGCCAGTCGGCGGGCAGGGGGGTGGCGCGCTGCAGCACGCCGCTGCTCCGATCGAAGGCCAGCAGCTGGGCCGGCCGGGCGGCGCTGCGGCGCCCCTCGCTGGCCACCCAGAGCCGCTCGCCGACCACCACCAGCCCCTCGGCGTCGATCTCCTCCGGCAGCGGGGCCTGGGGCGATCCCTTCAGCTCCAGCCGGAACAGGGGCCGCAGCGGCACCCGGCCCAGCTGCCGCACGCCGCTCCAGGCGTCCACCCGGCCCCGGGGGGCATCGCTGAGCAGCAGCAGCCCATCGCGGTGGCTGTCGTAGCTGGCGGCGGAGTAGCCGCCCAGCTGGGCTCCGTCCGCCCCGCGGCGCGGCAGGCGGGCGCCGGCCACCACCTCCCAGCCCGCCTCGGCGGGGCAGGGCAGCAGGGGCGGCGGCAGGGGGGCTGGCGGGGCGGTGGCGATCAGGGGCACAACCATGGCTGGATTCTCCCGTCGGCGGCGGCGGCCGGCGGCATCCGGGGACACGCGGGCGCGGGCCGGGTAGGGTCGAGGAAACGCGGGGGGATGTGTGATGCGATCCCCATCGGGAGCCCAGCCGCCGGCCGGTGGTCTGGCGGAAGACACGGGCCGGCGCCTGGCGGTGCTGATCGACGCCGACAACGCCCGGGCGGCGGTGATCGAGGCGGTGCTGGAGGAGGTGGCCCGCTTCGGTGAGGCGATCGTGCGGCGCATCTACGGGGATTTCACCTCCAGCCAGAGCGCCTCCTGGAAGGCGCTGCTGAACAAGTTCTCGATCAAGCCGATGCAGCAGTTCGCTTACACCGTGGGCAAGAACGCCACCGACAGCACGATGATCATCGATGCGATGGATCTTCTCTACACCCGGCGTTTCGACGGCTTCTGCCTGGTGACCAGCGACAGTGATTTCACCGGCCTGGCGGTGCGTCTGCGGGAGGAGGGCCTGCTGGTGTATGGCTTCGGGGAGGAAAAGACACCGGCGGCGTTCCGCAACGCCTGCCACAAGTTCCTGTTCACCGAGGTGCTGCGCACCGCCTCCCGACAGGGGGAGATCAGCGACGGGGCCGGCGAGGCCCGGCGGGCCCGGGATGCCGAACCCCCCGCCAGCGCCCATCCCGTCATCCCGGCCGACTTCCTGATGGAGGCCCTGGATCGCTCGGTGGATGAATCGGGCTGGACCCAGCTGGGCACCTTCGGCAGCTACCTGCAGAAGATCCAGCCCGATTTCGATACCCGCCTCTACGGCTTCCGCAAGCTTTCCGACCTGGTGCGCGGCTGCCCCTCCCTGTTCGTGATGGAGGAGCGGGAGGCCCCCAGCGGCAACCGCACGATCGTCTACGTGCGCGCCCGCGAGGACGACTGAGGCGGGCAGACTGGTCCGCGTCCGCCGTCGCCGCCTCCCCCTGCCATGACCGTCCTGCGCCTGGCGGCCTTCAGCGACGGGGAGCGGGGCGGCAACCCGGCCGGTGTGGTGATCGCTGAGACGTTGCCCGCGGACAGCGCGATGCAGGGCATGGCGGCCGAGGTGGGGTTCTCGGAAACGGCCTTTGCCGCCCCGCAGGGGGACGGCTGGCGGGTGCGCTACTTCTCCCCGGCGGCCGAGGTGCCCTTCTGCGGCCACGCCACCATCGCCCTCGGCGCGGCCCTGGCCGAACGGTGCGGGGATGGGGTGTTCCCGCTGACGCTCAACCAGGCCGAGATCACGGTGGAGGGGCGCCGGCAGGGGGAGCGCTGGAGGGCCGCCCTGCAGTCGCCCCCCACCCGCAGCGCTCCGGTGACGCCGGAGCTGCTGACGGCCGCCCTGGAGCTGTTCGGCTACGACCCCGGCGACCTGGATCCGGCCCTGCCCCCCGCCGTCGTCCACGGCGGTGCCGACCATCTGCTGCTGGCCCTGCGCCGCCGCGAAGACCTGGCCGCCATGCGCTATGCCATGGAGGACGGGGCCCGGCTGATGGCGGAGGCGGGCCTGCTGACGCTGCTGCTGGTGTGGGCCGAGGGTCCCCGGCTGTTCCACAGCCGCAACGCCTTCGCCGTCGGCGGTGTCTACGAGGATCCGGCCACCGGAGCCGCCACCGCGGCCCTGGCCGGCCACCTGGGGCGCCTGGGCTGGCCCCACGGCGGGTCGATCACGGTGGTGCAGGGGGAGGACATGGGCTGCCGTTCCCTGCTTGAGGCCGAGATTCCCGCGATGCCGGGGGCTTCGGTCCGGGTGGCGGGGCAGGTGCGCCGCCTGGGGCCCTGACTCAGGAGGCCTTCTCCAGGCGCTTCACGATCCAGCCCATCAGCACCAGGGAACCCAGCAGCGCCACCAGCAGGGCGATCGTCATGGAAACGGGGGCAGGTCCGTCGCATTATGACCACAGGCACCCCAGCCCTGGCCCGAGCCGTGCACAGCCATCCCGAGCTGGTCTTCGTCTACGGCACGCTCAAGCGCGGCCACGGCAACCACCACTGGCTGCTGGATGCGCCCTTCCTCGGGGAGGCGGTGCTGCCGGATGTGGTGCTCCACGACCTGGGCCCCTTTCCGATGGCCGTGCCCGGTGCAGGGGTCGTGCGGGGTGAGGTGTACCGCGTCGATGCCGCCGGCCTGGCCCGGCTGGATCGGCTGGAGGGCTACCCCCGCCTCTACGACCGCCGGCCCCTGCCCCTGGCCGATGGCCGCCATGCCTGGGTCTACCTGGGGCGGCCCCACCAGGTCCGCCACGTGTCCGCCATCGCCGACGGCTGCTGGCAAGGACCGGCGCCGGGAGCGGCCGTGCGCCGCAGCCAGATGGGACTGGCCGTGGTGCTGGCCCTGGGCGGGGCTGCGCTGCTGGCGGCCGCGGTCCCCTCTGTCGCCCTGGCCCTCGACACCCTCTCCCAGTGCAACGCCTGGCGCGGCAGCCGCGGCAGCGAACGCGTGCTGCTGGGCAACGGCCTTGGTGCCGCCCACTACCTCACGAAGAAGGTGCGGCTGCAGGAGAGCCCGGCCGATGCGCCCGTGGCGCTCTACAGCGACAGCGATCTGCAGCGGCTGTGCGGGCGTTAGCCGCCGGCCACCAGCCAGCGCCCCCCCGTGCCCAGGGCCACCACCAGTCCGCCCAGGGCCAGGGACGGGCCGCTCCAGAGGGCCAGCTGCAGCAGGCGCCGCAGCATCAGCAGGGAACCGCCCACCCCCACCAGCACCGCCAGGCTCTGGCAGAAGGCGATCACGTGGGCATCGGCGCTCCAGGCAGGCAGCCGGGCGGCCAGGGCCGGCCAGAGGGTTTCGGTGCTCACCGGCAGCAGCCGGCCCCCCTCCGCCATGCCCATGGGCAGATGCTGGGCCAGCAGCAGGGCCCAGAGCAGGGGCAGCAGGGCGTAGAGCAGCAGCCAGCTGGGGCTGGCCGGCCGCAGCCGGGCCACCAGGGGTCGCAGCAGCAGCCACAGCCCCGCCGGCAGGGCCAGGGCGAGGGCGGCGAAGGCCAGGCGCCCCAGCAGCGGGCCCTGCGCCAGGCCTTCCGGAGCCAGGGGCAGCCAGCCCAGCAGCCGCTCGGCGTGCCGCAGGCAGACGCCGCCGGCCAGCACCAGGATCAGTCCCGCCTCCCCCGCCGGGGGCGCCATGTCGCGCTGCAGGTCGGCGGCGGGGGGGCGCAGGCGCAGCTGCACCGACCGGTGCGGGCAGGCCTGGGCGCAGGTCAGACAGAGCACGCAGTTGCGGTTGTCGGCGAGGTGGGCCGGATGGGTGCCCAGGGGGCAGCCGGCGGTGGCCATCCCCTCCCCTTCCGCCGGGCCCCCCTTGAAGCAGGCATAGCTGCTGCAGCTGCCGCTGCAGGTGCCCGCCTCCGCCCGCAGCTCGCTGATGGCCAGCTTGGCGAAGAGGCCGTTCATGCCCCCCACCGGGCAGAGGTGCCGGCACCAGAAGCGCTTCTCGAAGCGCAAGGAGCCGACCACGGCACCGGCGGTGATCAGCAGCAGCAGGGCGCTGCTCTGGCGGGCGCTGTTGCGCAGGTCGCCCAGTTCCTCCCACAGCAGGATCGCCGCGAAGCCGGCCGCCAGCAGGGGGGCCGCCCAGCGGTCGCTGTCCCCCCGCGGCCAGCGGGCCGGCCGCCAGCCCAGTCCCGACGCCAGCCGCTGGACGATCTCCCCCCAGACCATGAACGGGCAGAAGGAGCACCACAGCCGGCCCACCAGGGGATAGGCCAGCAGGATCAGGGGCCACCACCAGGCCCAGAAGAGGTTCAGGTCGCCGTTGTGGGCGCGGTCCTGGGGCCCCCACCAGAGCCAGAGGTTCACCAGCACGAACACCCAGCTCACCACCCCGTACAGAAGGGCGTTCCAGAGCACGGGCGAGCGCATGATGTCCCGGAGCTGCGGCTTCCAGCGCCACAGATCGAAGCGGGCCCGCTGGGGCCGCCGCAGGGTCCAGAACACGTCCTCCGGCAGCTCCTCCGGGTGGGCACCGCTGCACTGGCGCAGGGCCCGCTCGATCAGCTCGAGCAGCTCCCGCACGTTGCCGGGAAAGTCGTAGGTCTGGAGGCGCTTCACCAGCCCCTCCCCCACGGCCGGCGGCCGGCTCCAGCCGAGGCTGAGGGCCTTCTGGCGCACGCCGTAGCGCAGCCATTCGCCCAGGTCCTGGCGGCGCACCCGCAGCGGCGGCACCCGAATGTGGCAGCAGATCGCGTCGAAATCGGGCTCACTCGTCTCGGCGGTGAGGAACACCCGGCCGGCGAAGACGTGCTCGGTATGGGCGGCGTCCGGCGAGCGCCAGCGGCCGCTGCGGGCCAGCTCCAGCAGGGCAGGCCGCAGGGCGGGGTCGGCGCGGTCGATCTGGTCGAGCAGCAGCCCGCCGGCACCGATGCAGTCGATCAGGGCCACACCGCCGGTGGGGGCCCCGAAGAGTTCGGCGCCGTCGGCCCGCAGCTGGGCGCAGTTGACGCGCACCAGCAGCTGCTTGCGGGCCGACGAGCCGAAGTGGATCAGGGCGGCGAGGTTGTCCTTCTCCAGGCCGGGCTCACCGCTGATCAGCACCGCCCGGCGGCTGGTGTCGGCGGAGGCGGCGCGGATGGCGTCCCGCAGCTTCTGGGCATAGCGGCTGCTGCCGACCACGCCGCGGCGGGCCCGGCCCAGCAGGTAAGGGGCCAGCCGCAGCAGGCAGGCCCTCGGATCGGGGGTGGCCTCCGGCGGGCTGGACGTCATCGCTGACCTCGTGCTGGTTCGATTCTGGTCGGAGAAGATGGCCACGCCGGCCCGCCGACGTCGGACCCCTCCCCCACGCTGATGGTTTTCGCATGAACGGGCCGGGTTCGGCCGAGTTTCTGTGGCGCGGTCACAGGCTCCAGTTGCTGGGCCAGCGGGCCGTGTGGGATCCCCAGCAGGGGTTGCTGCTGGTGGCGGATCTGCACCTGGGCAAGGCGGAGAGCTTCCAGAGCCAGGGCATCCCGCTCCCCAGCGATGGCGACGGGGCCACCTTCAACGCCCTGCTGGCGGTGGCCCAGGGCCTCGGGCCCGCCCAGGTGGTGGTGCTGGGGGACCTGATCCACAGCCGGCTGGGCCTGACGGCCGAGCTGCGCCAGAAGCTGCGGGCCCTGCCGGACCTGCTGGGCTGCCCGCTGCGGCTGATCGGCGGCAACCACGAGCGGGGCTGCTGGCTCGAGGGGCTGGAGCAGGAGCCGTCTCTGGCCCTCGGCCCCCTGTGGCTGAGCCACGCCCCCGAGCCCCGCCCCGACCACCTCAACCTCTGCGGCCATCGCCATCCCGTTGCCCTGGTGGGTGGCGGTGCCGACCGGCTGCGGCTGCCGTGCTTCGCCTACGACCCCGTGGCCGAGCAGCTGGTCCTGCCCGCCTTCGGTGCGCTCACCGGCGGCCATCCCTGCCCGGACGGCGAACGGCTGTGGCTGCTGGCCGACGGGGCCGTGGTCCCCTGGACCGCCCCGTCCCGCCGCCCCGGCCTCAGCCCTCGGCGGCGGCCAGGGCCCGCACCACGTCGCCGCGGGTGAGCACCCCCACCAGGGCCTCCTGGTCGTCGAGCACGAACAGCCGCTGGGTGCCGCGGTCGTGCAGCAGATGGGCCGCCGCCGGCAGGCTGGTGGTGGCGGGGCAGCTGTGGGGCTTGGAGCCCATCACGTCCCCCACCGTGCTGCCCAGCACCTGGTGCACCTGCTTGTCCCAGTCGAGGGGATTGCGCAGGTAGATGACCGCATCCAGCAGCATCACGTAGGGGCCGGCATCGAAGCCGCTCTCGCGCACCATCAAGTCCTGCTCGCTGAGTTCCCCCACCAGGGCGCCGAGCTCATCGAGCACCGGCAGGCCGCTGACGTGGTGGTCGCTCATCAGCTGCACGGCCTCCTGCAGGGGCGTGGTGGTGGTGACACTCAGCACGGGGCTGGTCATCACCTCGGCCACGCTGCGCTCGACGACCATGCGGATCTCCTCGGTGATGGCATTCTGCTGGTGAACGGGACCCTGCCCTGCGACGCCTCGCCGATCTGCTGACCCTGGCCCGGGCCGTGCTGGGGTTGCCCCTGCTGCTGGCCCTGGCGGGCGGCCGGCCCGCTTTGGCCTGGGGTCTGCTGCTGCTGGGCGGCCTGAGCGACTGGGCCGACGGCGCGCTGGCCCGCCGGGCCGGCGGCGGTTCGGTGTGGGGGGCGCGGCTCGATCCCCTCACCGACAAGATCCTGATCAGCGCCCCGCTGCTCTGGCTGGCCCATACGGGCGGCCTGCCGTTGTGGGCGGTGTGGCTGCTGCTGGCGCGGGAGCTGCTGATCTCCGGCTGGCGGGCCGGCCAGGGCAGCGGCGGCCCCGCCTCGCTGGGGGGCAAGGCCAAGACGATCCTGCAGTTCGTGTCTCTGCTGCTGCTGCTCTGGCCGCCGGCCTGGGGCCTGGGCCAGGGGGCCGGACTGGTGGCCGCTCTGCAGGCCGCCGGCTGGTGGCTGTTCTGGCCGTCGCTGCTGCTGGCCCTCAGCTCGGCCCTGGGGTATCTGCGGGCGGCTCAGCGGGGCTGACCTGCCGGCGGCCCCTCACCCCAGCAGGGCCGCATCGCTGCTGAAGTCGGGGGTGGTGGGCATCCGCAGGGCGTAGTCGTTGGCGTAGCTGTCGGCCAGGGTGGCCTCCAGGTCGTAGGCGGGCTCCCAGGCCAGCTCCCGCCGCACACGGTGGGTGTCCGTGAGGAAGTGGGCCAGGCGCAGGGGGAAGGCCTTGCGGGCTTTCTTGTCGAGGCCGGCGGGATCGAAGCTGCGGATCTCCACCGCCTCCGGATCGGTGCCGCAGGCGCGGGCGGCGGCGGCCACCAGGCCCCGGAATGTGGTGCCCTGGGAGCCGGTGCAGTTGTAGATGCGGTTGGTGGCGGTTTCCACCTCGATGCAGCGGGCCATGGCGGCCGCTAGGTCGGCCACGTGGCCCAGCTGGGTGATGGTGTTGCCATCGCCCGGCAGGGGCACCGGCCGGCCGTGCACGATCCGATCGAAGAACCAGCTCTCCACCGGGTTGTAGTTGCCGGGACCGACAATGTAGGTGGGGCGGAAGCTGGTGAAGGGGATGCCCTCCTGGCGCAGCCAGGCTTCGGTGTCCAGCTTGCCGGCGTGGCGGCTCTGGGGATCGGTGGGGGCGTCCTCGTCGAGGGGCCAGAGCTCGCTGTCGGCGTAGACCCCGGCCGAGCTGACGTACACCAGCCGGTGGGAGGGGGGACCGGTGCGCTCGATCACCTGGCGGGTGTCCTCCAGGGTGCGGCCGGAGCTGTCGACGATCACATCGAAGGGGCGGTCCTGGAGGGCCGCCAGGCCCTCGGCGCTGCTCCGGTCACCCTGCAGGTGCTCCACCCCCGCCGGCACCGGCTGGCGGCCGCGGGTGAACAGGCTGAGCTCATGGCCCGCCTCCAGCAGCCGGTTGACCAGGGGGCGACCCACGAAACGGGTGCCGCCCATCACCAGGATCCTCATCGCCATGCCGCGTCGGTGAGCGCCATTCAAGCGGCCGGGCCGGATCAGGGGCCGCAGGGGAGGGGCTGGCCCAGGCGCTCGAACGGCAGCGGCAGCAGCTCCAGCAGCACCGTGCCGGGCGGCCCGCTGGTGCCGTCGGCCACCGGCAGCGGCATGGGCCGGTAGGTGCGGCCATCGAAGCGCAGCTCCTTGAGGCCGTCGGGGGCGCCATGCAGGCTGGCGGGCATGGTGAGATCCAGCCAGCCGCGGTGGCGGTTGCTGATCACCGTCAGGGGCGACTGGAACAGGCCGTTCTCCGCCACCAGCTCCAGGCTGCCGTCGTTGCCCCGGAAGATCAGCAGGCTGCAGCCGCCGCTGGAGCAGGCGTAGGAGCCCACCACCACCGCCACGGTCTCCAGGCGGCCGTCGCCGTCCAGGTCGACCCGGTTGTGCAGGTAGCGCAGGGGGCCCACGTCGGCGCAGACCGGCCGGGTGGCCGTGGCACGGGCCTGCTCCCACTCGGTCTGGTCGGGATCGCCGGCTGCGGCGGGGGGGGAGGCCAGCGGGCCGCCGAACAGGCGGGCCCGCAGGGCCGCCTCCAGCCGGGGATCGGGGCGGTTGATCGGCGGGATCACCGAACCGGGCGGTGCCAGGGGGGGCGGCCTGTCGCGGGGATCGGGACCGTCGGGCCCCAGCAACGAGCGCGGCGGTGGGGCCGGCGGCGCCAGCGGAGGCGGGGCCAGGGGCTGGGCCAGGGCCGGGCCAGCGCCGCCGATGGGCAGCAGCAGGGCGACGAGTCCCAGATAGGTGACCAGCCGCAGGGGCCCCGTCCTCTCAGCCCGCATCGGCCCCGTCGAGCCCGGCGAGATGTTCTTCGATGCGATCCGCCAGCGCCAGGCAGCGGTCCATCTCCTCCCACAGCAGTTCCCGGCGCCGGCTGTCCACCGCGTAGGACCGGTGGTGGAGATCGCGGCCCTGGTAACGGAGCGCATCCCGGAGGCGGCGCCAGTCGTCCGGGGCGAGGTGAAGAGTGGCGAGGTCGGGAGGGGTGGGGGCCATCAGGTCCGCATCATCCAGGCAGCGTCATGGCACAGGATGGGTCCGGCAGCGGCATTGTCCTCCCTTTCCATGCAAGTCATCCCCGCCATCGATCTGCTCGACGGGCATTGCGTGCGGCTGCATCAGGGCGATTACGGCCAGGTCACCCGCTTCAGCGACGATCCGGTGGCCCAGGCCCGCGAGTGGCAGCGGCAGGGGGCCACCCGTCTGCACCTGGTGGATCTCGATGGTGCCCGGAGCGGCGAACCCTCCAACGACGCCGCCGTGCAGGCCATCGCGGCGGCCCTGGAGATCCCGGTGCAGCTGGGGGGAGGGGTGCGCTCGGTGGAGCGGGCCGAACAGCTCCTGGGCTGGGGTGTGGACCGGGTGATCCTGGGCACGGTTGCCGTGGAGAACCCGGCGCTGGTCCGGGACCTGGCGGGCCGCCACCCGGGCCGGATCGTGGTGGGGATCGATGCCAACGAGGGCAAGGTGGCCACCCGCGGCTGGATCGAGCAGAGCACGGTGGAGGCGACGGCCCTGGCCGCCAGCCTGGAGGGAACCGGAGTGGCGGCGATCATCAGCACCGACATCGCCACCGACGGCACCCTGGGGGGCCCCAACCTGGCGGCCCTGCGGGCCATGGCCCAGGCCACCTCCCTGCCGGTGATCGCCTCAGGCGGTGTGGGCAGCCTCACCGACCTGCTCAGCCTGCTGAGTCTCGAACCCCTCGGCGTGGAGGGGGTGATCGTGGGACGGGCGCTGTACGACGGACGGGTGGAGCTGGCCGAGGCGCTGCAGGCCCTCGGCGACGGTCGGCTCCAGGATCCGCTGCGGCTGCCGATCGCCTGAGCCCGGCCGGCCGCCGCTGTGGCGTTCATGCCGATGATCGGGCAACTGCTCTATAACAGAGCCAATGTGTTCTGCGGCAGCGTTTGCCTTCTTCAACGACCACCGCATCCTCCGCGGCCCCGGGCCGCCGCGGCGAGGCCGGTGATCGCCATGCGGTGGCCACGGCGCCATCCCATGTGGAGGAGGTTTACCAGCGTTGCCGGGATCTGGGCATGCGGCTGAGCCGTCAGCGGCGCATGGTGCTGGATCTTCTCTGGGATGAGAAGAGCCATCTTTCCGCCCGCGACATCTTCGACAAGCTCAACAACCAGGGCCGCCACATCGGCCACACCTCCGTCTATCAGAACCTCGAGGCGTTGCAATCGGCCGGCGTGATCGAGTGCATTGAGCGGGCCAGTGGCCGTCTCTATGGCTATCGCGCCGATCCCCACAGCCACCTGACCTGCACCCAGTCCGGCCAGATCCACGACCTTGATGTTCTTCTGCCCGACCATCTCCTCCAGCAGATCGAGGAGCAGACGGGCTTTGCCATCGAGTCGTACACCCTGCATCTCTCCGGCCGGCCCCGCCCCTCCTGAAGGGATGGCACTGGAGAAAGCCCGGCGCCTTGGTTAAGGTCGGGCCATTCCTTCTCTGGCAACGTGGGACGACGTCCGGCACGGCCCCTGCCCCAGCTGCTGCTGTTCGCCGACCCCCTGGAGCGCGCCGGCCTCACCAGCTGGCTGGAGGTTGACGATTCCGGCGCGGCTTCCGATGGATGGGGCGGCTGCCGGGTGGTCGGCCCTGAAGAGCTCCAGGGGGCACCCCAGCTCGTCCTCTGGTACCTCGGCAGCCTGCCCGAACCCCAGGCCCTCGACGCCGAGAGCCGCCGGCTGCTGGAGCGCTGGCACCCGGCGCCGCTGCTGCTGCTGCTGCCCGCGACCCACCCCTACGGCAGCGATGTCCTGCTGCAGCTGCCGGCCCAGGGGCTGATCGAGCAGGCCGATGCCGAGAGCCTGCGGCAGGCGGTCAGCACCCTGCTGGCCGGCGGCCGGGTGCTGGCCATCGCCGCGACGCAACGGGGCGAGAACCCCGGGCCCTCCGTGCCGATGGGCCTGGGCCAGTGGCTGCTGCTGAGCGGCCTGCAGCAGATCGATGCCGAACTCCGCCTTTGCCTGCGCCTGCTGGATCCGCCGCCGGTCGACCTGCTGCCGCTGCTGGTGCTGCAGGGCCGGGTGCGGGAGCTGCGGCTGGCCCGCCGGCTGCTGCTCTGGCTCTGGGGGCCCGTCAGCCTGGCCTGGGGCCAGCCCCTCGACGGCCCCGCCGGGCTGCCCTCCCCGTTCGCCGACGCCAGCGTGCCCAGCGCCCCACTCGGCGGCCCGGCCCATGGGGTGGCCATCACCCTGCGGCAACGCACCGCCGAAGGGCTCTGGGAGGCCCTGCGCGGCCGGCTCACGGAGGCCGCCGCCGCCGGCCCCAGCAACAACAGTGGCCAGCTGCTGGCCCTCGACGGCCTCCATGCCTCCCGCCGCAGCGACCTGCTGCTGGGACTGCTGGAGCAGTTCCACCGGCTGCGCCAGCGTCTGCTGCAGGATGATCCCCGCGGCGAGCAGCTGGAGCGGCTCTGGAGGGAGCTCCAGCCCGAGCTGCGCCAGCAGGCCCTGCGCTCCATGGCCGGGTCCTATGTGCAGTTGCCCATGGAGGGCCGGCTCTGCCCGGTGGCCGAGACCCTGCTGCAGCGCAGCAGCCTCGACACCGACGATCTGGAGCTGACCGATCCCGCCGCCATGCTCAGCCCGCTGCTGCAGGCCCGTCCGCTGCTGGTGGACGGCCGCCTGGTGGCGCCGGATGAGCCCCAGGCGGTCCTGTACCTGGAGCTGCTGCTGAGCAACTGGCTGGTGCGCAGTGCCGAGCTGATCAGCGCCGAGGTGCTGGCGGCCTGCGCCGAATGGCCCGAACTGCGCCGCTACCTGCTGCGCCCCGAGCTGCTCGCCACCCGCAACCTGGAACGGCTGCGCAACCAGCTCAACGCCCAGCAGCGCTGGACCAGCTGGTTCGAGCGGCCGATCCACCTCTACGAGAGCCGACGCTCCCTGTTCCGCCTGGGCGACGGTGCCATCGACTGCGTGGATCTCACGGAGCCCCGCGATGCCGAGCTGCGCCAGCTGGGCTGGGTTCAGCAGGGGGTCACCCTGGCCCTGGAGGCCCGCGATGCCCTGGGTCCCCAGCTCCGCAGCCTGCTCAAACGTCTCGGCGACCTCCTGGTGGTGCTGCTGACCCAGGTGCTCGGCCGGGCGATCGGCCTGGTGGGGCGCGGCATTGTCCAGGGGATGGGCCGCAGCCTCAACCGCAGCTGAGGCGGCCGGGTACCACGGCACAATGTGCCCATCTGCCCGCTTCCCCTTGCTCCGTTCGCGCTCCCGGCCCCTCGCCGGCCTCTGGGCCCTGCTACTGACCCTGGTGCTGGGGCTGCTCTGGGCCCCGGGCGAGGCGACGGCCAGCCTCGAGAACGACCGCTACGACGGCAACATCTTCGCCCTCTACGCCGGCAACGGCTCCCTGGTGCCGCCCCGCAGCAGCCTGGCCCAGTCCCTCGACGAGCACCGGGTGGCCGTGCTCGTCTACTACCTCGACGACAGCAGCGTCAGCAAGCAGTTCTCGCCGGTGGTGTCGGAGCTGCAGCGGGTCTGGGGCAATGCCGTCGACCTGATCCCCCTGGTCACCGATCCGCTCCAGAACCGGCCCGACGCCGGCGTGGCCGATCCGGCCCATTACTGGGACGGCCTGATCCCCCAGGTGGTGGTGATCGACGGCACCGGCCGCGTCGTCTTCGATCGCCATGGCCAGGTGAGCGTCGATGCCATCAACACGGCCGTGAGCGAAGCCACCGGCATTCCGATGGCGCCGGGCTCGGGGAACAGCGCCACCTTGAGTTTCAACGAACTCAACAGCGAAGTGGTGGCGTCCCGCTGATGCCGGCCACCCGCACAGAAACCGACAGCCTCGGCCCGGTGGAGGTGCCGGCCGAGCACTACTGGGGCGCCCAGACCCAGCGTTCCCTGCGCAACTTCCCCTTCGGCGCGCCGATGCCGATGCCGGTGGTGCACGCCTTCGGCCAGCTCAAGGCCGCCTGCGCCGAGGTGAACGCGGCCCGTGGGGTGCTGAGCCCACAGCTGGCGGGCCTGATCGTGGCCGCCGCCGAGGAGGTGAGCCAGGGCAGGCTCGATGGCGAGTTCCCGCTGCGGGTCTGGCAGACCGGGTCGGGCACCCAGACCAACATGAACGTCAACGAGGTGATCGCCAACCGGGCGATCGCCGCCGCCGGCGGCGTGCTGGGCAGCAAGGTGCCGGTGCACCCGAACGACCACGTCAACCTGAGCCAGTCGAGCAACGACACCTTCCCCGCCGCCATGCACATGGCGGTGGCGATCGAACTGCAGCAGCGGCTGATCCCGAGCCTGGAGGCGCTGATCGCCGCCCTGCGCCAGAAGGCGGAGGCCTACGCCGGCCTGATCAAGATCGGGCGCACCCACCTGCAGGATGCGGTGCCCCTGAGCCTGGGCCAGGAATTCGGCGGCTACGCCTCCCAGCTGGAGCTGGGGCTGGCGGGCCTGCGGGCCACCCTGCCCCAGGTGCTGCAGCTGGCCATCGGCGGCACGGCCGTGGGCACCGGACTTAATGCCCCGGCGGGGTTCGGTGAGGCGGTGGCCACCCGGCTGGCGGAGCGCATCGGCCTGCCCTTCACCAGTGCCCCCGACAAGTTCCAGGCCCTCGCGGGCCAGGAGGGGCTGGCGGCGGCCCACGGCGCCCTCACCGTGCTGGCGGGCAGCCTGATGAAGATCGCCAACGACATCCGCTGGCTGGCGAGCGGGCCCCGCTGCGGCCTCGGCGAACTGGTGCTGCCGGAGAACGAACCGGGCTCGAGCATCATGCCCGGCAAGGTGAATCCCACCCAGTGCGAGAGCCTCACCATGGTGGCCGTGCAGGTGATGGGCAACAACACCGCCGTCCAGATGGCGGCCAGCCAGGGGAACTTCGAGCTGAATGTGTTCAAGCCCCTGATCGCCCACAACCTGCTGGAGAGCATCGACCTGCTGGCGGGCAGCTGCGGCACGTTCCGGGAGCTCTGCATCGAGGGCCTGCGCGCCGATGTGGCCCACATCGAAGCCATGCGGGACCGCAGCCTGATGCTGGTGACGGCCCTGACACCGGCGATCGGCTACGACCGGGCCTGCGCCATCGCCCGTCACGCCCACGAGCACCGGCTCAGCCTGCGGGAGGCGGCCCTGGTGCTGGGCGAGATCAGCGGGGAGGAGTTCGACCGCCTCGTCAGGCCAGAGCAGATGGTCTGAGCCTGATGACGTCAGGCTGGTGAGCGGGGACCGGTCCGGTTGATTTTCTGTGGATCGCCCGTAAGATCCCCGTTGTCACCCACGGTGAGGTCTCTGGAGTGAGCCCTGGCGGATGTTCTTCAGCTTCAGGATCAACTTCAGGACGACCTTCTTCGTGGCGGTCTGTTGCTGGTATCCCTGATTCTCACCCGGACGAGACAGAAGGGGATCCCCACGCCTGAGATGTTCCAGAGCCCCTTCCCCGTCTTCTCTCTGCCCTTTGTCCGCGGCGATCACCGCCGCCATTCGGTAAGGCTGGGGGAACCCGGAGCATCCGGGTTCACGCTCTTGGAGCTGTTGATCGTCGCGGCCATCGTGGGCCTTCTCTCTGCGGTGGTCCTGCCCCAGTACCTCCGCGCCCGCGCTGTGGCCCAAGCTTCCAGCAGCATCCTGGAGACGGTCGCCTTCGCCGAGCAGTGCGCGGTGGCCCATAAGTCCGGGCTGCATGTGGTGGTCGCCCAGCCCGGCGGCGGGCCCACCCGCAACTGCAACGGCACCTCGGCCCGGCAGATCAACAGCCGCTCCTGGACCGGCGACGCCAGCGGTGTGCTGTGCCTGGGTCAGCAGGCCCAGGAGACCCATCGCCAGGCCATGCTGAGGGTGGCCGTCAACGGCACGATCACCTGCACCTTCCTCCCCTGAGATCCGCCGGTTGAGCGGGCTGGGGGGCAGGCTCAGAGCAGATTGGCGGCCAGTTCGGCCAGCTCGGAGCGTTCGCCCCGCATCAGCGTGATGTGGCCGGAGAGCAGCTGGCCCTTGAAGCGCTCCACCAGCCAGGTGAGCCCATTGCTCTCGGCATCCACGTAGGGATTGTCGATCTGGTACGGATCGCCGGTGAGCACGATCTTGGTGCCCTCCCCCACCCGGGTCACGATCGTCTTCACTTCATGGGGGGTGAGGTTCTGGGCCTCGTCCACCACCATGAACTGGCGGGGGATGGAGCGGCCGCGGATGTAGCTGATCGCCTCCACTTCCAGCAGGCCCATGCCCTTGAGGTCACTCCAGTTGCTGCGGGGCGGGCGGTGGCTGCCGCGTGCGGGCTGGCCCTCGTCGCCACCCAGCAGGAAGTCGAGGTTGTCGACAATCGGTTGCATCCAGGGGGCCATCTTCTCCTCCAGATCCCCTGGCAGGAAGCCCATTTCCTTGCCCAGGGAGATCACCGGGCGGGTCACCAGCAGCCGCTCGTAAAGACGCTCGTCGGCGACCTGGTGCAGCCCCGCCGCCAGGGCCAGCAGGGTCTTGCCGGTGCCCGCCTTGCCCACCAGGGTCACCAGGGCCACCGCCGGATCGAGCAGCAGATCGAGGGCGAAGGACTGCTCCCGGTTGCGGGGCTGGATGCGCCCCATCTTGGCCTTGGCGGACTTCTGCAGCGGCTGCAGGGTGCCGGTGCGCCCGTTGTAGCGGGCCAGCAGGGTGTGGGCGGGCTGGGCCAGATCGATGAGGGTCACCCCCTCGTTGGCCTGCAGCGGCGAGACGGCCACCGTCTGCTCCGGGATGGCATCCGCCGGCAGGCCATCACCCGTCTTCACGCGGTCCATCTGATCAGCGTCGACCCAGCGCTCGCAGAAGCCCGGATAGAGGTCGGCCATGTCCACCTTGTCGGTGGTGTAGTCCTGGGCGATCAGGCCCACCGCATCGGCCTTGATGCGCAGGTTGGTGTCCTTGGTGACGAGCACCACCGGCGGCTGGCTGCCCACCACCTCCTGCAGGCGCTGCTCCAGGGCCACGGCCAGGATGTTGTTGTCGCCGTTGCCCGCCTTCAGCTCGGGGGGCAGCTGGCTCAGGGTCTCGCTGCGGCAGAACACCACCTTGACGGTGCCGCCGCTGACGTCGTCGATGGGCACCCCTTCGGCCAGGTTGCCCTTCTCACGCAGCTGGTCGAGCAGCCGCGACACCTGGCGGGCGTTGCGGCCCTTCTCGGAGGGGTCCCGCTTGAAGCGGTCGATTTCCTCGACCACCTCGATCGGGATCACCACCTGGTTGTCCTCGAACCGGTTCAGGGCCTGGGGGTCATGCAGCAACACATTGGTGTCGAGCACGAAGGTCTTGCGCATGCCAGGGCCCTGCCGGTTCCATGGGGCCGAAGCTAGGTCCGCGGGCGCATCTACGCTCCGGCCGGACATTCCCCGACGTATCGGCTTGCCGCTCCCCGTTTCCTTCCTGCTGGTCCTGCTGCTGCTCCTCGGCCTGGGCCTGGTGGTGCTCGAACTCCGCCACCGCCTCCGGCCCGCCTCGCCCCTGCAGTTGCTGCCGGGATCCTTCCAGGTGCGGCGCCGGGCCCAGGGCCTGGAGATCACCGGCGAGGTGCGCATCCGCAACCCCCACCCCCGCATGGAGGTGATGGTGCCCGAGATCACGGTGGTGCCCACCCTGCTGGGCCGCAGTGACGTCAGCCAGGTGCGCCACGAGCTGCAGATCACGCCCCTGCATCCCGACGAGGAGGCCCGCCCCGACGGGTACTGGGCCGCCTACATCGTCAAGGGCCGCAAGAGCACGGCCGCCCACATCCGCCTCAACCTGACGGCGCCCGGCGGCCTGGACCTGGAGAGCGTGCTCGACACCCTCTGGATGGACATCCACTGGGTCAACTACGGGCCCTTCGGCCGGCTGCAGCGGCGCCAGGGGATCCTGCTGCCGCTGCAGAGGCCGGAGCCGGGCGACCCCGCCGCCCCCGGCTGGCGCGAAGGGGAGCGCTGCCGGGTGCTGCCGGTGCGCACCCACCTGCTCGGGGTGCTCGACGATCCGCTGGCGGTGCTGCAGCGCTACACCGACGGGCTGCTGCAGCCCGGGGACGTGCTCACCATCGGTGAGACCCCCCTGGCGGTGATCCAGGGGCGCTACCACCACCCCTCGACGGTGGAGCCCTCCTTCCTGGCCCGCCTGCTCTGCCGGGTGTTCCACCCCACCAGCTCCCTGGCCACGGCCTGCGGCCTCCAGACCCTGATCGATGTGTCCGGCCCGGCGCGGGTGCTCGGGGCCTGGGTGGTGGGCACCGCCCTCAAGCTGGTGGGCAGCAAGGGCTGGTTCTATCGCCTGGCCGGGGAGCAGGCCCGCCTGATCGACGACATCACCGGCACCACGCCCCCTTACGACCAGACGATCGTGCTCGGACCGGATCAGCCGGCCGCCTGGTGTGAGCGGATGGCGGCGGCCCTGGGGGTGGCGGTGGCCGTGGTGGATGTCAACGACCTCGGGCGGGTGAAGGTGCTGGCCGCCAGCGGCGGCACCGATGAAGATCTGCTGATGCGGGCGCTGCGCCCCAATCCCGCCGGCAACGCCAATGAGCGCACACCTCTGGTGCTGGTGAGGCCCGCGTAGAATCCTGAAACGACGTCGCCAGCCGCCGCGGCGTCGGTCCCGTTTCGCCCACGCCCCCTCTCCACCGTCGTCTGCCGTGCCAGTGCCTGCCGTGCCAGTGCCTGCCCAGGGCAGAACCTCCCCCACCTGGACGGTGGAGCCCCTGCAGGGATGGCACCTGCCCCTGCTCGATGATCCCGCCTTCCTGCCGCTGCAGCCGCTGCTGCAGCGCTCGCTGCTGCTGGCCCTGCCGGAACAGCTGCTGACGGCGGTCACCAGCCGCCGGCCGTTGGCCGCCCAGGTGCTGGTGGCACTGCAGCGCCAGGGGCTCACCCGCCAGCAGGCCCTGGGGCTGATCGTCTGCCGCCGCCTCAACCGCAGCGGCACCTGCTGGCAGGTGCAGCACCTGCGCCTGGCCCTGGCCGCCAGCGAGGGGGCGGCCGCCGATGGTCCGGCCCCGAGCCGGGCAGCACTGGCCGGTGATCTGCTGCGCCAGGCCATTGGCCGGGTGAAGGGCGCCGCCAGCTGGATCGCCACCGCCTCCAGCCTCGACACCTCCCGGCTCGCCACCCTGCGGGAGCAGGGGTTCCAGCCGCAGCGCACCGATCGCCTCTGGCGCTGGCAGCTGCCCGCCGCCGGCGCCGCCCCCGTGCCGCCGGCCGACCTGCAGCTGCGCCCGCTCAACCGTCGCACCGCCCCGCTGCTGTGGCACCTGGAGCAGGCCACCTGCCCGGCCCACCTGCGCCAGCTCCAGGACCGCCGCATCGAGGACCTGCTCGACCAGAGCCGCGGCCAGGGCTGGATGCTGGTGGATGGCGTCCGCAACGAGGCCGTGGCCGGCGTGCGCCTGCTCGATGAACATCCCGGTGGCGGCCAGGCGGTGGAGCTGAGCATCCACCCGGGTTGGGGCCATCTGCTCGGGCCGGCGGCCGAGTCGCTGCTGCACCGCATCGGCCGGGGTGGCGCCAGCCTCTGGCTGCGCTGCGAGGTGGGCGATGGCGACCGCCAGCTGTGGCTGCAGGCCCTCGGGGCCGAGGCCCACGGCGAGGAGGTGCTGATGGCCCGCAGCGTCTGGCGGCGGCAGGAAGGCCAGCCGGCCAAGCGGGCGGCCCGCCGCATCGAGGCGGTGCTGGAGCAGCTGCAGCCGCGGCGGCGCCCCATGCCCACCCCCACCGGCCCCCTTGGCAGCCTGCCCAGCGAGCCCCTGGTGCTGCACTGAATGGCGCCGCCCCGGCCGCGCTCGGTGCTGGCCCTGGATGTGGGCCGCCGCCGCATCGGCCTGGCTGGCTGTGATCCCCTGGGGCTCACCGTGACCCCCCTGCCTGCCCTGGCCCGGGGCGACTTCCAGGCCGACCTGGGGCGCCTGCTGGAACTGGTGCGCCAGCGGCGGGTGGAGACGCTGGTGGTGGGCCTGCCCCTGGATGCCAGCCAGCGGCCCACCCCCCAGGGGGTCCACTGTCGCCGCTACGGCCTGCGGCTGGCCCGGGGCCTGGCGGCCCTGGGCCAGCCCCTGCCCCTGGCCTGGGTGGATGAGCACGCCAGCAGCTGGTCCGCCGGCGAACGCTTCGGGCTGCACGGCGACCGCAGCGGCCGGCTCGACAGCGCGGCGGCGGCGCTGCTGCTGGAACAGTGGCTGCGGGAGGGGCCCGAGGCCCTGGGTCCCGCCCTGATCAGCGCCGATCCGGTCGACCCGGCGGCCATCGTCGTGGGCACTCGGGCCGGTGCTGATTCATTCTGAGGAGACCCGCTTCCTCTTGATGGCCTCCGACCCCCCTGCGATGACGGGCTCCGGCGATGTGCCCACCGTGCAGGTGCGGGACGGCAGCGGCCGCCAGCTGCTGTGCTTCCTGGAGCAGCTGATCCCCCTCGACGGCCACGACTACGCCCTGCTGACGCCGGTGGACACCCCGGTGTGCCTGTTCCGGCTGCGGGAGGATGACGACCCCGAACTGATCGAGACCCTCGATGCCACCGAACCGGTGCTGTCGGTGGCGGATGTGGTGCTGCAGGAGCACGACCTCACCCTGGTGCGTTCCGCCGTCACCCTCACCGTCAGCGGTGAGCTGGAGGAGCCCGACCCGGACGACCTCGAGGACGAGGAGGGGGATGATGACAGCGAGACCTACGAGCTGCTGGTGAGCTTCATGGCCGGCGATGAGGAGTACGGCCTCTACATCCCCCTGGATCCCTTCTTCGTGGTGGCCCGCATGGACGGCGCCGATGCGGTGATGGTGGAGGGGGAGGAGTTCGAGCGGGTCCAGCCGCGCATCGAGGCCGAACTCGACGAACGGGAGAGCGACGACTGATGCTGCGCGACCTGCTCACGCCCGACTGGCTGCTGGGGACCTCCCTGGCCCACCTGCCCCTGCAGGAGCTGGTCGACCGTGGCATCCGCGCCCTGGTCCTCGACGTCGACCGCACCCTGCTGCCCCGCCGCCAGGCCACCATGCCCGTGCAGGCGGAGGTGTGGCTGCGCCATGCCCGTGAGCGGATGCCCCTGCACCTGCTCAGCAACAACCCCTCCCGGCGCCGGATCGGTGCGGTGGCGGACACCATGGGCCTTCCCTACACCACCTCGGCGGGCAAGCCGCGGCGCGCCGCCCTGCGCAAGGTGCTGCAGGACCTCGCCCTGCCCCCGGCCCAGGTGGCCCTGGTGGGCGACCGGCTGTTCACCGACGTGCTGGTGGGCAATCGCATGGGCCTGTTCACGGTGCTGGTGAAGCCGATCGATCCCGACGGTGAACCCTGCCGCCAGGACCGGCTCCAGAACCTCGAGCTGCGCATGGCCCGCTGGGTGGGCTCGGTGCCGGGCTGATGGCGACCTCCGGCACAACGCCGACCTCCGGCGCGGCGGCGGACGCCCGCCCTGGACTGCGGCGGGTGATCAAGGTGGGCACCAGCCTGCTGCGGGGCAGCCCCGAGCGTTCCACGGCGGCGGTGATCGCCGATCTGGCCGCCAGCTTCGGCCGCCAGCAGCGCCGGGGCGACCAGCTGGCCCTGGTGACCAGCGGGGCCGTGGGACTGGGCTGCGAGGCGCTCCGCTTCAGCCGGCGCCCCACCGAGGTGGTGGCCCTGCAGGCGGCTGCCGCCGTCGGCCAGGGCCGGCTGATGGGTCTGTACCAGGAGGCCTTCGCCGTGCGGGGGATGGCGGTGGCCCAGGTGCTGCTCACCCGCAGCGATCTGGCCTCCAGGCGCCGCTACCAGAACGCCTGCCGCACCCTGGAGCAGCTGCTGGCGTGGGGGGTGCTGCCGGTGGTGAACGAGAACGACACCCTGGCCACCGACGAACTGCGCTTCGGCGACAACGACACCCTCTCGGCCCTGGTGGCGGTGGCGATCGGCGCCGATGAGCTGGTGCTGCTCACGGACGTTGACCGGCTCTATTCCGGCAACCCCCGCACCGATGCCGATGCCAGCCCGATCGAGGAGGTGCGCGACCTGGCGGAGCTGGAGCGCCTCAGCCACGTGGCCGAGGGGGGCGGGCAGTGGGGCACCGGCGGCATGACCACCAAGCTGGCGGCGGCCCGCATCGCCACCTCCAGCGGCATCCGGGTGCGGCTGGCCGATGGACGCGATCCGGCGGTGCTCGAGGCCCTGTTCGCCGGCGAGAAGGTGGGCACCGTGTTCCAGCCCAGCGCCACCCCCCTGGCCGACCGCAAGAGCTGGCTGGCCCATGCCCTGCTGGTGAAGGGCAGCGTGCGGGTGGATGCGGGCGCCGAGCGGGCCCTGCTGCAGCAGGGGGCCTCCCTGCTGGCGGTGGGCATCCGCGAGGTGGAGGGTCACTTCTCCCGGCGCGAGGCGGTGCGGGTGCTGGCCAGCGATGGCCGCGAACTGGGGCGGGGCCTGAGCACCCTGAGCAGTGAGGAACTGCGCCGGATCAAGGGTCTGAGCAGCGAGGAGGTGCGCCGCCGGCTGGGGCCGGTGGGGGATGCGGTGGTGCACCGCGACCAGCTGGTGCTCACCTGCCAGCCGGTCTGAACGCCCCGGCCACGATCGTCGCGGCTTCGGCGATCACCCCATCCTGCGCGGCGGCGGCCGGATCGGCCTGGGTGTGAAACACCGCCAGGACGATCGGCGCCCGGTCCGGCGGCCAGAGCACGGCCACGTCATTGGCGGTGCCGTAGGCCCCGCAGGTGCCGGTCTTGTCGCCCACCTGCCAGCCCGACGGCACCCCGGCCCGGACCCGCCGGTCGCCGGTGGTGGTGCCGATCAGCCAGTCCTGCAGCCGTTGCCGCTGCGGCGGGCCCAGGGCCGTCCCGAGCACCAGGGCCTGAAGGCTGGTGCCCATGCCGGCGGGGGTGTCGGTGTCGCGGGGGTCGCCGGGGATGGCGGAGTTGAGGGCGGTTTCCCAGCGATCGAGCCGGAAGGTGCGGTTGCCGATGGAGCGGGCGAAGGCGGTCAGGCCGGCGGGGCCGCCCAGACGTGCCATCAGCTGGTTGGCGGCCGTGTTGTCGCTGGTCTGGACCGTGGCGGCGGCCATCTCCGCCACCGTCAGGCCGCCTTCGAGGTGCTGCTCGGCGATCGGCGAGTGGCTCACCAGATCCTGGCGGCCGAAACGGATCCGCTGCTCCAGGAAGCCGGGCTGCCGCTGGCTTCTGTGCAGAACGGCCCCCGCCAGGATCGCCTTGAAGGTGCTGCAGAGGGGAAAGCGCTCGCCGGCCCGGTGGCCGATCCGGGCACCGCTGGCGGTGTCGATGGCGAACACCCCCAGCCGGCCGCCGGAACGGGCCTCCAGCGCCGCCAGGCCGGCTTCCGCCGCGGCTTCCGGCCTGGCGGGCCCTGGGACGGCGGGTGCCGCGGCGAGGACCGGCAGCGCCACCACCAGGGCTGCGGCCAGCGAGTGGGGGTTGCAGAGGTTCATGGGCTCCATCATCCCCGGGGCCGATCGAGGACAGCCTCCAGCTTCTCCAGCAGCTCGGCCGCCTCCCGCTCGCCGGAGAGGCCGTCCACCACGATCGGCGGCCGGCGTTCGCTCCAGAGGACCACCCGGGGGTCCGGACCCGGCAGCCGCAGCACGGCGGTGATCATCCGCAACGGCAGCTGGCGCCTGGGCTGGCCGGGGCGGCGGAGGTGGATCTGGTCGTCCGCCACGGAGAGCTCCTGGGGACTCCACTGCCTGTAGCTGCCGATGCCGGCGGCACCGAGGGCGGCGATCACCAGCAGGGTCTGGAGCACGGTCCACTCCGGCAGGCCCAGCGACAGCAGGCCCGGGAGGGAGAGATCCAGCACCAGGGTGGTGGGTGCGCTCAGGCCCAGGCGCGGACCGAACATCCAGACGAGAAAGCCGCCGTACTTCACCATCACGGTGTTGAGCACGGCGACGAACAGCAGGTCGCTGCCCTGCGTGACGAAGGAGCGGCACCACTGGGCGGCGCCCACCGTGCGTCGGCTGCGGACCAGGCGTGTGGCGGAGGCCCCCGGCTCCAGCCTCCAGACATCCTCCGGCTGCGCTCTGTCCGACCGGGCCTCCGGGAGCTGCAGGCCGTCGGGGACGCCGGCCAGGCGCAGGGGCACCCCCAGATCGGCGGCCAGGGCGTGGCCCCGCTGCCAGGCGCCGGAGAAGCCGGCGGCACGGGCCAGCAGGTGCTCCCCAACGGGATCGGCCATAGCCAGAACCAGATCCCAGCCCAGGGACCGCTCCCCCAGCGGCGGCAGCTGGACGCTGGCCTGGCGGATCAGCACCGCCGTGACGGCGGCCCGTCCCAGCTCCAGGCGTTCGCTGCCCTCCGGCGTGTCCAGGAACAGACGGATGCGGTCGCCCCAGCTCTGCAGCAGTACCCGCCGCTGGACTGGCGCGCCGTAGCCCAGCCGGGCCATCAGCCACTCCATCGGCAACAGGAACAGCAGCAGGCCGATCACGTAGCCCACGGTCCCCTGGAGGCTGGCCAGCAGGCAGAGGCCGGAGAACAGCAGGAAGGCGAGCAGGCTGACGAGCGGGTTGGCGGGGGCTTCCCCCTCGATCAGCTCCCGCCAGATCATGCGCTCCAGGGCCAGGGCCAGCGTCCGCACGACGCGGCGGAGCCGCACCAGCGGGGTGAGCAGCAGGCCCAGTCCGTTGCGCCGGGCGCCGCGGACCGTGGCGCGGAATTCGATCAATCCGCCAGCAGGGGCAGGCCGGCCGGTGGGACCGCCAGCAGCAGGCGGCGCTCCCCGGCCACCTGCTGCTTGAAGCGCGTCCACTGGGGCGAGGCGATCACATCCCGGCTGATGGCTTCGGCGAGGCGCTGGCCGGCCAGCACATCACTGGGGTAGTGCATGGCGCAATAGGCACGCACGTAGCCCCCCTGAAGACCCACCGGCAGCAGCCGCTCCCGGCGCTCCGGCAGCAGGTCGGCCAGCAGCAGGGCCGCGGTGGCAAACCAGGTGGCGTGGCCGCTGGGGAACGACCAGGAGCTCTCCAGGGGCAGGCAGGGCTTCAGATCCGAGTGGCTCAGGAAGGGGCGCGGCCGGGCCACCGCATCCTTGAGCTGATCCTTGAGCCCATCGGCCCGCGCCAGAAAAGCCGGCAGGCCCGCGTGGAGGAGAGGTGAAGTCCTGGCCAGGTCGGCGCCCACGGCGGCATCGAAGACGCTGAGATTGCGGTTCAGGAAGCGCCAGCTGTGGACGATCCCCGCCGGCGTGCGGCTGCGCTGGTTCCAGCGCAGGATGGCCAGATCGTCGAGCTCCAGCCGGCTGCCCGGGGCCGGTGGCTGGCCGAGCAAGGCGCGGTAGGCGGCCGCCGGCAGCACCAGGCCCGCCGCCGGATCCTCCGGCTGGGCGAGCGCCGGCCCGCCCAGCGCCAGGCTGCCCGGCAGCAGGGCGGTCTGCAGTAGCAGAAGGCCGGACAGCCAAGGCCCCGGGCGCAGGGTGTGCATGGCTCCGGTGCCGTCGGCGGGGTGGCAGCACCGTAGGGGTGCCTCGGACGTCAGAACCGTTCGTCGCCGATGGCGGGCAGGACCAGCTCGCGCACGAAGGAGGCCGGGGAGAGCTGCAGCAGGGCCGAGACGATCCAGATCACGTCGTGCAGCGGGATCTGCCGGCCCTCACCGCGGCCGGCGGCCGCCTCGCGCGACACCTCAAGGCCGTCGTCGGTGTTGAGGTAGCCCAGCTGTAGGCAGGTCACCGCCAGCTGCTGGTCCCGGAAGCTCTCCCGCAGGGCATCGGCGATGCCGGTGAGGGCGAACTTCGAGGCGCCGAAGGTCACCTCCGGCTGGCCGCTCTGGCGCAGGCCGGAGGTGGAGCCCGTGAGGATCAGCTGGGGCCTCCGGGAGTCGAGCAGCCGGGGGATCAGTCGCCGCAGCAGCAGCAGGGTGCCGGTGATGTTGATGGCCACCATCTCGAGGATGCTGTCGTCGGGATCCTCCAGGAAGCTGTAGGCCTCGCTGAAGGCGTTCGCTTCCCAGACGCCGAGGTTGTAGATCAGCACATCCAGCTGGGCGGGCGCCTGCTGCTCGATCCAGCGGGCCGCCGGCAGCGGCTCCGCCAGATCGGCCTCGATCCACGCGAGCTCGACGCCCGGAGGCAGGGTCAGGCCATCGGGCCGTCGCCGCGAGACCCCGATCACCGTGTCGCCGGGGCTGCCCAGACCCTCGACAAAGGCCCGGCCCAGCCCGCGGCTGGCGCCCACCACCATCAGTTTCATGGACCCGCTCCGGCAGGTTTTGTCGATGTGCGGCCCATGCTGGATCCCGTACCGGAAGCTGGGAACCCCCCGTACCCCCATGATGCGGTCCGCTCGCCTGCCGTTGGCTCTGTGTCGGTGGGGAACCGCCCTGGCCGTGCTGCTGCTGGCCGATGGACAGCCGTCGGCGGCCGCCGGTCGCCCGGCCCTGCACCCGGCGCCTCGCCAGCACGAGTGGATCGCCCAGCCGCTGGGCGAGCGCTACACCCAGACCCCGGCGCAGGTGTGGGAGTGGATCGATGAGGCCAACGCCCTGGAGGCCAAGGGGGCGAACGGCAAGGCGGCGGCGCTGTGGGAAAAGGTGCTGGCCTGGCGCGAGAAAGCGCAGGGGCCCGACCATGCCGATCTGGCCACCGGCCTGAGCAACCTCGGGTTGCTCTATGTCAAGGAGCGCGCCTTCACGAGGGCCGAGCCCCTGCTGGCCCGGGCCCTGGCGATCCGAACCCGGACCCTGGGACCGGACCATCCCCTCACCGCCCTCAGCCTCAACAACCTCGCCTGGCTTTACTACAACCAGAACAACAACGCCAGGGCCGAGCCCCTCTACCGCCGCGCCCTGCAGGTCGCCGAGAAGGCACTGGGGCCGGAGCACCCAGGTCTTGCCCTGGGCCTGATCAACCTCGGACTTCTGTACAACGGCCAGGGCGCCTACACCAAGGCCGAAGCCGTCTATCGGCGGGCCCTGGCCATCAGGGAGAAGGCGCTCGGACCCGATCACCCCGACACCGCCACCAGCCTCAACAACCTGGCGGCGGTGTACATCAACCAGGGCCGCTATGGCGAGGCGGAGCCCCTGCTGCGCCGCACCCTGGCCATCAAGCAGAAAGCCCTGGGTGACGATCACCCCGACACCGCCACCAGCCTCAACAACCTGGCGGCGCTCCAGGAGAACCAGGGTGCTTTCGCCAGGGCCGAACCCCTCTATCAGCGCGCCCTGGCGATCAACGAGAAGGCGCTGGGCCCGGAGCACCCCGCCACGGCCACCAGCCTGAACAACCTCGGGCTGCTGTACCGGAGCCAGGGCGCCTACACCAAGGCGGAGCCCCTGCTGCGGCGTGCCCTGGCGATCCGGGAGAAGGCGCTCGGTTCCGGCCATGCCGAGACCGCCGCCGGCCTCAACAACCTCGCCATGCTGTACAGCGACCAGGGGGCCTACGCCAAGGCGGAGCCCCTGCTGCGCCGCGCCCTGGCCATCCAGGAGAAGACGCTGGGACCCACCCACCCCGTCACCGCCACGGGCCTCAACAACCTGGCGGTGCTGATCGACCAGCAGGGAGCCGCCGACAGGGCCGAGCCGCTGCACCGACGCGCCCTGGCGATCCGGGAGCAGGCCCTGGGGCCCGACCATCCCGATACCGCCGGCAGCCTCAACAACCTGGCGGATCTTTATCGGCTTCAGGGCGCCCATGCCAGGGCGGAACCGCTCTTCCTGCGTGCCCTGGGGATCTACGAGACCGCGCTGGGGCCCGATCACCCCACGACCGCCCTCAGCGTCAACAATCTGGCCAAGGGATACCTGAGCCAGGGGGCCGAGGCCAGGGCCGAACCCCTGCTGCGCCGCGGCATCGGCAGCCAGTCCCTGTTCCTGCAGCGGGAGGCCCCGCTGCTGCCCCAGGCCCGGCGGCAGGAGCAGATCAAGGCCCTCGGCAACGTCTGGGAGATCCCCTTTTCCCTGGTGGCCACAACGCCGGCCGGCGCCTCCCTGGCCCTGTTCACCCGTCTGAACCGCCACGGCCTGCTGCAGGACATCGAACGGCGCCAGGCCCAGCTGGGCCGGGGCTCGCCGGCCCAGCTGGGCCTGGTGGGCCAGCTCACGGCGATCACGGCCCGCCTGGCCGACGTCAACCTCAGCGAAGCGCAGCGACGGACGCTGCAGCAGGAGCGGGATCGGCTGGAGCAGGAGCTCTACCGCCAGTTGCCGGCCCTGACCCCGCGCCTGGTGGACGCCGCCCAGGTGGCCGCCGCCCTGCCGGCCGATGGGGTGCTGATCGAATTCCAGCGTTTCCGCCCCTACGCCGCCCGTCAACCGGAGGCCAGGAGCTGGGGGGAGGCGCGCTATCTGGCGATGCTGCTGTTCCCCGATGGGTCGACCCGTGCGGTGGACCTCGGCCCGGCGGCGGCCACCGATCCCCTGATCCAGCAGGCCCTGGCCGAAAGCCTGGCCCGCAACCGCCCCGCCGGACCCTTCTGGGCCCGGGTGAGCCAGAAAGTGCTGGGGCCCCTGCTGCCGCAGCTGGTGGGGCGGCGGCAGTGGTTCATTTCGCCCGATGGTGAGTTGAGCCGCATCCCGTTCACGGCGCTGCCGGCTCCCACCGGCGGCCTGAACGGGGCAACGTCCGAATCGGCACCCACCCTGGGCCAGCAGGTGCAGCTGCGGCTCCTCACCAGCGGCCGCGACCTGCTCAGCCTGCGCAGTCCCGGGCCTGGGGGCCAGCGTGCCCTGGTGCTCGCCGCCCCCGATTTCGGCGGCCCGGGCCCGTGGCAGCCGCTGCCGGCGACGGCCGCCGAGGGGAGCTGGATCGCCGAACGCCTCGGTGCGGTCTTGTATCAGGGAGCCGCCGCCACCACCGCCGTGCTGCAGGAGGCGCGCGGCCCCAGGGTGCTGCACATCGCCAGCCACGGGTTCTTCACCACGGGCAGCGGCGACCCACTGCTGAACAGTGGCATTGTGCTGACGGGCGCGAACCAGCGCCGCCCGTCAGGCCAGGCCACCCCCGCCGCCGTGGCCGGGGACGACGGCTATCTGACGGCCAAGGAGGCGGCCCAGCTGCAGCTCGATGGCACCGAGCTGGTGGTGCTCTCCGCCTGTGACACCGCCTCCGGCACCCTGCAGACCGGCGAGGGGGTCTATGGGCTGCAGCGGGCCCTCACGGTGGCCGGCGCCCGCTCCACCCTGCTGTCGCTGTGGAAGGTGGACGATGACGCCACGGCGGCGTTCATGCAGCGCTATGTCGCCCTGCTCAAGCAGGGGATGGGTCGCATGGAGGCGCTGGCGGCGGTGCAGCAGGAGTTCCGCAGCAACCCGCCGGAGCCGGACTGGGCCGACCACAAGTTCTGGGCCGCCTGGCAGCTCACCGGCGACGGGGGGCCGATTCCGGGGTTGTGAACCATTGCCGGCACACCAGGCAGACTGATCGGGCCGGCGGCTGTTGTTGTTTCCACCCATGCGACACCAACCGGGGTCTGCGGCACTGGGCGCTCTGCTGGTCGCCGCCTCGCTGCTCGTGCCGGTGGCCCCCGGGGCCGCCGCCCCTGACCTGGACGCCACGGTCTCGGCCGTCGCCAGCCAGCTCCGCCAGAGCTGGAACGCGGATTCCGGCACCGCGTCGCTGGCCTGGCCGGCCATCGAGGTGCTTCCCGCCGGCCAGACGCCGGCGTCGGCCTGCCCCGGGGCCGGCACCGCGGCCCGTGCGGCCGGGGCCGCCCAGAGCCCCGCGCTGCTCTGTGCCGCCAGCGGCAAGCTGCTGCTGGACCGCTCCAGGCTGGAAAAGGCAGCCAGCCGCCATGGCGATTGGGGCGTGGCCTACTGGGTCGGGATCGGCCTGGGCACCGCGATCCTGGGCCATCGGGGACCATCGCGCCTGGCCCCTGCCGCCGCCAACCTCCAGGCCAACTGCCTGGCGGGGGTGCTGATCGGTGGCACCGGCCTGCAACCCACGCCCCAGGATCCCCCCAGGCCCGATGCGGTCGTTGCCCCGGCCAACGGGGCCTACGCCACCGCCTTGGCCGAGCAGATGGGAACCCGCAGCCAGCGCTCCTATGCCCTGCTCACCGGCCTCGGCATGACGGAACTGGCGGGTTGCTCCGATTCGGCGATGGCCGAGCTCGCCGGGGACCGGGTGCCCGATCCGGCGCTGCTGGGTGCGCTGGCCACCGGGACTGACCGGGCCGCGTTCAACACCATGGGGGTGATGGGCCGGCGCTGCAGGCCGCTGCCCAACGCCCCCTGCCCGAGGCGACTGCCCGGTTTCACCGGGAAGAAATGAGGCACCACCACCACCCGTGAGCAGCGACCCCCCGACCAGGCCCCATGGCGACAGAGAGACCCTGCCCCGCAAGGGAATGCCGGGGGCCCGGACCAGGGCGCGATCGCTGCGCCTGCCGGCCTGGCTGCGCTCGCCATCGCTGCATGAATGGGTGCGCACGTCGGGCATCATCATCGCCGCCTCCTGGGGCATTTACACCTTCGTCTGGAAGGAGATCTACGTGCCATCCCAGGCGCCGGCCAGCATCACCCTGGAGATCAGCCTGATCCCGATGGCCGCTGAGGGCGGCAGCGGCTCCTCGTCACCTTCGCTGCAGCGGGAACTGAAGGTCAGCGCCACCAACGCCAGCACCCGCCGGCTCTACCTGCTCAGCAGCTTCTGGGAACTGTTCCCGATACGCCGCCAGGTGCTGAACCGCTCCACGTTTCCGAGTCGCGCCATCGGCCCTTTCGATGCCATCCACGTGGAGAGGGGGGCGGTGCTCCAGCCCTATCCCACCGAAGCGGCCGGCAAGTTGTTCGTCGACGATCACATCAATCCCGGCGAAACGATTCACCGTTCAGTGATTGTCTCCCTGCCTGCCGGCGCCTACGCCGCCCAGGTGGATGTGCTGGTTCCTGTGCTGACGCGGGAGCCACCCAAGGGCAACGCCCTGCTGGGAGGACGGGTGCTGGAGTGGGGGTATGACAGGACGGACGTGGTCATTCCGCTGCTCTGCGTGGATGGCGACCCCTCCGACTGCCTGCGCCTGGATGATCCCGAAAAGCAGGATCGGCTGATGGATCGAAAGCTGAAGGCCTTTGATTCCAACTACTTCCTCAACGAACAGAGTGTGCAGGTGGGACTGTCCGGAGGTTCCTAGGGGAGGCGACGGGCGCCACCCATCGGCCCACGTTTGCCATCCGGTCCGAGAATCCAGAAGCGGATCGCATCGCCGCTCACCTCAAACTCCTCCACGACCTTCAGTCCGGCGATGCCGGGATCCGAAGGAAACAGCACGCGCCAGGTGCGGCGGGAGCCTTCGCAGGTGGCCTCCCAGGCGCCGGCGACGGTGGCTCCACGCTCCGAGATGATCCACACCAGGTGATGGCGCCCGTCCGCCAGCTTCGTGACCACGGCCCGGCCGGGCTTGCTGGGGGCCACGTAGTCCCAGGTGCCGAGCGCCGCCTCACAGGGGGGTGATGCCGGGGCGGCCCAGGAGGGCGTCGAGCCCAGCGTCAGAACGGTGGCCGCAGTGAGCAGTCGGCGTCGCATGGGCGTTTCCAGAGATGGCTGGCGTCCAGGGGGACTGTAGGGGCGCTCATCGGTGCGGCCGCCCGCTGCGGACAGCGTCATTCCGGCCCCTCGGGCTAGAAGGGAGCAGCGGTGGAGCACAAGGGGTGGATCTCGAGCGCCTTCAGAAGCTGTTCACGGCCCCGCTGCTGCCGCTGGGTCGCCAGAGCTTCTCCCTCCTCTGGGTCGTCGAGGTGCTGCTGCTGCTGCTGGCCGTGAGCCTGGCGGCGCGGTGGCTGAAGCGGCTGCTGGCCGGACGGGTGCTGCGCTGGTTCTCCCTGCCGGAGGGGCGGCGTGAGGCGGTGGCCACCCTCTTCTCGATGGGGCTGGCGGCGCTGGGCTACGTGGTGGTGGCCCAGGGGATGGGGCTCGACATCGGTGCCCTCGCCGTGATCTTCGGGGCCCTGGGCGTGGGCATCGGCTTCGGCCTGCAGGAGCTCACCCGCAACCTCACCAGTGGTCTCACCCTGCTGATGGAGGGCAAGCTGAAGGTGGGCGACCAGATCGAGTTCGGCGACACCAGCGGCTTCATCCGGGAGATCTCGATCCGCTCCACCGTGATCCGCACCTTCCAGGGCGCCGAGATCGTGGTGCCCAATTCGGCCATCACCAATGCGCCGGTGAAGAACCTCAGCTACCTGAGCTCCGATGGCCGGGTGGATGTGGAGGTGACGGTGGCCCACGGCAGCGACCCCCTGGCCGTGACCGAGGTGCTGCTGGAGGCGGCCCTGGCCGAACCGACGGTGCTGGCCGATCCGCCGCCGAAGGTGCTGCTGCACGGGCTCCAGGGCCAGGGGATGGCGTTCGAGCTCTGGGCCTGGACGTCGGCGATCCACGCCAGCCTCAGCCTGCGCAGTTCGCTGAACTACGCGATCGAGCAGGGGCTGCGCCAGCGCCGCATCGAACTGGCCGGGTCGCGCCAGCAGATCCAGCTGCTCTCCTCCCGGCGCGCCGAGGAAGGGGACGCCGCCGCCCCGGATTGGAGCCCCCTGCGGACGTCCCTGCCCGACCATCCCTGCTACAGCGGCATGGATGATCGGCGCCTGCGGGAACTGGTGGGCAGCGGCGCCCGCCGTCTGGTGCCTGCCGGCACGGTGCTGGTGCGCCAGGGTGATGAGGGACGCTCCTTCCACCTGGTGCTGAGCGGCGCGGTGGATGCGATCCACGAAACCGACCGGGTGAGCCGCAAGCTTTTCACCTTCACCGCCGGGGAGTTCTTCGGCGAACTGCCGCTGCTGCTGCAGGTGCCCTACCCCACCACGATGGTGGCGGCCGAGGACACGACGCTGTTCGTGGTGCCCAGTGGCAGCTTCCGCGCCCTGCTGGCCTCACGGCCCGAATTCGCCGACAACGTCGCCCGGGAGGTGGCCCGCCGCAGCGACGTGCTGCGCAGCTACGAGGACTGCCTGCGCCAGCGCGGCCTGCTCGAGGACGCCGACATGGGCCACCCCCTGCAGTGGTTCCGCGAGCGGCTGAGGCGGGTGCTGGCCGGTCGCCCGGCGATGGCCTCGGTGGAAACGGAGGCCGGCTGAGCGCTCAGGCCGATCGCCGCTCGAACACCACCGGCAACCCCTTCAGCCCGCGCAGCTCCAGGTTGTCCTGATACGCCAGAGGCTCGTCGGTGAGTTGAAGTCCTGAACAGCGCCGCAGCAGGGCCGTGAAGGCGACCTGGGCCTCCATCCGGGCCAGGGCCGCCCCCAGGCAGACATGGGGGCCATGGCCGAAGGCCAGGTGCACGTCGAGTCTGCGGCGCACGTCGAGCCGGTCGGGGTCCGGGAAGCGGGCCGGGTCGCGATTGGCGGCCGCGAACATCAGGTAGACCAGCTGCCCCTTGCGGATCGAGCGCTCGCCGATCGTGAGCTCCTCCCCCGCCTCGCGGTACATGAACTGGACGGTGCCGTCGTAGCGGAGGAACTCCTCGATCGCATTGGGAATCAGGAACGGCTCGTCCAGCAGCAGCTGCAGCTGGTCGGGGTGGTGCAGCAGGGCCAGCAGGCCGTTGCCGATGAGATGGGTGGTGGTCTCGTGGCCGGCGGCCAGGAGCAGATTGGCGTTGGCGATGAGCTCTGTCTCACTGAGCCGATCGCCGTCGATCTCGGCGTGCACCAGCAGGCTCAGCAGATCGTCGCCGGGCGAGGCCCGGCGCTTCTCGAATTCGGCGCGGAAGAACGTGGTCAGCTCGTGGGTGCTCTGCAGGGCCCGCTGGTACTGCTCGGGGGTCACGGCGGAGGGATCGGTGCCGAAGATCGCCGAAAAGTCGTCCGACCAGCGCTTCAGCTGCTCCAGCTCGCCGGTGTCCAGCCCGAGCAGCCGGGCGATGACCCGGGCCGGCAGCGGAAAGGCGAGGTCGGCGATCACATCGAAGCGGCCCTGCTCCGGCAGCCGATCCAGCAGCTCGTTGACCATGGCTGCGACGGCCGGCCGCAGGGCGTCCACGGCCCGTGGCGTGAACACCTTGGCCACCAGGGCACGGAGCCGGTGGTGGCGCTCCGGGTTGGTGATGTTCATCTGGGCCCCGATGACCTCGAACAGGGGCTGCAGTTCGGGGCGGCCGGCCCGCTCGCCCATGCCGCCGGCGCGATCGGAGCGCAGCCGGGGGTCGTGCGTCGCCGCCACCACGTCGTCGTAGCGCGTCAGCACCCAGGCCCCGAACGGTTCATGCCAGTGGACCGGGTCGGTGCGTCGCAACGCGGCGTAGGTCGGGTAGGGATCGACCAGCATCGCCGGGCTGAACAGGGCTGCCGTCATGGTGGAGGACACACACGGAAGACGGTATCGAGATCTCCCCGATGGTGCCGGCTCAGTCTGGAATCACGCCGAGCTGCTGAAGCATTCCGTAGGTATCCACGATGATCCAGTCTTCCTCGATCCTGCCGTTCGCGATGCGGTAGATCGCCTGGCCGGCCACGCAGATGCGCCTGTTGGTCGGTGGAATTCCGTTGAATTCCCCTTGGTGGGTTCCTTCGGCCGACCAGCGCAGTGACACGCGGTCTGCTTCTGCGAACAGATCGTGCACCTGCATGTGAAGGTCGGGAAACGCAGCGACGAGGGCTCCGATGTAGGCCTTGGCGGCCTCGGGTCCGTTCGCCAGATGGGGAGCCGATGGGTCGTTCATGGTGAAGTTGTCCGAGCAAAGCTCGTCGATCACGGCGAAATTGCGCCCATTCCACCCTTCCATGATGAGTCGACGGACGAGATGCTTGTTCGCTTCTGACATGGGGCTGTACTCCTTAGGGAAGTGGACATGCGGCTTTCCGCTTGGCGGAAGAACGGTCAACCGCTCAGACGCTTGTGGTTTCGATCGGCATGATGGGCATCACCGTTCCATGTCTGGAGGATCCAGTTTCTTCCTGAAGATCACGCGGTCTTCCCCTTCCCCGTCATAGCCCACAGCAACGGGTACGCCGTCGACCTTGACATCAGATTCAAGGAACGAAAATCCCATGCGACGGTGGAATTCAATCGAGTTGCGATTGACCGGAGACGTCACGCCATGCACAGTGCGACAGCCAAGCGAGGCGGCCCTGGCAAAGAAGCGCCCATAGAGGAGGCGTCCCAACCCCTCTCCCCGTCGTGCCGGATGGACACCGAGAAAATGGACATAGGCCTGGTCCGGATAGGTCTGCGACACGAACCCGATGAGGAACGCCACGATCTGACCATCAACGACGGCGGTGAAGCTGGTGGACTGGAAGTGGACGAAGAAGAGTCTGGGCAGCATGTCGGCCATTGGCCGGCCACCCCACCATGCATCAACGACCGAGATGATCGGGTGATAGTCGCCCGGCCCTATCTGGCGGATGACAACGTCGTTCATCGCTTCCCCCTCAGCAGACAATAGGCTCGACAGCCGCGTTAAGCCGCCCGAGCAGGTGTGAATGGCTTAGCCACCTGAGGAGATTGACAGAATGGGCCTGAAGCGGCAACGCGCTTAGGACCATCGCTGGTCAGGTTGAGCGAGGTGTTAGGCGTCATTTCGTACGATTTTGTCCCAGTCTAAAGAACAATCGGGCGAGTAGAATGGTTCCAACGATACAGTTCGCGACAAGCACAAGGTAGAAGAGGAGGAGGACAAGGAACCAGACAGGGTGATTGAGAACTGGATCGTGCTACTAGCGGGACCAAAGTTTCTGCCAGGGCTGTTTATCTGCCCCGTTGTGACGAAGCGGTAGAGGCCAAAGACAAACCCTGCACAAGTTGCTGTGAATACGGGGACAAGAACAATCCTGCCGATCCATATCGCCCATTTCTTGTATCCAGGCATTGGGACAGGCCTTGGGTGTTCTATCGGATTCATGGTGCTTGCTGCTTCTACGGGGTCTCGAAGATGGTGGTTCAAACAGAAGTCAGGGGATCTCGCGTTTCGTGGTGTCTGCATTGCTACTGTTCTTGGCGGTGGCTCAATAGCAGCGGACCTTGTGGGGCCTAACGCGCAGGATCATCGGTGGGAAGGAGCCCTCTGCAAGCGAGCGATGCCGCTGCTCCCGTCAGCTGATCTTGATGTTGGGCTGCAGAAGTTCAACTTAAGTCCAGAGAAACTCAAGCACTGTGGTGTTGAATTCATCTGCATACTCAAGATATGGCAAATGGCCGCATTCCTCAAATACCTTCAATTGGGAATCAGGAATTCGATTCCTTGCGATTTCAGCGTGACTCACTGGGAATGCTCGATCTTGCCTCCCCCACAGAATAAGAGTTGAAGCCTTCTTGAGCGCAAGCATGCCGCCCACAGAGCCTGCAACCAGGGTGGAATGAGACAATCCAACCACGTCCATGAAGCGGATAATGAACTGAGTGACATCGTCAAGACCATACGTTGCACTCGGCTTGTCAGTCTTGCCTGATCCAGCCCAATCCAGTGTATAAGCCTGATGGCGTTCAGCCATTGAAAAGACATTCTTGTACCAATAGTCAACTGCGCCCCCCTGGCCGTGAATAAACAGAACCGATGAGTCTATAGTGCCCAAACACCAATATCTCGTGCTAACCCCATCAACATCAACGTACTTATCCTCCGGCAAGATGATGGCCATGATTAGTTTGGTGAGTGTCGACATGGGTCAGCAGCTTAGGCAAAGCAGATGACTCATGGCTGGAATCCGACTCCTCCAGAGTCTCGTGGGTCATGGCTTTATCTCTGATGTGGCCGTCAGCCCAGTTGCCGATGAATGACAGGATGAGGCTCTCGAGAAGAGAGAAAGGAATTCCCTTCGGCTGCAGAACCGTTGATGGTTCGCTAAGACTGCTTGTCTTGAGGGTCTTGATTTCTGTTGTTATCTTGTGACTTGCCTAAGACGTAGCCAGCCATTGTCCCTAGCAATCCAAATGCTGGAGCAATCTGTTGACTTGAGTACCCTGCAACAATGAAGAATACTGCTGAGTTGATAATGAGGACAACCGTGAATAATCTTATTGCCTGTTCGGGTGTTTTCAGTCCTTTCGCAATGACTGTTGCGACGATAAGAACAATCAGGCTGTAGCCAAGTGCCGCCCCACTCATGATCATTGTCTCGCGAGGAGTCCAGCTATTGCTTACTTCCGTTGTTGACTCACTAGTGGCAGAATTGAACTTGGCTTCTGTGTTCTCACTCAAGATCTTATCTATGCTCTTGAGAGCTTCATCCGCGCTTGTGCCTGCGACTTGTTCCTGTGTGGTCGCAGTGCTGGATGGATTCGTCATCTGGCAAGACTCCTCAATGCAGCACGAGCTTCCCTCAGTGCTTCCTTGTACTGAGAGCAGCTACATGTCTTTGTCGGTCCGCTGGAAAAGCCGGCAGCTTGAGGGACCAAATGAAAGCTCTCACTTCCAGTTGCGACATGATCTGATGAGGGACAGGAAAGCTGCTCTAGACTCATTTCGGCAGAGGCACTTAGTTCATCAATTCGTTGTACGCTTTGCTCCACACCTGAAGAATCACTGCTGCATATGCCAAGACCTGTGCCAGCGGCAAATGCAAGTGCGCCAAGTTGTCCAAGCCGTAGGTTAATGAGCTCCATGGCTTCTCTGGACAAGCAGGGTTCAGCTGCAGCAGGCTGAGATATGGCGACCAAGAATGTGATGAATAAACCTAGCCAAGGCGTACATTGTCTGTACATGTATGGAGTGTCTATGTGCAGCATCTTTTTATTCAACTTACCTCGTCGTCAACCGAAGAACTGTCGCAATAAAACGTAATGGCTGGTGGGGCGTTCTTTCGTTGTCAGGACTTGCGATCTGGAGCTGGCAATCGTCGGCGGGCTTGAAGTTGGTAACCAGATCCGGAACTTCAAAGGTCAGTCCGTTGTAATGACACGGTAAGTTGTGCTTGCTACAGATTCGCGATTCACACACTGCCTTGGCAAGATTGCGACAAGCCACTTTCCTTTCTGCATTCTGTGTCTGGCCTTTGTCCTGAATGCGCTGCCATCTAGAGCTTTCTTGTCTGTCTCTGGTCATTCTTAATAGCGTATGCAACCGCGATGTTCTTGGCATTGTCGGTACTGTCTCTGGATCGGCTCTGAAGACGTCTGGCTTTGCGCTGAGGGGCATCACTTGGCGAAAACCTAATCGAACCCCGCATGACCTGCGCCAAAACACGATGATTGGAGCCGGGACACCCCGAGGCCGGTTGATCTGCAGAACGAGCGTCAACGACTTCGGCGCCTTTGCTCCTGGCAGAAGCGCCAAGGGCTTGCGCGACCTGTGTGTCGCGTTGGAGCCTGATAGAAACCTAGCGTATTCTTCGTTGGATTCCGTGAACGATGCTCGGCCTGAGCCCATTCCGTGAACTACCGCACAACTCCATCCGCTATCGCCAATAACCGCTTTGGCACCATGCTTTGAACCTCGCCGGACCGTAGCCGTGGCTCACGGACCGGTGAACCCTCAAGTCTCCAGCAACATCTTCGAGAGATTCGGCAGGCCCGCCCCCTGGTGGTAGCGGTCCCGTTGCAGGTCGGTGCAGTGCTCCAGCAGGATCCGCTTCACCCGGTCGGGATAGCCGATGAATTCGGTGCGCACCGACAGGAAGGCGGCCAGCAACCCGGAGATGTGAGGCGCCGCCATGCTGGTGCCGGAAAGTGCCACGTAAAGCTCATCGAGGCTCTTGCCTTTGTCCCGGCTGGGGCTGCGTTTGGGGTCGCTGCTGCTGCGGCAGGAGAGGATCTTTTCTCCCGGACCCACCACATCGGGCTTGAGGCGGCCATCGGCGGTGGGACCGCGTGAGGAGAAGTAGGAGGTGCCGTAGCGGTGCGGCAGCGTCGGGTGCACAGAGCCCACGGCGATCGCCTCATCCAGGTTGGCCGGATCGCCGATCGAGAGATCAAACGAGCGGGTGGCGCTGAAGCCGTCCACCACGATGTCGCCGCTGCCTTCGTTGCCCGCCGCCAGCACCACCAGCACCCCCTGGCGCACCAGCCGCAGCAGGGAGGCGCACAGCGGTGAATCGCCGCAACCGAAGCTGGCCGGGTCGAACGGTCCCCCCAGGCTCAGGTTCACCCCCTGGATCGCCAGGCGCCGTCCCTCCTGGTTCTGCTTCCAGATGTGGTCGATCGCCTTGATGATCCAGGCGTCGTAGCCGCCGCCGTTATCGGCCAGCACCTTGTAGCTCACGATCCGGGCCCGGGGGGCCATGGCCAGCAGGTCGGGGCCGCCCTCGCTGCCCACCGACAGCAACCCGCCGGCGATGATCCCCGCCACATGGGTGCCATGGCCGTTGGCGTCGTTGCCACTGCCCTTCTGCACCGGCCCCCGCGCGGTGCAGTTCCACTCGGCGGCGATCGTTCCGTCCGGGGCGAAGGTGTTGTTGTGGAAATGGGGATGGTGCCGGTCGATGCCGGTGTCGAGCACGGCCCAGGTGATGCCCTGGCCGCAGGCGTTGTAGCCCAGCTGGGCGGTGCGGGCCTGCACGGTGTGGATCGAATCGTGCATCAGCGCCTTCTTGCGGCTGTTGCTGAACATCCGGTACACCGCCGGTGTGGTGGCGCCGTACTGGCGGCTCATCGCCCCCGCCAGGGTCTCCACTTCGGCCCGGGTCAGGTTCACCGCCACGTAGCGATCCAGCTGGTCCTCCAGGAACACCGTCTCGGCGGTGATCGGACCCTGCAGCACATGCGCCTGGATCCACGCCAGCACCGCTTCGCGGGCCTTCTGCAACGAATCGCCCCCCTCCGGCGTCGCCGTCGAGCGATCCGCCAGTTCGATCAGCACCGGCACCCGCGCCGTGGCCTCCACATCCAGGGCATCGGCCAGGCTGCGGGCCACCGTCATCGGACTCACCGGCTGGAAGCGGGAGCGATCCAGTGCCGCCATCACCGTCTCCTGGGTCGACTGGCGCGACAGATAGCGGCTGGCGGAATGGGCCTTGCTGGGTGGCCACACCACCCCCGGGATCCGTTCATCGATGATCTTCGGCTTGCCGGCGGCGCTGTACTCGTCGGCCAGGCTCTGGTCGAGGCAGACGATGTCGCCGTCCTGGGCGATGTTCACCCAGCGCTTCACACCGGCCGGGATCGGCAGCTTCTGGCCGTGCCACTTCTGCAGCACGTCGGTCACCTGGGGCAGCCCCAGCGGTGAGCCGATGGTGACGTACAGATCCACCTCCAGGCTGGCGCCCAGTTCCATCAGCGCCTGGTACGTGACCATGCTCCCCTGGCTGTGGCCGACCACCACGAAGGGGCCGCCGCCGGTGCTGACCCGCTCCTTCACGGTCTGCACCATCCGCTGGCGCTTCGTCCCGTTGAACAGGAAATCGTTCACATCCGCCAGAAAGGCCTGGGTGAACATCGCCGTCACCGGGCTCCACAGCCCCTTGGCCTCCACCGACAGCGTCGCCGGGCCCCCCATCGGCGCCCCCCGCTGGGCCGCCGTCTGGGCGGCCGCCTCCAGCTGCGCCGTCAGGGCGTCCACGAAGGCCTGCGATTCCGCCGGCGCGTCGCTCTCCTGGATCGAGGCGGCCAGCAGCCCCTGCGCCTCCGGCCGCAGCGTCGCCCGGTCCTCGCCCAGGGCCCGGGTGGAGAGGCCCGCCGTCTCCGGGTAGCGCTCCCGGTCGACCCAGTAGGCCATGCGGGTGCGCTCCCCCTGGTCGGCACCGAAGAGGGCCCGGTCCCACTCCGAGCGCAGGACCCCCTCGGGGGGCATGTTGGAGATGCCGTGGCAGTAGATCACCGTGCGGGCCTGCCCCCGCGCGGCCGGGGTGCTGGCGCTGCCGGTGGCGGCGGCTTTCTTCGGGGCGGTCATGGCGGCGCGGAGAAGAAGGGAACCACCCCCCGCCCTAGCCAGCCAGGACGACGCCGGACCACGGCCCGCCGCCGGTGTCATCGTTCTTGAGGCCGCCCCCGCCCATGACCCTGCTCCTCACCGTGCTGGCTCTGGTCGTGCTGGCGGACCTGCTGCTGCTGGTGGTGCTGCTGCCCTCAGTGCTGATCCGTCTGCTGCTGGTGCCCCTGTGCCCGCAGGTGATCTGGTGCGGCCCGGGCCGGCAGAAGACGCTGGCCCTCACCATCGACGACGGTCCCAGCCCCGGATCGGAGGCCCTGCTGGCCCTGCTGCGGGAGCTCGAGGTGCCGACCACCTTCTTTCTGATCGGCTCCCACCTGGAGCGCGACCCCCGCTTTCCCCGCCGGGCCCTGCAGCAGGGCCACGATCTCGGCAACCACCTCTGGAGTGACGCGTCCGCCGCCGCCGTTCCGCCGGCGGTGTTCCAGCAGCTGCTGAGCGACACCGAACGGGTGATCGCCCGGGCCGCTGCCCCCGCCAGACTGCGCTGGCGCTGGTTTCGCCCCGGGCAGGGCTGGTTTCGCAGGGCCATGCTCGAAACCCTCGCGGCCCGGCGCTACCGCCTGGTGCTGGGCTCGATCTTTCCCTGGGACACCCTGCGGCCGCCCCTCTGGTTCGTGCGCCTGTTCGTGCACCTCAATGCCCACCCCGGCGGGATCCTGGTGCTGCACGACACCCCTGACCTGAGCGGCCGCACCCTGGAGAGCCTGCGCTGCCTCATCCCCGACCTGCGCCGCCGCGGCTACCGCTTCGTGCCCCTGCTGGAGCTGCTCGATCCTGCCCCCTGATCCGCCCCCCGCCGGCGGCCGTGGGGCCTACGATCCGGGCCGTCCGCCCCCTGGGGAATGCGCTTCAGCAGCCTGCTCACCCGGATCGGCGCCGTGCAGGACGGCAGCCCGCGGCACTTGGCAGGGGATCCGGAGATCACGGGCGCCGAAGCGCTGGATCGCGCCGGCCCCGGCCAGCTGGCCTTCCTTGAACCCGGCAACGCCCTGGCGGCCGCCCTCTCCGCCAGCGGTGCCGCCGCCCTGCTGCTGCCCCTCGATGCAGAAATCCAGCAGCTGGCCAGCGAGCGCGGCCTGGCCTGGGTGGCCCTCAAGGATCCCCGCCTCGGCTTCGCCCAGGCGCTCGGGGCCCTGCATCCCCCCACCCCGAAGCCCCCGGGGGTTCACCCCAGCGCCGTGGTGGACCCGGGGGCGACCGTGGCCGCCGATGCCCATGTGGGGGCCCATGGGGTGGTCGGCGCCGGCAGCGTCGTGGCCTCAGGCTGCGTGCTCCATCCCGGCGTCGTTCTCTATGAGGACGTGCAGCTCGGCGAGGGCTGCGAGATCCACGCCAACGCCGTGCTCCATCCCGGCAGCCGTCTCGGGGCGGGGTGCGTGGTCCAGTCCCAGGCGGTGATCGGTGCCGAGGGCTTCGGTTTCGTGCCCACCGCTTCGGGCTGGGTGAAGATGCCCCAGACCGGCCGGGTGGTGCTCGAGGACGGCGTCGAGGTGGGCTGCGGCTCCACGATCGACCGCCCCTCCGTCGGCGAGACCCGCATCGGTGCCGGCACCAAGATCGACAACCTCGTCCACGTCGGCCATGGCGTGGTCACAGGGAAAGGCTGCGCCTTGGCGGCCCAGGTGGGCATCGCCGGCGGCGCCATTCTCGGCAACGGCGTCATCCTCGCCGGCCAGGTGGGGGTGGCCAACCGGGCCGTGATCGGCGACCGGGCCATCGCCTCCTCCAAGTCCGGCATCCACGGCGAGATCGCCGCCGGTGAGGTGGTCAGCGGCTACCCCGCCATCCCCAACCGGCTCTGGCTGCGCTGCTCCGCCGTCTTCAACAAGCTGCCCGAGATGGCCCGCACCCTGCGGCAGCTGCAGAAGTAGCCTCGCCTGCTGAGCGGCCCCCCCTCGCGATGACCAGCTACAGGATCACCCTGCTCGCGGGGGACGGCATCGGTCCGGAGATCACCGCAGTGGCCCGCACCCTGCTGGAGGCGGTGAGCGGCCGCCACGGCTTCAGCCTCACGTTCGATCCGCAGCCTGTCGGCGGTGCCGCCATCGACGCCACCGGCGAGCCCCTGCCCGCCGCCACCCTGGAGGCCTGCCGGGCCTCCGATGCGGTGCTCCTCGCCGCCATCGGCGCCCCCCGCTTCGACGCCCTGCCCCGGGAGCAGCGTCCCGAGAGCGGCCTGCTGGCCCTGCGCTCCGGCCTGGGGCTGTTCGCCAACCTGCGGCCTGTGAAGATCATCCCGGCCCTGGCCGGCGCCAGCAGCCTGCGCCCCGAGGTGATCGAAGGGGTGGACCTGCTGGTGGTGCGCGAACTCATCGGCGGCATCTACTTCGGCACCCCCAAGGGGCGCATCGAGGTGGATGGCGGCGTGCGCGCCTTCAACACGATGGTGTACGCCGATCACGAGGTCGACCGGATCGCCCGGGTGGGCTTCCGCCTGGCGGCGGCCCGCCGCGGCCGCCTCTGCTCGGTCGACAAGGCCAACGTGCTCGATGTCAGCCAGCTGTGGCGCGACCGTGTGGAGGCGATCCACGCCGAGTTCCCCGCCGTCGAGCTCAGCCACATGTACGTCGACAACGCCGCCATGCAGCTTGTGCGCGAGCCGCGCCAGTTCGACGTGCTCCTCACCAGCAATCTTTTCGGCGACATCCTCTCGGATGAGGCCGCCATGCTCACCGGTTCGATCGGCATGCTCCCCTCGGCCTCCCTCGGCTCCGGCGGCCCGGGCCTGTTCGAGCCGGTGCACGGCTCCGCCCCCGACATCGCCGGCCAGGACAAGGCCAACCCCATCGCCATGGTGCTGTCGGCCGCCATGCTGCTGCGGGTGGGCCTGCAGCAGGAGGCCGCTGCCGCAAACCTCGAGACCGCCGTCGACCGGGTGCTGGCCGCCGGCTACCGCACCGGCGACCTGCTGATGTCCGACGGCTGCACCCGGGTGGGCTGCCAGGCCATGGGCGAGCAGCTGCTGGCGGCCCTGCCCGGCTGATCGCCCCCTTCCGGTAACGGCTGGGGGGGGAGCGGACCGGCGACCTGCCAAACTCACAGCCTCTCAACCCCCCTGCGTCGATGTCGAAGCGTCACCCGGTCGTGGCTGTCACCGGTTCCTCGGGAGCGGGAACCAGCACCGTCAAACGGGCCTTCGAGCACATCTTCTCCCGCGAGGGCATTATCCCGGCGGTGGTGGAAGGCGACAGCTTCCACCGCTTCGAGCGGGGCCCCATGAAGCAGGCGATGGCCGAGGCCCAGGCCCGCGGCGAGAACTTCTCCCACTTCGGCCCCGAGGCCAACATCTTCGACAAGCTCGAGGAGCTGTTCCGCACCTACGGCGAGACCGGCAGCGGCAACCGCCGCTACTACCTCCACTCGGTGGAGGAGGCGGCCGAGCACAACGCCCGCCTCGGCACCAGCCTCGAGCCCGGCCAGTTCACCCCCTGGGAGCCCATCCCCAGCGATACCCACCTCCTCTTCTATGAGGGCCTCCACGGTGGTGTGGTGGGTGACGGCTACGACGTTGCCTCCCTGGTGGATCTGCTGATCGGCGTGGTGCCGATCGCCAACTTGGAGTGGATCCAGAAGATCTCCCGCGACAACGCCGAGCGGGGCTACTCGGCCGAGGCGATCGTCGACACGATCCTGCGCCGCATGCCCGACTACATCAATCACATCTGCCCCCAGTTCAGCCGCACGGACATCAACTTTCAGCGGGTGCCCACGGTGGACACCTCCAACCCCTTCATCTGCCGCAACATCCCCAGCCCGGACGAGAGCTTCGTCATCATCCACTTCCGCAAGGGCGCCCGTGAGAAGTGGGGCATCGACTTCTCCTACCTGCTGCGCATGATCCACGATTCCTTCATGTCCAGCCCCACCAGCATCGTGGTGAACGGCGGCAAGATGGGCTTCGCCATGGAGATCATCCTCACGCCGATCATCCACAAGATGATCGAGGAGAAGAAGAACCTCCACTGAGCAGCTCGGCTGAAGATCGCTCTCTCGATCTTCCTTTCGGCCCTAAGATCCCCCGAAAGGAATCGGTGAATCCCATCACCGCCCAGCCCCCCACCATCCACCCGTCCGGGCCCGGCAGCTCCCCGTCCGGAAGCCCCTCCTTCCTGATCAGGGGCGGGGAGTCCTCGGCCTCCCCGCCCGTCGGTGCCCTGCGCCTCGATCGCATCAACAGCGCCGAACTGCTGCGCTGTTCGCGCCGGGTCTACTTCCGCTTCCTCGAGGCCTGCCCCACCGCCCCCGAACCGCTGGGGGTGGTGCTGCTCGGTGCCGGCCCCCAGGGACGGGTGGTGTTCGAGCTGCCCATCCTCCTGCCGGACGAACAGTTTGTGCCGATGGAGCTGCTGCGCCCCCGCTCGGCCCGGGGCCGCAGTGCCCGCGGGGGATCCAGCCGCCCGCTGCCATGAGTTCCGTCGCCCTGCTGGCCCCCACCGCCGCCCTGCCCCTGCTGGCCCCCCTCGTGGCCCTGGTCGGCGCCTGCATCGGCAGCTTCCTGAACGTGGTGGTCTGGCGGCTGCCGCGGGAGGAGTCGCTGGTGTTCCCCGGCAGCCACTGCCCCCGCTGTGGCGCCTCCCTGGCCTGGTTCGAGAACGTGCCGCTGCTCAGCTGGCTGCTGCTGCGCGGCCGCTGCCGCCATTGCCAGGCGCCGATCGCCGTGCGCTACCCGCTGGTGGAGCTGCTCACCGCCGGCCTCTGGGTGGCCATGCTCTTCGCCCGCCCCGCCGCCATGGGCCCCGACCCCAGTCCCTGGCTGCTGCTGGCGGCCGGCTGGCTGCTGGCCAGCTGGCTGCTGCCCCTGGCCCTGATCGACCTGGACAGCCTCTGGCTGCCCGAACCCCTCTGCCGCTGGGGGGTGCTGCTCGGCCTGGCGGTCACCGCCGGCGTCGGCTTCCCGCAGGGGGCCGAGGTGGGCCGGGAGCTGCTGTTCTCCCACCTGCTGGCGGTGGCCGCCGGCCTGCTGGGTTTCGAGGCCCTCAGCGCCCTGGCCGAGAAGGCCATGGGCCGGCCGGCCCTGGGCCTGGGGGACGCCAAGCTGGCCGCCCTGATGGGGGCCTGGCTCGGACCCCTGGGCCTGGGGCTGGCGGTCAGCCTGTCGGTGCTCGGCGGTGCCCTGATCGGGGGCATCGCCCGCCTCAGCGGCCGTCTCGGCCGCCAGCAGCCTTTCCCCTTCGGCCCCTTTCTCGCCGCCGCCGCCCTGGCGGTCTGGATCGGCGGCCACGGCCCCTGGCTGCGCCTCTGGGGCCTGGGTCTTTAATGGCCCCAGGTCTCCGTTCCCCGTCGCCGCCGTCGCCCCATGTCCCTGTTCGACTGGTTCGCCGATCGCCGCAAGAACGCCCCCGCCGTCCGGGCCAGCAAGGGCCCTGAGGCCGACGAGGGGGATGGCCTCTGGAGCAAGTGTGCGGAATGCGGCCTGGTGGTCTACCGCAAGGACCTGATCGCCAACGCCAGCGTCTGCAAGGGCTGCGGCCACCACCACCGCATCGACAGCGCCGAGCGCATCCGCCTGATCGCCGATGAGGGCAGCTTCGAGCCCATCGATGCCGACCTCGCCCCCACCGACCCCCTCGCCTTCAAGGACCGCCGCAGCTACGCCGACCGGCTGCGCGACAGCCAGCGGGCCACGGGCCTGCGGGATGCGGTGGTCACGGGCCTCTGCCGCCTGGAGGGCATGCCCCTGGCCCTGGGGGTGATGGACTTCCGCTTCATGGGCGGCTCCATGGGCTCGGTGGTGGGCGAGAAGCTCACCCGCCTGGTGGAGCTGGCCACCGCCCGCCGCTATCCGCTGCTGATCGTCTGCGCCTCCGGCGGCGCCCGCATGCAGGAAGGGATGCTGAGCCTGGTGCAGATGGCCAAGGTATCCGGCGCCCTGCAGCGCCACCGCAGCGCCGAGTTGCTTTACCTGCCTCTGCTCACCCATCCCACCACCGGCGGGGTCACCGCCAGCTTCGCCATGCTCGGCGACCTGATCCTGGCCGAACCCAAGGCGATGATCGCCTTCGCCGGCCGTCGGGTGATCGAGCAGACCCTCGGCGAGAAGCTGCCTGAGGGCTTCCAGACTGCCGAATACCTCCAGGACCACGGCTTCGTCGACACGATCGTGCCCCGGCCCCAGCTGCGCGGCACCCTCTCCACCCTGCTGCGGCTGCACGGCAGCCTGCGGCCGGCCGTGTCCGTGGTGCCATGAGCGGTGTCATGAGAGGTGGCCGCACTCCTGTTGCCGCCGCCCTGCTGACGGTGCTGCTGCTGCTGGGCTGCTGGCTGGCGGGTCCCGTCGCCTCCATGGCCGGCCCAGTCGACTGGCAGGAGGTGGAGGCCGGCCCTGAAGGCCGTCAGTGGTGGGATGCCGGCAGCCTCCGCTTCGATCGCGACGGCCGCCTCTCGGTGCTGAGCCGCTTCCAGCCGGCCGCCGCCGCCGATGCGCCCGAGGACGCCCGTCCCCCCGTCGGCCAGCTGTATGTGATGCAGCTCGACTGCGACGAGGAGCTTTACCGCGACACCGCCGTCAACGGCCTGCCCCGCTGGGGCGCCACCTGGCAGCCGGCCGCCGGCGACAACCTCACGATCCGCGTGCTGCACGCCGCCTGCGACGCCGCCCGCCGGCCCCGGGAGAGCGATGCGACGGCCTGAGGCGCCCCTGCGGGTCGCCGTCGCCGGCCTCGGCTTCGGTGAGAAGGTGATCCTGCCGGCCCTGCGGGACGCCCCGCTCACCGAGCCGGTGGCCCTCTGGCACCCCCGGGCGGAGCGGGCCGCCGCCGCGGGCCAGGCGGCGGAGCTGCCCGCCTTCCACGATTTCGCCGCCCTCCTGGCCGATCCCGCCGTGGAGGCGGTGGTGATCGCCACGCCGCCGGAGCCCCGTTTCGACCTGGCCCGCACGGCCCTGGAGGCGGGCAAGCACCTGTTCCTGGAGAAGCCGGTGGCCCTCCATGCCGGCCAGGTGGAAGAGCTGCAGCGCCTCGCCATCGCCCGGGGCCTGGTGGTGGCGGTCGACTTCGAATACCGGGCCGTGCCCCATGTGCAGCAGCTGGCCGCCCTGCTCGAGGCGGGGGTGCTGGGGGATCCCTGGCTGGTGACGTTCGACTGGCTGATGTCCAGCCGCGCCGATCCGAGCCGCCCCTGGAGCTGGTACTCCCAGGCGGCGGCCGGCGGCGGCGTGCTCGGCGCCCTGGGCACCCACGCCTTCGACACCCTCCACTGGCTGATCGGTCCCAGCCGGGGGCTCACCGCCCGGCTCAGCACCGCCATCGGCGAGCGCCCCATCCCCGGCTCCGGCGCCATGGGGGTGGTGGACGCCGAGGACAGCGCCCTGATCCAGCTCGACCTCGAGGACCGGCGCGGTCGGGCCGTGCCCGCCCAGCTCGCCCTCTCCTCGGTGGCCCGGGCGGGCCGGGGCTACTGGATCGAGCTCTATGGCAGCGAGGCCACCCTGGTGCTGGGTTCGAGCAACCAGGCCGACTACGTCCACGGCATGCAGCTGTGGATGGCCCGCCCCGGCGAGGCCCTGCGGCCCGTGGCCGCCGATCCGGCCCTGGCCTACGGCCGCACCTGGGAGGACGGCCGGATCGCGCCGGTGCGCCGGCTGCTGGGCTGGTGGTCCCAGGCGGTGCGGCAGCGGCGTCCGATGCTCCCGGGCCTGTCGGAGGCGGTGGCCAGCCAGCGGTGCTGCGACTGGGCCCGCCAGGGAGCAGGAACCCTGGAGGGCATCCCCTAGACTCCCCGGCAGACCCGGCGGGACGACCCCGCCAGCCGTCCTTCGATCACGGTTCTCCACAACCGTACCCACCCCAATACCGCGAGATTTCCCATGGCGCTCGTACCGCTTCGCCTGCTGCTGGATCACGCCGCAGAAAACGGCTACGGCATTCCTGCCTTCAACGTCAACAACCTGGAGCAGGTGCAGTCGATCATGGAGGCTGCCTACGAGACCGACAGCCCGGTGATCCTGCAGGCCTCCCGCGGAGCCCGTCAGTACGCCGGCGAAAGCTTCCTGCGCCACCTGATCCTGGCCGCGGTGGAAACCTATCCCGACATCCCGGTGGTGATGCACCAGGACCACGGCAACAGCCCCGCCACCTGCTATGGCGCCGCCGCCAACGGTTTCACCTCGGTGATGATGGACGGCTCCCTCGAGGCCGACGCCAAGACCCCCGCCAGCTACGACTACAACGTGGCCGTCACCAAGGAAGTGGTGGATGTGGCCCACGCCATCGGTGTGAGCGTGGAAGGCGAACTGGGCTGCCTGGGTTCCCTGGAGACCGGCAAGGGTGAGGCTGAGGACGGCCACGGTTTCGAAGGCGCCCTCGACCACTCCCAGCTGCTCACCGACCCCGCCGAGGCGGCCGACTTCGTCGCCAAGACCAAGGTCGACGCCCTGGCCATCGCCATCGGCACCAGCCACGGCGCCTACAAGTTCACCCGTAAGCCCACCGGTGAGGTGCTGGCCATCTCCCGGATCGCCGAGATCCACAAGGCCATCCCCAACACCCACCTGGTGATGCACGGCTCCAGTTCCGTTCCCCAGGAATGGCTGGACATGATCAACAAGTACGGCGGCGCCATCCCCGAGACCTACGGCGTCCCCGTTGAGGAGATCCAGGAAGGCATCCGCAACGGCGTGCGCAAGATCAACATCGACACCGACAACCGCCTCGCCTTCACCGCCGCCGTGAGGGAAGCCGCCGCCAAGGATCCCGCCAACTTCGATCCCCGCCACTTCAACAAGCCCGCCCGGGCCTACATGAAGAAGGTCTGCCTGGATCGTTACCAGCAGTTCTGGTGTGCCGGCAACGCCAGCAAGATCAAGCAGCGCGACATCAACTACTACGCCACCCTCTACGCCAAGGGTGCCCTCGATCCCAAGACCGCCGTGGCCGCCTGATCGGCGTTTCCCCAGCGATCACCCAACGATCCATCGGGGCCCCACGGGGCCCCTTTTTCATGGCCGGCCCTTCCCTGGATGGCCGGCCAGACCGACCGCTCAGGGCAGGGGCAGGGGCAGCGGCGTGCCATCGGGCAGGGGCGGCTTGCCGGCGGCCGACTCCTTGGCGGTGGGGGCCCCGTCCACCAGCCGCTCCAGGGCCCGTTGCAGGCTGCGCTCCATCACGAAGCGACGGCCGTCGGTGACCACCACCCGCACCAGGGTGGGCAGGTCGTTGCTCTTCGACTGCAGGTAGATCGGCTCCACGTACAGCAGGCCCTCGCCCACCGGCAGCACCAGCAGGTTGCCACGGAACAGCCGCGAGCCCAGCCGGTTCCAGAGCCCGAACTGGAAGCTGATCGTCGGGTCCTGGTCGATCAGGGCGGTGACCTGCTGGGGGCCGAGCAACAGCCGTTGCTGGGGGAAGCGCACCAGCATCAGCTCGCCGTAGTGGGGCGGATCGTTGCGGGCCGCCAGCCAGCCCACCAGATTCGAGCGCTTCAGCGGGGTGAAGGGCAGCAGCAGCACGAACTCGGAACGCTGCTCGCCCGGCAGCTGCAGGGTGAGGTGGTAAGGCGACACCGGCACGCTGTTCTCGCCGTAGATCTCGGTGGGCACCGACCAGACGTCGTCGCCGTTGTAGAAGGTGCGCACATCGGTGACGTGGTAGCGCAGCAGCCGCTCCGCCTGGATATCGAACTGGCTCTTGGGCACCCGGATGTGGGCGAGCAGTCCCTTCGGCATCGCCGACAGCGGCCGGAACAGTTCCGGGAAGGCGCGCACCCAGGTGCGCAGCACCGGATCGCGGGCATCGTTCACGTACAGCCAAAGCCGGCCATCGTGGGCATCCACCACCGCCTTCACCGGGTTGCGGAAGTAGCGCAGCCCCTGGGGATTGGGATCGCTGTAGGGGTAGGAGCGGCTGGTGGTGAAGCCGTCCAGCAGCCAGTACTGGTACTGCTCCGGCCGGTACCCCTCACTGCCGGCCACCCGGGCGGTGACCAGGTAGGGCTGACTCTCGAAGCGCAGGAACGGCGCCAGGGCCGTCAGACGCCGGTTCACCTGTCGCCGCAGCAGCAGCAGGGAGCGGTCGGTGAAGGAGCCGGTGAACAGCAGCCGCGGCTCCCGCAGGTAGATCGCCGCCCCCAGCCGGTTGAGCGGTGAGGCCAGGGAGATGCCCCGGGTGCCGGTGTAGTGGGTGTAGACGTTCAGTTCCCCCTCCGGATAGGAGAACTCCTTCACCTTGGTGGGGGCGATCGCGTAGGGGGAGGGCCCGGAGGCGAAGTAGAGGCTCGGGCTGCCCACCGGCAGCGCTGCCTGGGCCTCCTTGTCGGTGATGCCCAGTTCGGGGATGCCCTGCACCCGGCCACTGCTGCCCAGGTCCTTGACGAAGAACAGGGGCAGGCCGTCGGCACCGAAGGCGTTCACCGGCGAGACGGTGAAGCCGTGGCCGTTGGTGAACACCAGATGGCGGTTCAGCCAGGTGCGCGAGCCGGGCGGCAGGGCGCTGCTGTCCAGCTCCCGGGCCGCGATCAGCACCTGCTGGGAGCCGTCCCGGGCCGACTTGCCCTGCAGCGGGTAGCGATCGACATCCGCCGAAGGGAAGGTGTAGTACAGGCGCAGCTGCTGCAGCTGGCGGTTGGCGGCCAGCAGGGGCTGGCTGTCCCAGAGGCGGATGTTGTCGAGGGTGCCGGGGGCGCTGGCCAGATCCGCCTTGGTCAGGCCCTGGCTGGGCTCCAGCCGGATGGTGCGCACATGCTCAAGGCCGAAGGCGCGGCGGGTGGCCCGGATGCTCCGCTCCAGATAGGGGGCCTCCACCGCCAGCTCCCGCGGCTGCACCCAGAAACGCTGGGCCAGGGGGGTGATCACCCATTCGCTGATCGGCACCAGCAGGGCCGTGCCCGCCAGGGGCAGCAGGGCACCGCGGCGCACCCAGCCCCGGGGCAGGGGCACCAGCAGGGCGCAGGCCGTGAGCAGCAGCAGCACCGCGAACAGCAGCCGCAGGGGCAGGCGCACGTGCAGATCCACGTAGCCGGCCCCCGAGGCCACGCCGCTGCCCTGCACCATCAGGTCGAAGGGCGCCAGGGCGTTGCTGAGGGCCAGCACGACGGCCAGGGCCGCCACCTGGGGCTGCAGCACCCGCTGCTGGGCCTTGCTGAGCCCGTCGAAGCGCAGATCGCTGAGGCTGCGGCCCTTGCCGATGGTCAGCAGCAGACAGGCCGCCAGCCCCACCAGCCCCTGGGCCAGCAGCACGCTCAGCAGCAGCCGCAGGGCCGGCAGGCGCAGCACCGTGAAGGAGAGGTCGAACCCGGTGAGCGGATCCCCTTCGCCGAAGGGGGTGGCCAGCAGGGCGGGCAGCCAGAGGCTCCAGCCCCGGGCCACCGCCGTGGCCGAGCCCGCCAGGGCGGCCGCCAGGGTGATCCGCAGGGTGGTGAGGGGCCAGAGCAGCAGCGGCAGCAGCAGGCCCCCGGCCAGGCCCGCCACCAGCAGGGGCGGCAGGTCGCGGAGCACGGAGAAGCCGGTGATCACATCGCCGTTGAAGGGGTTGGCGATCAGTCCCCGGGCCTGCACCATCAGATAGCTGAGACCCCCGGCCAGCAGCAGCACCAGGCCGATCAGCACCGCCACCAGGGCGCCGTTGCCCAGGCGCAGCAGGGGCTCCCTCGGCCGGGGCGCCTCGGCCGCCTGCTCCCGCAGCCGCCAGCAGCGCTGCAGCTGGGCCAGCTGCAGCGCCGAACCGAGGCCGAAGACCGCCGTGAACGCGGAGAGCTGCAGCATCCAGCGCCGCAGCAGGATCTGCTGGAAGTCGAACTGCGCGAACCAGAGCCATTCGATGGCCAGCCGGGCCCCCGCCCAGAGGACCAGCAGCAGAGCGAAGGCGATGGCCAGGCCGACGGCGGGGTGGGGCCTCCGGGGGGACGGCAGAGGGGTGGGAACGGGCACAACCGGAGCGTAGGCAGAACCCTGCGGGCGACAAGCTGTCAATACCCGATGCCGGAGGTCGGCTTTATCGGCGGCCTCCGGACACCGCTGTTAGCGTGTCCCCCAGTGACCGGGATTCCCTTGACCGCCACCCTTTCCCGCTCCACCTTCACGGGCCTGCGCTGCAAGGAATGCGGTCATCCCTACGAGGCCGGCGCCCGCCACGTCTGCGAGGACGTCTGTTTCGGCCCCCTCGAGGTGGTCTACGACTACGACGCCATCCGCAGCCGCGTCAGCCGCGCCACGATCGAGGCCGGCCCCACCTCCATCTGGCGCTACCGGGAGTTCCTGCCCGTCGAGGGCGACCCGATCGACGTCGGCACGGGCTTCACCCCCCTGCTGAAGGCGGATCGCCTGGCCCGGCGCCTCGGCCTCTCCTCCCTCTACATCAAGAACGACGGCGTCAACATGCCGACGCTGTCCTTCAAGGACCGCGTCGTCTCGGTGGCCCTCACCCGGGCCCGGGAACTGGGCTTCACCACCGTCAGCTGCGCCTCCACCGGCAACCTGGCCAACTCCACCGCCGCCATCGCCGCCCATGCCGGCCTGGAGTGCTGCGTCTTCATCCCCAGTGATCTGGAGCTGGGCAAGGTGCTCGGCACCCTCGTCTACAACCCCACCCTGATGGCGGTGAAGGGCAACTACGACCAGGTCAACCGGCTCTGCTCCGAGGTGGCCAACACCTACGGCTGGGGCTTCGTCAACATCAACCTGCGTCCGTACTACTCCGAGGGCTCCAAGACCCTCGGCTACGAGGTGATCGAGCAGCTCGGCTGGCAGCTTCCCGACCACATCGTCGCCCCCCTGGCCTCCGGTTCCCTGTTCACCAAGATCCGCAAGGGCTTCGACGAATTCATCAAGGTGGGTCTCGTCGACGAGAAGCCGGTGCGCTTCAGCGGCGCCCAGGCGGAGGGCTGCTCCCCCATCGCCCAGGCCTTCGCCGCCGGCCGCGACTTCATCACCCCGGTGAAGCCGAACACGATCGCCAAATCGATCGCCATCGGCAACCCGGCCGATGGCCCCTACGCCATCGACATCGCCAACCGCACCGGCGGCAGCATCGCCGCCGTCACCGATGAGGAGATCATCGACGGCATCAAGCTGCTGGCCGAGATGGAGGGGGTGTTCACCGAAACCGCCGGCGGCACCACCATTGCCGTGCTCAAGAAGCTGGTGGAGCAGGGCAAGATCGACCCCTCGGAAACCACCGTCGCCTACATCACCGGCAACGGCCTCAAGACCACCGAGGCCATCGCCTCCTCCATCGGCGCTCCGTACACCATCGAGCCCCAGCTGGCCAGCTTCCACGAAGCCTGGGAGCGCTCCCAGGCCTCCCACGGCGGCGCCGCCCCCCGGGCCTGATCGCCTCCGTCTCCCCCGTCCCTGCCCCTTCGACCGCTTCCATGGCCATCCAGGTTCTGATCCCCACCCCCCTGCAGAAGTTCACCAACGACGAGGCCAGCGTCAGCCTGGAGGCCAGCAGCATCGACGGCCTGCTCCAGGCTCTCGAAGGCCGCTACCCCGGCATCCAGGCACGCCTGTGCGATGAGAACGGCAAACTGCGCCGCTTCCTCAATCTCTACGTGAACAGTGAGGACATCCGTTTCCTCGATAACCAGGCCACGGTCCTCAGCGACGGCGATGAGGTGAGCATCGTGCCCGCGGTCGCCGGCGGCTGAACCCGGCCCCCTGGGCTGGGGGCCGCAGCGCTGTCACCACCCCTGGGGGGGAAGGCGCCGGCGATGGAAAGAAATCCATAAGATCTGTCAACGATTGCAACCTGAACCCATGGGGCAGCTCCAAGCGTCCAGGCCCCCCAGCCCCGCCGCCATCGCCGGCCGCCACGACTGGCACGCCGACACCCTGCTGTTCGATTACCGCCAGGCCGCCAATCCGATCCGTCCCGGTCTGACCGAGCCGATTCCCGAGGGCCGCTGGGGCCCCGAGCTCCACGCCACGGGTCCGACGGCGGTTCTTCCCCTCGACCTCAGCGCCCGTCTCGGCTGTCCCTACCCCGCCACCAGCCCGGCCCTGAGCGCCAATTTCGTGCGCATCCTGGGCGGTGAATCCATCGCGGTGGCCGCCAACGCCACCAGCTCCCTCTTCTATGTGTATCGGGGATCCGGTCGCTGCCACTGTCCCTCCGGTGCCGGGGACCAACCCCTGGATCTGGCCTGGGGCCGCGGGGATCTGTTCGTCCTGCCGGCCGGACTGGAACCTCGGCTGGACGCCTCCGAAGAGAGCGTTCTCTACTGGATCCACGACGCTCCCTTGCTCACCTTCCTCGGGGTGCGGGCCGAATCCGCCCGCTTCGCCCCCAGCCATTACCCGGCCGCCTGGCTGGATGAGGAGCTGGCGGCGCTGGCGGCGGATCCCAGCAGCGCCCGCAGCAACCGCCTCAGCCTGCTGATGGCCAACACGGCCCTGCCGGCGAGCCGCACCGTGACCCACACCCTCTGGGCCATGTACGGACTGGTGCCGGCCGGCGCGGTTCAGCCCCCCCATCGGCATCAGTCGGTGGCCCTCGACCTGGTGATCGACTGCCAGCCCGGCTGCGCCACCCTCTCCGGCCCCGACCTCAACCCCGACGGCACGATCCGCAACCCGCTGCGCATGGAATGGGAGCCGGGCGCCGCCTTCGTGACGCCGCCGGGCCACTGGCATTCCCATGTCAATGAAAGCGGCCATCCCGCCCGGCTGCTGCCGATTCAGGACGCCGGCCTACACACCTACCTGCGCAGCCTCGACATCCGCTTTGCCTCCGGTCTGGCCGGCGAGGGCTGACCCTCCCTTGGCCTCATGGGCCTCCACCAGGGCGCGGAAGCTGTCACCGTCGATGGTCTCCAGCTCGATCAGCTTGTTGACCAGCTCATCGATCAGTTCGCGCCGGGGGGTGAGCACCGCCACGGCCTTCTCCAGGGCCTCGAAGGCCAGCCGGCGCACCTGTTCGTCGATGCGGTTGCCGGTGCGCACGGAGGTGTGGGGGGCCGAGCGGATCCAGTCGCGGCCGAGGAACACCTCCTCCCCGTCCTCCTCCAGGGCCAGGGGGCCCAGGCTGGAGAAGCCGTAGCGCAGCACCATGTCGCGGCAGATGCGCCGCACCAGCTGCAGATCGCTGCTGGCCCCCTGGGTCACTTCGCTGGGGCCGAACACCACCAGTTCGGCGGCCCTGCCGCCGAGGGCCACCACCAGCCGCGCCCGCAGGTAGGCCTTGCTGATCAGCCCGGAATCGAGGATGTCCTCATCGGGCATCGTGCGGGCGAAGCCCCCCACCCCGCCGGCCCGGGGCAGCAGCGTCACCTTGTCGAGCCGGTCGGCGTGGGGCAGGAGTGTGGTCAGCAGGGCGTGGCCGATCTCGTGGTAGGCGATCAGCCGCTTCTTGGCGCTGTCCTGCAGCGGGGCGGCCGCCAGCCCCATGGTGATCCGCTCGAGGGCATCGCCGATGGCCTGGTCGTCCACCTGGCTCTTCTGGCGACGGGCCGTGAGGATGGCCGCCTCGTTGAGCAGGTTGGCCAGGTCGGCGCCGGAGAAGCCGGGGGTTCGCCGGGCCCAGTCGGCCAGGGACACCTCCTCGGCCAGGGGCCTGGTACGGGCGTGAACCGAGAGAATCTCCTCCCGGCCGGCACGGTCGGGGAGGTCGACGCTGATGCGGCGATCGAAGCGTCCGGGCCGCAGCAGGGCCGCGTCGAGCACGTCGAGACGGTTGGTGGCTGCCAGCAGGATGACGCCCGAGTTGTCCTCGAAGCCATCCATCTCGGTGAGCAGCTGGTTGAGGGTCTGCTCCCGCTCGTCGTTGCCGCCGCCGATCCCGGCCCCCCGCTGGCGGCCCACCGCATCGATCTCATCGATGAAGATGATGCAGGGCGCCTTGGCCTTCGCCTGGCGGAACAGATCCCGCACCCGGCTGGCCCCCACACCGACGAACATCTCCACGAATTCGGTGGCGGCCATCGAGAAGAAGGGCACCCCGGCTTCTCCGGCGATGGCGCGGGCCAGGAGTGTCTTGCCGGTGCCGGGCGGGCCGACCAGCAGCACCCCCTTGGGAATGCGGGCGCCGATGGAGGTGAAGCGTTCGGGGGTCTTGAGGAAGGTCACCACCTCCTGGAGCTCCTCCTTGGCCTCGGCGATGCCGGCCACGTCCTCGAAGCGCACCGTGATCGCCCCTTCCTCCTGCAGGCGGGGCTGGCTGCGGCCGAAGCCCATCGCCTTGTTGGCCACCTGGGCGGAGCGGCGCACCAGCAGCACCAGGCCGGCGATCAGCAGGGCCACCAGCAGGCCGTTGGTGACCAGGCCGGCCATGGCGTCGTCGCGCCGCTCGTCCCGCACCGTCAGCGGCACCCGGGCCTGCTCGGCGGTGCGCAGCAGCTGCTGGTTGTCGCTGAACACCGCCACCTGGCGGCTGCGGCCGTCCTGGAAGGTGGCCGTGACCACCCGCTGGGCAGGGGCGAGCTCCAGGCTCTTGATCTTTCCGGCTTCGATGTCCCGCAGCAGCTGGCTGTAGGAGGGCGCCGCGGACCCCTGGCCCCCGAGGCTGAACCCCGGACTCACCGGCGGGGCGGGCTTGGATGGTGCCGGGGTGGCAGGAGCCGCAGGGGCGGGTGACGCGCCGGACTCGGCACCGGGCTTGGCCTGGGCGGCGGAGGTCGTGGCCGGCTCCGGAGGAGAACTGCTGCTCACAGGCCTGGCGTCCTTTTCAGGAGTTGCTTTGCGGAAACCGACTGTAGCGATTTGACGAAAGGCGAGTCGGCGAAGCAGGATCGTCGTTTGGCAGTGAGTTAAAGGGATGGCCGTTCCCAAGAAGAAAACCTCCAAGGGCAAGCGCAACCAGCGCCACGCCCACTGGAAGGCGAAGGCCGGTGTGGCGGCCCAGAAGGCCATGTCGCTGGGCAAGGCTGTCCTGAGCGGCCGCGCCCAGGGCTTCGTCTACCCGATCGCCGAAGAGGCCGAAGCCGGCGAGGACAGCTGAACCCCCAGGGGGTGGGCACGCCGACGTCCGTCCAGCAGCACCCCACCCTCCATGGCCAGCCCTGATCCCCCGGACCTGGTCCTGCTCGGACCGATGTTTCCGTTCCCGCCGTTGGACCCCAGCAGGGGGTCCTGGTACAGAGCTGGCGGCAGGGAGTGGAGGGTGGCCCGCACCAGAGCGTCGAGTCGGTGACCGTTGAGCCATCCGCCACCGGCCCGCCGCTGGCGGGCTTCCGCCTGGAAGCGCCAGCGGCGGGGAAGTCTCCAGGTGTCCGGACGCAGCAGCCAGAGACCATCACAGGCGCTCCAGAGCCCGTCATACGCCTCCAGGTGTTCGTCCCAGCGGGGCAGCCAGCGGCGCTCCGCCTCGCTCAGCGCCTCCAGCCCCGAACCGCTGCGCAGCCGCTCGTCCAGGGCCTGGGGACCGAGGGCTCGGCAGCCCATCAGCCAGCCTTCGATCACCAGCGCCTCGGCGGGCTCCTCCCGCCAGCCGCTCCGCTCGCCGTCCCCACCGGCCAGGGTCTTGTCGAACCGGGGCAGCCGCAGGGTCCCCCCGGCCCGCCAGGTGGCCAGGGCGTCCATCAACAGGGGCAGGTCGTGGCTGCCGGGTGGGACCCGGCTCACGCCGAAGGGGTTTCCCTCCAGCCGCGCGCGCCGTTCGGGGGCCGGCAGGTAGAGGTCGTCGATCGAAGCCACCGTCAGCCGCAGGCCCCCGAGGGTCGCGAGATGTTCCAGGGCCCGGCCGAGACTGGTCTTGCCGGCCCCCACCGGCCCGTTGAGGGCCAGCACGGGTCGCCGCGCCGCGGCTCCGCCCCGCAGCCCGTCCTCCAGCCGCCGCAGCATCGGCAGAGCCAGGAGCCGCAGCAGGCTGGGGTGCACCGGGCCCAGGTCCCCCGCCCGGGCCAACCGTCCGTCCCAGGCATCCGGTGCTGGCTCCGAGGGCATGGTGGGCTCTGGTGGCACCACCCACTCAGGTCCCCACCTTGAAGGCCTCGAGCACGATGGCGTAGGTGGCGCCCATGCGCAGGTTGTCCACCAGCACCCAGGCCAGGGAGGGCTCGGCGCCCACCAGGCGGGTCCGCAGCCGCACCAGGGTCTCGATCGTCAGCAGCAGGCCGAGCACCACCGCCGGGCGGCCCCCCGGGGTGGTGAACAGCAGCAGGCTGGTGAGGTTCTGGCCGGCGAAGAAACCCAGCAGCAGCGCCAAGGCGGCCAGGCTGCCGGCCCGCCAGCTGCGCCGCGCCACGCCAGCCACCCGGTTGCCCAGCCGGCTCGTCAGCCCCTGGAAACGGGTGCGCTGCACGGGAAGGCGGGTCATGGCGTGTCCAGCAGGCGCTCCAGCCACGACAGCGTCACCTGGCCTTCGGGGCAAGGTGGGCCCCTGTGGACGCTGACCCTTCCCCCGGGGGCCTCCAGGCTTTCGATGACGGCCCGGGCGGCACTGAAGCGGCTGGCCGGCTCCTCCCGGGTTGCCGCACTCAGGCAGACCAGACAGGGCAGCCCGGCGCCGCTGGCCGCCGCCAGCCCGGCCGGGGAGTCCTCCAGCACCAGGACGCCGCCCTGCTTCGCGCCCCCGGTCATGTCCAGCTGCCGCAGCGCCAGCCGGTAGGCCTCCGGATCCGGCTTCTTGCGGGCCACGTCATCGCCGCAGACCCAGAACGCGAAGGCCCGGCCCAGCGCCGGTGGAGCGCCCTCCAGCAGGGCCTGCACCGCGCTGCGGCCGCTGGTGGTGACGATCGCCTGCCGCAGGCCCGCCGCGGCGGCCTCCCCCACCAGCCGGGCGACCCCGGGCCGCAGGGCGAGGCCCCCCTGGCGCACCAGTTCGGCGTAGAAGGCCTGCTTACGCCGCTGCAGCGCCTCGACCCGGTCCCGCTCCGGCGTGCGGCCCTCCACCTGCTCCAGGAAGGCGGTGATCCGCTCGTGGCCGCCGCCCACCGCCAGCAGCCCGGCGTAGGTGGCTCGGTCCCAGCGCCAGGGCAGTCCGGCCGCCTCGAAACTGCGGTTGAAGGCCACCCGGTGGCCCTCGAACTCCGTCTCGGCCAGGGTGCCGTCCACGTCCCAGAGCAGGGCCGACAGGGCCGGGGCCATGGGCGCCTTGCTTGTGTCCGGAGCCAGGCTAAGGGGGTGCGCCCCGCAGCCCCGCCTTCCACAATGCGGAGGCCTTGCCTGCTCCTCGTTGCTCTTTGCCGTTGACGAGCGACGCTGGCTGTTGCCCTCCCCCCTCGGCGGCGACGGTCCCGCCGAGGAGGCCGGCGCTGCGGACCCGGACCTTCCCGCAGAACTCCTGGCCCTGCTGCGGCGTCGTGGCCTGGTGACGGCGGAGGCGGTGCGCCGCCTGCTCGATCCCGAGGCGGCCCCCGACCCGGAGGCCCATTTCCCCGGCCTGCCGCTGGCTGTCGAGCGGCTGGTGCGCAGCTGCCAGGGGGCGGAGGTGGTGGCGATCTGCGGCGATTACGACGCCGACGGCATGACCAGCACCGCCCTGCTGGTGGGCGTCCTGCAGCGGCTTGGCGCCCGCCCCCAGGCCGCCATCCCCAGCCGCATGGCCGAGGGCTACGGCCTCAACGCCGCCATGGTGGAGCGGCTGGCGGCCGAGGGGGTGCGGCTGCTGATCACGGTGGACAACGGCGTGGCCGCCATCGAGGCCCTGGAGCGCGCCGCGGCCCTGGAGGTGGAGGTGATCCTCACCGACCACCACACCCTGCCCCCCCAGCTGCCGCCCCACCTGGCCCTGCTGCACCCGGCCGTCACCCCGGAGGGCTCCCCCTACCGGGGGCTGGCGGGGGTGGGGCTGGCCCACGTCCTGGCCACCGCCCTCTGCCGGCGGCTGCGGCACCGCCACGGGCTGGAGATCGCCCTCAACCTGTTCTGCATCGGCACCATCGCCGACATGGCCCCCCTGGAGGGGGTGAACCGCCGCTGGCTGCTCGATGGCCTCCCCCTGCTGGGCCGCAGCCCCCTGCCCGGCCTGCAGGCCCTGCAGCAGCTGGCGGGCCTGGAGAAGCACCGGGTCGACGCGGAAGCGGTGGGCTTCCAGCTGGCCCCGCGCATCAACGCCGTCGGCCGCCTGGGGGACCCCCAGCTGGTCGTGGACCTGCTGACGACCGAGGATCCCGAGCGGGCCCTGGAGCTGGCCCGCTCCTGCGAAGCCCTCAACCGCCAGCGGCGCGAGCTCTGCAGTGCGATCGAGGCGGAGGCCCTGGCCCTGCTGGAGGCCGATGGTCCGCATCGGCCCGCCTTCCTGCTGCTGGCCCAGGGCCACTGGCACCACGGCGTCATCGGCATCGTCGCCTCGCGGCTGGTGGAGCGCTTCGGCCGTCCCGTGGCCCTGCTGGCCGGCGAAGGGGGAGGCCGGCTGAGGGCGTCGGTGCGGGCGCCGAAGGGGTTCGCCGTCGATGCCGCCCTGACGGCCTGCGCCGAGCTGCTGGAGCGTCACGGCGGCCATCCCGCCGCCGGCGGTTTCACGGTGCGGGCCGAGAACGTCACGGCCCTGCAGGAACGGCTCGACGCTCTCGCCGGTCGCTGGCTCGAGGCGGCGGGCGAGGGCCGCCCGGTGGAGCCCGAGGCCCTGCTGCGGCTGGAGCGCATCGACCGGGAGTTCTGGCACCAGCTCCAGCGGCTGGCCCCCTTCGGCATCGGCCATCCCACGCCCCTGTTCTGGAGCAGCCGCTGCCAGGTGGTGGAGCGGAAGCTGCTGCGCGGCGGCCACCTGCAGCTGCAGCTGGCCCAGGGGGAGGCACGGCTGCGGGCGATCGGCTGGCGCTGGCAGGGGCCCGACCAGTGGACAGGTCCGGTGGATGTGGCCTACCGACTGCGCCGCGATGACTGGCAGGGGGTGGAACGGTTCCAGCTGGAGCTGGAGGCGATCCGCTGCAGCGGCGGTGACAGCGTGGTGCTGCAGCGCCGCGACCGCACCTACTGGTGCCGGCGCCAGGGGGACAGCCTGGTGATCCGCAACGCCGCTGGCGAGGAGCTGCGCTCCGCCATCCCGCCGGGCGGTGCCGACGCCTCCGACCCGGAGGCGCCTGCCCACCCCTACGTTCAGGGGTTGATGCGGGAGGCGGCCATGGCCCTGGGGATGGTCGAAGGATGAGCCGGTCGCCCCTCGGCCCGGTGCGCTCCCTGGTCTTGCTGGCCCTGCTGGGGGCGGCGGTGGGGCTGGCCTGCTGGCCGCTCAACCGCATCGACCTGATCCAGGATCGGCTGCTCTCCACCCTGCCGGCCTTCAGCGGCGGCGCCTGGAGCGTCACCGGCTGGCTGCTGGCCCTGGCCCCGATCCCCCTGGTGCCGCTGCTGCTCTGGTTCCAGCGGGGCCCCTGGCGCCGCGGGGCCGGCTCGGGCATTCCCCAGGTGATCCTCTGCCTGGAGGATCCCCACCGGGGTGCCCGGCTGCTCGCCGCCGCCCCGACCGGGGAACGGCTGGGCCTCTGGACCGTCGCCAGCCTGGCCCTGCTGCCCCTGGGCCGCGAAGGGCCGGTGGTGGAGGTGGGTGCGGCCGTGGGCCAGGCCCTGCTGCGGCGCTGGCCTGCTCTGATGCACCGGGCCAGCCGGGGCCACCTGCTGGCCGGCGCGGCGGGGGCCGGCCTGGCCGGCGGCTTCAACACCCCCCTGATGGGGATGGTCTTCGTGGTCGAAGAGCTGACCGGCAGCTTCCAGCAGCGACTGGTGTGGCCGGCTCTGGTGCTGACCAGTGCGGCGGCCCTGGTCAGCGGTCTCGGCGGCCAGCCGATGTTCGCCCTGGGAATCAACCCCACCCCGGTGGCCGAGGTCGCCCAGCTGCTCTGGGCGATCCCGATCGGCGTCGGCGGTGGTGCCCTCGGCGGTGCCTTCGCCTGGCTGCTGGTACGGGCCACGGGCCTGATCACCCCGATGGCCCGCCGTCAGCCCCTGCGGCTCGGCCTGGCGGTCGGGGTGGCCCTGGCCCTGATGGCCGTGGCCACGGGCGGTGCCAGCGGCGGCGACGGTGAGACCCTGATGCGGTTGATCCTCGATCAGGACGCGGACACCACCATCAATGCCAGCTGGCTTGTCCTGCTGGTTTCCCGCCTGATCGGGCCGGTGCTGGCGCTGTCGACGGGGATTCCCGGGGGCCTGATCGACCCGGCCTTCGCCATTGGGGGGGTGTTCGGGTCAGGGCTGGTGCGGGCCGTGGCCGGGGATCCCCACCTGGGCCTGGCCCTGGGGATGGCGGCGGGGCTGGCGGGAGCCACCCAGCTGCCGGTGATGACCATCGCCTTCGCCATCCGCATGGCGGGCGACCAGCAGCTCATGCCTGGCCTTGTGGCCTCGGCCGTGATCGCGGCCTACATGGGCAAGGCGATCCAGGGCCAACCGGTGTATCACGCCCTGGCCGACCTCCTGGTGCCGGAAGGCTCAGAGGGCGCCGCGGCGGTAGTAGAGGATGAAGATCACGGCCGGGCCGGCCAGGGTGATCAGGGCCAGGGCGCCGAAGTTGGAGATGAGATGGAAATCGATACCCATGGTGCGGCTGCCGGGGAGGGGGACAATCGGCCAGGAGTGTAGGTCGCCCGTCGGCCGCTTCGGGCCCCGCGAGGGCAGCCGTGATCGGTTGTCACCGCGGGCGCCGGGCGCGGGTTCGGAAGACGGCCTCAGGAGAAGGCCCCGGGTGTGAGTGAATGGAGCGACCCCGTGGTGTCACCGTGCCCCGAACCGAGCACTGGCAGTGCATCAGTGGCTGCGGTTCCTGCTGCCGCCTTGACCCGGCCCTGCGGGGCGATGCGATCGAGGCCCTCGATCCCGACCAGCAGGCGCTCTATTTTTCGATGGTGGGGGAGGACGGCTGGTGCCGCCATTTCGACACCGGCTCACGCCGCTGCCGGATCTATGCGGAACGGCCCGACTTCTGCCGGGTGGATCAGCTCGTCGCCCTGTTCGGCCAGCCCGGCGATGACCCCGAGGCCCTGGCCATCGCCTCCTGCCGGCAGCAGATCCGCGCCGAGCTGGGCGGCCGCCACCCGGTGATGCGTCGTTTCCTGCGGACGATCCGCCAGCCCTCATGAGCAGTGCCCCCGAATCCCCGGCCCCCTCCAGCTGGATCACGGTGTTCCTGAGCACCGCCACCACCGTCTTCCTGGCCGAACTGGGCGACAAGACCCAGCTGGCGGCCCTGCTGCTGTCGGCCCAGTCGGGCCGGCCGGTCGTTGTCTTCGTGGGCGCCTCGCTGGCCCTGATCTGCTCCAGCCTGGTGGGGGTGCTGCTGGGGCGCTGGCTGTCCACCGTCATGCCCCCCCACCAGCTGGAGCGGGCGGCCGGGATCCTGATGGTGGCCCTGGGCCTGTGGCTGGGCCGCCAGGCTGTGCTGCACCTGGCGCCGCTCCACCTCCTCAACGCCTGAGTCCGTCACCCCCCGCGCCATGCCGTTCGCCCTGCTCGCCTCCACCTTCGCCACCGTCTTCCTGGCGGAGCTCGGCGACAAGACCCAGCTGGCCATCGTCAGCATCAGCGGCACCTCCAGCCGGCCCGGGGCGGTGTTCGCCGGCAGCGCCGTCGCCCTGGTGCTGGCCAGCCTGGTGGGGGCGGCGGCGGGCGGGTCCCTCTCCAGCGTGATCCCCACCGATGGCCTGCAGCTGGCGGCCTCCGCCGGCTTCCTGATCATCGGCACTCGCCTGATCCTGCGCTCCGGCGCCGGGGACGGCGAGGCAGCCGCCGCGGCGGCCGATGCCCCTGGAGAGAACCCAGAGCCTCCCGCTCCTTAGAGTCCCCAGGTGGCGCTCACCGTGACGGCGGGCGCTCCCGGGCCATCCCCGGTCCACGGAGGCCGACGACCCCCCTGGCGCTCCGGACCACCCTGGCCACCGCGCTGCTCCGGCAGTGCCATCCTCCGCGTATGTCCCACCCGATGAAGTTCACGGTCGCCGATCTGCTCGACCACCTCTCCACGACCGATGCGGTGGCCCTGGCCAAGCTGGAGAAGTCGCTGGGCCTGACCACCAAGACCTGCAAGCAGCAGCTGCGCATCGGCTTGGATGCCCTGCTGCGGCTGGGCCTGGTGGAGGAGGACGGGGAAGGGGTCCGCGCCTGCGAGACCCCCGAGCTGATCCCGGCGCGGCTGCGCTGCTCGAGCAAGGGCTTCTGCTTCGCCCTGCGGGAGGACGGCGGCGAGGACATCTACATCCGTGACCACCAGCTCAACCACGCCTGGAACGGCGATCGGGTGCTGGTGAAGATCACCCGCGAGGGCGGGCGTCGCCGCTCGCCGGAAGGGGGTGTGCAGTGCATCCTCGAGCGCCAGACCCCCAGCCTGCTGGCCCAGGTCGAGCGGCAGGACGGCCAGCTCGTCGCCGTCCCCCTCGACGACCGGCTGCTCACCTCGGTCGCCCTGCCTGAGGAGGACGCGGTCCACCTGGACCCCGCCGAGGAGGCGGTGGTCGAGGTGAAGATCGATCGCTTCCCGGTGGCCCAGTTCGGTCCAGCCGGCCACGTCGCCCGCAGCCTGCCGGTGCATGGCGGTGAAGCGGCCGACACCGAGCTGCTGCTGGCCAAGCACCGCCTGCAGGAGCGGTCGGCCTGCCCCCGCACCACCCTGAAGCAGCCCGTCGCCAAGGGCCGGGCCGACCTGACGGCCCTGCCCACCCTGATCCTGGAGGCCTGGGAGGGCGGCGAGGCCCCTGCGCTCCCCGCCGTCTCCCTGGAGCAGCGCGAGGGGGGCTGGCGGCTGTGGGTGCACAGCCCCGCCGTGGCCGAACGCATCGGCATGGGCAACAGCCTCGACATCTGGCTGCGGGAGCAGGGCGAGGCGATCTGCCTGGGTCGCCGCTGGCTGCCCCTGCTGCCTGCGGCCCTCGCCAAGGCCTGCGGTTTCCGCCCCGGCGAGAGCCAGGCGGCGGTGTCGGTGGCCCTGGAGCTGGACGCGGAGGGCGCCCTTGAGCACTTCCGCTTCAGCCTGAGCCAGATCACCCCCGACGCCCGGGTGGACCGGGCCGCGATGCAGGCCCTGGCTGAGCGCAAGCCCAAGGCCCGCACCGTCCCCGCCGCCCTCAAGCCCCTCAAGGATCACCTGCCCCTGCTGGAGCAGCTGGTCCAGCTGAGCGGCCTGCTGCGTCAGCGGCGACTCGCGGCCGGCTCGATCGATCTCGACCTGCCCATGCCCGCCCTCGACAGCCTCGGCGACCTGCGGGTGCCTGCCCCGGATGCGGCCCTGCAGGGCTGGCTGGTGGAGCTGCCGGCCGAGGATCCGGTGGCGATCCTGCGGGAGGCGGTGCTGGTGGCCCACCGGGCCCTGGGACGCCACCTGCTGGCCCTGGAACTGCCCGCCCTGTTCGCCCTCAATCCGGCGGCGGAGGCCACCGACATCAACGACGTCGCCAAGGCGGCCCTGGCCCTCGACATCCCGATGGAGCTCAGTGCCGACGGCAACGCCAGCGCCGCCGAACTCGCCGCCGTCTTCGCCGCCACCGACCGGGGCCGGCCCCTGCAGCAGCAGCTGCGCGATGCGCTGCGGCCGGTGCAGCTGGCGGCCGAGGCCGGTCCCCATGCGGTGGCCGGGGAGGAGACCGCGGTGGCCCCCTGGTGCTGCCCGACCCTTCACTACGCCGATCTCTGGAACCAGCAGTTGCTGGTCAGCCTGCTGGTGGACGGCAAGGACCGGCCGAGCGTGCGCCACAAGATAAGCACCGACCTGGCCAGCGACGCCTGCCACGGCAGCACCGACTGGCCCCTGCTGACCCCCGGCCAGCTGGCCCCGTACCAGCAGGGCCAGGAGCAGGGCCTGGCCCAGCGCCTCAACGGCCGTTGCCGCTTCCTGCAGGAGCTGCAGGCCGATGTGCTGGCCCTGGTCCAGGCCCGCCACACCGAGCCCCTCGTCGGCCAGACCCTGCCTGGGGTGATCAGCGGCGTGCAGAGCTACGGCTTCTTCGTCGAGGTGCCCCCCTCCCAGGTGGAGGGTCTGGTGCATGTCAGCTCCCTCAAGGACGACTGGTACGAGTACCGCTCCCGCCAGAACCGCCTGGTGGGCCGGAAATTCCGCCGCACCTACATGGTCGGCGACGGGGTCGACGTGGAGATCCAGAAGGTGGACGCCCTGCGCCACCAGATCGACCTGGCGGTGCTTCAGCCCGAGGACTTCGAGCGGGTGGAGGAGGGTGGCGCCGATGACGGCCCCGAGGCCGCGGGCGACGAGACCGCGGGCGACGGGGCTGTCCCCTCGGCGGACGAGGGCTGAGCCGCCGATGGCGCCGTCCTCGCTTCCCGTGGTGCTGGCGGTGTCCGGTGCCTCCGCCCAGCCCCTGGCGGAACGGGCCCTGCAGCTGCTGCTCCAGGACGACCTGCCGGTCGAGATGGTCACCAGCCGGGGGGCGATCGGGGTCTGGCAGGCGGAGATGGGCCTGCGGGTGCCGTCGGAGCCCGACGCCCAGGAGCGCTTCTGGCGGGAACGCACCGGCTGCAGCTCCGGCCGGCTGCACTGCCATCGCTGGAACGACCAGGCCGCCGCCATCGCCAGCGGCAGCTACCTCACCCGTGGCATGGTCATCCTGCCGGCCAGCATGGGCACCGTCGGCCGGATCGCCTCCGGCGTGGCCCTGGATCTGATCGAACGGGCCGCCGACGTGCATCTGAAGGAGGGACGGCCCCTGGTGATCGCACCGCGGGAGCTGCCCTGGAACCTGGTGCACCTGCGCAACCTCACCCGCCTGGCCGAGGCCGGTGCCCGCATCGCCCCGCCGGTTCCGGCCTGGTACCACCAGCCCACCACGATCGGTGAGATGGTGGACTTCCTGGTGATCCGCGTCTTCGACACCCTCGGCCTCCAGCTCGGCTCCCTGCAGCGCTGGCAGGGGCCCGTGGGCCGGTCCGCCCCGGACGAAGTCTCCACCTCCTGACGCTCCGGACCGTGCTGCCTCGCCTGCTGCTGCTGCCCCTGCTCTCGCCGCTGCTGGTGACCCTGCTGGTGGCGGCCCTCAACCCGAGTCCCTCCCTGGCCCTGCGGCTGCTCACCTGGCAGACCCCCAGCCTGCCGATCGGCCTGTGGATGGCGGTGGCGGCCGGCGGTGGCGCTGCCCTCAGTGCCGGCGCCACCGCCCTCGCCCTGCGCCAGGGGGGGCGTCCGCCGCTGCGGCGCACGGTCCGCCGCCCGGACCGGCTGGAGGACGACACCTGGAGCGCCCCCTGGGGCGACCGATCCGAGGGGCGCACCGCCGCCGCGCCTGCCGCCCCCGCCGCGTCTTCGGCTGCCGGCCCCAGCCGCGCCCCGGGGGAGCCGGCCCCGACGGTGTCGGTGCCCTACCGGGTGCTGCACCGCCCCGAGGCCGCCGACCCCCGCCCGTTCCGTCCCGAGCCGGCGGTGGCGTCGCGCCCGCCGGCCCCGGTCCCGGCCAGCGCCGCCGACGACTGGGGCCACGACGATGGCGAGGAATGGTGAGTCCGGTCGCCGCGACCACCTGAGCTCCCGGGACGCTGCCTAAAGTTCCCGCACCTTCGCGCCCAGGGACCGCAGCGGTGACCGAGACCCCCAGCAACACCCCCGACCCTGTGGCCGCCACACCGGAAGCGAAAACGGCCGCGCCGGAGGCGAAGACCCCCGCCCCCAAGGCCAAGCCCCCCGCCCCGGAGGACAAGCCGTTCGAGGTCTTCGTGCCCGAGCTGCTGTTGCCGGCCCTGACCCAGGAGATCGAGGCCTACGGCGGCCCTGCTCCGGAGCTGGTGTTCGAGCAGGGCGCCATGCCCGTGGTGGGGGCGGACTGCTGGATGGTCCAGGGGCGGCTGCCGGGCGAGCGCCGCTTCTGGCTCTGCTTCACCCGGCCCGACATCAGCTCCGCCAAGACCATCGCCCTCACCGAGGGGGCCGGCAGCCCCAGCCTGCTGGAGTCGTTCCTGATCGACGAGAAGAAGATGACCCTCTCGCTGCTGGTGTCGCGGGTGGTGCAGCGGCTCAACGGCCAGAAGTGGCTGGGCCCCAACTGAGGCGCCGGCCCGTTTCCCCGCTTCACATCCGCCCCTTCACATCCGGACCGATCGCGGGGATCGATGCCTACGATGGCGGCCGAGCTCTCTGAACGTCCATCGCGATGGTGCCTCCCGCCACCCAAGCCCCCACCGCCCCCCGGGTGGGCACCCCGGATGCCCCGGCCATCAAGGACCCGGTGAAGGACACGATCCTCACCCCGCGCTTCTACACCACGGATTTCGACGCCATGGCGGCGATGGATCTGCGGCCCAACGAAGTGGAGCTGGAGGCCATCTGCGAGGAGTTCCGCAAGGACTACAACCGCCACCACTTCGTCCGTGACGGGCAGTTCGAAGGCGCCGCCGACAAGCTGGATCCGGAAACCCGCCGCGTCTTCGTCGAGTTCCTCGAGCAGAGCTGCACCTCGGAGTTCTCGGGCTTCCTTCTCTACAAGGAGCTCAGCCGTCGCATCAAGGAGCGCAACCCGCTGCTGGCGGAATGCTTCGCCCACATGGCCCGCGATGAGGCCCGCCATGCCGGCTTCCTCAACAAGGCCATGGCCGATTTCGGCCTCCAGCTCGACCTGGGCTTCCTGACGGCCACCAAGGCCTACACCCACTTCCAGCCCAAGTTCATCTTCTACGCCACCTACCTTTCCGAGAAAATCGGCTACTGGCGCTACATCGCCATCTACCGCCACCTGGAGCAGCACCCCGAGAGCAAGATCTTCCCGATCTTCAACTTCTTCGAGAACTGGTGCCAGGACGAGAACCGCCACGGCGACTTCTTCGACGCCCTGATGAAGGCCCAGCCCGACACGGTGCGCGGCTTCACGGCCCGCCTCTGGTGCCGCTTCTTCCTGCTGGCCGTGTTCGCCACCATGTATGTGCGTGACGTGGCCCGCAAGGAGTTCTACGAGGCCCTCGGCCTTGATGCCCGCACCTACGACAAGTACGTGATCGCCAAGACCAACGAAACCTCCGCCCGGGTGTTCCCGGTGGTGCTCAACGTCGAGCATCCCGAGTTCTACGGCCGGCTGGAGAAGCTGGTGCAGCACAACGCCGCCCTGGCCGAGGCTGACCGCTCCGGCGCCCCGGCGCCGGTGCGCACCCTGCGCAAGCTGCCCCACTGGATCGGCAACGGTGTCCAGATGGCCCGCCTGTTCCTGATGGCGCCGATCCGCAGCGAACGCTTCCAGCCCGCCGTGCGCTGAGCCGACCCGCCAGAATCGGCCCAGTTCCTTTCTTCGCCGCTTGGTCGTCTCCCCTCCCACCGGCGCACCGACCGCCTCCCCGCTCACCCTCTCCCCGGCGGCCCTCGGCGATCCGGCCTGGCGTTCCGTCCTCGAGCCGCTCCTGGCCGCGGGGCGCTCGTCCGGTGCCGATCTGGTGGAGGTGTTCCTGGAGCGCTCCGACCACCTCGGCCTGCTGGCCGAGCAGGATGCCATCACCAGCGTCAGCCCGGCCTTCGGGGCCGGGGCCGGCCTGCGGGTGTTCCTGGGAGACCGTGACGGTTTCGTCTCCACCAACGACCTGAGCGCCGCCGGCCTGCGGGCCGCCCTGGAGCAGGCCCTGGGCATGCTGGGGCTCGTGCTCCCCACCCACACCGGCGGGGGCTTCGATGGCCTGCCCGAACTGCGCGACTTCGCCGCCTCCAAGGACGGCTGGCTGCCCACCTGCCCGTCCCTGGCGGAGGCCACCAGCCGGCTGCTGGAGGGCACCGACCGCCTCCAGGCCCATGGCCAGCACCTGCAGGTGCGCCGGGGCAGCTACGCCCGCGACTGGCAGGAGGTGCTGGTGGCCGCCAGCGACGGCACCTTCGCCCGGGACGTGCGGCTGCACCAGTCGGTGGGGCTCAACGTGCTGGCCGCCGACGGCGACCACCGGGCCAGCCTGGGCCGTCGCTATGGCACCACCGACAGCCCCGACGACCTGCGCCACTGGGATGTGGAGGCCGCCGCCGTTGACGTCTGCAGCAGCGCCGGGACCATGCTCTACGCCGATTACGTCGAGGCCGGCCAGTTCCCCGTCGTGCTGGCCAACCGCTTCGGCGGCGTGATCTTCCATGAGGCCTGCGGCCACCTGCTGGAGACCACCCAGGTGGAGCGGGCCACCACCCCCTTCGCCGACATGGTCGGCCAGCCCATCGCCCACCCCTCCCTCACCGCCATCGACGAAGGCCTCACCGCCGGCGCCTTCGGTTCGCTGGCGATGGACGACGAGGGCATGGAGCCCCAGCGCACCGTGCTGATCGAGAACGGCATCCTGCAGCGCTTCCTCAGCGACCGGGCCGGGGAGCGCCGCACCGGCCATCCCCGCACCGGCAGCGGCCGGCGCCAGAGCCACGCCTTCGCCGCCGCCAGCCGCATGCGCAACACCTACATCGCCGCCGGCCCCCACAGCCCGGAGGATCTGATCGCCTCCGTCGATCAAGGGCTCTACTGCAAGTCGATGGGTGGCGGCAGCGTCGGCCCCACCGGCCAGTTCAACTTCGCCGTCGAGGAGGGCTACCTGATCGAGAACGGCACCCTCACCAGGCCGGTGAAGGGCGCCACCCTGATCGGCGACGCCAAGGAGGTGATGCCCCGGATCTCCATGTGCGCCAACGACCTTGAGCTGGCCGCCGGCTTCTGCGGCTCGGTCAGCGGCAGCATCTTCGTCACCGTGGGCCAGCCCCACATCAAGGTCGACACCATCACCGTGGGGGGACGCTGAGCATGGCCAACACCGAATCAGCCGCCACCAGCCTCGCTGCCGAGGTGCTGCGTCAGCGCCTCGAGCAGCTGGCCCAGCGGGAGGGCGTCCACCGCTGGGACCTGGGCGCCTCCTGCAGCACCGACACCTCCGTCCAGGTGGATCGGGGCGAAGCCAAGCAGATGAAGGGCGCCCAGCGCAGCGCCATCACCCTCAGGGTCTGGAACGACGACGGCCTGGTGGGCATCACCAGCACCTCTGACCTCTCCGATGCCGGCCTGGCCCGGGCCTTGGCCGGGGCCCGCGATGCCAGCGCCTACGGCAACGTCGACGAGGTCCCCGACTTCTCCCCCCTGGCCACCGCGCCGCTGCCGGTGCTGGAGCAGCCGCTCCGCCCGCCGGTGAGCATCCTCCGCCTGCTCGACACCCTCAAGGAGGCGGAGCGCGACCTGCTCGGACGCCACCCCGCCATCGGCACGGTCCCCTACAACGGCCTGGCCCAGCGCAGCAGCGACCGGCTTTACATCAACAGTGCCGGCGCCTGCCGCCAGCAGCGCCTCACCACCGCCTCCCTCTACCTCTATGCCCGGGCCGAGGAGGCTGGCCGCAAGCCCCGCAGCAGCGGCGCCGTGAGGCTGGCCTACGGCGCCGCCGATCTCGATGTGGCCGGCTGCGTGCAGGAGGCGGCTGAGCGCACCATCGCACACCTCGATTACGCCCCCATCGCCACCGGCCGCTACACCTGCGTCTTCAGTCCCGAGGCCTTCCTCGACCTGATCGGCGCCTTCAGCAGCCTGTTCAATGCCCGCGCCGTGCTGGATGGCGTCAGCCTCAGCCGGCGGGAGTCCCTCGGCGAGCAGCTGGCCGTTCCCTTCTTCTCCCTGCACGACAACGGCCTGAATCCGGCCAACGTGGGTGCGGCCGCCTTCGACGGGGAAGGCACCCCCACTGGCCGCCTGTCCCTGGTGGAGGGCGGGGTGCTGCGCCACTTCCTCCATTCGGAGGCCACCGCCCGGGCCTTCGGTGTCGCCCCCACCGGCCATGCGGGCCTGGGGGCCAAGGTGTCGGTGGGCCCGGACTGGTTCGAGATCGGCCCCACCCCCGGCAGTGACGGCGGCGCCCAGGGCCTCGACCGCTTCGCCGCCGGTTCGGACGGCCTGGTGGTGATCGATTCGCTCTCGGCCCTCCATGCCGGCGTCAAGGCCAGCCAGGGCTCCTTCTCCCTCCCCTTCGACGGCTGGTGGGTGGAGGGGGGCACCCCGCGCTCCATCGAGGCCGCCACCGTGGCCGGTGACATCCGCACCCTGCTCAGCTCCATCATCGGTTTCGAGGGTCCGGCCAAGGTCACCCCCGACGGGCTCTGCCCCCACGTCTGGGTGGAGGGTCTCTCGATCACGGGCGACGCTTGAAGGTCCTGTTCTGGGGCACCCCGGCCTACGCCGTGGTCAGTCTCGAAGCCCTGCGGCAGGCCGGCCACAGCATCGTTGGTGTGGTGAGCCAGCCCGACCGGCGCCGGGGCCGGGGCAAGGCCCTGGTGCCCTCCCCTGTGAAGCAACGGGCTCTGGAGCTGGGGCTGCCGGTGTTCACCCCCGAGCGCATCCGCCGCGACCTGGCCTGCCAGCAGGAGCTGGCGGCCCTGGGGGCGGAGGTGTCAGTGGTGGTGGCCTTCGGCCAGATCCTGCCGCCGGCGGTGCTCTCCCAGCCCCCGCTGGGCTGCTGGAACGGCCACGGTTCCCTGCTGCCCCGCTGGCGAGGGGCGGCGCCGATCCAGTGGGCCCTGCTGGAGGGGGACGCCGAAACGGGCGTCGGCATCATGGCGATGGAGGAGGGGCTGGATACCGGCCCGGTGCTGCTGGAGCGGCGCCTTGCCATTCCCCTGCTGCAGAACGCCGGCCAGCTGTCGGAACGGCTGGCGTGCCTCACCGGGGAGCTGCTGGTGGAGGCCCTGCCCCTGATCGAGGCGGCGGGGGCCGGTCCGGAGCCGGACCGGCTGGCCCGCCTCGGGGTGCGAGCCCAGGCCGTTGAAGGGCTCAGCCACGCCCGCCAGCTCACCAAGGAGGACACCCGCGTGGACTGGAGCGATACCGCCCTGGCCATCCATCGCCGGGTGATGGGGCTCCACCCCAATGCCTCCTGCCCCTGGGGGAGTGAGCGGCTGAAGCTGCTGGCCACCGAACCCCTGGTGGCCCGGCTGGCCGACCAGCTCACTCCGGTGGCTGCCGCCCTGGCGGCCCGTTGGGGCAGCTCCGCCCGGGACGGGACGGCGGCACATGGTTGCTCAGCGGGTGGCTCGCCAGCGGATGGCCCCGGCACCGTGCTTGCGGTGGTGGAGGGGGAGGGACTGGTGCTGGCCACCGGTGGCTGCCCGGTGTTGCTGCGCCAGGCCCAGCTGCCTGGACGGCGTCCGAGCGAGGGTCAGACCCTGATCCAGCAGCTGGGGCTGGTGGCGGGCGATCGGATCGGTGCAAATACCCCCTGACCCACTGATTCGGCAAGGGGTCTTGACGATTTGTTCCCTTACCGCCGTCTCAGTGTTGGACCGCCGACGCAGGCAGTAGACCGAAGCCAGTGAATGGGTGGGGATGCCATGGTCAGCGATCTTTCCTTCGTCAACAGCACCGGCTCCGGCTGCCGGATCTTCCGGGACACGTTGGGCTGCTACGTGGCGAGCCATGAGCGCAGCCCGGGAGAGCGGGTGATGAGCCCCACCCTGGCCGGTGCCTATGCGGCCTGCCAGGGATGGGAGCACCGTATCCGGGGGGAGGAGATGGCCGGGGCTGGATGAACGCCCCAGGCGGGCGGCGTCCGCCGCGCTTTCAGCTGCCGGAGGCGAGCTCCTCCGGCTGGCGCCGGTGCAGTTCGTGCAGCCCCTCCAGCTGGTTGTGGACCGCCACCAGCTGGTCACGGATGTGGCGGCTGTTCTCGATGCGCTCCAGGGCCAGGAGCATGCCTTCGATCTGGGCCTTGCAGTCGATCAGCACGCGGCACTGGGTGGATCCGGGTTCGTAGGGCATGTCGAAAGGAGGCAGATCCTCACTTCACCCTAGGGAGGCGGCGGAGGCTGTCACAACCACTGCCATTCCCCCGCTGGGCCCTGGCTCAGCGGGAACCGCTGCGGCGCCGGCCCCGGTCGTGGCCCTGCCCTTGCCCATGGCGGGGGCCCTGGCTGCGGCGGCCCCGGCCGCCGCTGAGATCCAGGGGCGGCGCGGAGAGCACGGTGGGCTCGAAGCCCGCCACCTCCTGGCGGGGCAGGGGGGAGCCGACCAGGCGTTCGATGGCCCGCAGCAGCTCATGCTCCTCGGCCGCCACCAGGGAGATGGCATGGCCGTTCTGGCCCGCCCGGCCGGTGCGGCCGATGCGGTGCACATAGTCCTCGGCCACGTTGGGCAGGTCGAGGTTGACCACATGGGGCAGCTGGTGGATGTCGATGCCGCGGGCGGCGATGTCGGTGGCCACCAGCACCCGCACCTCGCCGCTCTTGAACTCCGCCAGCGCCCGGGTGCGGGCCCCCTGGCTCTTGTTGCCGTGGATCGCCGCCGCCCCCAGCCCCTCCTTCTCGAGCCGCTCCGCCAGCCGGTTGGCGCCGTGCTTGGTGCGGGAGAACACCAGCACCTGGCGCCAGTCGTTGCTGCGGATCAGATGGCTGAGCAGATCCCCCTTGCGGTCCATGTCGCAGGGGTGGATCACCTGCTCCACCAGGGGCGCGGCCTGGTTCTCGGGGGTGGCCTGGAGCTGTACGGGGTTGTGCAGCAGGCCGGTGGCCAGCCGTCGGATCTCGGTGGAGAAGGTGGCCGAGAACAGCAGGTTCTGGCGCTTGGGCGGCAGCAGGGAAAGGATCCGGCGGATGTCGCGGATGAAGCCCATGTCGAGCATCCGGTCGGCCTCGTCGAGCACCAGGATCTCGACCCGGTCGAGCCGCAGGGCGTTCTGCTGGTGCAGGTCCATCAGCCGGCCGGGGGTGGCCACCAGCACGTCGGCCCCGCGGCGCAGCCGCTGCATCTGGGGGTTGGCGCTCACCCCGCCGAAGACGACGTCGGAGCGCAGATCCAGGTAGCGGCCGTAGGCGGTGACGCTGTCCGCCACCTGGGCCGCCAGTTCACGGGTGGGTGTCAGCACCAGGGCCCGCACCACACCCGAGCGGGCATGGGGGCCGTGGCGCAGCCGCTCCAGCATCGGCAGGGTGAACCCGGCCGTCTTGCCGGTGCCCGTCTGGGCCGCCGCCATCACGTCGTGCCCCGCGAGCACGGCGGGGATGCATTGCCGCTGGATCGGGGAGGGGCTGCTGTAGCCCTTGGCGGCCACGGCCTTGAGGATCGGCTCCGACAGGCCCAGCACGGCGAAATCGGTCGCCAGCCCGGCCACCGGTGGGTTCAGACCCGTGGCGGTGTGGCTGGGGGTGAGGGGATCGGCGGCCACCGAAGCAGCGTTTGGGTTGGCCACCGCAGCAGGGGTGGGGGAGGAGCCGTTGCCGCTGCGTCGGCTCCGGGTGACCTGGGCCTGGGGCCTGGAGATAGGGGCGGTGATCGGGCGCGAATACGGAGTGGTCCCCAGCCTAGGACCGGCCGGCGGCGCCATCGCCGCCTCCCCGGGGCGTGCGGTGACTGCAGCGCTCGCAGGGTCCCTCCGGCAGCACCGCACAGCGCAGCAGGGGGCTGCGGGCGTTGAAGCGGCAGTGGGGGTCACCGATCACCCAGCGACCATCCCACCAGATGGCATCGGCCGGCCGTCGCTGGGGCTTCACCTGCAGCGCCACCGTCGCCAGCTCGTAGCGCCCCTGCCGCAGGCGGTAGCGGTGGCGGCGCTGCAGCACCAGGAAGCTGCCCGCGTCGACGGTCAGCCAGCGACCCGGGTGGGGCACGTTGCCGAGGTCGTCGATCTCGATCGTGGTGATCAGCCGGTCCGAGTCGATCTGGCGCAGTTCAATCCGCATCGCTCCGCAGGCCTCAGCCGTCGCCGCTGCCCGGTCCGGGCAGCGGCGACGGCTCCGTGCGCAGGGAGAAGCCCCAGGCGAACAGGCCTGCCACCACCAGCAGCAGGGCCCATTCCGGCACCTCCACGGCCGGCAGCACCAGGCGCAGCAGCAGCTTCAGGCCCACCAGGCCCACGGCCAGGTAGCCGGCCGTCTCCAGGTGCGGAAAGATCTCCAGCCAGCGCAGGAAGAGCTCGGCCGTGAGCCGCAGGGCGAGGATGCCGATCACCCCGCCGGCCATCACCAGCGGCACCCGGTCGGTCACCGCCACCGCCGCGGAGACGCTGTCCAGGGAGAAGGCCAGGTCGGTGAGGGCCAGGGTGGCCACGATCGAGCCCAGGGTGGCGCCGTGGTGGGGATGGCCCGGGCCGTGGTGGGAGCCGTGGGTGGCGGAATCGGCTGCTGCCGGGTCCTGGCCGGCCCCATCGTCGTCGGCACCGTCGTCCTTGCCGAGCAGGTGGCGGCCGCAGAGCCAGAGCAGGTAGGCCGAGGCCAGCAGCTGCAGGGGCCAGAAGGCCAGCACCTGGCTGGCCAGGGCGATCAGGGCCAGCCGGAAGACCAGGGCCAGCACAAGGCCCAGGTTCAGGGCCATGCGCTGCCGCGCCGGATCATGCAGCCGCCGGGAGATGGCGGCCAGGGCGATGGCGTTGTCGGCGGAGAGCACCGCCTCCAGCCCCACCAGCAGGACCAGCAGAAGCAGCACCTCGCCCCACTGGTCCGCCTCCTGCAGCAGGGGCTGCAGCAGGGGCGTGAGGCTCTCCACCGATTCCACTTCCATTCCTGGCGTTCACTCGGCCGTGGAGGCTGCAAAGAAGCACTCTAGAAAGACCATCGGTGCCTCCCGCCCCCATGCACGTCCACGTCCGACTGCTGCACTGCGACGGCGGCCGCCGCGTCGTGCTGGTCTCGGCCCGTGACGGGGAACGCTTCCTGGGCAGCGCCCTGGGGGAGGCCGGGGATGCCGAAGAAGCCGAGGACCGGGCCAGGGCCCGCCTGCTGGACCATCTCCAGGGCCCCGGGCCGGCCCCTGAAGCCGCCGGCCCGGCCCCTGCTGCAGCGGTCCGGGCTCCCGCCGCCCCCACCCCACCCGTGGCGCCGGACACGCCGGCACCCCGTTCAGTGCCCGCGCCGCCGGTGCCCGCGCCCGCGCCTCCCGCGGCAGCGGCGCCCGTGCCCGCCCCCCCGAGTCCCGCCGAGGACCCCCAGGACTGGAGCGCCGAACTCACCCATCTGGATCTGCAGCTGCGCCGTCTCGGCTGGGACCGGGACCGGGAGGCCGCCTATCTGCAGCGCTGCTTCGGCCACCGCAGCCGCGACCGGATCACCGTCTACGCCGACCTGATCGCCTACCTGCAGGCGATCGAGACCCTCGAACCCGGCTGCGACCCCGCCACGGCGGCGGTCCCGCTGCGGCGGGCCGACCTGCTTGAGCAGTGCAACCTGCTGCTGCAGCAGCTGGGCTGGGACGGGAGCATGGGCCGGAGCTTCCTCGAGAAGCAGATGGGAGTCAGCAGCCGCCAGCAGCTGAAGGACGCCGACCTGCTGCGCTTCAACATGCTGCTGGAGGAGGAGACGCTGCGGGGCACCGCCGAGGCGCCGGTGCCCCCGGGCCAGGAGGGCTGATCCCGATCGGCGGCGCGGGCCGGGCCCCGGGATGCCACGCCGGGGCCTCCACCCCCGCCGAAATCCCCCGGCCCGCCTGGATCTGAGCCCGTTTCATCTGGCGACAAAGGCCTGCACGGCGCCGCCGATGGCCGCCGGCTGCGTGCGACGCTGAATCCCCTGTCTTGCCTCGGGAGATCCACCGGTGACCATCAGGATCGGCATCAACGGGTTCGGACGCATCGGTCGCCTCGTCTTCCGCATCGCCTGCGGGCGCGATGACATCGAGGTGGTGGGCATCAACGACCTGATCGATGTCGACTACATCGCCTACATGCTCCGCTACGACTCCACCCATGGCCGTTTCAAAGGCGAGGTGGCCGTCGACGATGGCGCCCTGGTGGTGAACGGCCGCCGCATCCGCATCAGTTCGGAGCGCGATCCCGCCGCCCTGCGCTGGGGTGATGTCGGTGCCGATGTGGTGCTCGAATCCACCGGCCTGTTCCTGAGCGATGAGCGGGCCAGGGCCCACATCGCTGCGGGGGCCTCCAAGGTGGTGATGTCGGCCCCCTCCAAGGACGACACGCCGATGTTCGTGATGGGGGTGAACCACACCACCTATGCCGGCCAGGACATCGTCTCCAATGCCTCCTGCACCACCAACTGCCTGGCGCCGATGGCCAAGGTGCTGCACGACAGCTTCGGCATCCGCGATGGTCTGATGACCACCGTCCACGCCACCACCGCCACCCAGAAGACGGTCGACGGGCCGTCGGTCAAGGACTGGCGCGGCGGCCGTGGTGCCGGCCAGAACATCATCCCCTCATCCACCGGCGCGGCCAAGGCGGTGGGCAAGGTGATCCCGGCCCTGAGCGGCAAGCTCACCGGCATGGCCTTCCGGGTCCCCACCCCCAACGTGTCGGTGGTGGACCTGACGGTGAATCTCGAGCGGGGCGCCAGCTACGACGCCATCAAGGCCGCCATGCGGGAAGCCGCCGCCGGTCCGATGGCCGGGATCCTGGGCTACACGGAGGACGCCGTGGTCTCGACCGATTTCCTCGGCGAAACCTGCACGTCGATCTTCGATGCCTCCGCCGGCATCGCCCTCACCGACACCTTCGTGAAGGTGGTGTCCTGGTACGACAACGAGTGGGGGTACTCCAGCAAGTGCCTCGACCTGATCGCCCACATCTCCCGCTGATCAGCCCGTGGCGCGGACGCGGCAATGGCTGCGCACCAGGGTGGCGCCCAGTTCGATCTGGCGCTGATTGGCGTAGGCCTCGCGCTCCAGGGCCTTCTCCCAGTCGGAGGCTCCGGCGTAGAGGGGATCGTCGAGGTGGAGTTTCAGTTCCGCCGGCACCTCCTGGCTCAGCCCCAGGGTCCGCGGAACGGAGCGCAGGCCGCCCGCCGCGCAGCTCTGGGCCACATGGATCGCCTCGTGGTTCAGCACCTGGGCGAAATCCACGGTGCCCTTGTCGACCACGGCGGGCTTGATCCGCAGGGTGCGAGCGGCGTGGTCCCATTCCCCGGCGGCGCCCGTCTTTCTGGGTTCCGCCAGCTGCACCTGCACCCCGGCCTGCTCGAGCACGCTGAGCAGATCGGCGATGGCGCGGCGCTTCTCGCCGTGGTCCGGCGGGGCGTCGATCAGGGCCTGCAGCTCATCCACCGAGAGTTCGGGTTCCCCGGCCCGGCGGCGGTAGAGAAAGCGGATACCTCCACCGGCCAGGGGTTCGGCCCTGGGGATCCACTGCCGGTCGGCCTCCTTGAGGTTCTCCAGCAGGCCCCCCTCGATCAGGGCCATCGGCCGCAGGCTCGGATCGGGGGCCGGATCGAAGCGCTCCAGCAGACGGGTGGTGATCTCGGGGGCCTGCTCGGGCAGGCTCCCCATCGGCTCGAGCAGGCCGGAGAGGGCGGCTCCCCCCAGCACCAGCACGGCCACCCCGCCGGCCAGCCCCCAGGCGCGGCCATGGCGGGGCTTCGGCTCCAGCAGGTCTCCGCAGCGCCCGCAGCGGGGCAGCCCCGTGTAGGGAGGCTCCATCCGCAGGGGGCGACCGCGGCAGGTGGGACAACGGAAGCGGGCCATCGCTCGGCAGACCGACCACCAGCATGACCGCAAAGGGGCCGGGACGTCGCGGCGGTGTGCGGTGGTTGCGAGGATCGCCACCGGTTTGATCCCATCCACGCGATGCCCCTCCACGCCCTCGTGCGCCAGCTGCAGGCCGCTCCCCTCACCGCCGAGGTGAAGGCGCGCTGCGGGCGGGCCGAGCGCCTGCGGCTGAGCGGGGCGGGTCGGGCGGCCCGGGCCCTGGTGGCCAGCGCCCTGGCGGGCTCCAGTGAGGCGCCCCTGCTGGTGGTCGTGCCGACCCTGGAGGAGGCGGGCCGCTGGGCTTCCCTGCTGGAGCTGATGGGCTGGCCCCTGTGTCAGCTCTATCCCACCAGCGAGGGCTCCCCCTACGAGCCCTTCGAGCCCACCAGCGAGATCACCTGGGGCCAGCTGCAGGTGCTGGCTGAGCTGGTGGGCGACGGGGAGGGGGCTTCGGGTGCCGGCGTTGGCCGCTTCGCCGTGGTGGCCACCGAGCGGGCCCTGCAGCCCCACCTGCCGCCGCCGCCCCAGCTGGCGGCCCGTTGCCTCACCCTGCGCCGGGGCGATCGGCTGGATCTGGAGCAGCTGGCCCACACCCTGGCGGGCCTGGGCTACGAGAAGGTGCCCACGATCGAGCAGGAGGGCACCTGGAGCCGCCGGGGCGACATCGTCGATGTGTTTCCGGTCAGCGCCGAGCTGCCGGTGCGGCTGGAGCTCTTCGGTGAAGACCTGGAGAAGCTGCGGGAGTTCGATCCCGCCACCCAGCGCTCCCTCGATGTGATCGAGCGGGTGCGGCTCACCCCCACCAGTTACGCCCCCCTGATCGCCGAGGCCCTGCGGGAGCGGATGCCGGAAGGGCTGGAGCGGCTGCTGGAGCCCGCCGCCCTCGACCAGCTGCTGGAGGGGGGCACGCCGGAGGGAATGCGGCGGCTGATGGGGCTCGCCTGGGAGGCGCCGGCGACGCTGCTCGACTACCTGCCCGCCGGCACCCTGGTGGCGATCGATGAGCGGCGCCAGTGCCTGGCCCACGGCCAGCAGTGGTTCGACCATGCCGCCGAGCACCACGGCGAGGTGGTGAAGGCCGCCGATGGTGAGTCGCCCCTGCCCCTGCCCGCCCGGCTGCACCGGCCGATCGCGGCGGCCCTGGCGGAGGCGGAGGCGTTCACGGGCTTCGATCTGGCGGAGCTGCACGAGAGCGACCGCCACCCGAACGACCTCGACCTGGCCAGCCGCCCGGTGCCGGCCCATCCCAACCAGTTCGGGCGTCTGGCGGAGCAGATCAAGGGGCACCTGCGCGAGAAGGCCCGGCCCTGGATCGTCTCCGCCCAGCCGTCACGGGCCGTGGCCCTGCTGGAGGAGCACGACTGCGTCACGCGCTTCGTGCCCAATGCCCGCGACTTCCCGGCCATCGAGCGGCTGGTGGAGCAGGGGACCCCGGTGGCGCTCAAGCTGCGCGGCACCGCCGAGCTGGAGGGATTCCAGCTGCCGGCCTGGAAGCTGGTGCTGTTCACCGACCGGGAGATCTTCGGCCAGCACAGCCTGGCGGCCGGGGGCTATGTGCGCCGGCGCCGCAAGGCGGCCAGCCGCACGGTGGATCCCAACAAGATGCTCCCCGGCGACTTCGTGGTGCATCGCAACCACGGCATCGGCCGCTTCCTGAAGCTGGAGAAGCTGGCCATCGGCGGCGAGGTCCGCGACTACCTGGTGGTCCAGTACGCCGACGGGCTGCTGCGGGTGGCCGCCGACCAGCTGGGCAGCCTGGGGCGCTACCGGGCCAGCAGCGACAGCCCGCCGGAACTCAACCGCATGGGCGGGACGGCCTGGACCAAGGCCAAGGAGCGGGCCCGCAAGGCGGTGGCCAAGGTGGCCATGGATCTGGTGAAGCTCTACGCCGAGCGCCACCAGGCGCCAGGCTTCGCCTTCCCCTCCGATGGCCCCTGGCAGGGCGAACTGGAGGATTCCTTCCCCTACGACCCCACCCCCGACCAGCTCAAGGCGATCGTGGAGGTGAAGCGCGACATGGAACGCCCCCAGCCCATGGACCGCCTCGTCTGCGGCGATGTGGGCTTCGGTAAGACGGAAGTGGCGATCCGGGCCATCTTCAAGGCGGTCACCGCCGGCCGGCAGTGCGCCCTGCTGGCCCCCACCACCGTCCTGGCCCAGCAGCACTGGCGCACCCTCAGCGAGCGCTTTGCCCCCTATCCGCTCAAGGTGGCCCTGCTCAACCGCTTCCGCACCGCCGCCGAGCGCAAGACGATCCAGGACGGCCTGGCGGCGGGCACGATCGATGTGGTGGTGGGCACCCACCAGCTGCTGGGCAAGGGCACCCGCTTCCAGCAGCTGGGTCTGCTGGTGGTGGACGAGGAGCAGCGCTTCGGTGTGAACCAGAAGGAGAAGATCAAGGCGCTGCGCAAGGACGTGGACGTGCTGACGCTGTCCGCCACGCCGATCCCGCGCACCCTGTACATGAGCCTCTCGGGGGTGCGGGAGATGAGCCTGATCACCACGCCGCCGCCGCTGCGGCGCCCGATCAAGACCCACCTGGCCAGCCTGGACGAGGAGGCGGTGCGCAGCGCCATCCGCCAGGAGCTCGACCGCGGCGGCCAGGTGTTCTACGTGGTGCCGCGGGTGGAGGGCATCGAGGAGGTGGCCGGCCAGCTGCGGGCGATGCTGCCGGGGCTGCGGCTGCAGGTGGCCCACGGCCAGATGCCGGAGGGGGAGCTGGAGAGCGCCATGGTGGCCTTCAACGCCGGCGAGGCCGACGTGATGCTCTGCACCACGATCATCGAGAGCGGCCTGGATATCCCCCGGGTGAACACGATCCTGGTGGAGGACGCCCACCGCTTCGGCCTGGCCCAGCTGTACCAGCTGCGGGGCCGGGTGGGCCGCAGCGGCATCCAGGCCCACGCCTGGCTGTTCTATCCGGGCGATGCCTCCCTCAGCGACGCGGCCCGTCAGCGGCTGCGGGCGATCCAGGAGTTCGCCCAGCTGGGTTCCGGCTACCAGCTGGCCATGCGCGACATGGAGATCCGGGGGGTGGGCAACCTGCTGGGGGTGGAGCAGAGCGGCCAGATGGAGGCGATCGGTTTCGACCTCTACATGGAGATGCTCCAGGACTGCCTGGCCGAGATCCAGGGCCAGGACATCCCGGCGGTGGACGAGACCCAGATCGACCTGCCGGTGACGGCCTTCATCCCGGCCGACTGGATCACCGAAGCCGACGAGAAGATGGCGGCCTACCGGGCCGCCGCCGAGTGCGGGGGCAAGGCGGCCCTGGTGGAGCTGGCCGCCGGCTGGGCCGACCGCTACGGCCCGATTCCGGCGCCGGTGCAGAGCCTGCTGCAGCTGATGGAGCTGAAGCTGCTGGCCCGCCGCTGCGGCTTCTCGCGCATCAGGCCGGAGAAACCCAACATCGCCCTGGAAACGCCGATGGAGGAACCCGCCTTCCGCCGCCTGCGCCAGGCCTTGCCCCAGCACCTGCACGGCCGGCTGGTGTATCAGGGCGGCGCCGGCAGCACCGCCAAGGTGCTGGCCCGGGGGCTGGGGGCCCTCTCCCCCGCCCAGCAGGTGGAGCAGCTGATGGCCTGGCTCTCCGCCATGGCCGGCCAGATCCCCGAGGCCGATGGGCGCACCGAGGAGCAGCGGGCCGAGGAGCAGGCGGCGAAGAACGCGGCGGTGCTGGTGGTGTGAGGGCCCCCCACGGCACCACGGGCTCAGGCGCAACCGCCGCGGACATCGCGGTGGTCATCCCCCTGTTCAACGGCGCCCCCTGGATCCGCCAGACGCTGGCATCCGTGCTGGCCCAGACCCTGCCGGCCCGGGAGATCATCGTCGTCGACGACGGCTCCAGCGACGACTCGGCGGCCATCGTCCGCTCCTTTCCCCAGGTGGCCCTCTATCGCCATCCCGGCAGGGGCACCCACCAGACCCGTCAGTTCGGCTTCGCTCACAGCACGGCGGCCTTCATCACCTTCCTCGACCAGGACGACCACTGGCATCCCCGCCACCTCGAGCTGCTCAGCACGCTGCTGCTGGACGATCCGGCCGCCGGTGCGGCGGTCTCCCGCACCCTCACCTACGAGGACGAACGGGAGCTGTCCTTCCCGGAGCCGTGCCTTCGACCGGAACGGTTCGACCCCTGGGACTCCTTTCCCTTCCACCGCATTGACACCCCCTCCTTCGTGCTGATCCGCCGCGGAGCTCTGGAGGCCATCGGCGGCTGGCCGGCCCGGAATGCCTGGAGCAGTGATGTGCAGGCCTGGTTCCAGCTGGCCTCCGTCGCCCCGATGGTGCGGAACGCCACGGCCACCGCCGCCTATCGCGTGCAGCACCGGGAGGCCACCAGCACCCGCTGGCGCCTGGAGCGGGCCCACGAGTACTTCCTCAACATCCGCACGAGCTGCGAGGCCCTGGCCCGCGAGCGCAGCCTCAGCCATCCGGCGGAAGCGGACCTGCGCCTGCAGCAGTGCCGGATTCTCGGACCCATGGCCCAGGTGATCGGGGCCATGGAGCGATTCGATCCGGCGCTGATGCGGTCCGCCATGACGCAACTGGAAGCGGAACTGTCCCGAGCAGCGGCGCTCCGGTCGGAGACGCCTGGATCGGCCCGTCTGCGGGACCGCGTCATCGGCACCCTGGAGTGGTACCTGCGCCCGACCCTCACCGGGAGCGACGTCCGGCAGCGGCGACGTCTGGTGCGGACCCTGCACCGGGGCCAGCCCGCCACCATCCGGCACCTGGGCCGGCTGGTGCCGTTCCATCCGGAGAATGCCTATCCGACGTCCGTTCTGATCGGTTACCTGCTGGCGGACCCCTGGCAGCCGCGTGCCTGGTGGCAGCTGCTGCGCCACCGGGGGGGGCCGATCACCCGCAACGGCCTCGGCCGCCTGGGGCGTTTCCTGGGGCGTTGCCGCGCAGGATCGCCATGGCTTCGGCGGGGGTGCAGAACGCGAATCGGGAGCGCTCGGGGTGGGCCATCAGGGCCTGCAGGCAGCGCTCGATTCTCGGCAGCGATTCCGGCTCGACGGGGGCGTTGGAGTGAATCGCGAAGGCCAGATAGGGATGTCGCTGCCGGGCGATCGCCCGGTCGACCATCGCGCTGAACCCGTTGGGATGGCTCCAGTCCCGCCACATGGAAAGGGGGGTGTCCTGCAGCCGGTGGCGGAGGCCGTTGTGGCGCAGCCGCCGCCATCGCTGCTTCAGGCTCTGCGGCCCCCAGCCGTAGCGCAGGTGGGCGGAGGTGAGGGGCAGGAGTGTGATCTCCCGTTCACCTGGCCTGGCCCGGCGGCGAAAGTCGCGGCGGGAGGGGGCATAGGGTTCGCGGGGCACCCGGTAGTAGTCCGGCAGATCGCCCGAGTGGGGCGGCTTGCGTGAGTCCAGCGCATTGGGGGGCAGGCCGGGCTCGATGGTCAGATCGAAACGGAATCCCAGGGCTTCCGCCCGATTGATGGCCTGCGTTCCGCACCAGTAATTGCCGAAGCGCAGCGAACGGCACGGCGACCCGAGGCTGGTCGGTGGGCTTCCGCGGCGGTGGCCAGGCATTCCGCCACCCAGTCGTCGTGGCCGTGGTCATCCAGCCAGTCGCCGGAGTCCCCACACCAGCGATAGGTGTGGACATGGGCGCCCAGCTCATCACCGGCGTCGATGGCCTCCTGGATCAGCTCCCGGTAGTGATCCACGGCCCAGGAGGCACGGCCATGGGCCAGGGCCACCTGCGGATCCATGCGGAGGAACCAGTTGACATGCACGGCGTCTCCCGTGAGCTGCTGCAGCGCCGATCGCCAGCTCCGGATGTACGCATGGGTGAGCTCGTAGCCCTTCCATGGCTCAGGGTCCTGACGCGGCACGAAGAACACGTCCGGTTCCACATCGATGCAGATCAGGACGGGGATCTTCGATGTCACCGCCGATCGGGAGAACGCATGAAGGTGAGCGAGTCGTGCTGCCCTTGCGGAGATTACGGCCGAGGGGATCGGCTGGCGATGGGTGGCCCCTGGGCCACCTGGCCTTGAGCGGGGCGCCCAGCCGATGAGAATGTCCGTTAAGGTGACGTCATCTTTCGTTACGCGCCGACATGGGTGAGCTGATCGAGGTCGCGGGCGCCACCCAGAATCCCCTGCTGCTGCCGGCCTTCCTGGGGGTGCTCGGCCTCGGTTTCTTCGCCCTGCTCCAGTCCGCCGCCGGCAACAACGACGACGACGACTCCTCCCCCGGCGGCGGGCTGATGCAGCCCGTGGCCTGAGTCCGGCGTCTCAGCCTTCGCTGCCGCCGGCCTGCGACCGTTTCCAGGCGGCCGGCATCAGCACCAGAAACAGCAGCCACCAGGCGGCGATCACCGCTGAGACCCCGGCGGTGATCCACCACAGGTGCAGCACCAGCCAGCTCGCCCCGATCACCACCATGCCGGTGACCAGAATGGTCCACGGCTGACACCACCAGGGCTTCAGGTCCCAGACCGAGCCGGGCGGGCTGCCCGGCATCCGGTCGTCTGGGTCAGGGCTTGGCAAGGGCCGCCGGCAGGTTGGCGCTGCCGGGCTCAAAGGCCTTCTGCAGGGTGGCACCTGCCTGCAGCTGCTTGCGCAGGGTGGATTCGGCCACCCGGTACTGGCTGTCGCGGTTGGTGCCGATGTCCTCCAGCTTGAGCCGCTGCACCTCCTGCTCGGTCATCTTCACCGGCACGTCCGGGTTGATGCCGTGCTTGTGGATGTCCCGGTTGCGGGGCGTCAGGTACTTGGCGATGGTCACCGTCATGCCGGAGCCGTCGGACAGGCCACGCACGGACTGCACCAGACCCTTGCCGAAGGTCTTCTGGCCCACCAGCACGGCCCGGTTGTTGTCCTGCAGGGCGCCGGAAAGGATCTCGCTGGCGCTCGCCGAACCCTCGTTGACCAGCACCACCATGGGCTTGGTGGTGAGGGCCTGGCCGGTGGCCCGCTTGACGTCCTGGATGCCGTCGCGGGTCTTGGTGGAGACGATGATGCCCTCGTTGATCCACTGGCGGGCGATCTCGACGCTCGCCACCAGCAGCCCGCCCGGGTTGCTGCGCAGGTCGAGCACGTAGCCCTGCACCCCCTGGGCCTCCAGGTCCCGCACCGCCGCCCGCATGTCCTTGGTGGCAGTGGCGCTGAACTGCTTGAGCCGGATGTAGCCGATCTTCGTCCCGTCGGGCGCGGTGTTCACCTGGTGGGTGACCGCATGGATCTCGATCAGCTCCCGGGTCAGGGGGGTGTCGATGTTCTGGCCCTTGCGGCGCAGCACCAGGTTCACCGTGGTGCCCGCCTTGCCCCGGATCAGCTTCACCGCGTCCTCGGTGCTCATCCCCTTGGTGCTCTTGCCGTCGATCGAGACGATCACGTCCTTGGGCTGCACCCCGGCCCTGGAGGCCGGCGAACCCTCGATCGGCGAGATGACGACCAGCTCCTTGGTCTCCTTGTCGACGCTCAGCTGGATGCCCACCCCGGAGAGCTCCCCGGAGGTGTCGATCTGCATCTCCTTGAACTCCCGCGGGTCCAGGAAGCGGGTGTAGGGATCGTCGAGGGTGCTGAGCATGCCGCGGATGCCCTCGTAGGCATCCTTGGGGGTGCTGTAGCTCTTGGAGAGCACACTCCGGCGCAGCTTGCGCCACTGCTCAGGTGTGTACTTGCCCGTGGTGTCCAGGTAGTCGCGGAAGACGATCTGCCACGCCTGGTCCATCACCTCCTTGGGGCTGTCGCTGATCGACACGGTTCCGGTGGGGGTCAGCACCATCTCCCGGGCCATCACCGCCGTGGCGGCACAGGCACCGAGACCAACCAGCACCACGACGGTGGCGCGAGCTCTGCCCATGGTGGGGATCCTCAAGGAGTCTGAAACGTGGTTCCAACGTAGCGCCGATGCCAGGGGTGGGCTCCCCGCTCAGGGGTCGACCCAGCGACCGTCCTCCTTGATCAGGGCGATCAGCGCCGCCACCCCTTCGGCTTCGGGAACCCGGCGGATCTCCTCCCGCCCCCGGTAGAGGGAAATGGTGCCGGGGGTCTTGCCGACGTAGCCGTAGTCGGCATCGGCCATCTCGCCGGGGCCGTTGACGATGCAGCCCATCACGGCGATGTCCAGGCCGGTGAGGTGCGCGGTGGCGTTGCGCACCGTGTGCAGCACCTCCTCCAGGTTGAACAGGGTGCGGCCGCAGCTGGGGCAGGCCACGTACTCCACCATCGTCTTGCGCAGCCCCATCGCCTGCAGAATCGAGTAGCAGACAGGGATCTCCTTCTCCGGCGCCTCGGTGAGCGACACCCGGATCGTGTCGCCGAGGCCCTCGGCCAGCAGGGTGGCGATGCCGGCGGTGCTCTTGATGCGGCCGTAGTCGCCGTCGCCCGCCTCGGTGACCCCCAGGTGCAGGGGGTAATGGAAGCCTTCGGCGTCCATGCGGAAGGCCATCATCCGGTAGGCCGCCAGCATCACCGGCGCCCGCGAGGCCTTCATCGACACGACGATGTTGTGGAAATCGAGGCGGTCGCAGATGTGGATGAACTCCATGGCGCTCTCCACCATCCCCAGGGGGGTGTCGCCGTAGGTGAACAGCATCCGCTCCGCCAGGGAGCCGTGGTTGACACCGATCCGCAGCCCCTTGTCCTGGTCCTTGAGCAGGCTCACCAGGGGTTCGAGGGTGGCCTGGATGCGCTCGCCGATCGCGGCCACCTCCTCGGGGGTGAACTCCGTGCGGTTGGGGTCGGGTTTGTCGAACACATAAAGGCCCGGATTGATCCGCACCTTGTCGACGTGCTGGGCCACCTCCAGGGCGATCTTCATGCCGTTGTGGTGCACGTCGGCCACCAGCGGCACCGGCCGGTAGGTGTCCTCCAGCCGCTGGCGGATCTCCTTCACCGCCTTGGCATGGGCCAGGCTCGGCACCGTCAGCCGCACGATCTCGCAGCCGGCCTCGTGCAGGCGGCGGATGCCGGCGGTGGCCCCTTCGATGTCGAGGGTGTCCTCGTTGATCATCGACTGCACCACCACGGGGTGCTCGCTGCCCACCCACACGTCGCCGACACGGACGCTGCGGGTCTTGCGGCGGCGGATCACCGTGTCGAAGCGGGGGTCACTGGCCCAGTCGGCCGGGAGGGGGGAGGTCCCCGGGGCTGTGGTGGTGGGTGTGGCCAGGGTGCCGGTCATCTCGCGTGGGCCGGTGATGGCCAAAGCCTGTCACAAAGAGGGTGTCGGCGGTCTGTCCTCCTCCAGGCGACGCCGCACCTCCTGCAGGTCCTGCCAGGTGAGCCACTTGGGGGAGCCCTTTTCGCGCGAGGGATTGCGCAGCAGGTAGGAGGGATGGAACACGGGCATCACCCAGCGGCCCTGCCAGGGGTGCCAGCGGCCCCGCAGCCGGGTGATCCCGCCCTTGATTCCCAGCACCCCCTCCAGGGCGGTGGCGCCGGCCAGCAGCACCACGGCGGGATCGACGGCGGCGATCTGGGCGGCCAGCCAGGGGGCGCAGGCGGCGATCTCCTGGGGCGTGGGCCGGCGGTTGTCCGGCGGACGGCACTTCACCACGTTGCAGACGTAGGCGTCGCGCTCGCTGTCCAGCCCCACGCTGGCCAGCATCTGGTCAAGCAGCTGGCCGGCCCGACCCACGAACGGCCGGCCGCTGGCGTCCTCCTGGGCACCCGGCCCCTCGCCGATCACCATCAGCCGGGCCGCCGGATCGCCGCGGCTCACCACCACCGTCCGGCGGCCCTCCGCCAGGCCGCAACGGCGGCACTCGCGGCAGTCCCGCTCCAGAGCCGCCAGATCGGGTGGCCCAGCGGGTGCGTCGATCACCCCGGCGGTGTGCACCGTGGCGGTGGCCTCCGTGGCGGTGGGCTCCCTGGCGGCAGGTTCCGCGGTGGCGGGGTCCTCACCCAGAAGGGACGGCTGCAGGGGAGAGGGTTGCCGGGGAGAAGGTTGCAGGTGATCGGGAGCCATCGCCCCATTGTTCGCCATGGTCGCGGGCGTAGGGCAAGATGGCCGGATTGCCGAATCGCGCCCTCCAGACGGCGCGCGCTGCCATGCCGGCCCCGTTGACGCTCTCCGCCCGGGCGCAGGCGTTGCAGCCATCGCTCACCCTCGCCATCACCGCCAAGGCCCGCGAGCTGCGCGGCGAGGGCAAGGACATCTGCAGCCTCAGCGCCGGGGAGCCCGACTTCGACACCCCCGCCTTCATCCGCCAGGCGGCCGCCGAGGCGCTGGAGGCCGGCCATACCCGCTACGGGCCCGTGGCCGGCGAACCGGAGCTGCGCCAGGCGATCGCCGCCAAGCTCAGCCAGGAGAACGGCGTTCCCACCCGCCCCGACCAGGTGCTGGTGACCAACGGCGGCAAGCAGGCCCTCTACAACCTCTTCCAGGTCCTGCTCGACCCCGGCGACGAGGTGCTGCTGCCGGCCCCGTACTGGCTCAGCTACCCGGAGATGGCCCACCTGGCCGGCGCCAGCGTGCGCTGCCTGATCACCGATGCCAGCGGCGGGTTCCGCTTCAGCCCCGAGCAGCTGGAGGCGGCGATCACCCCGGCCAGCCGGCTGCTGGTGCTCAACAGCCCCTCCAATCCCACCGGCATGGTGCTCAGCCGCGCCGAGCTGGAGGGGATCGCCGCCGTGCTGCGCCGCCATCCCGCCGTGGCGGTGGTCTGCGACGAGATCTACGAGCTTCTGCTCTCCCCCGGCCACGTGCACCACAGCCTGGCGGCGGTGGCACCCGACATCGCTGAGAGGATCTTCATCGTCAACGGCTTCGCCAAGGGCTGGGCGATGACCGGCTGGCGCATCGGCTGGCTGGCGGGCGCCCGCCACGTGGTGGCCGCCGCCAGCGCCCTGCAGAGCCAGAGCACCAGCAACGTCTGCAGCTTCGCCCAGTTCGGCGCCCTGGCGGCCGTGAGCGGATCCCGCGACTGCGTCCAGGAGATGGCGGCCGAATTCAGCCGTCGCCGCTCCCGGCTCAGTGACGGCCTGATGGCGATCAGCGGCCTCAAGCTGCTGCCCCCCGAAGGGGCCTTCTACGCCTTCCCCGACGTCAGCGCCTGGGGCCTGGATTCGATGACCCTCTGCGGCCGGCTGCTGGAGGAGGTGGGGCTGGCGGTGGTGCCCGGTGCCGCCTTCGGCGACGACCGCTGCATCCGCCTCTCCTGCGCGGCGTCCCCGGCCACGATCGACGACGGCCTGGAGCGGCTGCGCCGCTTCGGCGCCAGTCTCTGATCGCCCAGCCGATGCCGGTGCCGAAGAAGCTGGTGGTGCTGGGCGACAGCGGCGTCTACGGCTGGGGCGACCCCGAGCAGGGCGGCTGGTGCGAGCGCCTGCGGCGGCACTGGATGGAGCTGCCCCAGGGCCCGGTGCTCTACGGCCTGGGGGTGCGGGGGGATGGGCTGGAGCGGCTGGCGGCCCGTGCCGAGGCGGAGGTGACCAGCCGGGGTGAACTGCGCCGCCAGCGGCCCCAGGGGATCCTGCTGTCGATCGGCCTGAACGACACGGCCCGGGTGGGGCGGCCCGACGGCCGCCACCAGCTGGCCCCCGACGCGTTCCTGTTCGGCCTGCGGCAGCTGCTGCCCCGGCTGACGTCCATCGCCCCGGTGTTCGTGCTGGGGCTGACGCCGGTGGATGAGGTCGTCATGCCCTTCGCCGAGATGCTCTGGTACGACCTGGCCACGGTGCGCCGCTATGAGGGCCTGCTGGAGGAGGCCTGCATGGAGGCCGACGTGCCCTTCCTGCCGCTGCTGGATGGCCTGCTGGCCGACCCCCACTGGCTGCAGTGCCTGTGCAGCGACGGCCTGCACCTCAACAGCGACGGCCACGGCCAGCTCTACCGGCGCCTGCGCAGCTGGGGCGCCCTGCTGGAGTGGGCCGGGCTCGATCCCCACAGCAGCGTGACGGCCGGCTTCTGAGGCATGGCTCCAGCGGCCACTGTTCCCCATGCCGGTGCCGCCGGCATCACCCGTTCGGGTGAAAGGAACTCCCTCGGTGGGGTGAACCGCCGCCGAGGGCCAACGGCGACCCTGAAGAAACGGACCCCCGTGCCTTCTGCCATGGATCGCCCCCCGCCCCCCTCGCCCCCGCCTCCGGCACCCGTGGTGCTGAGCACCCGCCGGCTGCCGGCGCCGGATCTCTGTCCCGGCTGCCGGGAGATTCCCGAGGCGATCGTGGATCGCCGCACCCGCAACCGCCGCCGGCTCAGGGCCTACGCCGACGCCACCGATCCGGCCACCCGGCTCCGCTGGCGGAACCTGCTGGTGGAGGACAACCTGCCGCTCGTCTTCTCGATCGCCGGCCGCCAGGGCGCCGACGCCGGCCTGGCCTTCGAGGACCTGGCCCAGGTGGGCAGCCTCGGCCTGATCAAGGCCGTCGAGGCTTTCGATCCCGACCGCAACGTCAGCCTCAGCAGCTTTGCTGTGCCGTATATCCAGGGGGCGATGCGCCGCGAGCGGCGGGACCGCCAGCCCCTGGTGCGTCCGCCACGGCCCCTGTGGGATCTGCACCAGCAGGTGCTCGCCCTGCAGGAGGGGCGCCGCCGCCAGGGCCTCGACCCGCTGTCGCCCGCCGCCCTCGCCGATCGGCTGGCCTGCGATCCGGCCCGGCTCGAGGAGGCCCTGGCGATCCGCCGGACCGCCGCGGTGCGCAGCCTGGATGCGCCCCTCGGCCCAGGGGTCGGCGAGCTTGAGGCGCCCAGCTGCCTGCTGGATCTGCTGGCTGCTCCCACCGGCCCGGTCGCCGAGGACCCGCTGGAGGCCCCGTGCGACCCCCGCGGCGCCGAGCGCCTGTGGCTGCGGCGCCAGCTGGCCGATCTCGATCCCCGGGAGCGGCAGCTGCTGGTGGGCCGCCTCGATGGGGGCTGCACCTGGGTGGAGCTGGGCCGGCAGCTGGGGATCCCGGCCCGTCAGGCCCAGCGCCGTCATGACGCCGCCCTTGATCGCCTCAGGCGCGCCGCCCTCGCCTGGCGCCAGGGGGATCTCAGCCCGACGCCGGCAGCAGCCACGCCACCAGCGCCATCGCCAGCAGGGCCGCCAGCAGGGTCTGGAGCCCGTTGACCACCTCGTTGGTCAGCCAGCGCCAGTGACGCTGCAGGCTGGCGCCCACCACGCTCTCGGCCAGGGTGGCCACCAGCCCGACACCGCCCACCAGGGCCGCCAGCGGCCAGCCGCGGATCACACCCAGGGCCACCATCGCCAGGGTCATCAGGGCGCTGCCCAGCAGGCTGGCGGCGGTGCCCTCCAGGCTGATGGCCCCCTCGGTGCCGGGGGGCACCGGCCGCAGACTGGTGATCAGCACGGTGTGTCGGCCCCAGCGCTTGCCGATCTCGCTGCCGAAGGTGTCGGCGAGCTTGGCGGCGAAGCTGGCGGCGAAGCCGGCCAGCAGCAGGGGCTGGCTGGCCGCCGGTGCCCGGCAGGCGAGCAGGGCCAGCACCGTCCCTACCAGGGCGGAGCCCCAGACGTTCTCCGGCCCGCGCCGGCCCTCCCGGCCTTCCGCCAGGCCCAGCTCCCGCTTGCGCCGGAACCCCAGCTTCGTCACGCCGCTGCCCAGGGCGAGATACACCACCACCGCCAGCCAGCCACGCCAGCCCAGGCTTCCCCACAGCAGGGTGCCCAGCACCCCGGCATGGACCCAGCCCGCCGGGGTGAGCAGGGGCAGCCGCTGGGCCAGGCTGATCAGCAGCCCGTTGATCGCCAGGGCCGCCAGCCAGTGCAGGGGGTCCTGGGGCGACAGCGGCAGCATGGCGGGGGCCCGTTGTGTTGCACAGATCTAAGCCAGGCGCAGCGGGGCGCCGGCTTCGGCGGATAATCGCTCCATCCGGCGGTGCACCGAATGGTCTTCAAGCGACCCAAGTTCTTCCTCGATCTGGGCGGCGGCGAAGGCAACCAGCCCCCGGCGGTGGTGGCGCCCCCCCGGGCCGAGTCCAAGCCCGCCCCGAAGGCCGCTGCCGAGACGGCCGAGGCCAAGCCGGCGTCGACCCCCGCCGCTTCCGCGGCTGCGGAGGCCACCCCCCAGCCCGTTTCGGGCCTCACCACCGCCGAGGCGATCGCGGCCGAGCTGGCCGCCGCCGAGGCCCTGCGGCCGGCCCCGTCGATGGCCACCTTCGCCCCCGACTGCGTCACCGCCGGCGGAGCCACCCCGATGAAGCGCCGCACCCCCGGGGCCAACCTGGCCGTGTTCAAAGAGATGGCGGCCGGCATGATGCGCTCCTGAGCGCCCGCCAGTCGGCCAGCAGGGCCAGGCCAGCCACCGCGGCCGTGGCCGTGCGCAGGATCGTGGGCCCCAGGCTCACCGGCTGCCAGCCGGCCGCTTCGGCCCGCTCCTCCTCCCGGGGGCTCCAGCCCCCTTCCGGGCCGATCGCCAGCCGGATTCCGGCCGCCGGGTCCGCGTTGCTCTCTCCCGCGCCCGTGCCGTCCACCAGCTCCCGCAGCCGCTGGCTGCAGAGGGGCAGCCCCTCCCGCCGGGTGGTGGCCAGCAGGGCGATGCCGGCCGTGGGCCGGGCCAGCCACTCCCCGGCCGGCTGGGGCGCGGCCAGCACCGGGTGCCACAGCCGCTCGCACTGCTCGGTGGCCTCCCGCACGATCGCCTGCCAGCGCTCGAGGGGACAGCGCTCCCCCGGGGCGGCCCGCTCGGCCAGCAGGGGCTGAAGCCGGTCGGCGCCCAGTTCGGTGGCCATGCGCCAGACCAGATCCGCCTCCCGCCGGGGCACGGCCATGGCGAGCTCCAGGGGCGGCCCCACCGACGCCTGCCGCTGCAGGGGTGCACAGGGGTCCTGCTCCAGCCGCAGGCCCCGCTCGGTGTCGAGCACCGCCGTCCACAGCCCGCCGACGCCGTCCACCAGGGCCAGGCGATCGCCGGGGCGATAGCGCAGCACCCGCTCCAGGTAGTGGCGTTCCTGGGGCTCGAGGGCCAGCCGGGCCTGGCTCGGGTCCCCGGTCGCCAGGGCGGCGATCCGCTCCGGGGATATCAGCAGCCGGCGCAGCTCCCGCCCCATCAGTCCCCGGAGAAGGGGCTTTCGGGCTCCTCGTCGATCGGCCAGTCCTCGTTGAGGCCGCCGATCACCAGCTCGGTGATCTCGAGCACGTCGTTGTCCAGCTGGCGCAGGGCGTTGATCAGCACATCGAGGGCCAGGGCATCGCTGGTGCCCAGGTCGACCCAGCAGCGGGCCCAGTCGTCCTGGTACTCCATCGGCCCCATGTTGTGCATCAGGGCCGGCAGACAGCGTTCGGCGGATTCAGTGTCGTAGGGGAGCCAGCCCAGGTCCACCCCCCCCTCGTGGGTCTGCAGGTTCTCGGCGTTGAAGCCGCCCAGCTTGCCGAGGAAGAACCAGCTGTCGAAGGCCGTCTCGACGTAGCCCCGCTCGGCCGCGCCGGGCTGGTCGGCGAAGTGCAGCCAGATCCAGCAGTTGAACGGATCCACCTCGCGAAATCGGACATCCATGGGGAGGGGGGAGACGGCGCGCGTGTCCCCCCATCCAACACGTTCCCGGGCATGGGCGCCCGGGCGCTCCCCGGTCGCAGGGGCGGACGGCATGCTGGTGGGATGCTCGACGTCATCGGTCTGCGCTACCACCCGGCCACGGCGGCGGCGCCGGTGCTGCGGGATGTGTCCCTGCAGCTGGCGGTGGGTGCCCCGGCCCTGGTGGCCGGCCGCAGCGGCAGCGGCAAGACCACCCTGCTGGAGGTGCTCTGCGGCCTGGCCGAAGCCGAAGCCGGCCGCATCCTCTGGCAGGGGGAGGTCCTCAGCAGCCGCCAGCGCCGCTGGCTGTGCGGGCTGGTGTTCCAGTTCCCGGAACGCCATTTTCTCGGTCTGACGGTGGGTCAGGAGCTGAAGCTGGGACACCGGCGTCTCACCGCCGAGAAGGCTGAGGCGGTGCTGGAGCAGGTGGGTCTCGGCCACCTCTCCCTGCAGCAGGCTCCCGAGCGGCTCAGCGGCGGCCAGCAGCGGCGTCTGGCCCTGGCGGTGCAGCTGGTGCGCGATGCCCGGGTGCTGCTGCTGGATGAACCCACCGCCGGTCTCGACTGGACCGTGCGGGAGGAGGTGCTGCAGCTGCTGGGGGAGCTGGCCCGGGAACGGGCCCTGCTGGTGGTGACCCACGAACCCGAGCTGTTCCGCGGCGTCATCGACCACGGCTGGCGCCTGGAGGGGGGCAGCCTGGGCCCCCTGGAGGCCCCCCGATCCGCCTCCTTACGATGACGGGCTGATGGTGGGGACAGCTTGATGGGGGACAGCCTGCTGCGGGCCACCGGCGCCGGGGGCGGCATCCGCATGGTGGCGGTCACCACCACCGCCGCCAGCCGCATGGCCAGCGATCGCCACGGGCTCTCCTTTCTCACCACCGCCCTGCTGGGACGCGCCATGACCGCGGGGCTGCTCCTGGCCAGCTCGATGAAGGTGGCCCACGGACGGGTGAATCTGCGCATCCAGTCCGATGGGCCCCTGCGCGGTCTGATGGTGGATGCGGGCCGGGACGGCACCGTGCGGGGCTACGTGGGCCGGCCGGACCTGGAGCTCGATCTCCTCCCCGACGCCGCCGGCGGCCACCGCTTCGACTTCCGCCGCGCCACCGGCACCGGCTACCTGCACGTGGTGCGGGACCGGGGCCAGGGGGAACCCTTCAGCAGCACCGTGGAGCTGGTGAGCGGTGGGATCGGCGAGGACGTGGCCTCCTACCTGCTCCACTCCGAGCAGACCCCTTCGGCCCTGTTCGTGGGCGAGACGATCGACAGCTCCGGGGTGCGCAGCGCGGGTGGGGTGCTGGTGCAGGTGCTGCCGAAGGCGGCACGGGAGCCGGCCCTGGTGGCCCTGCTGGAGGAGCGCTGCCGGGAGATCACCGGGTTCAGTGATCGGCTCGCCGCAAATGCCCACCAGCTCCACGCCCTGTTCGAGGACATCTTTCCGGACCTCGATCCCCAGCCCCTCGAGGCGGCGCCGATCGAGCAGGCGGTGCGTTTCCACTGCCCCTGCAGCCGTCACCGCAGCGTCAGCGCCCTGCGGCTCCTGGGCCGCGATGAGCTCAGCGCCATGCTGGACGAGGACGGCCAGGCGGAACTCACCTGCCATTTCTGCAGTGAGGTCTACCGGGTGGAGGCCCCCGAGCTGCAGGAGCTGATCGACGAGCTGGCCGCGGTCGCCTGAGCTGCGCTCAGGCGATCAGGAGGGCTCCGAGCAATAGCAGCAGGATGGCGGGGATACTCTGCAGCTGGAGGGTGGAGACCGGCAGGGCCGAGCCCACGGCGGGCCCCAGCCCACCGGCCAGCAGGCCGCCGAGGATCAGGCCCAGGCAGAGGAGGGCGAAGGACCAGCCCACCGCGGCCAGGAAGCGGCCGTTACGCCGCTGCAGGTTGAGCAGGGTGACGCCGGTGGCCAGGGCCGTCAGCAGTTCGGGGGCCGCCTCGGGCATCAGCACCAGCAGCACGAGAAGGACGCCGTCGGCGGCCAGCGGAAACCAGAGCTCCCGGCCGCTGGCCGGCTGCAGCCGGGGCAGGGAGAAACTGGGACGGGGCAGGCGGGAGGGGGGAAGCTGGGGCAGGCTCGGCAGGGCCGAAAGGGCCGGGCGACTCGGCGGTGGTGAGGCCTGTTCCCGCTGGGAGGCGGAGCGGGCGGCACTGCTGACCCGACCCTGCTGGCGTTCCTTGAGCCGATCCATCAACACGGCGTCGTAGGCCGCCTCGATGCGGGAGCGCACCATCGGATCGTCACCGGCCTCCTTCAGCCGAGCCAGCTTGGCCTCCTGGACCGTGTCGAAGGAGGCATCCGGGGCGACGCCCAGCCGCTCGTACGGGTCGGAGGCGTCAGGGGCCGGCTGGGTCTGGTCGGATCCTTGGTTCATACCACCGAGCGTATCGAGCCAAGGCTAAAAAAGCGGTTCACTGCGGTGATATCCGGCTTCCTGTTGCAGACGGCGCCGGCAGGCTTCGGCTTCCTCGATGGCCAGGGAGCGGCGCCGCTTCAGCAGGGGCATCTGGGGCGGCAGGTGGCTGCCTTCTCGCATCTCCACGGCCCCCTGGGAGGGCTGGAAGCTGACGTAATCACTGCCCCCGTCGCTGCGGGGACGCACGAGCCAGAGCGGGGATGGCGTCACGGATCGAGGCATCGCAGTGACCGTCCGTTGCGGCGTGACGAATTGTTGCTTCATTCTGCCCCCTCCAACCGCCTGGCGCGAGGGAGGGGATTCCCCCGGGCCGGCGCCCAAGCCCCCGGATTCAGAGGGCGATCGGCTCCACACCGCTCACCACCGGCGCCACCCCGTGCAGCTCCAGGTCGGGGTGGTCCTCCTGCAGCTGGTGCAGATTCCAGTCGTTGCGGAACAGCAGCACGGGGCGGTCCCAGGCGTCGCGGACCGTCTTGCAGTTGAACAGGCGTCCCACCCGTTCCAGCGCCGGCCAGCCGCCGCTCACCCAGCGGGCGACACTGAATTCCAGCGGTTCGAGCCGGCTGGTGACGCCGTATTCGTTCTCCAGCCGGTACTGCACCACCTCCAGCTGCAGCTGGCCCACCGCCGCCAGGATCGGATCCCGCTTGCTGGGGTCGGTGTCGTACAGCACCTGCACGGCGCCCTCCTCCCGCAGCTCGTTCACCCCCTTGCGGAAGCTCTTGAACGCCGAAGGGTTGGGGTTGCGCAGCCAGGCGAAGATCTCCGGGCTGAAGCAGGGAATCCCCTCGTATTCCACCCGCGCCCCGGTGTAGAGGGTGTCACCGATGGCGAACATGCCGGGGTTGTTGAGGCCGATCACATCGCCGGGGTAGGCGTCCTCCACCACCTCCCGGTCCTGGCCGAACAGCTTCTGGGGCCGGGACAGGCGGATGGTGCGGCCGCTGCGGGCATGGCGCACGCTCATGTCCTTCTCGAAGCGGCCGCTGCACACCCGCACGAAGGCGACCCGGTCGCGGTGGCGGGGGTCCATGTTGGCCTGCAGCTTGAACACGAAGCCGCTGAACTCGGGCCGCAGCGGATCCACCGGCCCCTGGTCGCTCTCCCGGGCCACCGGCGGCTGGGCCAGCTCCAGGAAGGCATCGAGGAAGGGGCGCACCCCGAAGTTGGTCATCGCCGAACCGAAGAACACCGGGCTCAGCTCACCGGCGTGCACCCGCTCCAGATCCAGAGCCGCGCCGGCCCCCTCCACCAGCTCCAGTTCCTCCTGGGCCAGCTCCAGCAGCTCCGCCTCCACGAGCCCGGCCCGATCGGGATCGCCGGGGGCCAGGCGCCGCTCCAGGCTCTGGCGGCCCCGTTCGGCCCGCTCGAACAGCAGCAGATCCTGGGAGCGCCGGTCGATGACGCCGCGGAAGCGGTCGCCGCTGCCGATCGGCCAGTTCACCGGCCAGCAGGCCAGCCCCAGCTCCTGCTCGATCTCGTCGATCAGCTCCAGGGGTTCGCGCCCCGGCCGGTCCATCTTGTTGACGAAGGTGAAGATCGGAATCCGCCGCATCCGGCAGACCTCGAACAGCTTGCGGGTCTGGGGCTCCAGGCCCTTGGCCGCATCCACCAGCATCACGGCGTTATCGGCGGCGGCCAGGGTCCGGTAGGTGTCCTCCGAGAAGTCCTGGTGGCCGGGGGTGTCGAGCAGGTTGACCGTGCTGCCGGCGTAGTCGAACTGGAGCACGGTGGAGGTGATCGAGATGCCGCGCTGCTTCTCCAGCTCCATCCAGTCGGAGGTCACCTTGCGCTGCTCCCCCTTGGCCTTCACCGCCCCGGCCTGCTGAATGGCCCCGCCGTAGAGCAGCAGCTTCTCGGTGAGGGTCGTCTTGCCCGCGTCGGGGTGGGAAATGATCGCGAAGTTGCGGCGCCGGCTCACCGCCGCCGCCAGGGCCGCGGCGTCGGTGTCCGGTACGGGGACGGAAGGGGGTCGGCTGGTCATGGGGCCAGCCTGCCAGGCGGGATGGGGCCGTGGATCTCCAGATAGCGGTCGTCCACCTCCCGCACCTGCAGCCCCTCCAGTCCGGCGGCCGCCAGCTGCTCGCTGACCTCGGCGCAGGTGAAGGCCGCCCGCAGCGAATGGGCGTAGTCCCGTCGCAGCACCGCCTGCGCCGCGCCCGCGTGGCGTGCCACCAGGGCCTCCAGCTCCGCGGCGGTCGCCGGCCGGCGCAGGTCGCGCACATAGAGGCAGGTGTCCGGCCCCGCGAGCTGCTTGACGGCCCCCCAGAACACGCCGGGATCATGGAGATGGTGCAGCAGGCTGTTGCTGACCACGGCGGTGCAGGGTCCCGCCAGCCGCGGGCTGGGCAGGACGAGTCGCCGGAAGCGCACGTGGCGATGGGCGTCCGGATCCGCCAGCCTTCGCCTCTCGGCGATGGCCAGCATGGCGGCGGAGCCGTCGATGCCCAGCACGTCGGCCTCGGGCCAGCGACCGGCCAGCAGAAAGGTGATGTTGCCCGGTCCGCAGCCCAGATCGACGACGCTCAGCCCCTCACCCTCCCCCACGCCCCTGGGGCCGAGCACGGCGTCGATCCGCTCCAGCACCGCCCGGTCTCCGCTGGAGAAGTCCGCCGCCGCATAGGCCTGGGCCTGCAGCGGCTCGTCCATCAGCTCGGGTTCGCAGATCCGCTCCATCGCTCCAGCATCCCCTGGGGCGGCCCGGGCACCGTGGCTGGTGGCGGGTGAGCGTTGCAGACCCTACAGGTGGCGTTATGGTGCGCAACACGATCCGGCCGTACCCCCCGTGACCCTTTCCGCTGCCCGTCCAGCCACCCCCACCACGGCGGCCCCATCGGCCGGGGCGACATCGGTCGGGGCACCCTCTGCCGGCGGCGACGCGAGCCCGGGGCCGGCGGCGGATTTTCCGGTCACCGCTCCGGCCGCTTACCCGGTCTTCTACCGGACCTACAGCCGCAAGACCGCCAGCGGTGGCCGGGAGAGCTGGCACGAGGTGGCCGAGCGCAACCTGGAGGGTCTGCGGGTGCTCGGCTCCCTGGACACCTCCGAGGTGGAGCTGATCCGGCGCATGCAGCGCCACCAGATGGCCCTGCCCTCCGGCCGCTGGCTGTGGATCGGCGGCACCGAGTGGATCGAGCAACCCGAGAACTTCTCCGGCGCCTACAACTGCACCTCCACCAACCTGGTGGACTGGGAAGCCTTCGCCCTGATGATGGATCTGGCGATGATGGGCTGCGGCACCGGCGCCATCATCGAGCCCCATCTGATCAGCCGGCTGCCGAAGGTGCGCAACACCCTCGTCATCGACGGTGTGACCGATATCGGCCTGACGCCGATCGGCTCCCGCCAGCAGCAGACCACCCACCAGATCGACGGCCATCACGTCAGCGTCCGCGTCGGCGACACCCGCGCCGGCTGGGTGGAGAGCTATCGCCTGCTGCTCAACCTCTGCAGCGACGAGCGCTTCGAGGGCCCCGTACACGTCTCGGTGGATCTCTCGGACGTGCGTCCGGTGGGGGAAACCCTCAAGGGCTTCGGCGGCATGGCCAACCCGGTCAAGTTGAAGGATCTCTATGGCCGCGTCGCCCAAATCCTCAACAAGGCCATCGGGCGCCAGCTCACCTCGGTGGAGTGCTGTCTGCTGATTGATGAGGCGGCGGTCACGATCGTGGCCGGCAACATCCGCCGCAGTGCCGGCATGCGCCAGTTCTGCGCCGATGACGATTCCGCCCTCGGTGCCAAGGAGAACCTCTGGCAGCAGGACGCGCAGGGGAATTGGCGCATCGATCCGGAGCGCGACGCCCTGCGCATGGCCAACCACACCCGCGTTTTTCACGTGCGCCCCAGCCGCGAGGTGGTGCTGGAAGCGGTCACCAAGCAGTTCCAGTCGGGCGAGGGGGCCATCCAGTTCGCCCCCGAGGCGATCGCCCGCTCCAACGCCGACCTGCTGACCACTCCCGAGCTGCGCACCGAGTTCATCGGCATCTATTGCGACCAGGGCCGGGAGGAAGCCGGCCGCTGGCTGCAGCTGCACCATCCGGAGATCGGCGCCGACGAGCTGGAACACCGGCTCGGACGTTACGGCCTCAATCCCTGCGGCGAGATTCTGGGGGCCGATTTCCACTGCAACCTGGCGGAGATCCATCTCAATCGGATCGACCCCACCGACCACCAGGCCCAAGAGGATGCCTTCAAAGCAGGCGGTCTGGCGGTGGCCTGCCTGCTGAACCACCGCTTTGAGGTCGAGCGCTACCGCCGCAGCCGGGCCTGGGATCCGATCGTCGGGGTCAGCTTCACCGGCCTGTTCGACTTCTTTGTCCACGCCTTCGGCACCCCCTGGCTGCAGTGGTGGGAGGCGGGTCGTCCCGACAGCGAGGAGGGCCGGGCGTTCCGCCAGCAGGAGGCGGCCTACCTGTCCCGCTGGAAGGACTGGGTGCATGAGGCGGTGTGGGACTACTGCGACCGCCACGGCATGCGTCGTCCCAACCGCTGCACCACCGTGCAGCCGGCCGGCACCAAGAGCCTGCTCACCGGCGCCAGCCCCGGCTGGCATCCCCCCAAGGCCCAGCGCTTCATCCGCCGCATCACCTTCCGCAAGAACGATCCGGTGGCCCTCGCCTGCATGGAGTACGGCTATGCGATCGTTCCGTCCCAGTCGGACAAGGACGAGCAGGGGCGGCTGCTGAATGATCCCTTCGATCCGCGCTGCACCGAGTGGCTGGTGGAGATTCCCACCGAGGTGAGCTGGGCCAACCTGCCCGGGGCCGACCGGGTGGAGATCAACAACTTCTCCGCCCTGGCCCAGTTCGATTTCTACATGCAGGTGCAGCGGTACTACACCACCCACAACACCTCGGCGACTGTGGAATTCCGCGAGCATGAGATCGAGCCCCTGGCCGCCGCGATCCACCACGCCATCGAGAATGGCGAGGGCTACATCTCGGCGGCGCTCCTGGCCCGCTTCGATGCCAATGCCACCTTCCCGCGGTTGCCCTTTGAGCCGATCGATCAGGCCACCTACGCCCGCCTGGTCGCTGAGGTCGAGCAGCGACGTGTCTGCGCCGACTTCTTCCTGGCGCTGCAGAAGTACGACCGCGGCGAGCTGATCGAAGCCGGCCCGGCCGGGTGCGATTCCGACAAATGTCTGCTGCCGCTCGCCAAGCCTGAGGCCTGAGGTGCCGGCGGCCCAGCGGGCCGCCGGGTCCCATATTGGCTTGAAGGGCGGGGAATGAAGGGTGCAATCCTCCCCCGGTGCGATGGCGCCGGGGGATGGGGTGTGCCGGTGCTGATGGCCTGGGATGTGGTGGCTGCTTCGGCCACGGCCCGGCCCCCTACTCGGCGCTGGCGTCCAAGTTGCTGATCTCGCGATGGCTGAGGGGTTCGCCTGGATCGATCACTACGAGGCGGTCGCGACCGCCGTTCTTGGCCATCAGCAGAGCCTTGTCAGCGCGGCGGAAGGTGGCGTCGTAGTTCTCATCGGCCTTGTGCTCGGTCAGGCCCATGCTGGCGGTGAGTTGCAGTTCCATGTCGTCAATGGAGACGCGCATGGTGCGGATGTTGGCCAGCATCCGCTTGGCCACGCCCTCTGCTGTGGACAGGTCCGCATCAATCAGCAGGGCCAGGAATTCCTCCCCTCCCCAGCGGGCGATGATGTCGTAATGGCGAAGGCTGCTGGAGAGGGCCTTGACGAAATCCACTAGCATCAGATCACCGGTGGCGTGGCCATATTCGTCGTTGATCAACTTGAAATGATCAACATCCAGGATGATCATCGAGTAGGTGGAGCCATGCCGACTGGCCCGCTGATCCTCCTCCAGGCAGCGCTCCGCCATGAAACGACGGTTGGAGATTCCCGTGAGGGCGTCGTGGGTGGAGGCCTCGAACAGGCTGAGATTCACCTCCTTCAGCGAGGCCTGATAGAGGTCGGAGATGCGCACCACCCGCTTGATCTGGCGCAGCTGCTTCTCGTAGCGATTCGTGAGGCTGCGGTTGCTCTCCAGCACGTGGGATTGGTAAAGGTCGGAGATATCGGCGACGCGCTCCAGCCGGTCGACCTGCTCCTCAATGCGGTGCCATAGCCTGGCCAGCAGATCCCGGACCGGATCATTGTCGTAGCGCTGATCGGCCAGGACGGCCATGACTTCCTGTTCCAGCTGATCGTCTGATTTCGGACCAGAAGTCTCGGGCATGTCAGGCGTTGATGGAAAGGATCAGGAAAGGAAAGGTGTAGTCTTCCTTGAACTCAGAACCCAGTTCGGCGGAGCGGGGGTTTCTGTCATCGAACATCCACTGCACCAGCACCTCCTTGCCTTCATCAAAGGCGCTCTGCAGCAGATCAAAGATGTCGATCATGAAGCGAATGCTGCTGGTGTTGAGGTAGTTGAGATGCAGCTCAAGGGTGAGGGACTGGTCGGCGGTGGACAGGTAGGACTCAATCCACTGGATCAGCTGGTCATAGAGCTCGAACGAATTCTCAGGATAGGACTCGCCGCTCATCACCACGACCCCGGCCTTCCAGTCCGCACGGATCGAGGGGCTGGACTGGGAGCCCGGTACCGACAGGTTCAGTGCTTCGCTGCTGCTCATGGGATCAGATGATGGCCCGAAGGCTGAAGAAGGCACGACCGGTCTCAAGGGGGTCAAGGGAGGCCTCCATGGGCTGGGTCGAGCGCCTGGCGATCTCGATGAGACCCAGGCCGGCACCCTGGCCCGGGGTCTGGGAGTGGGGCTGGCGCAACTGCTGCTTGTAGAGCACCTTCAGCTGGGCCTTGTCGCAGTCGGCGAGTTCGTGGATCCGCTGCAACAGGGCCTTTCCATCCTCCGTCTTCACGAGGTTACCCGCACAGACGGCGTAATGGCCAGCCTCGGCGGCCGCGATCACGACCGTGGCGGAGGACTCGGCGTCACTGAAGCCATGACTGGTGGCGTAATTGCGGATATTCTGACTCATTTCAATATACACACTGAACACATCCATCACTTCTAGTTCTGGTGCATGATTGGATTCAATGTGTTCCTTGAGTGCCGATCCAATCTCACCGATCAAGGTGGTGGAGATGGGGCCATTGAAGCAGATGAGGATCCGGTAGTCACTGAAGAATTCCCTCAGAGACATCAGGCTGGTGGTGGTGATCGTCATCGCGTCAGCTCCGAGATCGCCTCACCAGGGGCCTTGGTGGGCCTCGACATGGGCTCGCTGGTCATGATCGTTTGGGGCATCAGTCAGGCCTCTAGGAGAATCGGAAGGACAGGATGGTGATGTCGTCCCGCTGGGGATGGCCGCCGCGAAACTGCTCGAGGGCATCGGCCAGGGCCTGGCGCTGCTGCTCCAGAGGTTGGCGGGCCAGCCGGATCAGCCATTCCTTGAATTGCTGGGTGCCGAGGGAAAAGCCGTTGTCGCCGCCGGACTGGTCCAGAAGGCCGTCGGTGGTGAGGTAGTACGTGCAGTCCGGCAGCAACGGGATGTCGTGGTCCGTGTAGGAGCCCACCCGTTGGTCGCAGATGGCCCGATGGTCTCCCCTGAGCATGTGCATGGTTTGCCCATCACTCCAATAGAGACTGATCTTTGCCCCAGAGAATCTAAGTGTCCTGGCTTCGAAGTCAAGGCGAACCAGCCCGATGTCCATGCTGGTGGCGATCGACTTGCTCATCCTGGCCCCATGCAGCAGGGTGCGCATGGCGGTATCGGTGCAGCTCAGGATGGCGGCCGGTGAGGTGATGCCCACCTCCATGATCGAGCGATCGATTCCTGCCCTGGCCAGCATGGTCATCATCGCTCCAGACACGCCGTGACCGGCGCAGTCGGCCACCCCGGCCAGGCAGTGTCCGCCTTCGGAGTGGAAGATGTAGTAATCGCCACCGACCGTGTCGCGCGGCAGCCAGAGGATGAAATAGTCGTTGCCGAACGTTTCCCGCAGCTGGCGGTCCGGCAGGATCGAGCGTTGCAGCAGGCCGGCGTAGTTGATGGAGGCTTCGATCTGACGGTTCGCCTCCAGCAGTTGCCGGTTGCTGGCCTCACCGGCGATCAGGGCCTGGCGCATCTTGATGAGCACCACGTTGAAGGCCTGGGCGAGTCTGGAGATCTCGTCGTTGCTCCGGATCGTCAGCAGGCTGCTCATGTCGTCGCTCTCGATCGCACTGGCCTCCCTGACCAGCCGGGCGATGGGCAGGATGATGCGCCGGGCGATGATCTGATAAGAGATGATCGCCAGGATGACCAGCAGCAGCGTGAGGATCAGGGAGACATAGACCTCCGCCGAGCGGCTGCCGGGCACCATCAGCACCTGGATGGCGGCGATGACCAGATACAGCAGAACCAACCCATTGACAATCGCAATCAGGGTGAAGACCTGCTGAATCGATGCCGCCGGTTGTCGTGTCGGGGGGTGATGCCCTCGCCGTGGCCGGCGGAGCCTGAAGCGGTGGCCGGGGCGTTGGTCGGGCCCGTCCCCATCGGGTCCCTGGATGGGGATGTTCATCGCCTGAGGGTTGGTCGGACCCATGCTGGCCTGCAGGGTGTCGGGCAATCAGGAGCATGCTGCTGCGGCCATTCTGAGTCGAACATCCCGCCCGCGCCTCCTGATCACACCGACGTCGCCGGCCGGCCCCGGCCCACCCCGATGGCGTGGTGATTCCACCATTGGTGGCCATGGCCCCGACGATCAACAGTCGGTCACAATGGGTCACTCTCTTTCGCTCTACATGCCCCCTCGCCTGCGCATCGCCACCGGCCTGCTGGCGATGCTGCCGGTGGCGGCGGCGGCGGATCGGCTCCACTGGGGGGACGGGATCGTCTTCGTCACCTCGATCCTCTCGATCATTCCGCTGGCGATCCTGCTCAGCACCGCCACCGAGGAGCTGTCCCTCACCCTCGGGCCTTCGCTCGGGGCCCTGCTCAATGCCCTCTTCGGCAACGCCACCGAACTGATCATCGCCCTGGCGGCCCTGCGGGCGGGCCTGGTGGACATCGTCAAGGCCAGCATCACAGGCACGGTGATGGCCAACCTGCTGCTGGCCCTGGGCCTGTCGATGCTGGTCGGCGGGATTGGCCGCAGCGAGCAGCGCTTCCAGCCGGTGGTGGCCCGGGTCAACGGCTCCGCCATGACCCTGGCTGTGCTGGCGATTCTGATCCCCAGCCTGCGCGGCATGGTGGGCAACGGCGCCGGCGGCCTCGACGCGGGTGCCGCCGAGTCCTTCTCCCTGTTCGTGGCCTGGGTGCTGCTGGCCGTCTACGGCCTGACGCTGCTGTTTTCCCTCAAGACCCACCGCACCCTCTACGCCGTGGCGGAGGCTGACCTGGGCGTGGATGGCGAGGGGAGCCACGGCGATGGCGGCGCCACCAAGCCGCCCCTGCTCCCCTGGGTCGCCGTGCTGCTGGCGGCCACCGTCGGCCTGGCCTACGCCTCCGAGCTGTTCGTCGGTGTGGTGGAAACCGTCACCGAGTCCCTCGGCCTCTCGGCCCTGTTCACCGGTGTGGTGCTGCTGCCCCTGCTGGGCGGCGCCGCCGAGTACCTCACGGCGGTGAGCATGGCCCGCAAGGACAAGATGGACCTGGCGGTGTCGGTGGCCCTGGGTTCCACCCTGCTGGTGGGACTGCTGGTGGTGCCGGTGCTGCTGCTGGTGGCCCCGCTGCTCGGCCACCCCCTCGACCTCAGCTTCAACGTCTATGAGGTGGTGGCGGTGGCGACCGCGGTCCTGGTGAGCAACCTGGTCAGCCTCGACGGACGTTCGGACTGGCTGGAGGGGGTGCTGCTGCTGGCGGCCTACGCCATCCTGGCGGCCGGCTTCTTCTTCCAGGGCAGCCGCGTCCCATGAGCACGAAGCCGGACGACCGTCCGCTCTCCGCCGCCTCCGGCCCGCCCCCCGCCCTGCGCTCGGGTGGGGCCTGGACCCGCCTGCGCCACGGGGCCGGCCTGCAGCTGCTGCTCACGCTCCTGGTGCTCCAGGCGGCCCTCATCCTGGGACTGTCCTGGCTGGCGCTGCCGGCGGCCCTGCTGGTCGTCGCCCTGGCCCTGCGGCAGTTGCTGCCGCCCCTCTGGCAGCTCCTGGCCCGCCACCTGGAGGACCCCCCCACGGTTCGCCTGCTGGCGCTGCTGTCCCTGGTGCTCGCCCTGCTGTCGATCCCCCTGGCCCTGGGCTGGCTTGACCCGCTGCTGGCGATCTATCGCAACGGCGACTGGGAGGCGATCGGCGCCTTCGGGGAAGGGGTGATCGGGGCGATCGGCCAGATCCTCGTGGCCCTGGTGGCCCTGATGATCGCCTGGCGCCAGGTGATGGTGGACCAGCGGCTCACCACCCAGCAGAACCGCATCACCCAGGCCCAGACCATCGACAGCTTCATCCACGGCATCTCCGAGCTGATCAGCGACGAAGAGGGATTGCTGGAGGACTGGCCCCTGGAGCGGATGCTGGCGGAGGGCCGTCTGGCCGCCGTGCTCAGCAGCATCGACGGCGACGGCAAGGCCCGGATCCTGCGGTTTCTCTCCCACGCCCGGCTGCTGACGCCCCTGCGCCGCGACCAGCGGCTGGGGCGGGCCATCCTCGATGGGGAGGGCAGCTACGAGGAGGACCGGCAGAGGGGCGTCCCGGTGATCCGCCTGCAGAGCATGCTGCGGGGAGCCGACCTCGCCGGCACCGACCTGCGGGCCATCGACTTCAACGGTGCCGATCTCTCCGGGGCCGACCTCTCCGGCGCCGATCTGGCCGAAGCGAACCTCTCGGGCGTCAACCTGGCCGGCGCCAACTTGCAGGGGGCCAACCTGCAGGACACCCGTTTCTTCTACGGCGAAGCCCTGGAGGCCACCCCGCCCCAGCCCCAGCAGCCGCCGGACCACGCCGGCGGTGCCGGCACCGGTGCCCTGGTGGAGAACGTCAACCTCTCGGGGGTGCGCCAGCTGGATCCCGCCAGCCGGACCTACCTGGCGGCCTGGAGCGGGCCCCGCTCCCGCCAGACGATCCCCGGCGGCTGCAAGGGGCTGCCCAGCCGGCTGTAGGGGCCGCCCCTGCATGGGACCATGGCGTGGCTCCGGCATGCGCGTCGGGCCGCCCATCCAGGAGGGGTGGTCGAGTGGTTGATGGCTCCGGTCTTGAAAACCGGCGAATCGCAAGATTCCGTGGGTTCGAATCCCACCCCCTCCGTTCTTCCTTCCCTGCCCTGCACCCCCGCCGGGCTCTCAGCGGCCCTCGGCCCGGGTGGCCTGCTGGCGCAGGCGCTCCAGGCGCTCCAGCAGCGACTCGTTGCTCATGCGGTTGTTGAGCCGCTCCGCCAGCAGGGGGAAGGCCATGGGCCCCGGTCGGGGTGGATACCGCTCCAGCCACTCGCTTGCCTGTAGCCGCTCCAGGGTGCCGATCAGCCGACCCAGGTCGAGCTGGTCCTCCAGCACCTCGCCGCGGGCCTGGGCCAGCAGCAGATTGCCGGGCTCATGGCGCTGGAAGACATCGAAGAGCAGGGCGGCGCTGATCTGCAGCTGGCCGCCGGACCGGGCCTGGCCGGGGTAGCCGTTCAGCACCAGGCCGCTCACCTGGGCGATGGAGCGGAAGCGGCGACGGCAGAGCTCCGAGAGGTTCACGGCCCGCTCCAGGTCCTCCAGCAGGCCGGTGGGATCCAGCAGGCTCTCGGCGTGCTGTGCGAGCAGCTCCTCGAAGGGGTAGCCGCGGGGGGCGAGCAGCTCGAAGCCGTAGTCGTTCACCGACACCGTGAAGGTGCCCGGATGGTGCCGGGCCAGTCGCCACGACCACAGGAAGCCGAGGCCCTCATGCACGAAGCGGCCCTCGAAGGGATAGGCGTAGAGATGGCTGCCCTCCCGGGTGTGGCACAGCTCCACCAGAAACTGGTGGGTCCGGGGCAGGGCGGAGAGCTGCACCTGGCGCTCCAGCAGGGGTTCCAGGGCCCGCAGCTCGGCGGTGTCGAGGCTGAACCCCGCCTCGCCGTCAAGGGCGCGGGCGCAGCGGTCGACCTCCCGGCGCAGATGGGCGCTGAGCAGGTCGGAGAGGGCCATCTGGCCCCCGCCCCAGGCGGGCACCGTGGCGCTGCGACGCGTGGTGGCCTTGACCATCGCCGTCATCTCCCTCAGGCGCACGAACTCCAGCTGGCGGCCCGCGAAGAAGAAGACGTCCCCCGGCTTGAGCCGGCCGACGAAGGCTTCCTCCACATGGCCCAGGACGGCGCCCCGCACGAAGCGCACCGTCACGGCCCGATCGGCGCTGATCGTGCCGATGTTGAGCCGGTGCAGACGGGCGACGGCCGGTTCACGCACCACGTAGCGCCAGGAGCCGGCCGGGGCGGGCGCGGCCGGCTCCCGCTCCAGCTTGCGGTAGCGCGGGTAGGCCCCCAGGCAGTCGCCCCCCTCCTCCAGGAAGCGCAGGCACCAGTCCCAGCGGCTGCGCTCCAGCTGGCGGTAGCTCCAGGTGCGGCGCACGGCGGCGAGGGTGGCCTCGGGCTCAAAGCCCGGACCGCAGGCCAGGCTCACCAGGTGCTGGAGCAGCACATCGAGGGGCTCCTGGGGCGGGCGGCGGTGCTCCACCAGCCCCTCCCCCAGTCCCCGGCGCATCGCCGACACCTCCAGCAGCTCCAGGGCGTTGGTCGGCATGAACAGCACCTGGGCCGTGCCCCCGGGCTGGTGGGCCGAGCGGCCCGCCCGCTGCAGCAGCCGCGCCAGGTTCTTGGCGCTGCCGATCTGCACCACCCGTTCCACCGGCTGGAAATCGACCCCCAGATCCAGGGAGCTGGTGCACACCACCCAGCGGATCGCGGCGGCCTTCACCCCCGCCTCGATGGCCTCCCGCTCGGCCCGGTCGATGGCGCTGTGGTGCAGGGCCAGGGCCCCCTCCATCTCCGGGCAGGCGAAGCGCAGGCACTGGTGCCAGCGTTCGGCCTGGTTGCGGGTGTTGGTGAACAGCAGGGTGGAGACGGCCGGGTCCAGGGCGGCCACCAGCTCCTCGTACATGCGCAGCCCCAGGTGGCCGGCCCAGGGGAAGCCGTCGATGGTGTCGGGCAGCAGGCTGCGGATCTGCGTGTCCCGCCGGATGCGGGCGGTGATGATCCGCGGCTCGCCGTCCACCCCCACCGCGGCCCGGGCCGCCTCCTCCAGATTGCCGATGGTGGCGCTGATCGCCCAGGTGCGCAGGGCCGGCCGCCGGCTGCGCAGCCAGCTCAGGCAGAGCTCGGTCTGGGAGCCGCGTTTGCTGCCCATCAGCTCGTGCCACTCGTCGATCACCACCGCCTCCAGATCGGCGAACAGGGCCTGGGCCCGGGGGCCGGCCAGCAGCAGGGAGAGGGATTCGGGCGTGGTGATCAGGATCTGGGGCGGGGCCTTGAGCTGCTTGCCCCGCTCATGGCTGCTGGTGTCGCCGTTGCGCAGCCCCACCCGCAGCGGCCAGCCCATGGCCTCGATCGGCTCCCGGATCGCCAGCAGCAGATCCCGGCTCAGGGCCCGCAGGGGCGTCAGCACCAGCAGCCGCAGGCCCGCGTCCGGTCCTGCGCCACCGTTCTCGGCCAGCATCGCCGCGATCGGTCCCATCACGGCGGCGTAGGTCTTGCCGGAGCCGGTGGGCACCTGGATCAGGCCGCTGGCCCCCTCCAGATAGGCGCGCCAGCACTGGCGCTGGAACGGCATCGGCCGCCAGCCACGGGCTGTGAACCAGGCCTCGATCGGCCGCAGCGCCGCCGCGGGGGAGGGGGTCAAGGGGGGGGCGGGGCGGGAACGGCTCAGGTGGAGAGCACCGCCACCACCACGGCGGCGATGGCCAGGATCACGGCCCCCAGCACCACGCCGGCGGCGATGTTGCCCCGGCGGATCTCGGCCCGGTAATCGATCGGGGAGAGGCGATCGAAGAGCAGCAGCCCGACATAGATGAGGATGATGCCCAGAAAGGTCCAGCCGACCATCAGCAGCATCTGGAGCAGTGGTTTGACCATCCCCTCGTCACGAAGCCGGACCCACCGTAGGGACTGCCCGGAGGCCGCCCGTTGATGGGGACGTCCTCCCCGGGCGGACAGCGGGATCCGGCGCTGCTGCTCTGGCCGCTGGCCAGCCTGGTGCTGCCGCTGCTGCCCCTGCTGGTACTGGCCCTCTCGGCGCTGGAGTGGCCCCGGCGGCTGGTGATGGTGGTGCCGGAGGGCCAGCGGGTGCTCAGTGCCCCCTTCGAGCTGCGGGACGGCTGGCTGGGCAGCCCGCAGCTGACGCTGGCGGCCGAGATCCCCTCCAACAGCAGCATCGAGCTGGATGTCGCCCTGCTCGACGCCAGCGGCCGCACCGTGCTTGCTCTCACCAAGGACGGCTGGCGGGCCAGCGGCACCTGGGCGGAGGACGGGGAGAGCGGCACCTGGGAGGAGGGCGACGCGGGCGTGGCGCTGGACCTGCGCCCCGACCGAAACGGACGCTTCCAGCTGGCGGTGCAGCTGCAGGATCTGCTCGATGAGGCGGGTCGCCCCCTGCCGCAGCCTGTAGTGGTGCGCGGCAGCGTCCGCAACCACAGCGTCGACGCCCCCCTGCTCCTGTTCACCGCCGTGGTCACGCTGGCGACGGCGCTGGTGCTGCTGAGGGCCTGCTACAGCATCGGCCGGGGCCGCTGGGTGCGGCGCAGCGGCGACGGCGTCAGCGCGATCCGCTGTGACGCCGGTGGTTCCGGTCTGGTGCGGGTGGGGGTGGAGGCCCGCTGGGAGCTGCCCGATGACGATCCCCCCCTGGGCCAGCCGCCGGCCACCACCACCCTGGAGCTGCAGGTGTGCGACGCCCTCGGACGCCCCCGCCTCCGGCACCGGCAGACGCTGGCCGTGGCCCATCGCTCCAGCGATGGGGACCATTGGCTGTCCGCCCGCCAGGTGATGCATCTGCACCTGCCGGAGCCGGGCAGCCACCGCTTCCGCGTGCAGCTGCCCGAAAGCTTCCGCGCCGACGGTGACCTCTGGGAGCTTGAGTGGCTGCGGCTCACCGTGGAGGACGGGCTGCGGACGGCCCGAGCGGTCCCGGTGCTGTCCCTGGACGGGGCGATGGAGGGCCGCTGAGATGGTCGACGAGCGCGCGCTGCTGATGCTGCTGACGGTGACGGTGGTCGCCGCCGGCACCGTGACCGCCATCACCCGTCCCGGCCTCTGGCGCCTCGGTCAGGAGGGCACCCCCGCCGCCTCCAGCGGCGTCCGCTACGGCGGCAGCTACCGCTCCGGTCGCTGGGTGACGGCGACGCCCCGCCGCCAGGACTGGACGGGGTTCCAGGGGCGCGGGCCGGGCGCGGCCAAGTGACGGCCCGCAGCCTTCCGCCCCTGAGCCCCCTGCAGGTGCGGGTGTTGCTGGCGGCGGCGGCCCTCTCCTCCAGCGTCAGCCTGGTGCTGGAACTGATGCTGGTCACCCAGGCCAGCTATCTGCTGGGCGACCATGCCCTGGCCACCGGCGTGGTGGTGGGCACCTTCCTGGCCGCCATGGGCCTGGGCGCCTGGCTGAGCCAGTTTCTGGCCACCGGGCCCGATCCCGGTCTGGCCCTGCTGCAGTGGTTCCTGGGCGTCGAACTGGCCCTGGCGCCCCTGTGCCTGCTGGCGCCCCTGGGCCTGTTCGCCCTCTTCCGGCTGGGGGGGCCGGTGTGGCTGGGCCTGGTGGTGTTCACCGTGCTGGTGGGGGCGCTCGGCGGCATGGAGGTGCCGCTGCTGACCCGGCTGCTGGAGTGCGGCCAGCAGCTGCGGGTCGCCCTGGCGAGGGTGCTGGCCCTCGATTACCTGGGCGCCCTGGTGGGGGCCCTGCTGTTTCCCCTGGTGCTGCTCCCCTGGCTGGGGTTGCTGCCCACCGCCGGCTGGCTGGCCCTGATGCCCCTGGTCAGCTGCGTGGTGATCGCCGCCGTGTTCCCGGTGGGGAGGCTCTGGCGCCGCTCGATCGCCCTCGCCGTTCCCGTGGTCGCCCTGGCGGGCCTCGGACTGGTCCCCCTCGGCGACCGGATCGAGGACGGCCTGTACGAGGATCCGGTGGTGAGCCGTCTCCAGAGCCGCCACCAGCGCATCGTGCTCACCCGCCGCCGCGACGACCTGCGCCTGTTCCTCGACGGCCAGCTGCAGTTCTCCAGCCTCGATGAATACCGTTACCACGAGGCCCTGGTGCATCCGGCGATGGCCTGGCACGGCCGGCCGGTTCGCGTGCTGCTGCTGGGGGCGGGCGATGGGCTGGCCCTGCGGGAGGTGCTGCGCTGGCCGGCCGTGCGGCAGGTGGATCTGCTGGAGCTCGACCCCGCCATGGCGCGGCTGGCCCGGGAGCAGCCGTTCCTGAGGCGGCTGAACGGCGCCAGCCTGGAGGACGGCCGGGTGCGGCTGGTGTTCGGCGACGCCTTCGAGCGGGTGCGTCAGCTGCGGGGCCCCTACGACGTGATCATCGCCGATTTCCCCGACCCGTCCACGCCGGCCCTGGCGCGCCTCTACAGCGTCACCTTCTACGGGCGCCTGCTGGGCCGGCTCGCCCCCGACGGCCTGCTGGTCACCCAGGCCTCGACGCCGTTCTTCAGCCCCAGGGTGCTGGCCTCGATCCAGGCCACCCTGGGCGAGCTGAACCTGACCACCCGCCCCTACGGCGTGGATGTGCCCAGCTTCGGGCCCTGGGGTTTCGTGCTGGCCCACCGCGGCCCGCCGCGGCCGTCTCCGGCCGTGCTTCCGTTCCAGGGCCGCTGGATCGACCAGGGGCAGCTGGAGCGCCTCTTCCCCCTCAGCCGGGATCTGGCCCTGCCGCCGGGGGAGCGGGTGCTGCCGAATCGCCTGCACCGGCCGGTGCTGGCCGAGTACCAGCGCCAGGGCCGCTGGCGCGAGAACTGACCGGCCCCCGCGGCGGCGACGGGACGGGGGCGACGGCCTCCATAAGCTGGGCCCGCCGGCCTGGTTGCTCCGGCCCCTGAGCGCCTCGATGGCTGTCTGGCTTCTCCTGCTCCTCCTGCTGCTCGCCGCCGTCGCCCTGCTGCTCTTGCGGCGGACCCGCCTGCGCCGCCGTGCCCCGACGCTGCAGGGCCGCACCCTGTTCAACCTCACCACCGGCGACATCGTTCAGCACGACGGCCGTGACTGGGTGGTGGAGGACCGGCTGCTCTACGACGACGACGGCTTCCAGTGGCTGGAGTACCTGCTGCGCGACGGCACCGAGGGCCGCTGGCTGAGCGTCTGCGAGGACGACTGGCTGGAGGTGAGCTGGCTGGAGGACGTCCCGGCCGCCGAGCTGGAGGGTCTGACGGCCGACTTCCCCGAGCACCTGCGCTGCCGCGGCCAGCTCTATCACCTCAAGGAGACGGGCCGGGCGTCGGTGACCGCTGCCGCCCGGGTGATGAACCGGCGCCTGACGGGCTGCCGCTACGGCGATTACGAAGGGGCCGACGGCCGGGTGTTGTCCCTGGAGCGCTGGGAGGAGGGCGCCGATCCGGGGCCCCCGGAGCTCAGCCTGGGCCGGCGCATCGACCCGGCGGCGCCGCTGCTGCTGCCCGGGGATGGCCGTTCGGTCTACCGCTGAGCAGGATCCGATCGCTGAGCTGGATCCGACCGGGGAGCCGGGCCCGATCGCGCCGGGATGGCCGGCTCCTCCAGCAGCGCCAGGGCACTGAGCAGGCTGTCGGCGGATTCGGGGGTGCGGTCGCGGCGCCAGCGCAGGATGCGGGGGAAGCGCACGGCCAGGCCGCTGCGGTGGCGGGAGGAGCGCTGCAGGCCCTCGAAGCCCAGGGTGAAGACCTGCAGCGGTTCGACGGCCCGCACCGGACCGAAGCGCTCGGTGGTGTGGCGGCGGATCCAGCGGTCCAGCTCGGTGATCTCGCCGTCGTCGAGCCCTGAGTAGGCCTTGGCGAAGGTCACCAGGCGGCCTTCGCCGTCCCAGAGGCCGAAGGTGTAGTCGGTGTAGAGGTTGGCGCGGCGGCCGCTGCCGGCCTGGGCATAGAGGAGCACCGCATCGAGCTCCATCGGCTCCAGCTTGTGCTTCCACCACAGCCCGCGGCGCCGCCCGACGCCGTAGGCCGAATCGAGCGCCTTGAGCATCAGCCCCTCGGCGCCCACGGAGCGGGCCCGTTGCCGCAGGGCTTCCAGCTCCTCCCAGTGGCCGAGGGGCAGCACCGGGGAGAGGCGCAGGAGCCCGGCAGCGGGGGTGGAGGCCGCCTCCGGCAGCCGCCGCACCAGGTCCTCCAGGGCGGCACGGCGTCGGCCCAGGGGCTCGGGGCGCAGGTCCCGGCCCCCCCGTTCCAGCAGGTCGTAGGCCACGAAGGCCGCCGGACACTCCCGCAGCAGGGCGGCGCCGGGCTTCTGGCGCCCCAGCCGCCGCTGCAGGGGACCGAAACCGGCGGGCTGGCTCGCCCCGGCCGGCCAGACGGTCAGCTCCCCGTCCAGCACCGTGCCCGGTCCCAGCAACGCGGCGACCCCCTCCAGCTCGGGGAAGCTGGCGTTGATCAGGTCCTCGCCCCGGCTCCAGAGAAAGGTCTGGCCGTCGCGGCGGATCAGCTGGGCCCGGATCCCGTCCCACTTCCACTCCACCTGCCAGCCGGCGGGATCGCTGGCGGCGAGGCGCTCCGCCTCCAGGGGGGAGGCCAGGCAGAAGGGATAGGGGCGGCTGATCGGCGCGGCGGCGCCGGCCTCCAGGGGCGCCAGCAGGGCCTCCATCGCGGCGGCGGAGGGCTCGAAGCCGCCCATCAGCCGGTGGGCCAGCTCCGCCTCCTCCAGCCCTGACACCGCCGCCAGCGCCCGGGTGACCAGGCCGGCCGCCACCCCCACCCGGAAGCCGCCGGTGAGCAGCTTGTTGAACAGGAAGACCTGTCCCTCGGGCAACCCCCCCCAGATCTCCAGCACCGCCTCCGCCTGGGCTTCGGCCTCCAGGGCGGCCAGGGCCGGCAGCCGCGTGCCCATCCACTCGGCCAGAGGGAGCTCCAGGGGCGGGGCCGGCGGCAGGCCCAGCCGGGGCAGCAGCAGGGCGATGGTCTCGGCCGAATCCCCCACCTGGGCGTGGCAGGCCTCGAACAGCCAGTCCGGCAGGCCGGAGCGCTCCAGGGCGATCTGCCGCAGCCGCCGGCCGGTGATCAGCCGCCGGCGCCGCTTGCCGAGCAGCAGGGCCAGGGCCCAGGCGCCATCGGCCGGATCGGCGGCCCTGAAGTAGGCCGCCAGCGCCTCGACGCGGGCCTTGGTGCCGCTGCTGCGCTCCAGCTGCCGGAAGAGGTCGGCGAAGGCCCGCATCGGCTCAGGCCAGGGGCGCTTCCGGCAGCCCCAGCTCCCGTCGCCAGTCGGCCAGGGGCCGCTCCCAGCCCTCCTCGAGCTTGAAGGTGATCAGGCAGCGGGCCTCCAGGCCCATGGCGAAGCCCCGGGCCAGGGCGCGCAGCAGCGGTTCGAGCGGTTCGTCGTCCTGAAGGGTGCCGAGCAGGCCACCGAAGATCAGCAGCACCGCCAGGGGGGAGCGCACCTGGGCCAGGTTGAAGGCCTGCAGCCCCAGCTCGCCGGGGCCGTCGATGCCGAAACCGGTGAGCACGTGGATGATGTCGTGGGTCTCCCGCAGCCGGTGGGTGATGTACTCCGCCGGTGAGCTGATCGGTCGGGGATCGATCAGGCTGTCCGGCGTCAGATTCAGGCGCTGCAACTGGTCGGCGTAGGTGCGACCCAGGCTGCCCACGGGCAGGGCCGCCAGATGGGCCAGCTCGACCGGCTCGGGCCGCCAGCCCTCCGCCACCAGGGCAGCCATGGCCGGGTTCTCCAGCAGGTGTCGCTGCATCTGGCTGGCCAGGGGACTGCCCTGGAGGCTCCGGGCCACCCCGAAGACGCTCTCGAGCTCCGTGGGGTTCTTCAGGAAGGCGGCGAGGCCGGCCACCATCCGCAGCGACTGCAGACGTTGCTGGAGGTTGAACCGCATGGGGCAAGCCGTCGCCGGAGTGGGAGGCCAGTCTGACGGGGAAGGTTCAGAGGGCGACCACCCGACGGCGGCCGGCGGCCTTGGCTGTGTACATGTTGCGGTCGGCCCGCCGGAGGAACAGATCCGCATCCTCCCCGGCCCCGTGCAGGGCGATGCCGATCGAGAACGAGGGTTCGATGGTGCGGTCACTCCAGGGGATCGGCTCGCTGATGCTGGTCTGGAGGTCTTCGGCGAAGGCGATCGCATCCTCGAGCTGCTCGATCCCCTCCAGCAGCAGCAGAAACTCATCGCCGCCGATCCGGCCGGCATGGTCGCCGCGGCGGGTCCGGGCCTGAATCCTGCGGGCCACGGTTCTCAGCACCGCATCACCGCAGGCGTGGCCGTAGCGGTCGTTGATGCCCTTGAAGCCGTCGCAGTCGCAGAAGAGCAGGGCCAGGGGCTGGGCGCTGTGGGCACGCTCATCCAGCAGCAGCCGCTCCAGCCGCTCGAGAATGGCGGCGCGGCTGCAGAGGCCCGTCAGGGCATCGGTGTTGGCGCGCTGCAGCAACAGGCGTTCCTCCAGGACCTGCGCATCCACCGGCTGGAGGGTGATCACGTAGCCATGGGCCAGGCTCAGGGGGGCCCCGATGGGGTCCACTTCGCCACTGGTGTCGAACCCGCGCGTGTCGAGGCTGCGCAGCTGGTCGCACGCGAGCCTGCGGACGTTCAGCTGCACCCAGCCCCAGTCCCCATCGGGATCGGCCAGCCGCAGACGGCCCTGGCGGATCGGGCCCGACTCCGCCAGCCACTGGTCGAGATCCACCGGTCCGGGCGGCTCCTCGGCGGAGGCGAACAGATCCTGGAAGCTCCGGCCGTGCCACTGCGTCTGCTGCCAGCCCGTCATGGGCTGCAGCGACGGCGACACCCACACCACCTGCTGGTGGTGGTTCAGCAGCAGCATCACATCGACGATGTTGTCGGCGAGCAGCCGGTACAGGGCTGCCACATCCGCCAGGCTGCGGGCGGCGTGGTCCTGCTCGGTCACATCCCGCCAGGTGACCGCGAGGATCCCGCGGTCCGGGGTGATCTCGATGTCGAACAGACGGCGGCCCGTGGCCGTGGGTCCATCGTCGGCGGCAAAGCCACTGACGGCGGTGGGGACGTTGCGCATGGCCGCATCGCCATACAGCTCCATCAGCCCGTTCTGGACCATCGACGGGCTGATGGCCAGCAGCGTCTGGCCCAGGATCGCCTCGCGGTCCTGCTGCAGGTGGGAGCAGACGGCTCTGTTGACATCCAGAACCCGGAAGTCTTCGATGCTGCCGTCATGGCCATGGACGGACTGCAGCAGCAGAAAGAAATCACGGCTGGCGTCCACGGCGGTTCGCAGCAACGCGAGCTGCTCGAACGTGCCGGGCAGATGGGCCCCAGCCGCCGGCCGGCCTGACGGGGCTGCGCTGCCCTGCGGTGCCCCCGACCAGCGCTCCGGGGCAGGAACGACCGCGCTACCCGGATGCAGGAGCAGGGCCTCGAAGGCTTCCGGTTCCAGGGGAGGACCGCACAGGAAGCCCTGGAAGCAGTCGCAGCCGAGATCCTGCAGCTTCCGGCGCTGCTCCTCGGTCTCCACCCCCTCGGCGGTGCAGTCCATCCCCAGGCCATGGGCCAGGGCGATGGTGGTGGCCACGATGGTCTGATCGACGGGGGAAGTCGTCAGAGCCTGCACGAAGGTGCGATCGATCTTGAGTCGATGGACCGGCAGGGTCCGCAGCAGTTCCAGGGAGGAATAGCCGGTTCCGAAGTTGTCGATCGCGATCCGGAACCCCTGATCGGCCAGCACCCGCAGCTGTTCACGGGCCAGAAGGGGATTGCGGATCAACGCCGTTTCGGTGATCTCGAGTTCCAGCTGCTCGGGACGCAGCTGGTGCTCCGCCAGGGTCTCCAGCATGGCGCCGATGAAGCGCCCGTCCGGCAGCTCCAGCTCCCGCGGGGAGACGTTCAGGGCCAGCCGCGGGGGGTGGAGGCCCGCCGCCTGCCAGGCGCTGATCCGCTGGGCGGTCTGTCGCAGCACCCAGGGGGAGAGCTGCAGGATCAGACCACTCTCTTCGGCAAGCGGAAGGAAATGGCTGGGCGGCACCGAGAGGCTCAGGTGGTTGGTCCAGCGCAGCAGGATCTCCCCGCCGGCGAGCGCGTTGGATGCGGTTCGCTGCGGTTGAATCAGCAGTCGGAATTGTTCGCGTTCCACCGCCTGGGACAGCTGAATGCTCAGCTCCATGCGCTCCTGAATCTGGCGGCTGATCGTGCTGGAGTACGCGCACACCTGAGTGCTTCCCTGGGCCTTCCCCTTCATCAGGGCCGTGTTGGCGCACTGGATCAGCGTCCGGCTCTCCTGGGCGTGCTCGGGATAGGTGGCGATCCCCACGGAAAACGTCGGGTCGAGGGGCAGGGCCTCCAGTAACGGCTGCTGCTGGGCCCACTCCTGCTGCAACCGACGGGCGGCGCCCATCGCATCACCGATGGAGCGGACTCCCTCTTCCATGAGGATCAGAAACTGGTCGCTGCCCAGCCGCGCCAGCCAGTCGCCCGGGCCGATCAGATCCCGCAGCCGGCCGGCCATGGCGCGCAGCACCCGGTCGCCGACATCGGATCCGAAGTGGTCGTTGATGTCCCCGAAGCCATCCACATCCAGGCTCATGACCGCCATCGACGCGTTGTAGCGGCGACCGCTCAGGCGTCGGTCCAGCTCCTCCAGGGTGGCGAGCTTGTTGGGAAGGCCGGTGAGGGGGTCGCAGGAGCGCTCGCCCGCCACCGCCTGCAGCAGGGCCTGCTCGCCGGTGATGTCCCTGAGGGTGCCCACCATGCGCGCCGGCGCACCGCTGTGGTCGTAGCTGAGCTGACCCACGGCCTCCACCATCACCTCCGTGCCGTCCTCGAAGCAGAGCCGGTGGCAGCTGCGGAACACATCCCCCCGGGTCACGGCCCGCCGCACATCCATATGCCAGCGGAGTCGGTCGTCGGGATGCACCAGGGCGCCGTAGTCCCGGAGCGAGGGGTGGTCACCGCCGTGCGGGCTTCTGCAGAGGCGCCGGGTCTGCTCCGACCACCGCATGCGGCCATCACTGAAGCGCAGATCCCAGACACCGATGCCGCTGATCGTCGTCCCCTCCTCCAGGAGGGAGAGGGTGTCGGCGAGCTGCATTTCCCGGTGGCGCTGCTGGGTTTCGTCGCTGACGCAGCTCACGATCAGTTGCCGCCCGTCGATCTCGAGGACACGGCTGCGGACGATGACGTCGCGGATGGAGTCATCGCGGCAGCGATGACGGGTGTGCAGGGTCCCGCCGCCGGCGACGATCAGCTCGCGGCGACGCTCGGCCCCCCAGGCAGCGTCGTGATCGGGATCGGCCTGGATCGCTTCCGGGGACAGGGCCAGCAGTTCCGGGATGCTGTACCCCAGATGGGTGTGGGCTGAATGACTGCAGGCAAGAAAATGGCCGCTCAGCGCATCGGAGGCCAGCAGGTCGGTGTCGGTGAGGTCGGCGATCAGACAGAAATCGGCCAGCCGATCGTGAAGGCTCGCGACGTGGTCTGCCGATCCCCCATGTTCACCCATGGCACCACGTTCCCTTCCTCAAGAACGCTAGGTGCGAGCTGGCCCCATCATCCTGGATCTTCAACAGTTATTGATTCCATCGGCCCTTGACAACGGGCTTTCAAGGTGAATCTTTTTCCCGTGGCGCTGATCTTCCCTCGCTTCCCATACTGCGGTTCCATGGCGAACATTCAGCGGGCCGTTGTCTGTTCATCGCTTCAGGCGGGCGAGGCTCCGGCCGCCTCCCCCTCCTCGTTCCTTTGCCCCTCGAAGGCCCGCCCCAGGGGCTCGGCCGCCAGACCCTGCTCCTCGCGCAGGTAGCGGGCCAGTCCGTCGCTGTTGCCGTGGGTCACGTACACCTGGCGGGCGCCGCAGTCCCGGACCGTGCGCAGCAGCCCGTCCCAGTCGGCGTGGTCGCTGAGGGCGAAGCCCCGCTCGAAGCCGCGTCGCCGCCGTGCCCCCCGCACCGCCATCCAGCCGCTGACGAAGGCGGTCTGGGGGTTGGTGAACCGTTTCATCCAGGGCGAGCGGTGGGCCGAGGGCGGCGCCAGCACCAGGCGCCCGGCCAGCGATTCGCTGCGGGGAAGTTCGCTCAGCGGCCGCGTCGGCGGCAGCACCACCCCCTGGCTCCGGTAGGGCTCCATCAGGGCCTGCACCGCCCCGTGCAGCAGCACTTCCTCCTCCACCCCCAGCGCGGCCAGTTCCGCCAGCAGCCGCTGGGCCTTGCCGAAGGCATAGGCGAACAGCAGCGAGGGGCGCTGGGGGCCCCCCCGCCACCAGGCCAGGATCTCGGCTGCCACCTGCCAGCCGGGCCGCCAGCGGTAGATCGGCAGGCCGAAGGTGGCCTCGGTGATCAGCACGTCGGCGCTCACCGGCTCGAACGGGGCGCAGCTGGGGTCGGCATCGCGCTTGTAGTCCCCGCTGATCAGCCAGGTTTCATCGCCGGCCGTGATCCGGATCTGGGCCGAGCCCAGCACATGGCCGGCCGGATGGAACGACACCACAGCCCCACCGAGGCGTCGTTCCTCGCCGTAGGCCAGCCCCGTCAGTTCGATGCCGGCCCCCAGCCGCTGGCGCAGCACGCCCTCGCCCGGGCTCGCCGCCCAGTAGGCGCCGCTGCCGGGCCGGGCGTGGTCGGCGTGGCCATGGGTGATCAGGGCCCTGCTCACCGGTCGCCAGGGGTCGATCCAGGCCTGGGCCGCCGGACAGTAGAGCCCCTGGGGGGTGAGCTGGAGCAGGCCGTCGGGCGGCAGGACCATGGCGCGCCGGTGCCGCCGCAGGGGGATGGCCGCATCCTGGCGGCCCGTGTCCGTTGACGGCGTGCGGGCTCACCACTAGCCATGGGGCAGCCATCACCGCTGGCCCGATGTCACTGGAGACCCATCGCGAGGAGCTGGAGGCCACCGCGGCCGCCCTGGCCCGGCCGGGCACCGGCCTGCTGGCGGCCGACGAATCCACCGGAACGATCGGCAAGCGCTTCGCCGCGATCGACCTTGAGAACAGTGAGGAGAACCGCCGCGCCTACCGCACCCTGCTGGCCACCACCCCCGGACTCGGCGAAACGATCAGCGGCGTGATCCTCTACGAGGAAACCCTCTACCAGGAGGCGGCCCCCATCGCGGGCCGGCCGGCCGGATCGATCGTCGATCTCTTCAAGGAGCAGGGGCTGGTGGTCGGGATCAAGCTGGACCTCGGGGTGGAGCCCCTGGCCGGGGGCCTGGCCGGCGAGACCTGGTGCACGGGACTGCGGGGCCTGCAGGAACGGGCGGCCCGGGCCTACGCCCGCGGCGCCCGCTTCGCCAAATGGCGCGCCGTGCTGCGCATCAGCGCCGACGGCTGCCCCTCGGAGCTGTGCGTGCGCGAGAACGCCTGGGGGCTGGCCCGCTACGCCCGCACGGCCCAGGAGGAGGGCCTGGTGCCGATCGTGGAGCCGGAGATCCTGATGGACGGCGACCACGACATCCTCACCACCGCGGCGGTGCAGGAGTGGGTGCTGCGCAGCGTCTACGAGGCCCTGGGCCAGAACGGCGTATTCCTGGAGGGCACCCTGCTGAAACCTTCGATGACCCTGCCTGGAGCCGGGGCTTCCGATCGATCCAGCTCCGAGCAGGTGGCGGCCTACACCGTGCGCACCCTGCGCCGCAGCGTGCCCCCGGCCGTGCCGGCGATCCTGTTCCTCTCGGGGGGCCTGGGGGAGGAGGAGGCCAGCGTCCTGCTCTCGGCCATTCATGCCGCCGACCCGGAGGCCCCCTGGCACCTGGGCTTCTCCTACGGCCGCGCCCTGCAGCATTCCTGCCTCAGTGAATGGAAGGGGAACGACACGGCGGCGGGCCAGGCGGCCCTGCTGGCCCGCGCCCGGGCCAACGGCGCCGCGGCCCGCGGGGCCTATGTGGCCGGCTCCGAACCCTCCGGTGACGGCGGCTCGCTGTTCGTGGCCAACTACAGCTACTGAAAAGGTGCCGAGCCGAGGGGTCCGGGCCGGCCCCTCAGGCGCTCATCGCTAGCATGCGCTCGATCGGCACCAGGGCCCGCAAGCGGATCTCCTCGTCGAGCTCGATCGCCGGCGCCATGGTGTGCAGGCACCGCCACAGCTTCTCGAGCGTGTTCAGCCGCATGTAGGGGCAGGCGTTGCAGCTGCAGCCGTCGGCCCCGGGCACCTCATGGAAGATCTTCTCCGGTGCCCGCCGCCGCATCTGGTGGAGGATGCCCGGCTCGGTGAGCACGATGAAGGAGGGGGCCGGGCTGGTCTGGGTGCGCTGCAGCAGCTTGCTGGTGGAGCCGATGAAGTCGGCCAGGTCGAGCAGGTGCTGCTGACACTCCGGATGGGCGATCACCTCGGCCTCGGGGTGTTCCTGGCGCAGGCGCAGCAGGGCCTGCTCGCTGAAGGTCTCGTGGACGATGCAGCTGCCGGGCCAGAGGGTGAGCTCCCGGCCGCTCTGGCGGGCTACCCAGCGCCCCAGGTTCTGGTCGGGGGCGAACAGGATCGGGCGGTCGGCCGGCAGCTGCTGCACCAGGTGGACCGCATTGCTGCTGGTGCAGATCAGGTCGCTCTGGGCCTTCACCGCCGCGGAGCAGTTGATGTAACTCACCACGACGTGGTCGGGGTGAAGCCGGCGGAAGTCGGCGAAGGCGTCGGCGGGGCAGGCGTCCGCCAGGCTGCAGCCGGCCTCGAGGTCGGGCAGCAGCACCGTGCGGCCGGGGTTGAGGATCTTGGCGGTCTCCGCCATGAAGTGGACGCCGCAGAAGACGATCACCTCGGCGTCGGTGCTGGCGGCGCGGCGGGAGAGCTCGAGGGAATCGCCGATGAAATCGGCGCAGTCCTGGATGGCGTCGTCCTGGTAGTAGTGGGCCAGGATGATGGCGTTGCGCTCGTTCTTGAGCGTTTCGATCGCGGCGGCCAGCTCAGCATGGGGCGGGCAGGCCTCAGGGCTGGGTTGGGGCGTGTGGGTCAGCGTCTGCGTGAAGACCAACCGATGCCCCTTCTCATGCACGATGATCCCACTCTAGGAAGCGGTCGGTATTGGCTGAGCTGAACATCGCCATCGCGGGGGATCTGCACGACCAGTGGGATCGCAGTGACCACGACGTGCTGGAACGGATCCGTCCGGATGCCCTGCTGCTGGTGGGCGACCTGAGCGACGGCAAGTGCCGCATCCCCGAACTGCTCGCCACCCTGGAGCTGCCGATCGCCTGCGTTCTGGGCAACCACGATGCCGGCAAGGACGGCAGCGGCCGCACCCTGCGCCGCCAGCTGGAGCTGCTCGGTGAGCGGCACTGCGGCTGGGGTCTGAGGGAGCTGCGTCCCCCCGGGCTGGCGGTGGTGGGCGCCCGTCCTGGCACCGCCGGCGGTGGCTTCCACCTCTCCAAGGCGGTGCGATCGGTCTACGGGCCAGTGGGCCTGCAGGAGTCCGCCGAGCGCATCAGCCGGGCGGCCCTGGCCGCCGATCCCCAGCTGCCGCTGATCCTGCTGGCCCATTCCGGCCCCAGCGGCCTGGGCACCCAGGTGGACGACCCCTGCGGCCGCGACTGGAAGGCCCCCGCCTGCGACTGGGGGGATCAGGATCTGGCCCTGGCGGTGGATCAGATCCGCCGCCGCCGCCCCCTGCCCCTGGTGGTGTTCGGCCACATGCACCACGCCCTCTGCCATCACCAGGGGGAACGGCTGAGCTTCCGCCGCGACGCCCAGGGCACCGCCTTCCTGAACACCGCCTGCGTCCCCCGCCATGGCGTGGACCAGCGGGGCCGCGCCCTGCGCCACTTCAGCTGGGTCGTCTTCTCCGATGGCGATCTGCGCCACATCAGCCACCGCTGGTACGGCATCGACGGCGCCCTCCATTACGAGCAGACCCTCTGGACGGCGGCCCTGCCGGCCGCGGGAGTGCTCAGCCCTTGCTGATCTGCGCCTGCGTCAGCAGCCATGGCTTCGGCCATGGATCCCGAACGGCCTCGGTGCTCTGCGAACTCGCCGCCCTCAGGCCCGACTGGCGGCTGGTGATCTCCACCGGCTTGCCGCCGGCCTTCCTGGAGCTCTCCTTCGGGCCGGTGCCCTTCGAGGTGCGTCCCTGCCGCTGGGATGTGGGGGTGGTCCAGGCCGATGCCCTCGGAGCCGATGCCGGCGCCACCCTGACGGCCCTCGAGCGGCTGAAGGAGGAGCTGCCGGCGCTGGTGGAACGGGAGGCCCGCTGGCTGGAGGCCCAGCGGCAGCCGGTTCTGGTGCTGGGGGACGTGCCGCCGGCGGCGGCCCTGCTGGCCCGCCGTCTGCAGGTGCCGCTCGTGTGGCTCGCCAGCTTCGGCTGGGATGCGATCCACGCCCCCATGGGACCGGCCTTCCGGCCCTGGGTGGAGCGGCACCGCCGGCTCTACGGCCAGGGGGATCTGCTGCTCCATTGCCCCCTGGCCCTGCCGATGGACTGGGGGGTGCCGGAGGTGCGGCTGGGCCTGACCAGCTCCCGGCCCCGGCTCGACCCGGCGCGGCTGGCCCGGGAGCTGGCCCTGCCGGCGGAGCGGGAGCGGGTGGTGCTGGTCAGCTTCGGCGGCCTCGGCATGGCGATCGACCCGGCGCTGCTGGCCCGCTGGCCCGAGCACGTCTTCATCGGGCCGGAGCCCCTGCTGGCCACGGTGCCCAATGGCCGCTGCCTGCCGCCGGGGGTGCGCCCCCTCGACCTGATGCCCTTGGCCGGACGGCTGATCACCAAGCCCGGCTACAGCAGCTTCTGCGAGGCCTTCAGCCAGGCGGTGGGTATCCATCTGGTGCACCGCAGCGGATTCGCCGAAGCCCCGGTGCTGGAGGAGGACCTGCGCAACCACGGCTGGCATCGACTGCTGAGCCAGGAGGCCTTCCGGCGTGGCGACTGGGAGCTGGATCTGCCCCTGCTCCCCCCCCGGCACGGCCCGCTGGCGGTCGATGGGGCCTCCACCGCCGCGGAGACGCTCGTGTCCTGGCTGGAGGGACGATCAGCACTGCCTATGGGGCAGGGCTTCGGGATTTGATCATCTGTTCATCGAATCCGGGAGAAATCAGTCCCTGGCTGTAACCGGAATGCAAAACGTCATTCTTGATACCGGTAGACAGTTATTCGACCGTCACAAATAAGGAATCGATTCTGCTGATTCATCGGCAAATTACCGCCAACTCCCGGCGTCATGGATTCACTTTCACTGTCCCGGGATCACTGGTTCTTCCTGTTGTCGTTCTCCAGAAGACCTGGTCTCACCAAGCACATCAAGCCGGTTTGACTCTGTTGTCCCTGCAACAGGTCTCTGCCCACTTGTCCTTCCCGACCTCTTCTCTTGCCGAACCTTCAGCGCACCCCCCTGCTTCTTGCCCTCGCCGGACTGGGTCTGAGCCTGGCCGGGCCAGTCAGAGCCGCCGAGGGCTCCCAGGGCTGGGGGGCCAGCAGCGTCGCCCCCGCCGGCCCCACCCGCATGGCGATGCTCTCGCCGCTGCCGGCCGCGCCCCGGGTCTTCGCCATCACCCCCGAGCGGCGCGCCCTGCTCAACACCATCCGCTACGCCGAGGGAACCTGGGCCAACGGCCATGAGATCGGCTATCGGATCCTGTTCGGCGGCAGCCTGTTCGACTCCCTCGAGCGCCATCCCAACCGCGTCATGCGCACGGCCCGCTACGCCAGTGCGGCCGCCGGGGCCTACCAGTTCATGCCTTTCACCTGGGACATGGTCACCCGCGCTCTCGGGGTCTCCGATTTCGGCCCCGAATCCCAGGACCAGGCCGCCCTGTTCCTGGTCCAGCGTCGCGGTGCCCTGCATCTGGCCGACCGTGGCGAGCTGACCCCCGATCTGGCCGCCCGGCTGGCCCCCGAGTGGGCCTCGTTCCCCACCCTGGCCGGCCGCAGCTTCTACGGCCAGCCCGTCAAGCGTCTGAACGACCTGCGCCGCTTCTACGAGCAGAACCTGGCCCAGCTGCGCAGGGAGGAGGCCGCCGTCTGGGAAGACGTGGCCATCCGCCAGGTGCCGCCGGCCTGCAATGACGCCAGCCTCTCCTGTCAGCTGGAGCGCGTCAGCACCCCGGCGCCCTGAGCTCAGCTCTCCCCCTTGCCCTCCAGTCGCACACCGCCGAGCGTCTTCTGGGCGATGAGATAGGCCAGCACCGCCGCTCCCAGGAAGCCCAGAACGTTGCGCAGCAGCGGCAGCACGTCGTGGGTGCGGGTGATGATCGGCCCCATTCCCAGGGCGACGAACAGGATCACCCACAGGGGTGAGAGCAGCAGCACCCAGGTCCACTCCACCCGACGACCCTCCTGGCGCGGGAAGGCGGCGAACCCGACGATCAGTCCCCCCAGGATCGAGGTGCACAGGGTCAGGATCCACTGCTCCTGGGGCAGCCCGGGCACCACCTGGCAGCCGCCGATCGCCAGGCAGCCCTTCACCGCATGGATGGCCGAGAGGATCGAACCGTCCTCGCCGTGGTCGCGCACGTAGAACTGGTTGCCGTAGCGGGTCTGGAGCTCCACCCAGAAGGTGCGGGGCATCAGGGCGAACAGGGCCTCGCCCACGTTGAAGTTCAGCAGGTTGCCGCCGCGGGGATCGGCCACCAGCAGCAGACTGCGCTCATCGAGGTCCCAGAAGCCCTTGACCGCCAGGCCGGGCGTGCGCTCGTACTGGGTCAGTACCCGCAGCTTCCAGCCGCTGCTGGCTTCGAAATCCTCCAGTTCACTCTCCAGGGCCCCCCGTTCGCCGTCGGTGAGGGCCTTGGCCAGGTCGATCACCGGGGTGGGGTGATCGGGCAGCAGCTGGGGGTTGTCCGCCGCCAGGGCCGGGCCGACGGTGCCCGGCAGCACCCAGGTGACGAGCACGAGGCAGAGCGTGGCCAGGAGCGCCCCCAGCCGCCGCCCCAGGTCGCTGCGCCGCTGCGGCCCATCCCGGTGCGGTTGTCGAGCCGCCATCGCTGTCGGTGCCGTCGCTGCCGCCATCGCCATCGTTCCGTCATCCATCGGTCAGCATTCTCACCGAGTCGTCCCACGCCGCGTGATCCCTCCCTCCCCCGGCTCCCCGGCGGTTCCGGCCTGGCTGGCCCAGCGACTGCGGGCGGCGGGGGGCTCGGTGCCGTTCCTCGACTACATGGACTGGGCCCTGCACGACCCGGACCATGGGGCCTACGGCAGCGGCCGGCTCCAGATCGGCCCCGGTGGTGACTTCGCCACGGCCCCCTCCCTGGGCGAAGAGTTCGCCCGCCTGCTGGCCCCCCAGGTGGCCCAGTGGCTGGCCCTGCTCCCCGCTGACGCACCCCTGGCCCTGGTGGAGACCGGCCCGGGGGAGGGGCAGCTGGCCCGGCAGCTGGCCGAAGCGCTCCACACCGGCTGGCCCTCCCTGGCCGGGCGCACCGAGCTGGTGCTCGTCGAGCCCAATGCCGGCATGGCCGAGCGGCAGCGCCGGCGGCTCGCCAGTTGCCCCCTGCCCGTGCGCTGGGCCGACCTCCGGACCCTGGCGGACGTCCCGCTGCGGGGGGTGGTGCTGGCCCACGAGGTGCTTGACGCCCTGGCCGTGGAGCGGTTCGAGCGGCGGGGTGAGCGCTGGTGCCGCCAGCGGGTCGTGCTGGAGAACGACGGGCTTCGGCTGGAGGCCGGTGAACCCCTGTCCGGGGCGATGCTGGCGTCGCTGGCCGATCTGGGACTGCTGCCCCTCGATGAACGCCGTCCCGAGGGCTGGTGCAGCGAGCTCCACCCCGGTCTGGCCCCCTGGCTGGCTGCCTGCGCCGCAGCCCTCGACCAGGGCTGGTTGCTGGTGATCGACTACGCCCATGAAGCCCGCCGCTACTACGCGCCCCAGCGCAGCAACGGCACCCTGATGGCCTACCGCCGCCAGCGGGCCAGCGACGACCCGCTTCGCGAGCCGGGCCAGTGGGACCTCACCGCCCACCTCTGCCTGGAGAGCCTGGACATCGCCGCCCGGGCCGGTGGCTGGCAGCCCCAGGGCGTCTGCCGCCAGGGCGAGGCCCTCCTGGCCCTCGGCCTGGCCCAGCGTCTGCATGGCCTGCAGCGGCAGAGCGGCACGCCGCTGGCGGAGCTGCTTCAGCGCAGGGAAACCCTGCTGCGGCTGGTGGATCCGGCGGGGCTCGGTGAGTTCCGCTGGATCGCCCTGCGCCGTGACGGTGAACCGGCGACCCCGGGAAGGGAACCCCTGTTCCTGAGTCCCCCTTCGGCCTGATCCCGGCGCTCAGCCCTTCGGCTCAAGCCCCCGGTTCACCTGCGAACTCCTTGCCATCCCCTGCTCAGAACCACTCCGACTGGGCTTCCTCGCGGGGATTGACGTTGGCGTGGGGGGTGGTGCGGCGGAACTCCATGGTGATGCTGCGCTTCTGTTCCCCATCGGCCGCCAGCGCCTCGATCGGGTAGAGCTGCTGACCGTCCCGAAAGGGCACCTGCAGGCGGAACGTGCCATCGGCGGAGAGGGGAACGTCCTCACCGCCGATGCTGAGCCGTGCCGAGGGGTCGGTGGCTCCATAGACAATCAGCTCAGCATCGGCCACCAGCCAGAAGGAACGTTGCCGGGGCGCAACCCCACCGATGCCGGAACCACTGCGGCCGGAGGCCCAGGGACCGGCGCCGGAGTCGGACAGGGCACCGCCCGCACCGTGCAGGCCGGCGGCGGAATCGATCTCGTGGAAGGCCTCGGAGCCGCGGCCCAGACGCCGCCAGGGGCTGGTGGCGCTCTGGTAGAGCCGTTCGTGCAGATCGTTGACGATCTCGCGGGCCGGGGCGGCTCCCGGTGCCGGGTCAGCGGCGGGAGGCATGGAGAAGGCCACGAAGGGATCGGGCGTGGTCAGGGCCGGACCATCCAGCTCCGGGACATGGGCGGTGGCGGAGAAGGCCAGGGAGATCCAGCCGCCGCTGCCGCCCTTGCGGAAGCCCAGCTCCACCCGGTAATCGCGGCCGGACAGGGGCACCGGCAGGTACCACTCACTGGCCTGGCTGTCGACCACCACCTCCTGGAGGGTGTGGGGGTGGGTGGACCCCCCATCGAGCCCGGTGACGTCGGCCACCCGCAGACACAGCTGGGTGGCTCCCTCCGCCTGGGCCCGCTTCCGGTCGCCCGGTTCGATGAACCAGCGCACCTGGGACCACTGGGGATCGCGGGGCACGAAGGCCACCCAGCTGGCCCCGCGGCCGGGCTCCTGGGGCGCCTCCGGAGGGGGCGAGAACGCCGGTGTGGGCTCCACGGCAGACGGCGAAACCTCCTCCGCCGGGGCGGAGGGATCGGGCTGGGCGGTCTGCTCCGACCCCCCGAGCCCGACGGTTCTGGCCAGGGCACCGAGTCGTCTCAGGGGCTGGCTCAGGATGTCTTTGAACCGGCTGGGACGAAGGCTCATGGGCCGTGTTGAAGAAAACCTTGCGGTGATGGTCTCCGATCCGAGGGGTCCGCGCCTTCCCTGTCAGCGAAAGACCACCTTTGAGCCCCTCTCCCCGGCGCCCTGGCCCGCAGGAGGGGGCCGCAGCGGGCCCCTGTGTCAGGGGGCGCCGATCGAAGTGGCGACCGCCAGGGTGGCCCGGATCGTGGCGGGATCGACGTCATCCCGGATCGTGACCGATCCCACACCGGTGGGCAGGACGAAACGCACCTTCCCCTGGCGCACCTTCTTGTCGGCCTGCAGGGAAGCCAGCACCGCCTCGGGATCCAGGGCCGGCCAGTCCATGGGCAGACCGGCGGCGGCGATCAGACGTCGCTGGCGGTCCTGATCGGCCTGGCTCCAGAGCCCCATGGCCACAGCGATGTCACCGGCCGCCAGCATGCCCAGGCCCACGGCCTCGCCGTGCAGCCAGGTGCCGTAGCCGCTGAGGTTCTCCACCGCATGCCCCAGGGTGTGTCCGTAATTGAGGATCGCCCGCAAACCCCCTTCCCGTTCGTCGGCCGCCACGACGCGGGCCTTGGCGGCGGCGGAACGTTCCAGCAGCCGCTGCAGCAGCACCGGGCCGAGGGCGTCCCGGCTGGCCAGGCCCCCGCTGGGATGCCGCTCGGCGGCCGCCTCCAGATCCCGGAACAGGATCCCATCGCCGATGACGGCGTACTTGATCACCTCCGCCATGCCGGCCCGGAACTCCCGTTCCGGAAGGGTCGCCAGCACCAGGGGATCGATCAGTACCAGCTTCGGCTGGTGGAAGGCGCCGATCAGGTTCTTGCCGCCGGGATGGTTCACGCCGGTCTTGCCGCCGATGGCCGCATCCACCATCGCCAGCAGGGTGGTGGGCACCTGCACCACGGCGATGCCCCGCAGCCAGGTGGCGGCGGCGAAGCCGGCCATGTCCCCCACCACACCGCCGCCGAGGGCGACGATCAGGGAGCTCCGCTCCAGGCGGTGGGCGAAGGCGGCGTCGTGGATGGCCGCCACCGTGGCGGGGGTCTTCTGTTCCTCACCGGCCTCGATCACCAGCGTCCGCACCACGAAGCCGGAGGCCTCCAGGCTCTGCAGCGCCCGGGCCCCGTGGAACGCGTCCACATCGGGATTCGTCACCATCAGCACCCGGGTGCCGCTCTGGATTCCCCGTTCGAGCAGGAACGAACCGAGGCCCCCGAGCAGGCCCTCACCGATCAGGATCGGGTAGGGATCGGCAGCGAGGGACACCGTGATGGTGCGGTACTCCTGCGGCACGGAGGAAGGGGCGAGGGTGGACCGAGGCTAGGCCTGGGGGGAGAGGCGGCGGACCACCTCCAGCACCGCCTCCCCGTAGCTGGCGAGCTTGGCGGTGCCGATGCCGGTGAGGCCGGCGAGTTCGTCGAGGCCGGTGGGACGGCGTTCGGCGATTGCCACCAGGGTGCGGTCATGAAAGACCACATAGGGGGGCAGGCGCTGCTGCCGGGCCTGCTCCAGCCGCCAGGCTTTCAGGGCCGCCAGGAGGTCCGGATCGGCGGACTCCGCGCCGGCCGCGGGCGTTGTGGCTCCCCCGGAGGCGCGCCCACGTCGCTCCCGGGCCGGCGGCGGCAGCCGGATCTCGAGGCGGGACTCCCCCCGCAGCAGTGGCCGCACCAGCGCCTCGGGGCCGAACTCCAGGCCGCCATGGCCATCGGCGGCCGCCACCAGGTACCCCCTGGCGGTGAGCTGGCGGAACAGGCTGCGCCACTGCAGCCGGTCCAGTTCCCTGCCGATCCCGTACACCCCCAGTTGGTCATGGCCGAGGCTGCGGACCCGGGCGGTGTCCCCCCCCAGCAGCACGTCCACCAGGTGGGCGGCCCCGAAGCGGCCGCCGGTGCGGTAGACGGCCGAGAGGGCCTTGCGGGCCGGTTCGGTCACGTCCACCCCCTGGTTCGGCTCCAGGCAGACGTCGCAGTTGCCGCAGTCGGAGCTGCCCGTCTCGCCCAGATAGTCGAGCAGGATCCGGCGGCGGCAGCCGGAGGTCTCGGCGAAACCGATCAGGGAATCGAGCCGGCCATGCTCGATGCGCTTCTGGGCCGGCGCGGCGTCGGACTCCTCGATGAAGCGGCGCAGCGGTGGCACGTCGGCGGCTCCATGCACCATCCAGGCAATGGCCGGCAGCCCATCGCGGCCCGCTCGGCCCGTCTCCTGGTAGTAGGCCTCCAGGCTCTTGGGCAGGTCCACGTGGGCCACGAAGCGCACGTCCGGCTTGTCGATGCCCATGCCGAAGGCGATGGTGGCCACCACGATCACGCCGCTGCCGTGGCGGAAGCGCTCCAGGGCTGCACCGCGTGTGTCCGCCGCCAGGCCGGCGTGGTATGGCAGGGCGTCATGCCCGTCGGCCTTGATCAGTGCGGCGAACTCCTCCACCCGCTTGCGGGAGCGGGCGTAGACGATGCCGGCATGGCCCCGCTGGCTGGCGAGGAACTCCAGCAGCTGGCGCTTCGGATCGCTCTTGTCCCGCAGCAGATAGCGGATGTTCGGCCGATCGAAGCTGGCGGTGAACACCGCCGCCTGCTCCAGGCCCAGGCGCGCCACGATCTCGGAGCGGGTGCGGGGATCGGCGGTGGCGGTGAGGGCGATGCGGGGAACGGCCCTGAAGCGCTCCGCGAGCACCGCCAGCTGCAGGTACTCGGGACGGAAATCGTGGCCCCACTGGGAGACGCAGTGGGCTTCATCAATGGCGAACAGGGCCAGGGGCAGGTCGGCGAGCCGCTCGATGAGGTCACCGTTCAGCAGCCGCTCCGGCGACACGTACAGCAGGTCCAGACCCCCGGCCTGCAGCTCCCGCCAGGTGGCGGCGGCCGAGGCGCCGCTCTCGGCCGAATGCAGGGCGGCCGCCCGCACGCCGGCCTGGCGGAGGGCACTCACCTGATCCTGCATCAGGGCGATCAGAGGCGACACCACCACCGCCGTGCCCGGCCGGCAGTGGGCCGGGATCTGATAGCAGAGCGACTTGCCGCCACCGGTGGGCATCAGCACCATGGCCGACCCCCCCGCGCAGACGTGCTCGACGATGGCGGCCTGGGGGCCGCGGAAGGCGTCGTAGCCGAAGACCTCCCGCAGCACCTGCTTGGGCGTCGGCGTTGGGGTCATGGGGAAAGGGGTGGGGCGGCACCAAGGGGGCTCCTGCCTCGGCTCCGATTGTGCATCGCCCCGGCTCCGGCAGGATGTCCCCATGGCTCCACCCACCCCCGCCGCACCGGCAGCCACCCGCTCCGCCTGGGCGTTCCTGACCCCCGCCCTGGTGCTGCTCGCCGTGTCGGTGCTGATTCCGGCGGCGATGGCCCTGGTGATCAGCTTCACCCGCACCGGGCTGGATGTGGGCGAGCCACTCACTTTCGTGGGCCTGGCCAACTTCCGCCGCCTGCTGGCCGACCCGATGCTGCTGCGGGTCACGGGCACCACCTTTCTCTATCTGGTGGGGGTGGTGCCGCCGATCGTGCTCGGATCCCTGGCCCTGGCGGTGCTGGTCAACCGCCAGCTGCCGGGGATCCACTGGTTCCGCGGTGCCTTCTACACCCCGGTGCTGGTGTCGCTGGTGGTGGCGGCGATCGCCTTCCGCTGGCTCTACGCCGAGAACGGCCTGGTCAACGGCTGGCTCGGCGCCCTGCTGGGGGACCGCTTCTCGCCGATCGGCTTCCTCACCTCCACCGGTCTGGCCCTGCCCTCGGTGATGCTCGTGACCCTCTGGAAGGGCCTCGGCTACTACATGGTGATCTTCGTGGCCGGCCTGCAGGGGATCTCCGCCGATCTCTACGAGGCGGCGGCCCTCGATGGCAGCGAGGGATGGCGCCGCCATCTGGACATCACCCTGCCCCTGCTGAGGCCCTACATCACGCTGGTGGCGGTGATCTCGGCGATCGGGGCCACCAAAGTGTTTGAGGAGGTCTACCTGATGACCCAGGGGGGCCCGGCGGACAGCACCCGCACGATTGTGTATTACGTGTACGACCAGGCCTTTTCCGAGCTGGAGATCAGCTATGCCTGCACGGTGGGTCTGGCCCTGTTCCTGATCGTGCTGCTGCTCAGCCTGCTGCGCTACGCCTTCGCCGCCGACAACCCGCTCCAGTGATCCCCGCCGGGCCCCTGCCGGTGATGTCACCGTCGGGGCCCTCGACCCCCTGATGGCAGGCTGGTTTCCGCTTCGAGCCACCAAAGCCAGGGTGAAGATCATCGCGGACCCCCTTCCCCAGGCCACGCCGGCACCGCTCGACGCCATCGGCATCGTCGGCGGTGGCCAGCTGGCCTGGATGCTGGCCGAGGCGGCCCGGGACCTCGGTGTCGCCGTGCACGTGCAGACGCCCGGTGCCGGGGATCCGGCCACCCGTGCCGCCGCCAGCGTGGTGCTGGCGCCGGTCGATGACGTCAACGCCACCCGGGAGCTGGCCGGTCGCTGCGGCGCCATCAGTTTCGAGAACGAGTGGATCCCCCTCGAGGCCCTGCGGGCCCTGGAGGGGCCGGGGCTGCAATTCCTGCCGGGTCTCGATGCCCTCCAGCCCCTGGTCAGCAAGGCGGGCCAGCGGCGGCTGCTCGGTGACCTGCATCTGCCCGCCCCCCGCTGGTGTCCCCTGGCCGATGTGCTGCAGCCGGAGCCTGCCCTGCCCCCGGGCGGGGAGGGGGCGGGGCTCCCGCCGGCGGGCCCACCGCGCCCCCTGCAGACGCCGGCGGTGCCGCGCCTCCCCGAGGGCTTCCGCTTTCCCCTGATGGCCAAGGCCAGCCGCGGCGGCTACGACGGCCGGGGGACGGTGCCGGTGCCCGATCTGGGGGCGCTGGAGCAGCTGCTGGATCGCGTCGAGCCGGACGACTGGATCCTTGAGGAGCTGGTGGCCTTCGAGCGCGAACTGGCCCTCGTGGCCTGCCGCGACCGACAGGGGCAGGTGGCCTGTTACCCCCTGGTGCAGACCCACCAGCACAGCCGTGTCTGCGACTGGGTGCTCTTCCCCGCTCCGGTGGACCACCGGGTGGAGGTGTTCGCCCGCAACGTGGCCGCCTCCCTGCTCACGGCCCTGGATTACGTGGGGGTGCTGTCGATCGAGTTCTTCTACGGGCCCTCGGGGCTCCAGGTCAACGAGCTGGCCCCCCGCACCCACAACTCCGGCCATCTGACGATCGAGGCCTGCCGCACCAGCCAGTTCGCCCAGCAGGTGCGGATCGTCGCCGGTCTGCCGATGGGGGCCACCGAGGCCGTGGTGCCCGGGGCGCTGATGGTCAACCTGTTGGCGCCGGAGGACGGTGATGACGACCAGCTGGCGCGGCGCCGGGCACTGGAGGCCCTCCCGGACGCCCACCTGCACTGGTATGGCAAGCGGGGCGGAGGGGTGGGACGCAAGCTGGGCCACCTCACCCTGCTTCTGCAGGGCCGCACCGCAGAGGAGCGGGAACTGGAACGCCAGCGGCTGCTGGCCGAGGTGCGGGCCATCTGGCCGCTCCCCCACCAACCCGCCTAGGATGCTGGCGGACTGCTGTGTTGGTGACTGCCTTTCACAGTTTTCTGATCTGACTCCCTTTCGACACGGGGAGTCTTCAGCGACGGCAACGTAGACCGGCTTCATTGCCGGAAACGAAGCCCCGCCCCTGACTCCCCTTCTGGTTCATCCAGGTCGAACACTGGGGCAAGACGGCACGGCGGTCCACCCCTTTTCCCCATTCCGATCGCGCCCGGGCCGGCATGCTGGGGGCAGGTCGCCCCGCCGCCGTGAACAGCGAGCCTTCGAGCTTTCAGCAGGCCTTCGAGCGCCTGCTCGCCCGTGCCCCGGGTCCGGTGTTCCCCCGGGCCCGGGCGCTGTACCTGCAGAAGTACCCCCTGGAAGGGGAGGCGGCGGGCGCCTTCCGCACCTTCCTGCTGGAGGAGGAGATCCAGGAAAGTCCCGCCGGCGCCCTGCGGATCCGGGCCCTTGCCCTGGCGATCGTGGCCTGGGGCCAGCCCCGTTTCGATAGGGCTGCTGCTGCGGCCTACCTGGAGCGCCGCTGGGGACTGCGCCCCGGCGATCTGCAGGAGGTGCCCGGGGCGAGCTGGTTCCGCGACAGCGGCGCCTACGGCCGCTTCGGCACCCCGGCCGTCTACGAGCGGGTGGCCCCCACCAGCCTGCTCAGCTCGTCAGCCGATCCAGTTCCTCCTGCAGCTGATCCCGGCTGAGGCGGGTGACCACGAACACCTCCTGGGCCGTGCTGCCGCGGCGGGCCAGCAGCTTGTGGCCGCCGGTGATCGGGCTCGACACCCGCAGCCGCAGGCCGACGCTGCGGCCCCTGACCCGGGTGATCACCGCCGGGGTGATCGTGTCGATGTCCGGCAGGGTCGCCAGCCGCCTGAGCAACGGGATCAGGCCCTCCACGTAGGTGCTGTGGGTGATCACCAGCCGGGCCATGGGTGCTGCTCAGCCGTGGCCCAGGGGAGCCATGGTCAGACCTTCGGCGGAGAGCAGCTGGTGGTACAGCTCCCCCTGCTCGAGCGGTCCGCTCCAGACCACCGCCGATCCCTCGCCATCGATGCGGTGGGCCAGTTCCCAGGCCCGGTCGGGCTGCATGCCGGGCAGATGGCGCACGAGCACCGCGACCACGTGCTGGAACGTGTTGACGTCGTCGTCGAGGACGATCACGTTGACGCTGGGATAGTGCGCGGACCGGCGCTGGGCGATCGGGGCGGGACTTCTGGAGGGGGCGACGACCATGGGCCTGCAGCGGCTGCCGGTCCCCAGCGTAGGTAACATGCGCGGAGTCTTGAACCGGGCCCGATGTTGATCACCCTTGGTTGGTCCGCCCTGGCGGCCATCTTCACCTTCTCGATCGCCATGGTGGTGTGGGGCCGCAACGGTGACAACAGCATCGGTTTCTGATCTGGCCTTCCCCACCACCACCCTGCTGGCGGGCCTGGCCTCCGCCCTGCTGCTCTTCGTGAGTGTGGGTGTGATCTATCTCTCCACCGTCGAATGGCGCGACAAGCGCCGACGGCGCTCCAGCGAAGGCCGCAACCGCTGATGGTCAACCCTTGACCAGCCCTGGCGCGAGGGGGCCGAAAGGCCTCTTTGGGTGAGCGCTCCGCTGCTGGTCGCCTGGCCATCGCCCCCCTGCGCAGACGCCCGCTTTCGCCAGGGTCACCACCGATGAAGGAGCGGCCCCGGGGCCGGCCGCGACGTCCCACCCTCCCTGGCCCCAACCCGCCGGCGATTCCATGAGCCGCCCGATCGATCGTCTGCGCCGCTCGCTGGTGGCGCCGGCCCTGCCCCGGCTACCCGGGCCGCCTCCCCTGCCGCTCACCACGGTCACCCTGCTGCTGTTGCTGCTGCTGCCGAGCCTGGCCCTGTGGCGCTGGCCCCGGCCCCGCGCCCAGGGACTTGAGCAGCTGATGGCGGTGAGCAGCCTGCTGCAGAGTTTCCCCGCCAGCCCGGAGCGGCCGGTTCCGGCCCTCTGGCGAGACCGCCTCGGCGAGGCCGCGGGCCGCCGGCTGTGGCGCGAGCAGCGTCGCACCTGGTGGCAGTTCTGGGGACCTCACACCGACGGGGGCGCCTACCTGGTGCTGCAGGAGAACGCCGCCGGCGGGGCCCGGCCGCCCCTGCCGGCCCAGGGCCTGCGGGTGGGGAACCTGCTTGTGGTGGCACCGGATCCCCTCTCCCGGCGCCTGCTGCAGGACCAGCTGCGGCCCGACCAGCGGGCCGGCCGCGGACTGTTCAGCACCTGCCTGCCCCGCCTGGAAAGTGGCCAGGGCGTCTTCTGGAACGCCTCCGGACTCGGGGCCCTGGTGGGGCCCCTTGCTCCCCTGCTGGAGGCCTACCAGGAGGGTTGCTTCTCCCTGTCCCTGGAGGGTTCGGAGGTGCGCTGGCGCGGCGAAGCCTCCGATCGCCCCGCCTCCACCGGCCCGGCGGGCCGCCTGAGGATCCCGGACCTGCCGCCGTCCGCCCGGCCGCCCCTGCCCGCCGACCTGCTGCTGGAGCTGCAGGGCTCCTCCCTCGAGCAGCTGTTCCGGGGACTTCTGGCCCGCCAGCTGATCCGCGATCCCCTGGCGGCCCGCTACGGCATCGACACCAAGGGTCTCGCCCTGCTGCGGCGTTCCCCGTTCCGGCTGCGGCTCCAGCCCCAGCTCACCGGTGCCTTCCAGGCCTCGCTCGAGCTCCAGGTGGCGGTGGGGGCCGACCGCCAGGGCTGGCGCCAGCTGCTGCAGGGTCTGGCCCGGGCCCTGCAGGCCCAGGGGCTGGAGGCGGGCCCCACCGCGGCCGCATCCCAGGCGGGTGCCGCCACCTGGAGCCGGCAGGACGGCGTGGTGCTGGGGGGATGGCGCTGGATCGGCGAGGGGGGACCCGCACCCCAGCTGCTGCTGTTCCTCGGTCCGGTGCCCGGCCGCTGGCAAGCCATGACCACCACAGGGACGGGCGCCCCGGCCAGCGGTGAGCTGTGGTTGCGGGTCCGGCCAAGGGGGCTGGACCAGCTGGGCCTGCTCCCCGAACCCCTGCCGGAGCTGGTGCGACGGGCCGATCAGCTGTGGATGGAGTCCCTTCCCGGCACAACGGCTAACGGAGCCGACGGGCTCAGCTGGCTGAAGGGACGCCTTCAGGTGAGCCGCTGACGGCCTGGCGCTCGCGCCGCCGACGCTCGGCGGCCACCGTCTCCTCCATGAGCTCGACGGCCATGGACATCTTCTCCAGGTTGCTGGCGTAGAGGGCGAGGTCCTTGTCGAGACGGTCGCGCAGCAGGCCCATCGACGCGCCGATGTCGTGGGCCAGCTGGCGCAGGGCCTGGGGTTCCATGGCGTCGTCGGCCAGGGCCTGCTCCAGCAGGGCGAGCAGGCCGACGGCCATCAGACGCGAGTAGTGGAAGTCGGGCCGGCGGATGCCGGCCAGGGCGGTGGCCACCGGCGGCGGGGCCCCCGCCCCCTGGCTCTCGATCCACTGGCGCACCTCGGCCTGGCTGTGGCGTCCCATGGCGGCCAGGGCTTCCTCGCACTGGCGGCGCAGGTCGGGGCCATCGAAGCCGGAGGAGGCGCAGAGGGCCTGGAAGAGGGGGGCCTTCTGGGCTTCGGGACGGTAGCCCCGGGCAAAGCCATCGAACACCTGCACCAGTCCGACGGCGAACAGGGGATCACTCTGGAAGCCCTTCTGACGGCTCAGCAGGTGGAGCTCCACCAGCAGTTCGTCGACCATGCGCCGGTAGAGGGGACTGATGACATGGGGGAAGGCGCCGTGGAAGGCGCGCTTGCTGTCGGCGACGGTGAGAGCAGCGCTCACGCGGATGGATTCTTCGTTGCAGCGACCTTAGCGCTGCAGGCACTCGACCCGATCGGCGGCTGGGTAGGATCGTTTCAATCGCCTGTCTGGAGCCCATGATCCCGATCGTCATCGAGGAGTCGGGTCGCGGTGAAAGAGCCTTCGACATCTATTCCCGCCTACTGCGCGAGAGGATCATCTTCCTCGGCGAACCGGTGACGGCGGAGTCTGCCAACCGCGTGGTGGCCCAGCTGCTGTTTCTGGAGGCCGAAGATCCTGAAAAGGATATCTTCCTCTATGTCAATTCCCCCGGCGGTTCGGTTTACGACGGCCTTGGCATCTTTGACACGATGCAGCACATCAAACCCGACGTCCAGACGGTCTGCGTTGGCCTGGCGGCCAGCATGGGCGCCTTCCTGCTCTGCGCCGGCGCCAAGGGCAAGCGCAGCAGCCTCAGCCATTCCCGGATCATGATCCACCAGCCCCTCGGCGGGGCCCGGGGCCAGGCCAGCGACATCCGCATCCAGGCCGATGAGATCCTCTATCTGAAGGACAAGCTCAACCGCGAACTGGCGAGCCGGACCGGACAGGATCTGGAGCGCATTCAGATCGACACCGATCGGGACTTCTTCATGTCGCCGGCCGAAGCGATGGCCTACGGCCTGATCGACAAGGTGATCGAAAAGCGGCCTGTTCGCCCCGTCTGAGCCCCAGCCGCCCACAAAAAAGGGCCTGCCGGAGCAGGCCTTTTTTCATGGCGCCAAAGCCGGAGCTCAGGAGGCTTCGCTGGTCTCAGCCACGGCGGGGCCCTGCGGGGGAACAGTCGCCAGGTCGGCGGCGGTGAGCAGGGGGGAGAAGCGATCCTTGTCGGGAATCGAGGCGAACTCCGAAACGATCAGACGGAATTCGTCCCCATCAAGGCTTTCCTTCTCGATCAGCAGCTCCACCAGCCGGTCCATGCAGGCCCGGTGCTCGGCCACCAGCTTCACCGTGTCTGTGTAGCAGCTCTGGACGATCTGGCGGACGGCCTCGTCGATCTTGTGGGCGATGGCATCGGAGACATCGCTGCGGGTCATCAGGTCGCGGCCCAGAAACACCTCCTGGTTGCCGGCCTCCAGGGACATCGGACCCAGATCGCTCATCCCGAAGCGGGTCACCATCTGCCGGGCCATCGAGGCCACCTGCTGGATGTCGCCGCCGGCCCCGGTGGTGACCTCGGAGTGGCCGAACACCACATCCTCGGCGGCACGGCCCCCGAGGGCCCCCATGATCCGGGCCCTCAGCTGGGCTCGGCTGACCAGCATCTGCTCCTCATCGGGGGCGAACCAGGTGAGGCCCTGGGCCTGGCCCCGGGGAATGAGGGTGACTTTCTGCACCGGATCGTGCTGCTTCACCAGGGTGCCCACCAGGGCGTGGCCCACCTCGTGATAAGCGATCAGGCGCTTGCTGCGGCCATCGGTGAGGGGCTTGCCCTCCATGCCGGCGATGATCCGGTCGACGGCATCGTCGATCTCGGCCAGACCGGTGGCCTCCTTGCGCCGGCGGGCGGTGAGGATCGCCGCCTCATTCAGCAGGTTGGCCAGGTCGGCGCCGGTGAAGCCGGGGGTGCGGCGGGCGATCATCTCCAGGGAGACGTCGTCAGCCAGCTTCTTGTTGCGGCTGTGCACCTTGAGGATCGAGAGCCGACCCTTGATGTCGGGCGCGTCCACCTGCACCTGGCGATCGAAACGGCCGGGCCGCATCAGGGCCGAATCCAGCACGTCGGGCCGGTTGGTGGCGGCGATGATGATGATGCCGCTGTTGCCCTCGAAGCCATCCATCTCCGTGAGGAGCTGGTTGAGGGTCTGCTCCCGCTCATCGTTGCCGCCGCCGATGCCGGCGCCCCGCTGGCGGCCGACCGCGTCGATCTCATCGATGAAGATCAGACAGGGGCTGTTCTCCTTGGCCCGCTTGAACAGGTCGCGCACCCGGCTGGCGCCGACCCCGACGAACATCTCCACAAACTCGGAACCGGAGAGGGAGAAGAAAGGCACCCCGGCCTCGCCGGCGATCGCCTTGGCCAGCAGGGTCTTGCCGGTGCCGGGGGGACCGACCAGCAGCACACCGCGGGGGATCTTGGCTCCGACCGAGGTGAAGCGCTCGGGGGTCTTGAGGAAGGTGACCACCTCCTGGAGATCCTGCTTGGCCTCCTCCACCCCGGCGACGTCATCGAACTTGACGCCGGTTTCCGCCTCCATGGCGAAACGGGCCTTGGACTTGCCGAACTGCATGGCCTGGCCGGGGCCACCCGGCATGCCGGAGGAACGCCGGGCCAGGAAGATCAGCGAGCCGATCAGCAGCAGCGGGAAGAGCAGGTTGCCCAGCAGCCCCAGGGCCGGCGGGGTGGACTTGGGCGGATGGACATCGAAGCTGATGCCCTGATCCTTGAGCTTGTTGATCAGCTCCGGAGCGACGCCGGGCAGATCGACGCGCAGGCGCTGGACGCGGTTGTCGAGGTCTGGATCCACCGCCTCGATCACGGCGGTGCGACCCCCGTCGAAGATGTCAACGGCGGTGACACGACCCGCCTCCACGTAATCCAGGAAGCGCCCGTAGCTCATCCGGGCCACCGCCGCATTGCGGGGGGCGGTGGTGTCGCCGCCACTGCCGGCGGGGGCCAGGCGCCCTCCGGAACTCAGCAACTGCCAGCCCAGGAACAGGGCCACGGCGACCGGCAACAGCCACAGGGCAAGGACACGCCAGCGCTGATTCATGGTTGTGAAGCTTTTGGACAACCTTAAGAGCGCGGGGCCCGCCAGCGGGAGCCCGGCAGCGCCGGAGGGTGTGGTCAGCTGGCCTGCAGCCAGGGGTTGAGCTCGATGCCTCCGGCGGCAGCCTCAGGCACGGGGGCCGATTCCATGATCAGTTCGCGGGACTCGATCGATTCGAGCAGTTCCGGGCCACCCAGGCCGTGCGTCCAGATCTCCACCTCGCTCCTCTCGGGACACTGAAAGGTCAGGAGTTCGAAAGGAAACACGACCCGTTCGAGGAAGAACTGCCCCGGCCCGATGCAGCGCAGGATGACCATGCGGTCGGAGCTGTTCCGGTAGCCGCAATCCACCTGTTCCGTCCGGGCCAGTTGATCCAACACCTTCATGCGGCGACGTCCATACCATCAAGCCATTGCGGCTGTGGGGATTCGGTGACGAAGGCGACGGATTGGCAGTCTTAATCTTTTCTTCTATTCTCCCTGGGCGAAGCCGGGGCTAGGCCCCCACGGGCGACCGCTGCGGCCCCGCCGGCGGCTTCAGAGACTCCTCAGGGCCGCGATCGGATCCAGTCGGGCGGCGCGGCGGGCCGGCACCACCCCGAAGAACAGGCCGATCGAGCCGGACAGCCCCACCGTCAGCAACACGGTGCTGGCCTCGATCGTGGCCGGCAGGGGGGTGAAGGCCGCCACCAGGGCCACGGTGCCCAGGCCCATGGCACTGCCGATCACCCCGCCGAGGCTGGCAAGGACCAGGGACTCCACCAGGAACTGGAGCAGCACGTCGCTGCTGCGGGCTCCGAGGGCCTTGCGCAGGCCGATCTCCTCGGTGCGTTCACTCACCGACACCAGCATGATGTTCATGATGCCGATCCCGCCCACCAGCAGGGACACGGCGCCGATCGCGGCGAGCATCAGGGTGAGCCCGCCGGTGATCGTGCCGACGATCGTGAGGGCATCCTTCTGGGAGCGCACGGCGAAGTCGTCCTCCCGCAGGATGCGGTGGCGCTGGCGCAGCAGGTTGGTGATCTGGAAGGCGGCGGCGCCGGTGCTGGCTTCGTCGCGGGCCTCCACGCTGATGAAGGTGAGGCTGACGCCGAAGGTGGGATCCCGTCCGCTCAGCTGGCTCACCATGGTGGTGAGGGGGATGTAGGCGTTCTCGTCCTGGTTGGAGCCGAACACCGCCCCCTTGGACGCCAGCACGCCGATGACCTCGAAGGACTTGTCCCGGATGCGGAGCTGGCGGCCCAGGGCTTCGCCGGTGGGCATCAGCTTCTTCTGCAGATCGGGCCCGATCACCACCACGTTGCGGGCGCCCTTGAGATCGCGCTCGTCGATGAAGCGGCCCCGGGTCACCTCGAAGCTGCGCACCGGCAGGAATTCCGGCGTCACCCCGGACACCGAGATCGTGGAGCTGAACCCCCCCGCCTGGGCCACCTCATTGAGGGTGATCTGGGGGGCGACGCGACGCACGCTCGGCACCTGCTCGGCGATGGCCTTGGCGTCCTCCAGCACCAGGGTGCGCGGAGTCTCGATCCCCTGGCGGCGCGTGTCGTTGTTGCCGGGCACCACGAACAGCACGTTGGCGCCCAGGGTGCTGAGCTGGCTCTCGGCCAGGTTCTGGGCGCCACGCCCCACCCCCACCAGGGTGATAACCGAGGCGTTGCCGATCACGATGCCGAGCATGGTGAGCAGGCTGCGCAGACGGTTGGAGCGCAGCGTCAGCAGCGCCATGGCCACCGTCTCGCTCAGGGGCAGCTTGGAGGCCATGGCGGCGCAGCCGGAGTCGCTTCGGTTCTAGAGGAAAGACGGCACCGCCGAAGGGTGGGCACTGCGGGGTCCCCGGTGCACCACCCCCTCCTGGATCTCGAGGGTGACCACCTCGCCCATGCGCAGCTCGAGGGTGGCGTTGGCCACCCCCACGATCACCGGCACACCCAGCCGCTCGGCGATCACGGCGGCGTGGCTCTGGCGGCCCTCCTCCTCGGCGATCACCCCGCGGGCCTTGCGGATCGCCTCCAGGTAGGCGGCGCTGGTCTCGCGCACCACCAGGATCTCGCCGGCCTCCAGGCGGGCCGCATCCTCCGGCGAGCTGGCCAGGCGCACCTTGCCACTGACGGTGCCGCTGCCGATGCCCACACCACGGCCCATGACGGCGGAGACGATGCCCACCTTGACCAGGTCGGTGGAGCCGGATACCCCTTCGAGGGTGCCGGCGGTCTGGACCACCAGATCACCGGCGCCCAGGAGCCCCAGCTGCTGGGCCGTGGCCATGGCGACGCTGAAGGTGCGGCTGCTGCTGGACTCGTCCTGGATCAGCAGGGGGTTGACCCCCCACACCAGCTGCAGCTGCCGGGCCACCGTGACATCGGAGGTGATCGCCAGGATCGGGGTGCTGGGGCGGAACTTGCTGACGTTGCGCGCCGTGGAGCCGGTCTTGGTGAGGGGCAGGATCGCCGCGGCGTTGAGCTGGCGGGCGATGCTGCTGACCGCCTGACAGATGGCGTTGGGGATGGTGGTCGCCATGTGGCTGTCCAGCACCCGCTGGGGGTAGTCCCGTTCGATGCGGCGGGCGATCTGGTCCATGGTGGCCACCGCCTCCACCGGGTAGTCGCCGACGGCCGTCTCGTTGGAGAGCATCACCGCATCGGTGCCGTCGAGGATGGCGTTGGCCACATCGCTCACCTCGGCCCGGGTGGGCCGGGGGCAGGAGGCCATCGAATCGAGCATCTGGGTGGCCGTGATGATCGGGATGCCGAGGCTGTTGGCCTTGCGGATCAGCTCCTTCTGCAGCAGCGGCACCTCCTCGGCGGGCATCTCCACCCCGAGGTCGCCCCGGGCCACCATCACCCCGTCGCAGAGGGGCAGGATCGCGTCGATGGCGTCGATGGCCTCGAACTTCTCGATTTTGGCCACCACAGGGGTGTTGTGGCCCTGGCTGCGGATCAGCTCCCGGATCTCCAGCATGTCGGAGGGGTTGCGCACGAAGCTCAGGGCCACCCAGTCGACGCCCTGCTGCAGCCCGAAGGCCAGGTCGCGCCGGTCCTTGGGGGTGAGGGCCCGGATCGAGAGCTGCACATCGGGGAAGTTGACCCCCTTGTTGTTGGAAAGCACCCCGCCCACCGTGACCTTGCACTTCAGGGTCTGCCCGGGACCGTCCACCTCCACCACCACCATCTCAACCCGGCCGTCGTCCAGCAGGATGCGGCTGCCGCTGGTCACCTCGTCCGCCAGACGGTCGTAGGTGACGGTGGCGATCGTGTTGTCGCAGTTGACGGCCCGGGAGGTGAGGGAGAAGGGATCCCCCTTGGCCAGGGTGATGGGACCGGCCTGGAAGCGGCCCAGCCGGATCTTGGGGCCCTGCAGGTCCTGGAGGATGCCGATGTGGACGCCCAGTTCGTGGGCCACCTGGCGGATGGTGGCGATCCGATCGGCGTGATCGCTGTGATCGCCGTGGGAAAAGTTGAGACGGAAGGTGGTGGCGCCGGCGGCGATCAGCTGCCGCAGCACCTCGGGCGACTCGGTGGCGGGCCCGATCGTGGCCACGATCTTTGTGCGACGCATGAGATCGTGAGGGGCCATTGAACGACCTTGTACAGGGGCGGAAACTACCATCCGGACTTGCCCGGAGCGCGCTTGGAATGGACTTTCACGACTACCAGCAACGCTCCCGTGAGACGGCCCGCTACCCCGAGGCCGGCAACAACATCCTTTATCCCACCCTGGGCCTGTGCGGCGAGGCCGGCGAAGTGGCCGACAAGGTGAAGAAGGTGCTGCGCGACCGAGCCGGGGTGTTCGGCCCCGAGGTTCGCGACGATCTGCGGCTGGAGCTGGGGGACGTGCTCTGGTACGTGGCCCAGCTGGCCACGGAACTGGGGCTGGATCTCGACGACGTGGCGGCCGCCAACCTGGCCAAGCTGGCCGACCGGGCGAACCGTAACGTGATCGCAGGCAGCGGCGACCGGCGGTGACTCAGGCAGGGATCGTCGTTCCAGGGACCAGGACTCCGGCCGGCAGCTGGGCCGGCAGGTCGGTCGCCACCCGGGTCGGGCCATTCCTCCGGCTGCTGGTGCGGCTGTTCCTCGTGCTGCTGGTGGTCTGCGGTGCCCCGGCCCTGGCCGGCGCCACCGATCTGACGGTGTCCGAGGTGGTGCTGGAGCCCTGTCCCGCCGATGACCTGGCCACCCAGCCGACCCTGGCCCGCCCCAGCGGTGCCACCTGCTGGGCCCTGCGCGGCGTGGTGGTCAACCCCGGATCCAAGCCGGTGGTGGATACCGATGTGTTCGGCCTGATCCTCGACGCCAGTGGTGAACCGGTGCTGCCGAACCGCACCCGGGTGGGATCGATCGGTGATGTGCCCCCCGGGCGCTCCAGTTTTGCCCTGCGGCTGGCGGTGCCGGCCGGCACCCCCGGGCCGCTGGGCACCCGCAGCGTCAAGGCCCGGGGATTCAGTGCCCCGGTGCGTACCCGTGCCGGCATCGACGACGAGCTGCTCCCCCTGGAGGAGGCCCTGGCGGCGTCCCCGGCCGGGGAGCCTCAGTAGGGAAGGCCGCCGGAGAGGCTGGCGATCGACGCCCCCAGCAGGCTCTGGGCCAGCTGCAGGGCGATGAACGCCACCAGCGCCGAGAGGTCGAGGCCACCCAGCGGCGGAATCAGGCCGCGGAAGGCGTTGAGGTAGGGGTCGGTGATGGCGCTGACGCTGGAGAGCAGCGGATTGCTCCAGTCGAGATTGGGGAACCAGCTCAGCAGCACCCGGACCAGCAGCACCAGGAGGTAGATGCTCAGGGTCTGGGCCAGCACCTGGAGCAGGAAGACGAGGATGCTCATGGAAGGGGTCGGAGGATGGGGGCGCAGGCTTGCGCCAGCTGTTAGGCCAACTCTATGGATCCGCCTCCTCGTCGGCAGGCGGCGGCGTTCCGGCCGTCTCGGCGGCCGCCAGGCGGGAGCCGAGGGCGGCCAGATCATCGGCCTTCAGGGAGAAGGTGCGATGGAACTTCTCGCTCAGGCTCAGCCAGTAGGAGCGGCCGTCGCTCTGGCGGCGGCGTTCGATGAAGTCCTGGGCGAGGAGCTCCCGGATGTGGTCATAGGCCCCGGAGCCGCGCAGCTCCACCAGCTCCGACTGCAGCAGGCGCTTCTTGAGGGCGATGGTGGCCAGGGTCCGCAGGGCGGCGACCGAGAGATCCACCGGCAGCAGGTTCTGGACCAGGTCCCCCAGGCCGGCCCGCAGCTGCAGGGCGTAGTGCTGGCCCTCCTGGTGGATCTCCAGGGCGGTGTCGCGATGGGCGTAGTCGGCCATCAGGGTGATCAGGGCCAGCTCGGTTTCGTCCCGGTCGATGCCGGCGATGGCGGCCAGCTCACCCAGTTCCAGGGGCCGACCCTTCAGGTAGAGAATCGCCTCGAGCCGGGCCGGCAGGGAGAGCCCCGGAGTGGCCGCTGCAGAGGGCTCGCCAAAGGATTGCTCCCCGAGGAGTTGTCCGTCGATGGGGGGCGCGCCTTCGGGGGGCTGGGCGTCGGGTTCGGCCATGGGGACGTCCGGCACGGCGTGGCGGCAACGTATCGCAGGCTTCAGACCCCCACCAGCCCGCCTGCACTGGGCAGGGCCCGTCCCACCTCGCCCAGGAACAGCCGGTAGGCCGGATTGCCCGTCTCCTCCCAGTGCTGGTAGGGGAGATCGGCGAGGAAGGCCCGCCACGCCTCCAGTTCCCCGGGGGGCACCTGCACCCCGACCACGATGCGGCCCACGTCGGCGCCGTGGTTGCGGTAGTGGAAGATGCTGATGTTCCAGTTGGGATGCAGGGCGTTCACGAAGGCCATCAGGGCCCCGGGCCGCTCCGGGAACACGAAGCGATACAGCCGCTCCTCTCCCTGGTCGAGGGCCGCCCCCGCACTGGCCGGCAGCCGGCCGCCCACCATGTGGCAGAGGTGGAGCTTGGCCAGCTCGTCGCCGCTCAGATCAAGGCAGGGGAAACCCTGCGACTCCAGGGCGTCCATCAGCTGGCGGGTGTCCTGGTGGCCGCTGATCTGCACCCCCACGAAGATGTGGGCCAGCTGGGGGTCGGCGAGGCGGTAGCTGAACTCGGTGAGGCTGCGCTGGCCGAGGACGGCGCAGAACCGGGCCAGGCTGCCGGGCTTCTCCGGGATCTCCACCGCCAGCAGGGCTTCGCGCTCCTCGCCCAGCTCGGCCCGTTCGGCCACGAAGGCCAGCCGGTCGAAATTCATGTTGGCGCCGCAGGCCACCGCCACCAGGGTGCGGTCCCGGAGCTGCCGCTGGGCCACATCCTTCTTCATGCCCGCCACCGAGAGGGCGCCGGCGGGTTCCAGGATCGAGCGGGTGTCCTCGAAGACGTCCTTGATCGCCGCGCAGATCTCGTCGGTGTCCACCGTCACCATGCGGTCGACGCAGCGCTGGGCCAGGGCGAAGGTGTGAACCCCCACCTGACGCACGGCCACCCCGTCGGCGAACAGGCCCACCTGCTCCAGCCGCACCCGTTCCCCCGCCGCCAGGGAGCGGGTCATGGCGTCGGCATCGCTCGGCTCGACGCCGACCACCTCCACCCGGGGCCAGAGGCTCTTGACGTAGGCGCCGATGCCCGCGATCAGGCCGCCGCCGCCCACCGCCACGTAGATGGCATCGGGGGGATCGGAGCACTGGCGCAGGATCTCCAGGGCGACGGTGCCCTGGCCGGCGATCACGTCGGGGTCGTCGAAGGGATGGATGAAGGTGAGTCCCCGCTGGCGCTGCAGCCGGTGCGCTTCCTCGCAGGCCTCGTCGTAGGTGTCGCCGTGGAGCACCACCTCGGCCCCCCGGGCCGCCACGGAGCGCACCTTCATCTCCGGCGTCGTGACCGGCATCACGATCACGGCGGTGCAGCCCAGCCGCTGGGCCGCCAGGGCCACCCCCTGGGCGTGGTTGCCGGCGCTGGCGGCGATCACCCCCAGGTCGAGCTCCGCTCGCTCCAGGCCGGCCATCTTGTTGTAGGCCCCGCGCAGCTTGAAGCTGAACACGGGCTGGAGGTCCTCCCGTTTGAGCAGCACCTGGTTGTGGAGCCGGCGGGAGAGGTTGGGGGCGGGATCGAGGGGGGACTCGATCGCCACGTCGTACACCCGGGCCCGCAGGATCCGCTGCAGGTAGGCGGTCGCCCCGGGAAAGGCGTCGTCGTTGTCGGCCGTGGTCATGGCTCCAGTGTCGCAACCCGACCCCGGAACGGTGGCATCCGCCGCCGTGCGCCGGGGCGAACCCCGTAGATTGGCCATCTGGAAGCAAGGACGGGCATGCATCTGAGCGAGCTGAGCCATCCGAATCAGCTGCACGGCCTCAGCACCGCTGAACTCGAGGCCATGGCTCGCCAGATCCGCGAGAAGCACCTGGAGGTGGTGGCCACCAGCGGCGGGCACCTCGGTCCGGGACTGGGGGTCGTCGAACTCACCCTCGCCCTCTACCAGACCCTCGACCTCGACCACGACCGGGTGGTCTGGGATGTGGGTCACCAGGCCTACCCCCACAAGCTGGTGACGGGCCGGTACAAGGACTTCCACACCCTGCGCCAGCAGGGCGGTGTGGCGGGCTACCTCAAGCGCAGCGAGAGCCGCTTCGACCACTTCGGCGCCGGCCACGCCTCCACCAGCATCTCGGCCGCCCTGGGCATGGCCCTGGCCCGCGACCGCCGCGGCGAGGATTTCAAATGTGTCGCCGTGATCGGTGACGGCGCCCTCACCGGCGGCATGGCCCTGGAGGCCATCAACCATGCGGGCCACCTGCCCCGCACCAAGCTGCTGGTGGTGCTGAACGACAACGACATGTCGATCTCACCGCCGGTGGGGGCCCTCTCGACCCACCTCAACCGCATGCGGCTCAGCAAGCCGGTGCAGTTCCTCTCCGGCAGCGCCGAGGAGGCGGTGAAGCACCTGCCCTTCCTGCACGGGGAGCTGCCCACCGAGCTCAAGACCCTCAAGGAGAGCATGAAGCGCCTGGCGGTGCCCAAGGTGGGCGCCGTGTTCGAGGAGCTGGGCTTCACCTACGTGGGCCCGATCGACGGCCACGACATCCCCGAGATGGTGCGCACCTTCCAGGCGGCCCACCGCTGCGAGGGCCCGGTGCTGGTGCATGTGGCCACCACCAAGGGCAAGGGCTACCCCTACGCCGAAGCCGATCAGGTGGGATACCACGCCCAGTCGGCCTTTGACCTGGCCACCGGCAAGGCCTACCCGTCCAGCAAGCCCAAGCCCCCCAGCTGGAGCAAGGTGTTCGGCCAGACCCTGGTGAAGATCTGCGAGCAGGACTCCCGGGTGGTGGGCATCACCGCCGCCATGGCCACCGGCACGGGCCTCGATCTGCTGGAGAAGGCCCTCCCCCATCAGTACTTCGATGTCGGCATCGCCGAGCAGCACGCCGTCACCATGGCGGCGGGCATGGCCTGCGAGGGCCTGCGGCCGGTGGTGGCGATCTACAGCACCTTCCTGCAGCGGGCCTACGACCAGCTCATCCACGACGTGGGCATCCAGAAGCTGCCGGTCACCTTCGTGCTCGACCGGGCCGGCATCGTCGGCGCCGACGGCCCCACCCACCAGGGCCAGTACGACATCAGCTACCTGCGGGCCGTGCCCAATTTCACGGTGATGGCCCCGAAGGACGAGGCCGAGCTGCAGCGCATGCTGGTCACCTCGATCGCCCACGATGGCCCCTGCGCCATCCGCATTCCCCGCGGTGAAGGGGAAGGGGTGCCGCTGATGGACGAGGGCTGGCAGCCCCTGGAGATCGGCCGCGGTGAGCTGCTCACCGACGGTGACGACGTGCTGATCGTGGCCTATGGCGCCATGGTGGCGCCGGCGATGGCCACCGCCGGGCTGCTGCAGGAGAAGGGCCTGCGGGCGGCGGTGGTCAATGCCCGCTTCCTGCGGCCCCTCGATGAGGCGCTGCTGCTGCCCCTGGCCCGCCGCATCGGCCGGGTCGTGACGATGGAGGAGGGGGCCTTGCCGGGAGGCTTCGGTGCCGCCGTGGTGGAATCCTTCAACGACCACGACCTGCCCGTGCCGGTGCTGCGCCTCGGCATCCCCGATGTCCTGGTCGACCATGCCAGTCCCGACCAGAGCAAGGAGCGCCTTGGCCTGACGCCGTCCCAGATGGCCGATCGCATCCTCGAGCGTTTCGGGCCCGTCTTCCGCGCCACCGTTCCCACCGCCCTTGCCGTCTGAGTCGACCCTCCGCTGCCAGGTGCTGGTGGTGGGGGCCGGTCCGGCCGGCGGGGACCTGGCCCGGCGTCTGGCCCTTCAGGGGGTGGATGTGGTGCTGGTCGACCGGCTCGATGACCTGGGCCGTTCCGCCTTCAGCAGCGCCGCCCTGCCGATCGAGACCATGGCCAGCCTGGGCCTGCCGGCGGAGGTGGTGGGCAGCCGCTGGCGGCAATGGCAACTGATCGGACCCGGGCCCGCCACCCGGTGCTGGGCCTCGCCCCGTCCCCTCGGGGTGGTGCTGGATTTCGGTGCCCTGCGCCGCTGGCAGGCCGACCAGTGCCGCCGCTGGGGCGGGCGGGTGCATCTGGGACTGCACGCCTGCGCCAGCCGCCAGGAGGGCGAGCGGATGGTGACCCTGCTGCGCCGCGGCGACGGCAGCACGCTGCAGATCAACAGTGACTGGACGGTGGATGCCAGTGGCCACGGCCGGGCCCTGCTGGGGGATCCGCCGGTGTCCGAGCGTCGGCGCGATGGGCTGGTGCGGGCCGCCGGCCTGGAATGGCTGCTGCGGGTGTCCCCAGCCTGCTGGGAGCGCTGGGCCGACCGACTCAGCTTCTGCCTGGGCAGCGACTGGGTGCCCCAGGGCTACGGCTGGATCTTTCCGATGCAGCCCGGGGTGCTGAAGCTCGGCGTCTGCCGGCTGGTGGACCCCCAGCGCCAACAACCTCCCCTGGGGGGTCTGATCAACGACCTCGGCCGCCGGCTGCTGCCGGAGGGCCGGGCGGGAGTCGGGACCGGCTGCGAGCCCTTCGAGGTGCTCGACCGCCACGGGGGCCTGGTGCGCAGCACGATCCGGCGCCGGGAACCGCACCGGCGGGGTCGACTGGTGGGGCTGGGGGATGCGGTCAGCACCGCCAACCTGCTCGGCGGCGAAGGGATCCGGCACGCCCTGACCAGCAGCGCCGTGCTCGCCCCGCTGCTGCAGGAAGCCCTCACGGCCCCGGCGGGTTCATCGATGCAGGCGGAGCGAGCCCTGCGGGACTACGCGCCCCAGCTGCGCCGGGCCCTGGGCTGGCGCTGGTCCCTCAGTGGACGCCTGGCCCGGCGCACCTGGCTGGGCCTGCACGGGCCTCGGGCCGATGGGCGGCTGGATCAGGTGCTGCGGGGCCTGGAGAACAGCAGGGCGGAGGATCTCTCGGCCCTGCTGTTCGGCTATCGCTTCGAGGGCTACGGCCTCAGGGCGATGCCGTATCTGCTCGGCTGGCGCTGAAGCCCGGCTGGCGCTGAAGGGCCAGCCGGGGGGCCGCTCAGAGAACGCCGCGGGAGGCCAGGCCCAGGATGGCGCCCATGCCCAGAATGTGGCCCAGGCTGGTGGTGCCGAGCATGGCGCCGTGGCTGAAGCCGCCGAAGAAGTTGTCGCTGGGCAGCTTGAGGCCCACGTTCTGCTGCTGGATGGTGGCCTTGCCGATGGCGATGGCGATGACGTTGCAGACGATCATGACCAGGGCCACCTTCGGGGACCAGCTGATCGAAGCGGGAGCCATGGCCAGGAGAGGAGCGATCATGATGCACGTGGCGACGCCCCATCTTCCGGGTCAGGGCGACCTGTGCCCCGACCCCTTAAGACTTGTTCACCTGGGGTGCGCCTGAGCCCGCCGCCGGACCTTTCTGCGGGGCTGGCGAAGGCAGCAGCCGGAACCCCAGCAGCACCACCAGGTTGCTGAGGGACAGGAAGGCTTCGGCGCCGCCGTGCAGGGGATCGACGTCCGCCAGCTGCCGTCCGTAAACCTGTTGGGCCACCACCGCGGCGACGATCGTGACCGCCACGAACAGCAGCGTCAGCTGGAATCCGCGCAGCGCTAGCCGCGGAAAGGCCCGCACCTGGCGGGCCCACCACAGGAAGGCCAGGTAGGGGAGCAGGGAGAGCACGAAGAACGGGGCCGGATCGATGGCGCCGAGGCCCTGGAACCAGGCGGCCAGGGGCAGGCTCACGGGGCTTCCTCCTCCGGGGAGAGCCGCTGCTGGCGCAGCAGGTTCCAGGCGGCCAGGGCCAGGGCCCCGTTGCCCGCGGCGGTGAGGCCGGCCTGCAACACCACCAGCCCTTTGAGGGCCTCGCTGTTGTCGAACAGATGCCAGGTGCAGGCGGCCATGGCGCTCACCAGCGCCGGCACCATCGCCAGGGCCAGCCAGCGCCAGCCCCCTTCCCGACGCCGGCGGCCGAAGGCCTGCACGGCCAGGATCGCCAGCATCCATTCCAGCACCGAGGTGATGTGGATCCACCAGGTGGGCAGCGACAGCGCGTGCATGGGTGGGGCCTGGTGCGATCCGTAATGTACGGAGCCGGACCCGCCGCTGCGTCGGATGCGTGCTCTGATCTGCGGCTACTACGGCGAGCACAACCTGGGTGACGATGCCCTGCTGGAGGTGCTGCTGGACCAGCTGCCGGGGGAGTGCCGTCCCCTGGTCACGGCCCATGACCAGGCCCTGGTGCGGGAGCGCTTCGGGGTGGAGACCACCGGCCGCCGCCGGCTGAAGGGGGTGCTGGCCGCCCTGGACCGCTGCGACGCCCTGGTGCTCGGCGGCGGCAGCCTGCTTCAGGACGCCACCAGCTTCCGCAGCCTCCTGTACTACGGCGCCCTGATGCTGGCGGCCCGCACCCGGGGCAAGCCCGTCCTGCTCTGGGGCCAGGGCCTGGGACCCCTGCGGCGCCGCCGCAGCCGGCTGCTCGTGCGGGGGCTGCTGCCCCTGGCCACGGCGATCAGCTGGCGGGACCCGGCCTCCGCAGCCCAGGCGAGGGCCTGGGGCGTGGCGGACCGCGTCGGCAGTGATCCGGTCTGGGGTCTGCCTGCCCGGGCCTGGCGCGGCAGGGGCGGTCCGATCGTGGTCTGTTTCCGGCCGGTGCGCCAGCTCGACGCCATGGCCTGGCGTCCCTATCTGCAGGCCCTCGAGGGGCTGGCTGTGGCGGCCGACCGCCCGGTGCACTGGCTGCCCTTCCACCAGGACCAGGACCGGGGCCTGCTGGCCGACCTCACCCGCCAGGGTCTGGTGGGCCCGGCCCTGGCCGCCCGCAGCCGCGAGCTGGCGGCCGCGACGCCCCAGGAGGCCATGGACGCCTTCGCCCAGGCCGGTCTGGTGCTGGCCATGCGGCTGCATGGGCTGATCCTGGCGGCCCTGGCGGGCAGCCCCTGCGCCGCCCTCAGCTACGACCCCAAGGTGGCCGCTGCGGCGGCCGGCATCGGCTGCCCCTGCCAGGATCTGGACGCCCCGCCATCCGCAGGGTTGCAGGAGGGCTGGGCCGCCGCGCTCGACCAGCCACCAAACCAGAGCGGCATCGCCGACCTGCAGCGCCAGAGCCAGGTGCATCGCGCGGTGCTGGACACCCTGCAGTCCTGATCACCCCGCCGCCACCGGGGCACGGGTGACGCCTCAGGCCGCGGTTTCCCGCTGCAGGCGGGCGAGTTCGGCGAGCACCTCCTGGCTGTGGCCGGAGGGCCTGACCGCCACCCAGCTGGCGCGGAGCAGCCCGTCCGGGTCGATCAGAAAGGTGTGGCGCGCCGAAAAGGGTGCCAGCCAGGAGCCGTAGCGACGGCTGACGGCACCGCCCGGATCCGACAGCAGCGGATAGGCCAGACCCTCGCTGCCACAGAAGGAGAGGTGGGCGTCCGGGTCATCGGCGCTCACACCGACCACCTCGGCGTTGCGGTCGTGGAAGGTCTCCAGGTCCCTCTGGAATCCCCGGGCTTCAAGGGTGCAGCCGCTGGTGAAGTCCTTGGGATAGAAGTACAGGGCCAGCCAGCGGCCACGGAAGTCGGCCTGGCTGCGGTGGGTCGTGACGACGGTGCCGTCCGCCGACGGAGCGACGCCGTCGAGGTCGAAGGCGGGGGCGGGCTGGCCGACCTCGGGAAGGGTGCCGCCCATGGCCCTGGCCCGGCCCGGGAGAACCAGCAGGCTGAGGGCGGCCAGCAGGGATCTTCCCAGAAAGGTGCGACGGTTCACAGCCAGGTTTCGATCAGGGCCGGACCCTAGCGGGGCCGGCCGGATGGTCAGACCTTGGCAAGATTGACGCCCAGCTCCTTGGCATAGGCACCGAGACCCTTCTTCTGGATCGTCTTGAGGGCGCGGGTGGAGACGCGCAGCTTCACGAAGCGGTTGCCCTCAGCCCACCACAGGCGGCGCTCCTGCAGATTCACCTGCTGCAGCTTCTTGGTGCGCACGTGGGAGTGGCTGACGGCCATGCCGTTGTTGGCGCGCTTGCCGGTGAGCTGACAGACCCGGGACATGACGATGTGACGACGGTGGACGGTGCAGGCCTGAGCCAGCCTGTGACTTTACCAAACTGGCCCCAGGCCTTGGAGCCGGGCCCCGCTGAGGGGATCGAACCAGAGTTCGTGCTGCCGCTGCCAGCCCAGGCGCGGCTCCGCGGAAACCGGCGCCTCGGGGTCGCTGAGCACCCGCACCGGGCCCCAGCGGGTGTCGAACCAGAGCAGCTGCTGGTGGCCCCACCATTCACGCCGCAGCAGCCGGGCTTCCACGGCCCCGTCCTCGGCCAGGTGGAGGTGCTCGGGCCGCAGGCCCAGCTGGCGGCCGGGCGCGATCGCCAGCAGGTTGATCGCCGGCCGTCCCAGGAAGCTGGCCACGAAGCGGTTGGCTGGATCGGCATAGAGCTCCCGCGGGCTGCCCACCTGCTGCAACCGGCCGGCTTCCAGCAGGGCGAGGCGGTCGGCCATGCCCACGGCCTCCTGCTGGTCGTGGGTGACGTAGATCACCGGTTGCTCCCGGCCGCACACCAGCCGTCGCAGTTCCGGTCGCAGCTCCTCCCGCAGCTGGGCGTCGAGGTTGCTCATCGGCTCATCCAGCAGCATGATCCGCGGCTGGCGCAGCAGGGCCCGGGCCAGGGCCACCCGCTGGCGCTGGCCGCCGGAGAGCTGGGCAGGGCGGCGCTGGCGCAGCGCGTCGAGCTGCAGCAGCTCGAGGACGGTCCCGAGGCGCCGCTGGCGTTCGGCGGCGGGCACCCCACGCACCTTGAGCCCCAGTTCCAGGTTGCCCTCCACGCTCAGGTGGGGATAGAGGGCGTAGCTCTGGAACACCATCGCCACCTGGCGTTCGCCCGGGCCGAGGGCGCCCAGGTCCTGGCCGTCGAGGAGCACCTGGCCCGCACTGGCGGGATCCAGTCCCGCCACCACCCGCAGGGTGGTGGACTTGCCGCAGCCGCTCGGGCCGAGCAGGGCGAGGCATTCGCCGGGGGCGACGCTCAGATCAAGCCCGTCCAGCAGCCGGCGTCCCCCCGCCTCCCGGCACAGCTGGCGCAGCTCCAGACCGGCGGCGGCGGCGTTCATCCCTTCACCGCCCCGCGGGTGAGACCCGAGATGATGGGTCGCTGGGCCACCAGCACCAGCAGCAGCAGGGGCAGGCTGCCCAGCACCGTGGCGGCGGCGAAGGCGCCGTAGGGAATGGTGAACACCGAGCCGCCGCCGATCCGGGCGATGGCGATCGGCAGGGTGAGCAGGTCGCTGCGGCTGATCCAGGTAAGGGCGATGGCGTACTCGTTCCAGCTGGCCAGGAACACCAGGATGCCCGTGCTGGCCAGGGCCGGCCCCAGCAGGGGCAGCAGCACGTGCCGCAGGCGCTGGCCGAGGCCCAGGCCCTCCAGCCGGGCGGCGTCCTCCATCTCGGCGGGAAGGTCGGCGAAGGCGGCACGCAGCAGCAGCACCGCCAGCGGCAGCGACAGGCCTGCGTAGGGCAGGCTCAGGGCAAGCAGGTCATTGGCCAGGCCGAAGCGGCGGGCGATCTCCAGCAGCGCCAGGAACAGCAGCACGGTGGGGAACATCGCCGCCCCCACCAGCGCCAGGCCGACGCCCCAGCGCAGCAGGCCGCGCTGCTGTTGCAGCCCATAGGCACAGGGCACCGCCAGCAGCAGGGTGAGCAGGGTGGTGGCCAGGGCCACCAGGGTGCTGTTGCCCAGGTAGCGCCAGAAGGGCGGGTCGCCGGAGAGCACCAGCCGGTAGTTGGCCAGCGTCCAGGGGTTGCCCTCCAGCAGCGGCGCCACCAGCGCCTCCGGGCGCAGCAGGGAAGTGCGCAGCTGCCAGAGCAGCGGCCCCAGGCTCCACAGCAGCACCAGCAGCCTCATGCGGCCCGCTCCCGGCGGCCCTGGAGATCATCCCGCCGCCACAGCAGCCAGCCGCCGCCGAGCAGCACCAGTAGCAGCAGGAAGGTGGCGAGCATCACCGTGGCGGCATAGCCGAAGTCGAGGAAGCGCATGGCATTGAGATAGGCGTAGAGGGCCAGGCTCTCGGTGCTGCCGGCCGGCCCGCCGCCGCTGAGCACCTGGATCAGGTCGAACACACCCAGGGCCTGGGCCATCCGGAACAGCAGGGCCAGGGCGAGGTAGGGCACCAGCAGCGGCAGGGTCAGGCGGCGCAGGATCTGCAGGCCGCCGGCGCCCTCCAGCCGCAGGGCCTCCTCCAGATCCTCGGGAATGGTCTGGAGTCCGGCCAGGAGCAGCAGGGCCACGAACGGCAGGGTCTTCCAGACGTCCGCCAGGACCACGAAGAACCAGGTGGTGGAAGGGGTGGAGAGGAAGCCGTAGCTGCTGCCGCCGAGGGAGCGGATGGCGGCGTTGAGGGGGCCGTGGGGGTCGTTGAGGATCCAGCGCCAGCCCAGGGCCATCACAGTGGTGGGCAGGGCCCAGGGCAGCAGGGTCAGGGCCCGCAGGGTCCCCCGGCCCCGCAGGGGGCGATGCAGCAGCAGAGCCAGCCCCAGCCCCCCGGCCAGTTCCAGCGCCACCGAGCAGACGGCGAAGCGCAGGGTCTGGTACGCATCCGTCCAGAAGCGGGCGTCATCGAGCAACCGCCCCCAGTTGGCGCCCCCGTTCGGCACCGGCACCAGCCCGGTGAGCACCGAACTGGCCTGGAAGCTCAGCCAGCCGTAGCGCAGCAGGGGGTAGACGAACACCGCCGCCAGCAGCAGCAGGGCGGGAGCCATCAGCAGCAGGCTGGCCGCGCGGGGTTTCATCGGTCCACGGCAGGGCGGCCCGCTGCAGTGTCGCCCGCCGGTCCCGCCAGCGAGCGCAGCACCTGCAGGCTCTGGCGCTGGGCGGCCGCCATGGTCGGGCCGGGGCCCCCCTGGCCGGTGAGCATGCCGTTCACCTGCCGGGCCAGCAGGTCGCTGAGCTGGGCATAGGCCGGCGTGGGCGGCCGCAGCTGGGGATGCTGCAGGGCCTGGCGCTGCACCGCCAGCAGAGGGGCACGGCGCTGCAGCTCGGGATCGTCATAGAGCGTGCTCCAGGTGGGGGCATAGCCCTGCTCGATAGCGAGCTGGCGCTGCACGATCGGGCCGGTGAGCCAGCGGATCGCCGCCACCGCCTCCTCGGGATGGGGGCTGCCCTTGATCAGGGAGAGCCCCCAGGTGCCCAGGGTGCCGCCCCCCTGCTCACCGGGGGCCCCCACCATCGCCGTGACGCCCACCTTGCCCTTCACCGGCCCCCCGCCCTTCTCGATCTCCCGCCAGGCGTAGGGCCAGTTGCGCAGGAAGGCGGCGTCACCGGCGGCAAAGGACTGCAGGGCGTCGTTCTCGGCGTAGCTGGCCACCGCCTGTGGGCTCACCCCGTCCTGCAGCAGGTCCGCGAGCCACTTCGCGGCCGCCACGGCCTCCGGACTGTCCAGCTCCGTGCGCGCGGTGGAGCCGTTCCACCAGTGGGCGCCGAAGCCCTGCAGCACCTCCACCATCACGCAGCTCAGCCCCTCGTACTGGCGCCCCTGCCAGAGGTAGCCCCAGCGCACCTTGCCGCGGCGCTGCAGGTCCCGGGAGATCGCCACCAGCTCGTCGGTGTCGCGCGGGGGGCGCTCCATCAGGTCGGTGCGCCAGTAGAGCAGGCCGGTGTCGCCCGTGAGGGGCATGCGCCAGAGGTGGCCGTCAAGACCATTGCCCAAACGGGCGCCGGGCTCCATCGCTGCCAGCGACTCCGGCCCCAACCAGCGCTCCAGGGGTTCGAACCAGCCGGCGGCCACGTAGCGGGGCAGCCAGCTGACATCCACCAGCAAGAGGTCAAAGGGGGCCTCCCCCAGCAGCAGGCTGCCGGTGGCCAGATCGGAGATGGTCTCGGTGTCGAGGGGCCCGCGGATCACCTCCAGCACCACGCCGGGCGTGCTGGCGTTGAACTGGGCTACCGGGGCAGCCACCGCGTCGGCCAGGGGCGCGGGCATCAGCACCCGCACCGGTACGGGTCCGGTTGGCGCCGCCGGGGGGCTCGAGGGCCCGGAGCCGGACTGGCCGGATCCGGGGAGCATCACCAGCAGGGCCGCCGCCGAGAGCAGGGCCAGCACGGCAAGGGTCAGCAGCCTGGGGAGCGACCGCCACCGCCGCAGGCTGGAGAAGGGGGGGCGGGCCGCCATCGGGCCAGGTTAGGCGGCCTGGGGGGCCGCTCCACAGGAGGGCTCCGGGGGGGCCTCCGGTGCTCCCGACGCCTCAGAGACCGCGCTGCATCAGCTGACCCATCAGATCGGCACTGCGCTGCTGGAAGCCGGCCAACTGGTTGGGCTCCAGGCCCCCCACGGCCAGGCGCGCCATCTCGTAGACGTGGCGGCTGAGATCTTCGGCCAGCTGGAGGCTGGGGGAGCTGCCGCCGCCGGTGATCACGGCACCGGATGACAGCTTCAGCAGGCCCTCCACGAGCGGGTGGCGGCGGTTGACCAGCAGCACGTGGTGCTCGGGCAGACCCGGCAGCCGCTGCTCCATCAGGGCCCCCATGTCGTTGAGACGGCGCATCTGCTCCGGCAGCAGGATCAGGGCGGCCGGGGAGCCCTCCCCTTTCAGCGACTGCACCTGGACAGTGACCTTGTCGTTGCCGAGGGCGGCCTTGAACAGACCCCGCAGCTTCTCGCCGCTGTCCACTCCGTCGGCGTCCGCCAGCTCGCTCTCGGGCTCATGCAGGCTGTCATCGAGTTCGGCGTCCACCCGCTGGAAGCGGAGGTCGCCGTGGCGGGCCTCCAGCCAGGGGATGAACTGGGAATCGATCAGGGTGTCGGCGAGCAATACCTCGGCCCCCTGCCCCTTCCAGAGGGCCAGGGCCCCGGCCTGACCGGCCTCATCGGTGCAATAAAGGATGCGAGTGGCGTTGTCGGCCGGCAGCCGGCCTCGGTAGCCGGCCAGGGTGGTGTAGGTGCGACCGTCGGTGGCGACGGGATCGGGGGCCACCTCCGCCTCCCCCTCCGCCGATGGATCGCTGGCCGCCGCGGTGGTGCCGAACAGGATCAGGTCGGCCACCTGGTCGGCGAACTTGTCGTCCTCCATGGCGCCGATCTTGATGAAGGGGGCCAGGGAATCCCAGATCTCGGCGTAGCGGGCCGGCTCGTCACGGTGAAGCTCCTTGAGCCGGTCGCCCACCTTCTTGGCGACGAAGCCACCGATCGAGCGCACCCGGCGGTCGGTCTGCAGAGCACTGCGGCTCACGTTGAGGGGGATGTCGGGCGAATCGATCACGCCGCGCAGGGGCAGCAGGTAACGGGGCACCACCTCCTTGATCGAATCGCTGACGAACACCTGGTTGCAGTAGAGGCGGATCTCCCCCTTCTCCCAGTCGGCCCGGCCGGTGATCCTGGGGAAGTAGAGAATGCCCTGCAGGTTGTAGGGGTAGTCGGTGCTGAGATGCACCCAGAGCAGGGGATCCCCCTGGAAGGGGTAGAGATAGCGGTAGAGGGCGATGTAGTCGTCGTCGCTGAGCTCCCGGGGGCTCTTGCGCCAGGGGGCCTCCCGCTTGTTGACGGTTTCGCCGTCCAGCTGCACCGCCACCGGCAGAAAATCGCAGTAGGTGGTGATCAGGGTGCGGATCCTGGAGGGTTCGATGTACTCCAGCTCCTCCTCCATCAGATGCAGGATCACGTCGGTGCCAGGTTCGGACCGCTCGGCCCCTTCGAGGCTGAAGTTGGGTGAGCCATCGCAGCTCCAGCGCACCGCCTCGGCACCGGGCCGGGCGCTGAGGCTGACCAGCTCCACCCGGGCGGCCACCATGAAGCTGGAATAGAAGCCCAAGCCGAAATGGCCGATGATGGCGTCGCTTTCGCTCTTGTACTTCTCGAGGAAGTCTTCGGCGCTGGAGAAAGCCACCTGGTTGATGTAGCGCTTCACCTCATCGGCGGTCATGCCGATGCCGTTGTCGCTGATGGTGAGGGTCTTCGCCTCCCGGTCGATGCGGATGGCGATCGTCCCTTCCTCCCCTTCGCTGCAGTCGCCGGCCATGGCGGCCATGCGCCGCTTGCTGATGGCATCGACACCGTTGCTCACCAGTTCCCGCAGGAACACCTCATGGCCGGAATAGACGGCCTTCTTGATGATCGGGAAGATGTTCTCGGTGTGGATCTGAATCTGGCCCTGTTCCAGCACCGTCATGGCGAAAGAGAAGAATCGCCTCGAACCTAGGTGGGGGTGCGCGGCGGCTCAAGGCCGGCGAGGGTGGGGTCTCCGAACCAGGGGGCGTCAGCCGCCGGGCTTCTGCAGGTCGGGCCGCTCCTCCGGCAGGATCGCCCCCGCCACCGGGCACACCTGCAGGCAGATGCCGCAGTCGATGCAGGTGTCGAAATCGATCCAGTAGAAGGCCGTGCCCTTGCTGTTCGCACCCTGGCCGGGGTGGATGCAGGCCACGGGGCAGGCGTCGACGCAGTCGGCCACGCCCTCACAGACGTTGGTGACGATCGAATGGGCCATCGACGCGAAAGAGCGAGCGGCCGGATCCTAGGCAGCCAGCCACAGGGCACCGCGGCAGCCCCGTTCCGCCGCCAGCTGCTCCGCCGCCGCCTGGTCGACGCAGGGCTGGGTGCAGAGTTCGGCGGCCTCGCCGCCGCCGTGCAGTTCCGCCATGCGGCGCAGGGCCGCCCCGAGGCCGGCGGCAGTGGCGCTGGCCACCAGCCACGGACCGGGCGCCTCCGCGGCGGCCTCCGGGGTCGTCGCCGAATCGAGCAGGTCACGGATGGCCTCCACGTCGAAGCCGAAGCCGGTGCCGGCCGCCTGGGCGGCGTCGCTGCAGAAGCGGCCCACCAGGCCGTCGTAGCGGCCGCCGCTGGCGATCGCCACCGGGGCATCGCTGCCCTGGCAGACGAGCTTGAACACCAGCCCGTCGTAGAGATCGAAGTGGGGCTGGAAGGTGGGATCCAGCTGCACCCGCACCCCCAGGGCACCGGCCGGTTCCTGGACGCTGGCCAGGGTGGCGGCGAGGGACTCCAGCAGCGGCACCGGACCGAGCCACTGCTCCAGCTGGTAAAGCACCCGCACCGGTTCACCCCGCAGGCCGATCAGGGCCATCAGCCGCTGGCGCTGGTTGTCGGGGAGGGAAAGGGCGGCGAGGGCGAGGGGATCGAAGTCGGTGAGGGCGTGGCGCGCCGCGGAGCGCTGCTCCGCCGGCACCTGGCTCAGCAGGGCGCTGAGCAGGCCGTGGTGGCCCACCAACAGGGTGGGGCGGTGCTCGGAGGCGAGCCCCAGGGTCGCCACGGCGGCCAGCAGCAGATGCAGCAGCTCCGTGTCGGCGGCGGCGGAGGGCTCGCCGAGCAGTTCCACCCCGCTCTGCAGCTGTTCGCTGATGCGCTGGCCGCCGCCGTCGCCGATGAAGCTGCGGAAGGTGGTGCCGCTGGCCCAGAGCCGCAGCGGGCGGGGCCGGCTGAGCATGCGCGTGCTGGCGGCCCGGGCGATCGGGGCGGTGAGCTCCGGCCGCAGGCCGAGGGGTTCGTCGGCCGCCAGCCGCACGAGCTCCCGTTCGGCGATCGCGCCGCCGGCCTCAAGGGTGTCGAGCCGCTCGATGGTGGGCGGCGCCACCTCCTGGTAGCCCCATAGGCGGTACACCGTCGCCAGCAGGTCGCAGAGTCGCCGGTTGCTGTCCACCTGACCCGGGTTGAGGTCCCGGGCGCCGGCGGCAGGTTGGAGGGCCATGGAGGGGAGTGCTGGGGCGGTGGGGTGGGGTGGGGCGGATCCTATGGAGCGTCGGTCGCCACGCCGGCCAGGGCATCGAGTTCCGGGGCACCGAAGCTGGCCCCGCTGAGGGGACGGCACAGGGCCAGGCCCTCGATCAGCGGCTGACGCAGGGCGGGGGTGCAGGCGATCACCCGTCCGTCGGCCAGGTCGAGGGGGCCGCCGTCGTAGGCGCACACCTGTCCTCCGGCCTCCTCCACCAGCACCACGCCCGCCACCAGATCCCAGGGGGACAGGCCCCGCTCCCAGTAGCCATCGACCCGGCCGGCGGCGACGAAAGCCAGATCGACCGCCGCCGCCCCCGCCCGCCGCACCCCGTGGCTGCGGTGGGTGAACCAGGCGAATTCGGCGTAATTGTTGTCGAGCCGCCGCACCCGGTCGTACGAGAACCCGGTGACGAGCAGGGAATCCGCCAGGGCGCCGCAGTCGCTGACGCTCAGCCGGTGGCCGTTGCACCAGGCCCCCCGACCCGGAGCCGCCCAGTAGTGCTCCTCCAGCACCGGCACCTCCAGGGCGCCGAGCAGGGGCAGGCCCCGCCAGCTCAGCCCCACGGAGGTGCCGAAGAAGGGGTAGCCGTGGGCGTAGTTGGTGGTGCCGTCAAGGGGATCGACGCACCACTGCAGATCCCCCTGGCCGTCCAGCCGGCCGCTCTCCTCCGCGAGCACGGCCACGGTGGGGGTGCCGGCCGCCAGGACCGCCAGCACGGCCGCTTCGGCCGCCAGGTCCGCCTCGGTGACCAGGTTGCCCGCCGTGCCCTTCTCCTTCACCTGCTCCAGCCGGCCGAAGTGGCGCCGCAGCTCGCGGCCCCCGGCCTCGGCGGCCGCACGGGCCACCTGCAGCAGGCGCTCCAGCTCGGCGCCATCGAGGCCGGACCCCTCCAGGGCCCGTTGGCAGAGCGATGTCATTCGTCGTCCAGGGGCAGGCCGGGACGCACCAGACCGCGGCCGAAGAAACGTCCGAACTGGCGGTCGTACACCTCGTCCTCGTCCTGGGTCTCCACCTCCAGCGGGCCGGTGGCCCGGGCCACGCACAGCAGGCCGTAGCCCTCCTCCCGCAGCTGCCTGGAGAGGCCGAGGGCCTCCCGCTGGTCGATGCTGCCGTCCAGCACCCGCACGGCGCAGGCGGTGCAGCAGCCGTTGCGGCAGCTGAAGGGCAGCGGTTCACCCTGGGCCTCGAAGCTGCGCAGGATGTACTCCCCTTCCGGAACATCGAGGCGGATGACGCGGTTGGCCTGTCGCCAGTGGACCGTGATCGGATGGGTGCGGGTCATGGGGCGCTGGACGGGGGGCAGGGGGCGCAGGCGGGGCGAGATCGCTGGGGAGCGGTGGCCAGGTGCAGCCCCTGCTACATTGCCATCTGCCCCATTTCGCCGCTGGAGAGGTGGCCGAGTGGTCGAAGGCGCAGCACTGGAAATGCTGTATAGGGGCAACTCTATCGAGGGTTCGAATCCCTCCCTCTCCGTTTGCTGAAGCCGGTCCCCAGGGCCGGCTTTTTTTTGGCTTTTCAAGCCAGGATGCGACACACCAAAATGAGACCCATCCCAGGTACGGGACGGGATGTGCTGAGACAAGATGTGCTGAGACGGAATGTGCTGATCGGTCTGCGGTCGCGGCCACCCCGGAGTGGGGCTCAGCCGAAGCGTCCGCTGACGTAGTCAAGGGTCGACTGCTGGCTGGGAGAGTTGAAGATGTTCTCGGTCTCGTTGAATTCCACCAGATAGCCCACCTTGCCGGTGCCGCCTTCGACGGCCTCGGCATTGAAGAAGGCGGTCATGTCAGCCACGCGCACGGCCTGCTGCATGTTGTGGGTGACGATCATGATCGTGTAGCTGCGCTTCAGTTCATGCATCGTCTCCTCGATCTTCAGGGTTGAGATCGGATCGAGGGCCGAGCAGGGTTCGTCCATCAGGATCACCTCCGGCTCGGTGGCGATGGCCCGGGCGATGCAGAGTCGCTGCTGCTGACCGCCGGAGAGGGAGAGGCCGCTCTCCTGGAGCTTGTCCTTGCACTCATCCCACACGGCCGCCTTGCGCAGGGAGCGTTCCACCAGTTCATCCATGTCGCCCTTGTAGCCGTTGATCCGGGCCCCGAAGGCGATGTTCTCGTAAATCGATTTCGGGAAGGGATTGGGCTTCTGGAACACCATGCCGATGCGACGGCGCACCTCCACCGGATCCACCCGCTTGTCGTAGAGATCGTGCTGGTCGAAGATCACCCGGCCCTTGAGCGTGCAGCCCGGGATCAGGTCGTTCATGCGGTTGAGAGCCCGCAGCACCGTGCTCTTGCCGCAGCCCGAAGGCCCGATGAAGGCAGTCACCTTGCCCTTGGGCAGATCCATGTAGACGTTCTTGACCGCTTCGAAGCTGCCGTAGGAGATCGTCACGTCCTGCAGGGACATGCAGACGTCGCTGGCGGCGGTGGAGGAAGGGGAAGCAGTCATGGCAGGGATGGGAGAAGACGGAGCCGGAGGAGTGGGGACGGAGAGGGGGTCAGGAGCGCGAGGCGCGGCTGATCCAGCGGGCCAGCAGGTTGGCGCCGAGAATCATGATCACCAGCACGAAGGAGGCCGCCCAGGCGAGTTCGTTCTGGGCCTCGTAGGGCATGATCGCGAAGTTGAAGATCAGCACCGACATGGTGGCGATCGGGTTGAACACCCCCTCGGGCCAGAAGGGGGAGAACAGGGCCGTGAAGATCAGCGGCGCCGTTTCTCCGGCGGCCCGGGCGATGCCCAGCACCACCCCCGTGGCGATGGGGGTGAAGGCGGCCGGCAGGGTGATCCGGGTGATGGTCACAAAGCGGGAGGCGCCGACGCCGTAGGCCCCCCAGCGCAGTTCCTGGGGCACCAGCAGCAGGCCCTCGTAGGTGGTCTTGATGACGGTGGGAAGCATGAGCACCGACAGGGCGATGCCGCCGGCCATGGCGCTGAAGCTCTGGTCGAAGAAGATCCGGGTGGCGACGATCAGGGAGTAGATGAAGACGCCGCAGATGATCGAGGGCACCCCGGCCAGCACGTCGTTGCCGAAGCGCACGAAGCGGGAGAACCAGCCGTTCTGGGCGTACTCGGAGAGGTAGACACCGCCGCCCACCCCCACCGGGATGGCGATCAGGGAGGCGTTGAGGGTGACGACGATCGTGCCCAGGATGGCGTTGCCGATGCCGCCGCCTTCGAGGCCGGGGGCCGGGGGCAGCTCGGTCAGCAGCTGCAGGCTGAGCAGCCGTCCCCCCTGGATCAGCACGTAGATGATCACCAGGAACAGGGGGATCACCGCCACCACGGCGAAGACTCCGGCGATGGCGGTGGCGATCTGGTTGAAGCGGTTGCGCTTCAGGGACGGGTCGTAATGGAGGCTGAGCCGTTCCGTGAAAAGACGGGTCGTCGGCGGAGTCGAGACGGACATGGCCAGGGAACGTCGTGAAGGCTGGTGGGTGGAGGGAGGAAACCGGATCAGTAGCGCAGGCTGAGGCGCCGCACGATCCACTGGGCCATCACGTTGACGACGAAGGTGAGGATCATCAGAACGACGGCCGCATACATCAGGGCCGACACCTGGATGCCATCCGCCTCACCGAACTGGTTGGCCAGCATGGAGGAAATGGTGTTGCCCGGGGCCAGGAGGGAGACACTGAAATTGAGGGAGTTGCCGATGATCATGGTCACCGCCATGGTCTCCCCCATGGCCCGGCCCAGCGACAGCATCACGCCGCCCATGATCGAGGAGACGGCGGCCGGCAGGATGACGTTGAAGATGGCGCCCCAGCGGGTGGTGCCCACCCCGTAGGCCCCCTGGCGCAGCTCGATCGGCACCTGGTTGAGGGCATCGCGGGAAATGGCGGTGATGATCGGCAGCACCATCACCACCAGGATCAGGATCGCCGGCGCCGTGCCGGGACCCTGGGGCTCGGTGGAGAAGAAGGGGGTCCAGCCGAGGCTGCTGTGAAGGAACGAGAGGAACGGGCGGATGGCGGGCTCCATCACGAAGATGGCCCACAGACCGAGCACCACCGAAGGAATGGCGGCCAGCAGTTCCACCAGCAGGCCGATCAGGTCCCGCAGGCCCCGGGGGAGCAGGTCCTCGGTGATGAAGATCGCCGTTCCCAGACCGATGGGCACGGCGATCAGCAGGGACAGGATCGAGGTGACGAGGGTGCCGTAAATGGCGATCAGGGCGCCGTAGTCCTCATTGACCGGATCCCAGGCGGAGGTGGTGAGGAACTTGAGGCCGAAGGTGGCCATGGCCTCCTTGGCACCGCTGAACACCGTCACGAAGATCGCCAGCAGGACGACCCCGACCGAGGCGGCCAGCACCAGGGTGAGCTGGCGGAAGCCGATGTCGACCAGCTTCTCCTGGGGGGGCCGTCGTCTGAGGGTGAACGCGTCGGTGGAGGGGGAGCTCCTCATGCAGCAATGATGCCGGTCGGCATGGACGTTGCTCCTGATCTCAGCACGAGTTTCAGCCGGCCCGTTTAAGCTCGGTTTAACGGTCGACAGGCTCCGGTAGCGTTGGGCCGCCATCAGGACTTCCATGGGGCGCATCGTCGGCATCGATCTGGGCACCACCAATTCGGTGGTGGCCGTGCTCGAAGGCGGCCGGCCCCAGGTCATCGCCAATGCGGAGGGAGGGCGCACCACCCCCTCGGTGGTGGGTTTCAGCCGCGACCAGGAACTGCTGGTCGGCCAGCTGGCCCGGCGCCAGCTGGTGCTCAATCCCCGCAACACCTTCGCCAATCTCAAGCGCTTCGTCGGCCGCAGCTGGGACGAACTCGACGAGGGCAGCCTGGGGGTGCCCTACAGCGTGCGGGCCAACGACCAGGGCAACGTGCGCGTCATCTGCCCGGCCACGGAACGGGAGTACGCCCCCGAGGAACTGGTGGCCTCGATCCTGCGCAAGCTGGTGGACGACGCCACCACCTACCTGGGCGAGGCGGTCGAGGCGGCGGTGATCACGGTGCCGGCCTATTTCAACGATGCCCAGCGCCAGGCCACCCGCGACGCCGGCCGGCTGGCGGGCATCACGGTGGAGCGGATCCTCAACGAACCCACCGCGGCGGCGCTGGCCTATGGCTTTGACCGCAGCACCGTGAAGCGGGTGCTGGTGTTCGACCTCGGCGGCGGCACCTTCGACGTCTCCGTGCTGCGCATCGCCAACGGCGTCTTCGATGTGATGGCCACCAGCGGTGACACGCAGCTGGGGGGCAACGACTGGGACCGCCGCATCGTCGACTGGGTGGCCGAGGCCTTCCTGGCGGAGCACACCATCGACCTGCGCCGCGACCGCCAGGCACTGCAGCGGCTCACCGAGGCCGCCGAGAAGGCCAAGCAGGAGCTCTCGGGCGTGCAGAGCACGCCGCTGTCGCTGCCGTTCATCGCCACGGGCCCCGACGGCCCCCTCCACATCGAGACCACCCTCGAGCGGGGCACCTTCGAGGGGCTCTGCCCCGACCTGCTCGACCGGCTGCTGCGTCCGGTCCAGCGGGCCCTGCGGGATTCGGGTCTGAGTGCCGACGCCATCGATGACGTCGTGCTGGTGGGCGGCTCCACCCGCATGCCGATGGTCCAGGAGATGGTGCGCACCCTGATTCCCCGGGAACCCTGCCAGTCGGTCAACCCCGACGAGGTGGTGGCGATCGGTGCGGCGGTGCAGGCCGGCATCCTCACCGGTGAGCTGCGCGACTTGATGCTCAACGACGTCACGCCCCTCTCCCTCGGGCTGGAGACGATCGGTGGGGTGATGAAGGTGCTGATCCCCCGCAACACCCCGATTCCGGTCCGCAAGTCGGACCTGTTCAGCACCTCGGAGGCCAACCAGTCGTCGGTGGAGATCCACGTGCTCCAGGGGGAGCGCCAGATGGCGGCCGACAACAAGTCCCTCGGCCGCTTTCGCCTCTCCGGCATCCCGCCGGCCCCCCGCGGTGTGCCCCAGGTGCAGGTGTCCTTCGACATCGACGCCAACGGTCTGCTGCAGGTGTCCGCCACCGACCGCACCACCGGGCGCCAGCAGAGCGTCTCGATCCAGGGGGGCTCGAACCTCAGTGAGGAGGAGATCAACCGGCTGCTGGAGGAAGCGGAGCGCAAGTCGGTGGAGGATCGCCGCAAGCGGGCCGTGATCGACCGCCGCAACCGCGCCCAGACCCTGGTGGCCCAGGCCGAGCGGCGGCTGCGGGATGCCGCCCTGGAGCTGGGTCCCGCCGGTGCCGACCGCCAGCAGCGTGCCGTGGAGCTGGCCCTGCGGGATGTGCAGGACGTGCTCACCCAGGAGGACCCCGCCGACCTCGAACTGGCCGTGAGCCAGCTGCAGGAGGCCCTGTTCGGCCTCAACCGCCGCCTGCTGGGCGAACGACGGGCGGAGAGCGGACCCCTCAAGGGCCTCAAGAACACCCTGGGGTCCCTCAAGGACGAACTCTTCTCCGACGACGACTGGGACGACTGGGGCGGATCGGGCCGCTCCGACCCCTGGTCGAGCCCGCCCCGGCCGCTGCAGCGGGATCCGTACCCCCTCGGCCGCTTCGCCGAGCGGGAGGCCGGCTACGACGACGACCTCCCCCCCCGCCGCTGGGACAACGGTCGCCCATGGGATCGCCAGGAGCCCTACGACCGCGAGGTCTCCGGCGAGCGGCACCGCCCCCGCCGCGCCGGCCGCTACGACCAGGACGATCCCTGGGCCGATAGCTGAGGGTCGTGAGCCAGTCCCCCACGTCGGACCCGGCGGCCACGGCCGCCCGCGATCACTGGGAGGTGCTCGGGCTGGTTCCGGGCGCCGACGCCGCCAGCATCAAGCGGGCTTTTCGCCAGCAGGCCCGCCGCTGGCACCCCGATCTCAACGGCAACGACCCGGTGGCCGAGGCCCGCTTCAAGCGGGTCAACGAGGCCTACGCGGTGCTCTCCGATCCGGTCCGCCGTCGCGCCTGGGAAGCCGGGGAGGGCCAGGACAGCGCCGGCCTCGACGCCGATCCCTTCGCCAGTGGCTTTCCCCGCTTCGAGGACTACCTGGCGGAACTGTTCGGCCAGGACAGGCGCCGTCCCCGTGACTGGGACGAGGATCCGATCGAGGAGGAACCCCCGGCTGCCGGCGAGGTGGCGACGGCGCCGGCCGCGCCGCCACCGGTGATGGCCGCCACCGACGAGGAGACCCTCGTGAGCCTCGCCCCGGAGCAGGCGCTCAGTGGTCAGCGGCTGGAGCTGGAGCTTCGGGACGGCACGGTGGTGGAGGTCTGGACCCCTCCCCTGGCGGGAGATGGCTGGCGGCTGCGGCTGGCGGGAGTGGCGCCCGGCGGGGCCGACCACTTCCTGCAGCTGCGGGTGCGCACCGCGGAGGGTCTGCGCATCGATGGCCTGCGGGTGCTTTACCAGCTCGATCTCCATCCCGCCGATGCCGCCCTCGGCTGTCAGGCGGTGGTGCCGACCCTGGAGGGGCCTGTGCGGCTGCGGGTGCCGCCCGGATCCTCCAGCGGCCGGCTGCTGCGGCTGCGGCAGCGGGGGCAGCGGCTGGGGGAGCAGCGCGGCGACCAGCTGGTGGAGGTGAGAATCGTGGTTCCGGAGCGGCCGACGGAGGCAGAGGAGGCCCTGTTCCGGCGGCTGCGGGAGCTGGACCGGGAACAGAACGGCCCCAGGGACGGGGACTGAACGCCCCATCGACCGCCAACGGATGAGACACTGGCCTGCGCCCCACCCCTGACGATGTGACAGACGGCGGTCTCCCACCCAACCCGGTGCATGTCCTGCTGTTCGATCCGGGCAGCGACCAGGAAGGCATCCACTCCCTCGAACTCGGCGGTCGGACGGTGGTGCTGTTGTTCGAGAACCCCGACGACGCCGAGCGCTACGCCGGGCTGCTCGAGGCCCAGGACTTTCCGGTGCCCTGTGTCGAGGCCCTCAATCGCCAGGATCTGGAGGATTTCTGCGCCGAGGCGGGCTACGAGGCCCGCTTCGTCCCCGCCGGCTTCATGCCCGAGAGCGAGGAGGAGCGGCTGCTGCTCGCCCCGCCCGAACGCAACATGGAAGTGACGGGCTGGAAGGAGGATCCGGCCCCCGCCGACGGGGCGGATGCCGACGGGCCCAGCGGCGATTCGGAGCTGGAGGCCTTCCGCCGTCGCCTCGAAGGTCTGCTTTGAGCGCCCCAGGCGGCGACAGGGGTCACCTGCTCACCGAGCGGCCCAACCCGGCCAGCGAGACCCTCGACCGGCTGCCCACGGCCAGCCTGGTGGAGCTCTTCTGTGCCAACGACCTGCTGCCCCAGCAGGCGGTGGCCGCCGCCGCCGGGGAGCTGGCGGCCGCCATCGACGCCATTGCGGCGCGGCTCGCCGGAGGCGGGCGCCTCTTCTACCTGGGGGCGGGAACCTCCGGACGGCTCGGGGTGCTGGACGCGGTGGAGTGTCCGCCCACCTTCTGCAGTCCCCCCGAACTGGTGCAGGGGGTGCTGGCGGGCGGGGCGGCGGCCCTGCTGCGCAGCTCCGAAGGACTGGAGGACCTGCGGGAGGCGGGTCGTGACGACCTCGTCCAGCGGGGCTTCGGCCCGGATGATGCCCTGGTGGGCATCGCCGCCGGCGGGACCACCCCCTACGTGCTGGGGGGGCTGGCCCACGGCCAGGCGATCGGGGCCCTCACCGTGGCCATGGCCTGCGTGCCCGCCGACCAGGTGCCGATGCCCTGTGACATCGACATCCGCCTGCTGACCGGGCCGGAACTGCTGACCGGCTCCACCCGGCTCAAGGCGGGCACCGCCACCAAGATGGCCCTCAACATCCTCTCCACCGGCGTGATGGTGCGCCTGGGCAAGGTGTATGGCAACCGGATGGTGGATGTGGCGGTCACCAACAGCAAGCTGGAGGACCGGGCCCTGCGCATCCTGCGGGATCTGGCCGGCGTACCACGTGATCAGGGGCTGGGATTGCTGGAGCGGGCCGGAGGATCGGTGCGACTGGCACTGCTGATGGCCGCCTCCGGGCTTGAGGCCGGAGCGGCCCGGTCGGCCCTGGAACGCCACGGCCCCGGCCTGCGCCAGTGCCTTGAGGCCCTCGGGGTCAGCCTGCCGCCGGCGTCGTCTCCCTCGTGACCTCACCCTCGCTGAACGGTCCCCAGTAGGGGGCGGTGAACAGGTCGGTGCGGCGCCGGGTGGCCGGCGGCACCTGGGCGGGCGGCGTCATCAGCGCATCGCGCAGGGCCTGGTGGGCCGGGCTGGGGGGCCGCAGGGCATGCACCCGCTCGGCGGCCAGCCGCACGATCTGCTGGGCCAGGGCCGCATTGGCCCGCAGGTTGTCGATCACCAGCTCGACGGTGACGGCGTCGTGCATGGCATGCCAGCAGTCGTAGTCGGTGACCATCGCCAGGGTGGCGTAGGCCATCTCCGCCTCCCGGGCCAGCCGGGCCTCGGTGTGGTTGGTCATGCCGATCACCGTGCAGCCCCAGGAGCGGTAGAGCTCGGATTCCGCCCGGGTGGAGAAGGCCGGCCCCTCCATGCAGAGGTAGGTGCCGCCGCGGTGCAGCTGGCGCCCTTCCGGCATCAGGCTGTCGCTGACGTCGGCGAGGACGCGGGAGAGCACGGCGCAGTAGGGGTCCGCGTTGCCGACGTGGGCCACCAGGCCCTCACCGAAGAAGGTGAGCGGCCGCTGCATGGTGCGGTCGATGAACTGATCGGGCACCACCATGTCGAGGGGCCGCACGCTCTCCTGCAGGGAACCCACGGCGGACACCGAAAGGATCCAGCGCACGCCGAGGGAGCGCAGGGCCCAGAGGTTGGCCCGGTAGGGAACCTCGCTGGGGGTGAAGGTGTGGTGACGCCCGTGCCGGGCCAGGAACACCACCTCCAGATCGCCGATCCGGCCGATCCGCAGGCTGTCGGAGGGGGCCCCGTAGGGGGTGTCGACCGTCAGTTCACGCACGTCCTCGAGGCCCTCCATGGCATACAGGCCGCTGCCGCCGAGCACCCCCAGACGGGCCTTCGCAAGGTCGGACGTCGGCAGACCGCTGGCCTGGGGGGACGGGGAACGGGGCTCGGTGCTGGCCATGGATGCGAGGTGCCCTGGACGGATACAGTCGAAGTTTGCCTCCTCGACCGTGACCAAGGCCCTGATGGACACCGACGCCGGCCTGATCACCATCGATCTGTTCGACGCCGATGCCCCCGGCACCGTCGCCAATTTCGTGAAGCTCTCCAAGGACGGCTTCTATGACGGCCTGGCCTTCCACCGGGTGATCGACGGTTTCATGGCCCAGGGAGGGTGCCCCAACAGTCGCGAGGGTGCCCGCGGCATGGCCGGTACCGGCGGTCCCGGCTACACCATCCCCTGTGAGATCAACGCCCAGAAGCACAAGGCCGGCAGCCTGTCGATGGCCCATGCGGGCCGCAACACCGGCGGCAGCCAGTTCTTCCTGTGCCATGGCCCCCAGCCCCACCTGGATGGCCAGCACACCGTGTTCGGCCACACCGAGAACATCGATGTGGTGCTGGCCCTGAAGAACGGCAGCCGCATCCGCACGGTGACGATTGAGGACTGACCACACCCGGTGCTGGTGGACAGCCGGGGCCGCTGGCCCCGGGCAACCCCTCAGGACCAGACGATGAAGGCCCCGGGGGTGAGGTTGAGCAGCGGGCAGGTGAGGGTCAGCGCCTGCTCGCTGCCCTCAGGCGGCACCAGGTCGGTCAGCTGGCGACGCTCCGGCTCCAGATCGATGCTCGGATGGCCCTTGCGGCGGGCATCGGGCGCCAGCAGCAGGTTCACGCCGGTGGTTCCCTGCCAGCGTGCCATCTCCATCAGCGGCCCGGCCAGGTCGGCGGCCGTGAGCTGGCGGGACTGGTGGGCCGCCAGCAGCAGGGCCAGCCCGGGACCGTCGAGCAGGGCCAGCAGGCGGGGGTCCTCCTCGCGCTCCAGCAGCAGCCCCTTGCGCCTTGCCCACTCCCTCAGCACCTCCAGACGGCTGGCCCCCAGCAAGGGGTCGTGGGGGCCGTGCCAGCCCAGCACCGCCGTGAGGCCGTGGGATTCGGCCTCCATCAGGTGGCCGAGCTTGGTGCGCTTTACCCGCAGGTAGGCGGCATTGTGGATGCCGGGATCCATCACCAGGGGCACCCGGTCGACCACCTGGAGGCCGTAGCCGCCCAGACCGGCGATCTTGCGGGGGTTGTTGGTGATCAGGCGCAGCCGGCGCACCCCCAGGTCGCTGAGGATCTGGGCGCCGACGCCGTAGTTGCGCAGGTCGGCGGCGAAGCCCAGCCGTTCGTTGGCCTCCACCGTGTCAAGCCCGCCGTCCTGGAGGCTGTAGGCCTTGAGCTTGTTGATCAGGCCGATGCCCCGCCCTTCCTGGCGCAGGTAGACCACCACCCCCTCACCAGCCGACTCGATCATGCGAAGCGCCGCCTCCAGCTGGGGGCGGCAGTCGCAGCGGAGCGAGCCGAAGGCGTCGCCGGTGAGGCACTCCGAGTGCACCCTCACCAGCACCGGACCACTGCCGCGTTCCGGGTAGCCTTTGACGATCGCCACGTGCTCGCTGCCGTCGAGTTCGTTGCGGTAGCCGATCGCCCGGAACTGGCCGAAGCTGCTGGGCAGGGTGGCCTCCGCCTGGCGGGCCACGAACCGCTCGGTGTCGAGGCGGTAGCGGATCAGGTCGGCGATGCTGATCAGCCGCAGGCCGTGGTGGCGCGCGTAGTCGGCCAGCTGGGCCAGCCGGGCCATGGAGCCATCGGGATTCTGGATTTCGCAGATCACACCGGCCGGGTAAAGGCCCGCCAGCCGGGCCAGGTCGACGGCCGCCTCGGTGTGGCCCGCCCGCTGCAGTACCCCGCCCTGGCGGGCCCGCAGCGGGAAGATGTGGCCCGGTCGGCGCAGGTCGCCGGGCCGGGTATCGGGGTGGATCGCCACCTGAATCGTCCGGGCCCGGTCCTCCGCCGAGATGCCCGTGCTCACCCCCCGCTCCGGACCCGCATCCACGCTCACGGTGAAGGCGGTCTGGTTGCTGTCGGTGTTGCGATCCACCATCAGGGGCAGATCCAGGGCATCAAGCCGCTCGCCCTCCATCGCCAGGCAGATCAGCCCCCGGGCATCGGTGGCCATGAAGTTGATCTGCTGGGGGGTGGCGAACTGGGCCGCGCAGATCAGGTCCCCTTCGTTTTCCCGGTTCTCGTCATCGACCACCACGATCGACTCGCCGTTGCGGATGGCCGCCAGGGCATCGGCGATGGCATCGAAGTGAATGCCCGTGGACTGGCGTGGGCCGGACAGGACGGTCAAGGGAGCGAGACGGATCGGAGAAAGGATCGAACCTCATTTATAGGGTGCCGGTACGATCCAGCGTTCTTCTGCGTTCCGCATGGCTGGCAAGCGCGTTGCGGTGATCGGTGCCAGTGGCTACGGGGGACTGCAGACCCTCAGGCTGCTGCAGGGCCACCCGGATCTGACGGTGACCTTTCTGGGCGGAGAGCGCAGCAGTGGCAGGCGCTGGAGCGAACTGGTGCCGTTCCTCCCCCTGGAGGACGACCTGGTGGTGCGCTCGCCCGATCCGGAGGCGATCGCCGCCGCCGCCGATCTGGCCGTGCTGAGCCTGCCGAACGGCCTGGCGGCCGGCCTGGTGCCGGAGCTGCTGCAGCGCGGCGTGAAGGTGGTGGATCTTTCGGCCGACTATCGCTACCGCTCCCTGGCCCAGTGGCAGGAGGTCTATGCCGCCGAGGCCCGCCAGGTCGCCCGCCAGGACGATGACCTCTGCCGGGAGGCCGTCTACGGGCTGGTGGAGGTGGCGGAGGCGCAGATCCGGCAGGCCCGCCTGGTGGCGGCCCCCGGCTGCTTCCCCACCGCCAGCCTGCTGGCCCTGCTGCCGTTCCTCGAGCAGGGGCTGATCGAGACGGGGGGCATCGTCATCGATGCCAAGACGGGCACCTCCGGCGGCGGCCGGGCCGCCAAGGAGAACCTGCTGCTGGCCGAGGCCGCCGAGGCCGTGGCGCCCTACGGGGTGGTGGGCCACCGCCACACCAGTGAGATCGAGCAGCTGGCGGGCCAGGCGGCGGGCCAGGCGATCCAGCTGCAGTTCACGCCCCACCTGATGCCGATGGTGCGGGGGCTGCTGGCCACCGTGTACGGACGGCTGCGGGACCCCGGGCTGACGGCGGAGGACTGCACGACCCTGCTCAAGGCCTCCTACCGCCACAGCCCCACGGTGCAGGTTCTGCCGGTGGGGGTCTACCCCTCCACCAAGTGGGTGCGCAACACCAACCGTTGCCTGCTGTCGGTCCAGGTGGACCCACGCACCGGCCAGCTGATCGTCATGAGCGCCATCGACAACCTCATCAAGGGGCAGGCCGGCCAGGGGGTGCAGTGCCTCAACCTGCTCAGCGGCCTGGAGGCGGGCACCGGCCTGCCGCTGCTGCCCTTCTACCCCTGAGCCAGGCGCCGGGCGGCGAGGCTGACGGCCAGGGGCAGGATCCGGTGCTCCTGGCGCTGGATGCGGGCATGGAGCCGCTCCCGGTCATCGCCTGCGAGCACCGGCACCGCCGCCTGCACCAGGATCGGCCCCGCGTCCACTTCGGCGGTCACCAGGTGGGCGGTGCAGCCGGCCAGGGTGACCCCGGCCGCCAGGGCCTGCCCCACCCCGTCGGCGCCCCGGAAGCTGGGCAGCAGGGAGGGGTGGATGTTGACCAGCCGCTCCGGGAAGGCTCCGATCAGCACCGAGGTGACGATGCGCATCCAGCCCGCCATCACCACCAGATCCACCCGGTGCACCTCGAACAGCTGGATCAGGGCCCGGTCGAGGGCCTCCCGTGAGGGCTGGTGGCGGTGGTCGATCACCTCACAGGGGATGCCAAGCCGTTCGGCCCGCTCCCGGGCCCCGCAGTCCGGCCGGTTGACCGCCAGGACGACCACCTGGCCGTGCAGCCGCCCCTCGCCGCAGGCCCGCGCCAGGGCCTCGAAGTTGCTTCCCGCCCCCGAGGCCATCACCGCCAGTCGCAGCGGGGCCTGGGAGGCCGGAGCCGGCTGTGGCAACGGCCACTGGAGAGACCCGCCGGGATCGCTATGGTCAGCGGAATCGGGCATTGCGTCCATGTCCCATCTCTCCATCCTGCCCACCGTGCTGCGGGATGCCGAGGCCCTGGCGGCCACCCTCGCCAGCCTCGATCTCCCCTGGCGCTGGGGGGGTGAACTGGTCGGATTCGCCGGCGAACGCCAGGCGGTGACGCTGCAACTGCAGCTCAGGGACGGCCAGGGCCTGGGATGGGCCGCCATGGACGACGGATCCCTCGCCCTGGTGGGCGATCTCCAGCGCCTCAGCCGCAACACCGCCCTGCAGCGGCTGCTGGGCCGGATCACCCGGGCCTATGCCGCCCGGGCGGCCCTCGAGGAGGCCCGCCTGGCCGTCCCCACGGCGTCGATCGAGCTCCGTGTCTGACGACCCACCCCACCCCGACACGGCCGCCGGGCCGGTCGTCCAGCTCGACCTGCGGGAGCCCCATCGTCATCGGGTCCAGGTCACCCTCCACCTCACCCCCCGGAGCCTGCGGACGGAGCTGCGGCTGCCCGCCTGGACCCCGGGCTCGTACCTGATCCGGGACCATGTCCGGAACCTGGAGGGTCTGGAGGTGGTTCAAGGGGAGGCCCGCGTCGTACCGACGCGGCTCTCGGAGGCCTGCTGGCGGCTCTCCCTCACCCGCCTCGATCCCCTCGTCATCCGCTACGACCTCCAGGCCACGGAACTGAGCGTGCGCACCTGCCACCTCAGCGCCGACCATGGCTTCCTGGCCTTGGCCGGGGTGGTGCTGGAAGCCACGGGCGAACGCTGGAATCCCCACCGCCTGGAGCTGCGGCTGCCCGAGAGCTGGCAGGCCTTCCTCCCCCTCCCGGCCGCCGGTGACGGGGCCTGGGTGGCCGCCGACTACGACCGGCTGATCGATGCGCCGTTGGAGGCCGGCCCCCACCCCTGCCACCCCTTCAGCGTCGCCGGGGTGCCGCACCGCTGGGTCACCTGGGGGGGCGACCTGCCCGGGGAGGATCCCGCCTGGCTGGCCGACGTGGAACGGATCGCCCTGGCCTGCTGCCGCCTGATGGGGGAGAGCGCCCCCGCCAGTGACGGCTACCTGTTCGTGCTGCACCTGCTGGAGGCGGGTTTCGGCGGCCTGGAACACGACCACGCCAGCGTGCTCCAGTACGGCCGCCGCGCCCTGGCGGGTCCCGGTGGCCGGCGCAAGCTGCTGCAGCTCGTGGCCCACGAGTACCTGCACCAGTGGAATGTGAGGCGCCTCAAGCCCGCCGAGCTGACGCCGCTGGACTACGGACGGGCCACGATCGTGCCCGGTCTCTGGTTCGCCGAGGGGGTGACCTCCTACCTCGATCTGCTGCTGCCCCTGGCGGCCGGCGTGGGCACGGAGGCCGACCTGCTCGAGGACCTCGGGGCCGACCTCAGCCGCTATCGGCTCACCCCCGGACGCCGGGTGCAGGGACTGCGGCAGAGCGCCGAGGAGGCCTGGGTGAAGCTCTACCGCCAGGACGCCTCCTCCGCCGACAGCCAGATCAGCTATTACCTCAAGGGGGCCGTTGTGGCCCTGGTGCTCGACCTGCACCTGCGGCGCCATGGCTCCAGCCTGGGGGTGGTGCTGCGGGCGCTGTGGCGCAGCCATGGGGCCGCCGGGCGGGGCTACACCAACGCCGATCTGGTCAACGCCTTCGCGGACCGGGCCCCCGACCTGGCGGAGCTGCTGCCGCACTGGCTGGAGAGCACCGACGACCCCGACCTCGACGCCTACCTGGCGGACCTCGGGCTGGCCCTGCGGCCCACACCGGCCCGGGAACCCTTCTTCGGCTGGCAGCTGGAGGAGCCCGCATCGGGCATGTTGCGGCTGAAGCGGGTGCATCGGGACGGGCCGGCGGAGCGGGCCTGCCTGCAGGCGGGCGATGAACTGCTGGCCCTCGACGACCTGCGCCTGCGCACCCCCGAGGACCTGGCGATGGCCCTCGCCATGGCCACGGCAGCGGCGGAACGGCAGGTGCTCTACGCGCGGGATGGCCGGGTGCGCACCACCCGCCTGGTGCCCGACCCGCCGGCCACCGCCGGCTGGCAGCTGGTGATCGATCCCGATCTGGACGGCCCCCACACCCGCGACAACCGGCAGCGCTGGCTGTCGCTGCTGCCATGACCTCGTCCCTGCGCCCCCTGGTGCTGGCGGTGGCTGGGGCGGGTGTGATCAGCCTGGGGGGGCTCACCTGGCTGGGCCGTGACCTCTTCGGCGCTCCAGGCAACGCCGGGGGCCGCGCCTCCCTGCTCGACCTGCTGGAGGAGGTGCGCCAGTCCCCCGCCGACGGGGGAGGGTCGCCGTCGCCGCCCGAGCAGGCCCTGCCACCGCCGCAGGCCGCCTGGCGCGCCCCCCTGGGCGGGGCCTGCCAGGCCGACCCGGCCCTGCGCGCCCGCCTGGCGGGCCTGGCGGAGCGGCTCCGGTACGACACCGTCCGGCTGCGCATCGACCCGAGCAACTACGGCGAGCGCTTCCGCCGGGATGCCTTCGGCCAGACCCTCGACACCACCCCCCAGGTCGTCGTCCTGCACGAGACCGTCTTCGGCATCAACTCCGCGATCAACACCTTCATGACCCCCCATCCGCGGGACGAGGACCAGGTGAGCTACCACACCCTGATCGGCCTCGACGGCCAGGTGGTGGAGGCGCTGGACCCGGCCAAGCGGGCCTTCGGTGCCGGCAATTCCGCCTTCAACGGCCGCTGGGTGGTGACCAACCCGGAACTGGCCGGCTCGATCAACAACTTCGCCCTGCACCTCAGCCTGGAGACGCCCCTCGACGGCGAGAACCAGGACGTCAGCCACAGCGGCTACACGGCCGCCCAGTACGACGCTCTGGCGGTGGTGCTGGCCCGCTGGATGCGCCGCTACGGCATCCCCCCCAGCAACATCACCACCCACCAGCACGTGGATCTGGGCGGCGAACGGATGGATCCGCGCAGCTTCGACTGGCGGGAACTGCAGGTGCGCCTGGCCGCGCTGGGGGTGCTCTGCTGATCGGGGAGCGGCGAGGGCCCGGAGGCAGAGCGAGGACCCGGACTCAGATCAGCGGACTGGTGATCGGCTTGCGGGTTCCGTAGAGCAGGGCGTGCAGCTCGGGGTCCTGCATGTAGCGCAGCACCCGCCCGGGGTAGTCCAGCTTGCCGTTGTGCAGGTAGGCCAGGGTGGCGATGGCCTTGGCTTCGGCGGGGGAGGTGCTGGCCATCAGCAGGGCGTTGCCGGAGAGCCCCAGGGCCTGCTTCAGCCGCACGAACTTGCCCACCAGCAGCCGGACGTTTCGGTCGGGATCCAGCAGCTCCATGCGCGCCTCGTCGATCTGCTCCGGGGTGGCGTTGGCGGGCAGGAGGCCCTGCTTGACGAGCTCACCGACGCTCAGCTGGGCGGGGCCGTGGGTGTGGAACAGGCCGCTGCGGGCGGCGAGCGGCAGGTCTTCGCCGGGCTTGGCGTGCTGCAGCTCATCGAAGAGCACGGCGGTGACCAGCATCGGATTGATGTGGTGGCGGCGACTCTCGCTGAGGATCACCGGCCGCAGCTCCTCGAGCCGGCCGAGCGTGTGGCTGCGCAGGGGTTGCAGCTGGTCGATGCCCTCGGTGAACAGCTGGGCCAGCCGGGGCTGGGGGCCGTGGACGCCGAAGCGACGGTTGAGCTCCCGCAGTTCCTCGGGCGTGAAATCCACCGGATCGGGCCGCAGCCCTTCGCTGGTGGAGGGCGTGATCAGGGGGAAGGACCTGCCCTCGCGCCCACCATCGGTGAGCAGGAAGGAGCTGCGCAGCGCCACCTGGGGTTGGCGGCTCAGGGGAGCCAGGGCCAGCCCGGCGCCCGTCAGCAGCAACGCCAGCCGCAGTCCCTGGCGACGGAGGCCTCGGCGCCGCAGGCTGGGGCGCCGCAGGCGCGCCAGGGTCGTGACCGCCGGCCGGCGGCCGGAGCGTCGGGGCTTAGTTCCGGCGAGGCGGGACAGCAAGCGGAATGGCGCTCTTTAGATCAATTGTAACGAACACGGCCGGATTCTTCCCGCTCCAGGGGCGCTCCCGGAGCCGGCCCCGTGGTGGAAAGCCCGCATCCGCCGATCCGCTTGCCGAACATGGAGGCTGATGGATACGGTTCGGGGGCCCGTCACGGCGTCCCAGGAGCCATGTCCCCGCTGCCGCCGTTGAACGGCCAAGATTCCGCTGCCCTCTGGGAGCGATTCCGCCAGTTGCTCTGGCACGACCCTGATCTCTCCCTCTGGCTCGACGTGAGCCGGATGGCTCTGGAGGAGCAGGATCTCCAGGCCTTCGAGGCCCCCTTCGCCCGCGCCTTCGCCGCCATGGAGGCCCTCGAAGCCGGGGCCATCGCCAACGCCGACGAGGGCCGCCAGGTCGGCCACTACTGGCTGCGGGCCCCGGAACTGGCCCCCGACCCGGCGGTGGCCGACGCCATCGCCGCGGAGGTGGACCGCCTCGAAGCCTTCGGGCGGGATGTGCTGGCCGGGACGGTCACGGCCCCCGGCGGCCGGCCCTTCACCGATGTGCTCTGGATCGGCATCGGCGGTTCCGGCCTGGGCCCCCTGCTGATGCTCCGGGCCCTGGAACGCCAGGGGGTGGGACTGCCGTTCCACTTCTTCGACAACGTCGATCCCGACGGCATGGCCCGCACCCTGGCCGCCCTGTCGGCCCGCCTCACCACCACGCTGGTGATCGTGGTCAGCAAGTCGGGGGGCACCCCCGAACCCCATCTGGGCATGGTGCAGGCCCGGGCCCGGGTGCTGGCCGCCGGGGGCGACTGGAGCGCCCAGGCGGTGGCCATCACCATGGGCGGCAGCCACCTGGATCAGGAGGCGAAGGCGGCCGGCTGGCTGCGCCGCTTCGACATGTTCGACTGGGTGGGGGGCCGGACCAGCATCACCAGTGCCGTCGGCCTGCTGCCCGCCGCCCTGATCGGCGCCGACCTGCGCGGTTTCCTCGAGGGGGCCGCCGCCATGGACCGCCTCACGCGGGTGCCCGACCTGCGCACGAACCCCGCCGCCCTGCTGGCCGCTTCCTGGCATGTGGCCGGCGGCGGCCAGGGGCGCCGCGACATGGTGGTGCTCCCCTACCGGGACCGGCTGGAGGTGTTCAGCCGCTACCTGCAGCAGCTGGTGATGGAGTCCCTGGGCAAGCGGCTCGACCGCGACGGTGTTGTGGTGCACCAGGGGCTGGCCGTCTACGGCAACAAGGGCTCCACTGACCAGCACGCCTACGTGCAGCAGCTGCGGGACGGCCTCGACAACTTCTTCGTGACCTTCATCGAGGTGCTGGAGGACCCGGCGGAGATCCCCACGATCGACGGCGAGTGCCCCGCCGACTTCCTCGAGGGATTCCTGCAGGGCACCCGCGCCGCCCTGGCCGAGCAGGCCCGCCAGAGCATCACCATCACCCTGCGCCGCTTCGACGCCCGGGGCCTCGGCGCCCTGATCGCCCTGTTCGAGCGGGCGGTGGGGCTCTACGGGGAACTGGTGAACGTCAACGCCTACCACCAGCCCGGGGTGGAGGCTGGCAAGAAGGCGGCCGCCGGGATCCTGGCCCTGCAGAGCCGGGTGGAGGCCCTGCTCGCCGACGGCCGGGCCCGCTCCCTGGCGGCCATCGGTGCGGAGCTGGAGCTGGACGCCGTGGAGCCGGTGTTCTGGCTGCTGCGCCACCTCTGCGCCAACGACCGCGGCTATGGGGCGAAAGGCGACTGGGGGCAGCCCGACGGGCTGGTCTTCCAGCACACTTGAGGGACCTTCCCCCTTGAGCATGGTCCGATCCCGCGCCGCGGTCGCCTGGGCCGCCGGTCAGCCCCTGGAGGTCACCGAGATCGATGTGGAGGGCCCCCGGGCCGGCGAGGTGCTGCTGCGGGTGGTGGCCACCGGCGTGTGCCACACCGATGCCTTCACCCTTTCCGGCGCCGATCCCGAGGGGATCTTCCCGGCGGTGCTGGGCCACGAGGGCGGGGCGGTGGTGGAGGAGGTGGGCCCCGGGGTGACCTCCCTGGCGGTGGGTGACCACGTCATCCCCCTCTACACGCCCGAGTGCCGCTCCTGCCGCTTCTGCCTCTCCGGCAAGACCAACCTCTGCCAGGCGATCCGCGCCACCCAGGGCCGGGGCCTGATGCCCGACGGCAGCAGCCGCTTCTCCAGGAACGGCCAGCCGATCTTCCACTACATGGGCACCTCGACCTTCTCCGAATACACGGTGGTGCCTGAGATCGCGGTGGCGAAGATCGCCCCGGAGGCTCCGCTGGAGAAGGTCTGCCTGCTGGGCTGCGGCGTCACCACCGGCATCGGCGCCGTGCTCAACACCGCCAAGGTGGAGCCCGGCAGCAGCGTGGCCGTCTTCGGCCTGGGCGGCATCGGCCTGGCCGTGATCATCGGGGCGGTGATGGCCGGGGCCGAACGGATCATCGGCATCGACACCAACCCCGACAAGTTCGCCATCGCCGGCCAGCTCGGCGCCACCGAGTGCCTCGATCCCAAGGCCTTCGACGCCCCCATCCAGGAGGTGGTGATCGATCGCACCGACGGCGGCGTGGACTACTCGTTCGAGTGCATCGGCAACGTCCAGGTGATGCGCGCCGCCCTGGAGTGCTGCCACAAGGGCTGGGGAGAATCCACGATCATCGGCGTGGCCGGGGCGGGCCAGGAGATCGCCACCCGGCCGTTCCAGCTGGTGACAGGCCGGGTGTGGCGGGGTTCCGCCTTCGGCGGCGTGCGGGGTCGCAGTGAGCTGCCGGGCTATGTCGATCGCTTCCAGCAGGGGGAGATCCCGCTGGACACCTTCATCACCCACACCATGGGACTGGAGGACATCAACCGGGCCTTCGACCTGATGCACGCCGGCCAGAGCATCCGCTCGGTGATCCACTTCTGACCCCCCCTGCGACCCCGAAGGCCGGCGTCCCCATGCTCGAGCTCCTCAGCGAGAACCGCAGCTTCGGCGGTCTGCACCGCCGCTACCGCCACCCGTCCTCGGCCCTGAACGGCCCGGCGACCCTGGCGGTGTACCTGCCACCCCGGGCCCTGGCCGGGGAACGGGTGCCGGCCCTTTACTGGCTCTCAGGCCTCACCTGCACCGACGAGAACGTGATGCAGAAGGGCGGCGCCCATCGCCTCGCCGCCGAGCTCGGCCTGGCCCTGGTGGCACCCGACACCAGCCCCAGGGGAGCGGAGGTGCCCACCGATCCCGATGGCGGCTGGGATCTGGGCCAGGGGGCCGGCTTCTACGTCGATGCCACCCAGGCCCCCTGGGATCGCCACTACCGGATGCATGCCTACGTGGTGGAGGAGCTGCCTGCCCTGCTGGAAACCGAGCTGCCCCTGGCTTCGGCCCGCGGCATCAGCGGCCACTCCATGGGGGGCCATGGCGCGCTGGTGGCGGCCCTGCGGCACCCGGGCCGCTACCGCTCCGTGTCCGCCTTCGCCCCGATCTGCCATCCTTCCGCCTGCCCCTGGGGCCAGAAGGCCTTCGGGGCCTACCTGGGCCCCGATCCGCAGGCCTGGGCCGCCTGGGACGCCACCCTGCTGCTGCCGGCTGCCGCGGAGCGGCTGCCCCTGCTGGTGGATCAGGGCAGCGCCGACCCCTTCCTCGAGACGCAACTCCGGCCCGCCGACCTGGCGGCGGCGGCCGAGGCCGCAGGCCACCCCCTGGAGCTGCGCCTCCAGGAGGGCTACGACCACAGCTACTTCTTCATCGCCAGCTTCATCGACGACCACCTGCGCCACCATGCCGCCGCCCTGCTGGCCTGAGGCCCTCGAAGGTGGGCCTCAGGGCACCAGGTTGACCAGCTTGCCGGGCACCACGATCACCCGCCGCGGCGGCTGACCCTCCAGCCAGCGCTGGGCCACGTCGCTCTCCAGCGCCAGCCTCTCAAGGGTGGCGGCATCGGCGTCGGCCGGCACCTCCAGGCTGCCGCGCATCTTGCCCTTCACCTGGATCACCAGGGGGATGGTGTCGCGCACCAGGGCCGCCGGATCAACGGCGGGCCACCGCTGGCAATGGACGCTCGCCCCGGCGCTGATGGACTGGCCGTCCCCGTGGCCGCTGAGCTTCTGCCAGAGCTCCTCGGCCAGGTGGGGCGCGAACGGCGCCAGCAGGATCAGCAGGGTGGCGAGGGCCTCGGTGGCCACCGCCGGAGCGGCCCCCTCGAGGTGGGCCGCCAGGGCGTTGCTGAGTTTCATCAGCTCGGAGACGGCCGTGTTGAGCTGGAGCTCCCCTTCCAGGTCTTCGCTGATGGCGGCGATGGCGGTGTGCACGGCCCGGCGCAGCTCCCGTTCGCCGTCGCTGAGCGAAGCGGGGTCGGGCGCCGGCTGGGGGGCGTCAGGTGCGGGCAGCCGCAGCCCGCGGCCATGGGCCCCGTCCACCAGGCGCCACAGACGCTGCAGGAAGCGGTACTGGCCCTCCACGTCGGCGTCGTCCCACTCCAGATCCTTCTCCGGAGGCGCCTTGAACAGGATGAACATCCGGGCCGTGTCGGCCCCGTAGCGGTCGATCACCACCGCCGGATCGACGCCGTTGTGCTTCGACTTGGACATCTTCTCGTAGAAGACCTCCAGCACCTCGCCGCTGACGGGATCGCGCGGGTCGCTGGGGTCGGCCACCTGGGCCGGCGCCACGTACTGGCCGGTCTGGGGATTGCGGTAGGTGATGCCCTGCACCATGCCCTGGGTGAGCAGGCGGGCGAAGGGTTCGGAGAAGCCCAGCAGGCCCCGGTCCCGCAGCACCTTGGTGAAGAAGCGGGAATAGAGCAGATGCAGGATGGCGTGCTCAATGCCGCCTACGTACTGGTCGACGGGCAACCAGCGGTCGACGGCGCCGCGCTCGAACGGCCGCTGGTCGTTGTGGGGGTCGCTGTAGCGCAGGTAGTACCAGGACGAACACATGAAGGTGTCCATCGTGTCGGTCTCCCGCTTGGCGGGGGCGCCGCAGCTGGGGCAGGGCACGTTCACCCACGACGCCAGCTTGGCCAGCGGGGTGCCCCCCTTGCCGCTCAAGGGGATGTCCCGGGGCAGTTCCACCGGCAGCTGGTCGTCGGGAACCGGCACCACGCCACAGCTGTCGCAGTGGATCACGGGAATGGGACAGCCCCAGTAGCGCTGGCGGGAGATCAGCCAGTCCCGCAGGCGGTACTGCACCCGTCCCTGGCCCCAGCCCTGCTCCTCGGCCCAGGTGACGATGGCCGACTTCGCCTCGGCGCTGGTCAGGCCGTCGAAGCAACCGGAGCCGATCAGCACGCCGGCTTCGGTCCAGGCCTGGCCCTCGTAGGCGTGGGGATCGGACCCCTCGGGGATCACCACCCGCCTGACGGGAAGCTCGTACTGCCGGGCGAAGGCGAAGTCGCGCTGGTCATGGGCCGGCACCCCCATGACGGCGCCGGTGCCGTAGTCGGCCAGCACGTAATCGGCGATCCAGACGGGGATGCGTTCGCCGCTGGCGGGGTTGCGCGCCCAGGCGCCGATCGGCACGCCCCGCTTGGGCCGGTCCTCGGCCGTCCGCTCCTGCTCGCTCTGGCGGCTGACCAGATCGCAGAAGGCGGTCACCGAGAGGCGGCAGTCGTCGGTGGTGAGTTGGGCCACCAGGGGGTGGTCCGGAGCCAGCACCACATAGGTGGCCCCGTGGATCGTGTCGGGCCGGGTGGTGAAGACGGTGATGGCGGCACCGCTCTCGGTGCTGAAGGTCAGCTCGGCCCCGAGGGAGCGGCCGATCCAGTTGGCCTGCATGGTGCGCACCCGCTCCGGCCAGCCCTCCAGGGTGGGGAGATCGTCGAGCAGGGCATCGGCGTAGGCGGTGATCTTCAGGAACCACTGGCGCAGACGGCGCTTCTCCACCTGGGCACCGGAGCGCCAGGAGCGCCCCTCCGCATCCACCTGCTCATTGGCGAGCACCGTCTGGTCGATCGGGTCCCAGTTGACGGTCGCCTCCTTGCGGTAGGCCAGGCCCGCATCCAGGAACTGCAGGAACAGCCACTGGGTCCAGCGGTAGTAATCGGTGTGGCAGGTGGCCACCTCCCGGTCCCAGTCGATCGAGAGGCCCAGCCGCTTGAGCTGGTCCCGCATCTGGGCGATGTTGCGGTCGGTCCAGTCCCCCGGATCGACGCCCCGCTCGATGGCGGCGTTCTCCGCCGGCAGACCGAAGGCGTCCCAGCCCATGGGATGGAGCACCTGCCGTCCCCGCAGGCGGGCCGCCCGGGCGATCACGTCCGTGATGACGTAATTGCGGACGTGGCCCATGTGCAGGCTCCCCGACGGGTAGGGGAACATCGAAAGGGCGTAGTAGGTGTCGTCGGCGTCCCCGGTCTGTTCCGGGGTGGCGTGCAGTCCCAGCTGCTCCCACTGCAGCTGCCAGCGCTGCTCGATCGCTTCGGGCCGGTAGCGGGAGGGGTCAGTCACGGGCCAATGGGAATGGGAGTGATCGTGTCACAGCCCATGGAAAGGCTCAGCTGAGGGCGCGCAGCGATGCCACGGCGGCCAGGCTGATCAGCAGCAGCGGCGTGCCGGGTTCGGTGCTCATCGCCAGGAAATGGCTGTCCTGCCAGCGGATGATGCCATCGAACTCCTTGCCGGAGAGCAGGACGACGTTCACCGGGGTGCGGATGCGGATCAGCTCCTGGACGTGGCGCACACTGGGCAGGGTGGTGTCGAGCCTGGGTCCCCGTCGCTCAAAGAAACTCTGCATAGGATCGACCCCAACCTCCAGGACTCACGGAACGGTGCTTCAGGTGCTCCAATTCAGCAAATACCAGGGTCTGGGAAATGACTTCTTGCTCCTGGACGGGCGCAGCTTAGAGGATCCTGAGGACTTGTTCGGCCTCACCCCCGAGCGGGTGCAGCGGCTCTGCGACCGCCGCTTCGGGGTCGGCGGGGATGGGGTGATCCTGGCTCTGCCGCCCCGAGAGGGCGGCGAGCTGCGCATGCGGATCTTCAACGCCGATGGCACCGAGCCGGAGATGTGCGGCAACGGCATCCGCTGTCTGGCCCGCTTCCTGGCGGACAGTGACGGCGACGAGGCTCCCCGCAGCTGGGAGATCGAGACCCTCGCCGGTCGCATCGTGCCGGCCCTCGCTGAGGACGGTCGCATCCGCGTCGACATGGGTCCGCCGTTCCTGACGCCCGAGACCGTGCCCACCACCCTGGCGGTGGGCGAGCAGGGGCTGCCGGTGGGCGAGCTGGAGGTGCTGGGCCAGCGCCTGGCGGTGGCGGCCGCCGGCATGGGCAATCCCCACGCCGTCGTGCCCGTCGCCGATGTGGCGGCGATCGATCTGGAGGGCCTCGGCGCCGCCCTGGAGGTGCACGGGGCCTTCCCGGCCCGCACCAACGTCCACTTCGTCCAGGTGCTCGCCCCCGACCATCTGGTGATGCGGGTCTGGGAGCGGGGGGCGGGCCCCACCCTGGCCTGCGGCACCGGCGCCTGCGCCACCCTGGTGGCCTGCCACCGGCTCGGCCTGGCCGCCCGCCACGCCCGGCTGGATCTGCCGGGGGGGCCCCTGGAGATCCACTGGGACGAAGCCAGCGGCCATGTCTTCATGACCGGTCCGGCCGAAGCGGTGTTTGACGGGGTCGTGGCCCCATCGCTGTTCGGCGAGGAGGAGGACATGCCCCCCGCCCCGGCGATGGTACCGCCAACCGCCAGCCCGGCCCAGGCGGGGGATGGCGCCATTGACTGCGCCACCGCCTGCGTCAACGGCTGCCTGCGCCCGGAGGCCTGCCCCAGCGCCGAAGCCCGGGCCCGCGTCACGGCCCTGCTGGAGGGGCGCTCCCTCGACGATCTGGTGGCCCTGGCCGGCGAATCCCTGGAATCCCGCAGCCGGGGCCGCCTCTCCCGCGATGCCCCCGGCGCTCCCTGAGGCCGACGGGGCCGGAGCCCCGCCGCGGGAGATCTACCTCGATGCCTGCGCCACCGCCCCCCCGGCCGCAGCGGTGCTCGAGGCCATGGATCGGGCCCACCGCGAGGCCTGGGCCAACCCCTCCAGCCTCCATGGCCCCGGCCTGGCGGCGGCGGAGCGGCTGGAGCGCGACCGCCAGGCGATCGCCGCGAGCCTGGGCTGCGGTGGCGATGAACTGGTGCTCCTCTCCGGGGGGAGCGAAGCGATCCACACCGCCCTGGTGGGCTCCGACGGACCGCTGGAAGCCGGTCGGGTGCTGCTCTCGGCGGTGGAGCACCCCGCCAGCTACGCCGCCGCCGCCGCGTTGGCGCGCCGGGGCTGGGACGTGCAGCTCCTGCCGGTGGATCGCCGCGGCGTGGTCGACCTGGAGATCCTGCGCAGCCTGCTGACGCCGCCGACCCGGCTGGTGTCAGTCCTCTGGGGCCAGAGCGAGGTGGGCACCCTGCAGCCGATCGAGGCCATCGGGGCGCTCTGCCGCCAGGCGGGCGTGCGGTTCCATGTCGATGCGGTGCAGGTGGTGGGGCACCGCCGGGTCGCCTTCAGCCGGCTGCCCGTGGACCTGCTCAGCTGCGCGGCCCACAAGTTGCAGGGTCCCCGCGGGGTGGGGGCCCTGCTGGTGCGGCGCGGCGTCCGGCTCGAACCGTTGATCGGCGGCGCCCAGGAGGGGGGCCGTCGCGGCGGCACCGAGCCGGTGGCCCTGGTGGCCGGCTTCGCGGCGGCCCTCGAGCTGGCCGACCGGCGCCTGGCGGCCCATGGCGGCGACGACCCCCTGAGCACGCTGCGGGACCCCCTGCTGGCCGCCCTGCGGCAACGGGAGGGCGTGCGGCTGAGCGGTCCGGAGCCGGACGACGCCGCCGGACGCCTGCCGCACCACATCAGCCTGCTGGTGGACGGGCCGGATGGCCGGCCCCTGGGCGGCCGGGGGCTGGTGCGGGAGCTGGCCCGCCGGGGTTACGCGGTGAGCAGCGGATCGGCCTGCACCAGCGCCGGGGCCGCCGCGGGCACGGCCGGCACCAGTGCCGTGCTGCTCGCCATGGGCTACGGCCCCGCCGAGGCGGCCAGCGGCCTGCGGATCAGCCTGGGCCCCTGGAACAGCCCCGATGATCTGGCCGGACTGCCGGCGGCCCTGGAGCAGGCCCGCCGCAGGGTGGCGGAAGCGCCTGGGTAGGGTCCGGACAGCCCTGCCGCCCGCCGATGCTGCCCGCCGACCTGCGCACCGCCGAAGCCGAAGCCCTGCAGGCCCTGCAGGCGGCCCTGGGGGCCGGATCGGGGGGCCGCTGGACCGTCGAGTTCCGTTTCGAGGGGCTGCGCCTGATGCCCGTGGTGCTGCGGCTGCTGGAGGGGCTGATGGCGGAGCGGCCCGGCGTGCGGCTGCTGTTTCCCGATGCCGGTGCCACCGCCCTGGCACGCCGGGATGCGCCGGCCCTGGCCGAGCACATCGGCAGCTTCTCCGACCAGCGGCGGCGCCAGCAGGAAGGCCCCTCGAGCGGCGTGCTGCTGCTGGTGGGGGCGAGCCAGGCGGAGTACGAGCTGGTGGAGGAGGTCTGCGGCGGCCACGGCGACGCGGTGGTGCTGATCAATCCCGCCCTGGAGGATGCCGCCGTGGGCATCGGCAGCGTGGCGCGCCAGCGTCGCCGTGGCTTCCTGGCCGGCTGGCGGGCCGCCTATGCCCTGCTGCCCAAGGCTGACCGGGCCCTGCGCTGCGCTTACCCGGGCGAATGGGAGCTGTACCGGCTCGACCCCGACGGCTTCCGGCTGGCGGCGAGCTTCGAGCAGAAGCCCGATGCGGAGCAGCAGGACCTGGCCCTCAGCGGCCGTGAAGAGGCCGGTCTGGGCGGCAACCTGCGGGCCCTCGGCCAGATGATCGAGGACCTGCAGAACTGAGGCCCCTGTCGGGAGCGGGCCGGCCGGGGCGGCTGGTGGATCCCGGAAAGGCTGCGTACACTTCGCGGGCTTTCCCATGCCCATGCCCAGCGAATCGCCCCGGTCCCGTTCCTTCAGCCTCGTCGACGTCGGCGCCGCCGCCGCCGCCCTGCTGGCGATCGGGGGCGTGATCTGGAGCCCCCGGCTGAGCGGGGCGGTGGCCCAGGCCACCGGCGCCCTCGAGCCCGTCACCGTGATGGTGGATGTGCGCGGTGCCCCCGCCGCCGCACCGCTGGAGCTGCTGGAGCAGGCCCGGGCCGAAGGCAAGGTGGCGATCGTGATCCGCAACCAGCCCCACGGCAGCGTGGCGGTCAAGCAGATCATCCCCTTCGATCGCATCATCTCCACCCTCACCCCCGACGGAAAGGTAGTGAGCGCCCCCGATCCCAATCAGAAGACCTTCAGCACCTTCGATGGTCGTTTCGTCCTGGAGGGCCAGGGCCGCCGCACGGCCGGTGGAGTGGTCTTCGGCAACCAGACGATCAAGATCGGCGCCCCGGTGGAGCTGGAGGGCACCAACTACCGCTTCAACGGCACCGTCACGGGCCTGAAACTCGGAACCTCCTGACATGACCGCCTCCGCCCGCCCCGGCCACCGACGCCACCGCCATCCCCTGGGGCTGGCGACCCTGCTGCTGGTCGCCGCCGGCACCGGATCGGCGGGCCCGGCGGCCCTGGCCCAGAACGCACCGGCCCTGCCCTCGGCCCGGAGTGAGCGCCCCCTGCCGATGGCGACCCTGCCGCCGGCGCCCCCCCCGGTGGGCATGCCGCGGCTGGCCAGTGAGGTCAGCTGCCCCAGCCTGCAGCGGCAGGTCACCCAGGTGCTGGGCGGGGAGCGCTCCCGCTGGAGCGTCAGCGTCGCCGATGGCAGCGGCCGCCTGCTGGCCGACGTCAACGGCCGCCAGCCCCGGGTGCCGGCCTCCAACCAGAAGCTGGTCAGCAGCGCCTTCGCCCTCGATCGCCTCGGCCCCGACTACCGGCTCAGCACCCAGCTCTGGCGCCTCCAGGACGGCACCCTGCGGCTCACGGGGCAGGGGGACCCCGACCTGGCCCTGCCCCAGCTGCAGCGCTTCGCCCAGCTGGCCATGGCCGCCGGCGCCGCCACCGTCCCGGGGGGTGGTCCGGTGCGGCTGGAACTGGCGGAGGAAGCCTCCCAGAACTGGTGGCCCAGTGGTTGGCACGTGGCTGACCGGGCCTACGCCTACGGGGCCCCGATCACCCGGCTGGCGATCACCAGCAACGCCATCGACGACGCAGTCAGCAATCCCCCCTCCCGGTTGCAGACGCTGCTGCGTCGGGCCATGAACCAGGGCGGAGGGTCGCCCTTGCAGCTGACCCTGGTGTCCGCCCGCCAGCCCATCCCCGCCGATGCCGTGCTGATCCACCAGGAACCCTCCACCTCCATGCATGGCCTGCTGAGCCTGGCCAACACCGAAAGCCACAACTTCACCGCCGAGGTGCTGCTGCGCCAGGCGGCCGGCACCTGGGACGTGGCCGAGGCCAGCCGCCTGAACATGCTCTGGCTGGGCGAACAGGGGCTGCCGATGGAGGGGGTCAGGGTGGCTGACGGCAGCGGCCTCGACCGCGCCAACCGGGTCACCAGCCGCTTCCTGGTGGCCCTGCTGCTGCGCATGGACCACCACCCCTATTCCAGGGACTACATCAGCTCGATGGCCATCGCCGGACGCCGAGGCACCCTGCGCAACCTCTACAAGGGCACCAGCCTCGATGGCCGTCTCTTCGCCAAGACCGGCACCCTCACCGGTGTGCGGTCGATCAGCGGCGTGCTCCAGACGCCGGACGGTCCCCGGTACGTGAGCGCTGTCTCTGCCGGGGCCGGGGCTCCGAACACCACCATCGGCCGCGTCCTGCGGGAGGTGCAGGCCGTGGGGGCCTGCCCATCGGCGATCTGAGCCGGCGCTGAGGCGGCTGCCTCAGCTGGCCAGCCCCCGGCTGGCGGCCCGACGGAGACGGCCGGCAGCGCGGCGGGCCCGATCGACGGCGGCGTTCTCCAGGGGAATGGGGGCTTCGGGGGGGCGACTGGCGGCCTGGGTGTCCTGGGCCTGCAGCCGCACGAGCTCGCGCCGGCCCCCCAGCACCACCTGGCTGAGCTCCTTGAGGCGCACCTCCAGTTCGCCCAGCACCTGCTCGGCATAACGGTTGGCGCCCTCCTGGATGGTGGCCGCCTCCTGGCGGCTGCGGGCGATCAGGGCATCGCACTGCTGCTGGGTCTGCTGGCGGAACTGGAGGGCGTCGGCATGGAGCCGCTCGGCTTCGGCCTGGCTGTCCCGCTGGATGCGCAGCCCTTCCTGACGGATGCCCTCCAGTTCCTGCAGGGCCTGGGCCCGGCTGCGCTCGTGCTGCTCCAGCAGCTGGCGGTTGCGCTCCGCCGCCTCCTGCTCCAGCTGCTGGCGCCGCTGCTGGGCCTCCTGCTCCAGCTGCTGCCGGCGGCCGGCGAACTGCTGCTCGAACTGGGCCATCCGGGCCTGGTGTTCCTGTTCGGTCTGGGCCACCTGCTGGCGGGCCTGGAGCACCATCTGCTCGCACTGCTGGCGGGCCAGTTCCCGTTGTTCCGTCACCTGGCGCTCCGCCTCCTGGCGGATGGCGGCGGCGTTGATCAGCTGCTCCCGCTCGCGCCGCGCCTGGGTGACGATCTCCTCGGCCTGCAGCCGGGCCTTCTCGATGAAGCCCTCCCGCTGGCGGATCAGGTCCTCAGCCTGGGAGATCTGCCCGGGCAGGGCCTCCCGCAGGGCATCCATCATCTCGATGGCGTCCTGCTCGTTCACCAGACGGCCACCGCTGAAGGGGATCCGGCTGCCGTCGAGAACGATGTCCTCCAGCTGATCCAGCTGATCGAGAACGGTGAAGCGGACCTCAGCCATATCGGGTTTCGGGAGCTGCCTGTCGATTAAAGAGCCTCTCCAGGTCGATCGCCACTCCCGGCGGGACCATGTGACCCACGTCCCCGCCGAAGCGGGCCACCTCCTTCACCACCGAGCTGCTGAGAAAGCTGTGGTGCGCTGCGGTGGCCATGAACAGGGTTTCGACCCGGGGGGCCAGGGTCCGGTTGGTGTGCGCGATCTGCAACTCGAATTCGAAGTCGCTCATCGCCCGCAGACCCCGCAGAATCACCTGGGCGCCGCAGGCCTGGGCGTAGGTGACGGTGAGACCGTCGAAATGGCCCACCTCGATGCCGGCGATTCCCTCGGTGGCGCAGCGGATCTGCTGCAGCCGCCGCTCCAGGGGGAAGGCGGGCTGCTTGGAGGGGTTCATCAGCACCGCCACCACGACCCCGTCGAAGAGGCCGGCCGCCCGCTCGATCAGGTCGAGGTGGCCCAGGGTGAGGGGATCGAAACTGCCGGGGTAGAGGGCTCGCATCGCCCCAGCCTATGGAGGAGGGCCCGGGCGGGTTCCCGGGCGCGGCCGGGTTCCTAGAGTCGCCTGATCCCTGCCGCCCACCCCATGACCGACGTTGCCCTGGACGCGGCCGCCAAGAAGACGCTGCTGCGCAAGATCCCCCACGGTGTGTTCATCTGCGGGGTGGCCGAAGGCGACGAGGTCAACGGCTTCACCGCCAGCTGGGTCACCCAGGGGTCCTTCGAGCCCCCCCTCGTGGTGATGGCGGTGCGCGCCGACTCCACCAGCAACGGCATGATCCAGCGCAGCGGCCGCTTCTCCCTCAACGTGCTGGCCGCCGATCAGAAGGACCTGGCGGCGGTGTTCTTCAAACCCCAGAAGGGGGTGGGGGGACGCTTCGATGCCGCCCCGTTCCAGCTCGGTCCCCTCGGCCTGCCGGTGCTCGACGACGCTCTCGGGGCGGTGGAGTGCACCCTGGTGGGCCAGGTGGCCCATGGCGACCACACCGTCTTCGTGGGGGAAGTGAAGTCGGCGACCCTGCACCGCGACGCCGCCGCCCTGGAACTGGCCGCCACGGGCTGGCAGTACGGCGGTTGAGGCTCCGCCATGGCTGAACCGGTTGCGACTCCGGTCGGCACTCCGGATGGCACGCCGAGCGGCCATTCGGGCGGTGACGTCGTCGGGCCGCTGCTGCTGCAGCGCGAGCGGCTCTCGGCCCGGCTGCGGGAGCTGCCGGCGGAGCCCGGCTGCTACCTGATGCGGGATGCGAGCGACCGCATCCTCTACATCGGCAAGTCGAAGAGCCTGCGGGCGCGGGTGCGCAGCTACTTCCGCGACTCCCACGACATCAGCCCGCGCATCGCCCTGATGGTGCGCCAGGTCTGCGAGATCGAGTTCATCGTCACCGACAGCGAGGCGGAGGCGCTGGCGCTCGAGTCGAACCTGATCAAGAACCACCAGCCCCACTTCAACGTCCTGCTCAAGGACGACAAGAAGTACCCCTACCTCTGCATCACCTGGAGCGAGGCCTACCCCCGCATCTTCATCACCCGCCGCCGCCGGCTGCGCAGCCCCCTCGACCGCTTCTACGGGCCCTACGTGGATGTGGGCCTGCTGCGCCGCACCCTGGCCGTGGTCAAGCGGGTGTTTCCGCTGCGCCAGCGGCCCCAGCCCCTCTACCGCGACCGCACCTGCCTCAACTACGACATCGGCCGCTGCCCCGGGGTCTGCCAGGAGAAGATCGGCTCCGAGGAGTACCACCGCATCCTGCGCAAGGTGGCGATGGTGTTCCAGGGCCGCAACGATGAACTGCTGGACCTGCTGCGGCAGCAGATGGAGCGCTATGCCGAGCGGCTCGACTTCGAGGCCGCCGCCCGGGTGCGCGACCAGCTGCAGGGCCTCGACCTGCTCACCGCCGACCAGAAGATGAGCCTGGGGGACAGTTCCATCAGCCGCGATGTGATCGCCCTGGCGTCGGACGAGCGGGTGGCGGCCGTGCAGATCTTCCAGATGCGCGCCGGCAAGCTGGTGGGGCGCCTGGGCTACACCGCCGACGCGGCGATCGCCACCCCGGCGGAGGTGCTGCAGCGGGTGGTCGAGGAGCACTACAGCCAGGTGGACCCGGTGGAGATCCCGCCCGAGTTGCTGCTGCAGCACCCGCTGCCGGCGCAGGAGCTGATCGGCGACTGGCTGGCGGAACGGCGGGGCCGCAAGGTGCGGCTCGCCGTGCCCCAGCGGCGCCAGAAGGCGGATCTGATCGAGCTGGTGGAGCGCAACGCCGGATTCGAGCTGGCCCGGGCCCAGCGGGGGGCGGAGCAGCAGCTGCTGGCCACCGAGGACCTGGCCCAGCTGCTGGAGCTGCCGGTGCCGCCGCGCCGGATCGAGGGTTACGACATCAGCCACATCCAGGGCAGCGATGCGGTGGCTTCCCAGGTGGTGTTCATCGACGGCCTGCCGGCCAAGCAGCACTACCGCAAGTACCGGATCCGCAGCAGCAGCATCCGCGCCGGCCACTCCGATGACTTCATGGCCATGGCGGAGATCATGCGACGGCGCTTCCGGCGCTGGTCGCAGGCGAAGGCGGAGGGGGCCGACCTGGGCGCCCTGCGGAAGGCCGGCGCCTCGGCCCTGCACACCGATGGCCTCAGCGACTGGCCCGACGTGGTGATGATCGATGGCGGCAAGGGGCAGCTGTCGGCGGTGATGGAGGCCCTGCGGGAGCTTGACCTGCACGAGGAGCTCACGGTGTGCTCCCTGGCCAAGCAGCGGGAGGAGGTGTTCCTGCCCGGCGCCAGCCAGCCCCTCGACACCGAGGCCGACCAGCTGGGGGTGGTGCTGCTGCGGCGCCTGCGGGACGAGGCCCACCGCTTCGCCGTCAGCTTCCACCGTCAGCAGCGGGGGGAGCGGATGAAGCGCTCCCGCCTCAGCGACATCGCCGGCCTGGGCCCCAAGCGCGTCAAGGACCTGCTGGCCCACTTCCGCTCCATCGACGCCATCCAGCTGGCCAGCCCCGAGCAGATCGCCGCCGTCCCCGGCATGGGGCCGGCCCTGGCCCGGCAGGTGTGGGAGCACTTCCACCCCCCCATGGACGGGGCCGATGAGGCCGAGGCCCCCCAGGGGGAACCCCTGGAGCTGGCGGGATGAGGCCAGCCGTGCGCGCCTGGGGAGCGGGGGTCTGGGCTGGCCTGCTGATGGCCCTGCTGATGCTGCCGTTGGTTCCGGCGCCGGTGGTGGCGTCTCCGGGCCTGTGCGTCGGTCCGGTCTGCGGGGACGAGATCAGCCGCAGCGCCAAGCACCACTGGCAGCTGAGGCTGCGGGTCAGCGACCAGGAGAGCCGGCGGGAACGGATCGTGGTGGATTGCCGCGATGGCGCCATCAGTCCGCGGCTGGGGCCCGTGGACCGGGCCTACAGCGCCGCCGTGGCCCGCCGCTGCTGCCGCCTGGTGGGGGAGGGCTGAGCTTCGCCGCCGCCCACCCGGCGGCGACTAACTTGGCGGTCCGCCGCGCAAAGCGCTTCCCCGGGCCCTGACATGACGCTGTCCCTGCCCCTGACCCTCGCCTTGACCTGGCCCCCCGAGGCCTACCTCTGGTTCAAGACGCTCCACATTGTCGGGGTGGTGGTGTGGTTTGCCGGGCTGTTCTACCTGGTGCGCCTGTTCATCTACCACCGGGAGGCCGCCGAGCTGGAGCTGCCTGTTCGCCAGGCCTTCGAGGAGCAGTACGGGCTGATGGAGCGACGTCTGGCCAACATCATCACCACCCCGGGCATGGTGGTGGCTGTGACCATGGCCGTGGGTCTGCTGCTGGTGGAACCGGCCTGGTTGAAGCAGGCCTGGATGCACGCCAAGCTGGCCGTCGTGGCGGGCCTGCTCGTCTACCACCACCTCTGCTACCGGCTGATGGGCCAGCTGCAGCGCGGCGAATGCCATTGGAGCGGCCGCCAGCTGCGCGCTCTCAACGAACTCCCCACCCTGATGCTGGTGCTGGTGGTGATGCTGGTGGTCTTCAAGGCCCAGTTCCCCACCGGTGCCGCCACCTGGTTCCTGGTGGCCCTGGTGGTGTTCATGGCCGGCTCGATCCAGTTCTATGCCCGCTGGCGGCGGCTGCGCGCCGAACGGCTGGCCCAGCAGGAGAGCGGTGGTGCTGCGGCCTGAGGCTCTCGCCCATCCCCTGACCCCGGTGCTGCGCCAGGTGCGGGCTGACAGCTGCCCGGACCGGTTCAACTTCCACTGCCACACGATCTGCAGCGACGGCAGCCTCCATCCCCAGGATCTGGCGGCCGAGGCCGTGGCCATCGGCCTGGAGCACCTGGCCGTCACCGACCACCACGGCCTGGCGGCCCATGGCGCCATCAGCGCCGCCCTGGAGGACCACCGCCGCCGGGGGGCGGCCACCCCCACCCTCTGGCGCGGGGTGGAGATCAGCTGCCTGCTGGAGGGCTGCCTGGTCCATGTGCTCGGGCTGGGCTTCGCCGAGGAGCACCCCTCCCTCCACCCCTACCTGCAGGGCACCTCCGTGGTGGGGCCGGCCCTGCGGGCCGAGGCGGTGGTGACGGCGATCCGCGCGGCCGGGGGCCTGGTGCTGCTGGCCCACCCCGCCCGCTACCGGCTGCCCCACCAGCGCCTGATCGCGGCGGCGGCGGATCTGGGCTTCGACGGCGCCGAGGTCTGGTACGACTACGCCATGCAGAGCCGCTGGCAGCCGACGCCGCTGGTGTGCGACGCGATCGCCGCCGACCTGGAGCGTCGGGGTCTTCTGATGAGTTGTGGTACGGATACCCATGGGCTGGTGCTCCGCGGCCGCTAGGGTTTGCTGACACCTTCCTCCTTGCGTCGATGGGTCTGTTCGATCGTCTGTTCGGTTCCCGTGCCGCTTCGGTGAGCAAGCCCGAGGCTGCCGCCAAGGCCAAACCCAAGGCCGAGACCTTCTTCCTCGATCCCGAGGCCTCCAGCAGCCTCGGGGATGTCAAGTTCATGAAGCGGTCCAACACGATCCGCCACACCTTCCCCGGCAACGCCGACAGCCCGGGTGACAAGGAGATGGTGGCGGAGGTGGCCTCGATGGAGGCCCGGGTCGAGAAGATGACCCCCGGTCTGGCCGGCGTCCAGCCCACCGAGAAGGGGTCGGTCAACCTCACCGGCGGCATCCCCAAGCCCGTCAAGAAGACCTTCGCCCAGCAGATGAGCGCCGCCGAGCTCGGCCAGCGCATGAAGGGGGCGGCGGTCACCCCCACCAACCTGCCCGGTGGTCCGGCGGCGGCCAAGCAGCAGAAGGAGGCCGAGGCCCAGGGCCAGCCCGCAGGCTCCCAGGCGCCGGCCAAGCCCGGCACCACCGATCCGTTCCGCTCCATGGTGAGGGATCTGGAGCTCTGATCCCAGCGCTGCCGGGAGCCTGGTTCAGCGCTGCTCCACCAGGCTCTCGCTCTCCAGCACCAGCTGCCGCAGCCGCTCCAGCCGCTCCGGATCGGCCCCGTCCCAGAGGCCGCGATGGTGCGCCTCGAGAAGCCGCTCGGCCATGTCCCGCAGGGCCCAGGGGTTGGCGCGTCCCAGGAACGCCCGCACGGCCCCGTCCTCCAGCCAGGCGGCGCTGATGGCGCCGTAGCCCCAGTCAGGGACGCGCCCCGTGCTGGCGTCGTAGGCGAACAGGTAATCGAGGCTGGCGGCCATCTCGAAGCCGCCCTTGTAGCCGTGCTCCTGCATGGCGGCGATCCAGCGGGGATTCAGCAGCCGGGAGCGCAGCACCTTGTCGAACTCGCGCTCAAGCCGGTGCAGCCGGGGGCGCTGGCTGCGGGAGTGGTCGCCGAACCAGAGGGCGGGGGCCCGGCCCTGGAGCGTCTCGGCGGCGGCGCTCAGCCCCCCCTGGAACTGGTAGTAGTCGTCGGAATCGAGCAGGTCATGCTCCCGGTTGTCCTGGTTGTGCAGCACCACCTGCACCGAGGCCAGGCGCCGTTCCAGCCCGGCCCGATCCGCCCTGGCCTCGATGGCGCCGCCGCCGGCGGTGTCGCCCGGATCACCGTCGTAGCGCCAGGCGCTCCAGTTCAGGAACGCCTCGCCCAGGTCACCGCGCTCCTCCCAGTGGCCGCTGTCGATCAGGCCCTGCAGCCCGGCCCCGTAGGCCCCGGGCGCTGAGCCGTAGATGCGCCCCCCATGACCCTCCTGCCGGGCCGAGGCCGCCAGGGGGTTGTCTTCGGGGGCCTCGTCGAGGCCGGCCACCAGGCGGGTGGCCCGGTTGAACCAGCCCACCAGCTGGGGAAAGGCATCACGGAACAGGCCGGAGATGCGCAGGGTCACATCCACCCGCGGCCGGCCGAGCAGGCGCAGGGGAATCACCTCCACGTCCACCAGCCGGCGGGTGGGGCCATCCCAGACGGGGCGCACGCCCATCAGGGCCAGGGCCTGGCCGATGTCCTCACCGCCGTTGCGCATGGTGGCGGTGCCCCAGACCGAGAGGGCCAGGCTGCGCAGGTCGTCCCCCTCCTCCTGGAGATGGAGCTGCAGCAGCAGTTCGGCGCTGCGCCGTCCCAGGTCCCAGGCGGCCTCCGTCGGCAGACCACGCAGATCGACGCTGTAGAAGTTGCGCCCCGTCGGCAGCAGGTCCGGCCGCCCGCGGGTGGGCGCCCCCGAAGGTCCGGCGGCGATGCGGCCCCCGGCCAGGCCGGTGAGCAGGGACTGCCGCTCCGCCGCGCCGCAGGCCAGCAGGGGCGGCAGCAGCGCCCGGCGCAGGTGCCCCAGCGCCCGTTTGGTGGCCGACCCCGGCACAACGGGCACCCCAGGCACCACGGGCGTCTCCGGCGCCACCGCCGCTCTCCCGGGGGCTCCGCCCAGCTCCGCCTCCACCAGCCCCAGGGCGCAAGCCTCCAGCAGGGCCACCCCGTCGCCGGCATGGCGCAGCCGGGGGCCGCTCCCCCGGAGGGCGGTGAGGCGGCCGCGGTCGGCAGCGGAGAGGGGCGCCTCCTCCGGATCGGACCAGGGGTCCAGATCCAGGCCCAGATCGAGGGCCAGGGCCTGGGTGAGACCCGGCACCCCCGCCTGGGGCGCCCGCGCCAGGCACAGCAGCAGTTCCGCCAGCCTGGCCGGCGCCGGCAGGGTGCCGAAGGTGTGCAGGCCGAGGCGGATCTGGGCCTCCTTGAGCTCGCAGAGGTAGCCGTCAGCCGCCTCCAGCTGGCCGTCCAGATCCGGTTGGGCCGTGGCGGGCAGCTGCAGCTCCAGCAGCCGCTGGCCCAGGCGCTCCCGCAGCAGCGGGGCCCGGGCGCTGCCCAGCTGGCGCGCCTCCCAGTACTCATCCAGCAGGGCCTCCAGGCCCTGCAGATCACCGTGCAGCCCGGCCCGACCCAGGGGAGGGGTCAGGTGGTCGAGGATCACGGCCTGGGCACGGCGCTTGGCCTGGCTGCCCTCGCCCGGGTCGTTGACGATGAACGGATAGAGGTGCGGCAGGGGGCCGAGGGCCCACTCGGGGAAGCAGTCCTGGGACAGCCCCAGCCCCTTGCCGGGCAGCCATTCCAGGTTGCCGTGCTTGCCCACGTGCACCACCGCCTGGGCGCCGAAGCCCTGGCGCAGCCAGAGGTACTGGGCCAGGTAGGCGTGGGTGGGGGGCAGATCAGGGCTGTGGTAGCTGAGGCTGGGATCCCGGTCGTAGCCGCGCTCGGGCTGGATCAGCAGCAGCACCCGGCCGAACCGCAGCCCGCGCACCGGGAACGCCGGGCCCATGACCCCGTCGGCCAGCACCGCCGGCTCCAGGCCCGCGTCGGCCTCGGGCGGCCCCCAGACCGCCTCCAGCCGCTGGCGGCCCTCCGGCGGCAGGGTGGCATACCAGGCCTGGTAGGTGGCGAGGGGCAGGTGGTCCAGGGGGGGACGGTGGCCGCTCTCCGGATCGTTGCTGCGGCCCTCCAGCAGCCGGTGGATGAGGACATCGCCGTCGTTCGGCAGATCCACGGCCGCCCCCAGGTCGTAGCCGGCCTCCGCCAGCCAGCCCAGCATCAGGGCGGCACTGGCCGGGGTGTCGAGGCCGACGCCGTTGGCCAGGCGACTGTTGCGGTTGGGGTAGTTGGCCAGCACCAGGGCCACGCGGCGCCCGGCGGCCGGGGTGCGGCGCAGGTCGATCCAGGCGGCGGTAAGGCGGACGATCCAGTCGAGGCGCTCCCGGTCGGGTACGTAACGGTGCAGGGCCGTGGCCAGGCTGTCGCTGGTGGCGCTCCATTCCTTGAAGGCCCCCACCCGGGTGGTGAGGCGCCCGTCCAGCTCCGGCAGGGCCACCTGGAGGCTGAGGTCCAGGGGGGCCAGGCCGATGCTGCTGGAGCGCCAGGCGTCGCGGCTGCGGCCGCTGCAGAGCACCTGCAGCACCGGCACCCCCAGCCGTTCCCACAGGGGCGCCCCCAGCCCCGCCTCCTCGAACGACACCGAGGCGAAACCCGTGCCGCAGAGCACCGCCTCCGCCCCCTCCCGGGCCAGCAGATCGCCCACCCCCCGCTGCACGGCCCCATCCCGAAGGCTGCTCACCCACAGGGCCCGCGGCGCCAGCCCCCGGGCGCGCAGGGCCTCCAGCAGCGCCTCCATCAGGGCCAGATCCCCCGCCTGCCAGAGGGCCCGGTAGAGGATCACCCCCACCCGGGAGCCGGGCTCATCACGCCAGTCGTGGGGGAGGGGATCGGCGGCCGGGACGGGCCATGGGGGCTCGGGTGATTCGCCGGCCAGCAGGCCGGCCAGGGTCCGCAGCAGCAGGCGCAGGTTGGCCGCCCCCCCCTCCCGCAGGCAGGCCGCACAGGCCGACGCCAGCGGACCGTCGAGGTTGCCGAGGCAGGCCAGGGCCCGCTCCTCCTCGGCGGTGCCGGCCAGCACCAGCAGCTGGCGGCCCTCTGCGGCGGCGGCCCACTGCCGCAGGCACTCCAGCCCGTAGCTCCAGTGGCCCCTTCCCCCCAGCAGCCGCACCACCACCAGCCGGGTGCTGGCCAGGCTGGTGGCCACGTAGTGGTCGATCACCGCCGGGTGCTGCAGGGCCGAGAGGTTCAGGGCCCGCAGCTCCCCGGGCAGCAGCTCCGGCTCGGCCGCGAGCAGCTGGGCCACCGCCAGCAGATCCGTGTCGGCACTGCTGAGCAGCACCACCGGCGCCGCTGGCTGCTCCACGAAGAGGCCGCCGTCGTCCTCCGTCCTGTCCCCGGCGATGGACGCGAGTCGATGCATGGCCCCATCCTGCCGAACGCGATGAGAAGATCGCATCGTCGCCACCGCCTTCCATGCACCAGTTCCTGCCCTATGCCTGGTTCGGCGGACAATGCGTCCCCTTCGCCGAGGCCACCCTCTCGGTGGCCACCCATGCGCTGCATTACGGCACGGGCGCCTTCGGCGGCATGCGGGCCCTCCCCAACCCCGCCGACAACAACGAGATCCTGCTGTTCCGCGCCGATCGCCATGCCCGCCGCCTCAGCCAGAGCGCCCGGCTGCTGCTGACGGAACTGCCGGAGGAGACGATCCACAACGCCATCCACGCCTTTCTGCAGGCCAACCGGCCCACCTGCCCGATCTACCTGCGGCCCTTTGTTTACACCAGCGACCTGGGCATCGCCCCGCGGCTGCACAACATCCAGACGGACTTCCTCATCTACGGCATCGAGATGGGCGACTATCTCTCCCCCGAGGGGGTGAGCTGCCGGATCAGCAGCTGGTGCCGCCAGGAGGACCGCTCCCTGCCCCTGAGGGGCAAGATCAGCGGCGCCTACATCACCAGCTCCCTGGCCAAGACGGAAGCCGTCAAGAGCGGCTTCGATGAGGCCCTGCTGCTCAACAGCCGCGGCAAGGTGAGCGAGGCCAGCGGCATGAACCTGTTCATCGTCCGGGACGGCGTGCTGATCACCCCGGGCGTCGATCAGGACATCCTCGAGGGCATCACCCGGGCCAGCATCATGGAGCTGGCCCGCTCGATGGACATCCCCGTGCTCGAGCGGGCCGTCGACAAGACCGAACTGATGATCGCCGACGAGGTGTTCCTCAGCGGCACCGCCGCCCGGGTCACCCCGGTGCGCCGGATCGAGTCCACCGACCTCTCCAGCCACCGCCCGGTGATGGAGCGTCTGCGCGACCGCCTGACAGCGATCACGGAGGGCCGTGATCCCTCCTATGACCACTGGGTCACCCGCATCCGCATCGACGCCTGATGGTCGTCACCGCCGCCATCCACCACCCCACCGACCGCATCGGCTTTCTCGACTGGCTGCACGGTCCCACCCGGCCGGTGCTCGTCTTCGACGGCGCCACGGGCACGTCTCTGCAGGAGATGAACCTGACGGCAGCCGATTTCGGTGGCGCGGCCCTGGAGGGCTGCAACGAGAACCTGGTCTTCACCCGGCCCGATGCGGTCCAGGCGGTGCATCGCCAGTTCCTGGAGGTGGGTTGCGACGTGATCGAAACCGACACCTTCGGGGCCGCCTCGATCGTGCTGGCCGAGTACGGACTGGAGGACCAGGCCTTCGCCATCAACCGCCGGGCCGCCGAACTGGCCCGCGAGATGGCCGCCGCCTACAGCACGCCGGAGAAGCCCCGCTTCGTGGCCGGCTCGATGGGACCCACCACCAAACTGCCCACCCTCGGCCACATCGACTTCGACACGATGAAGGCCTCGTTCCGCGAGCAGGCCGCAGGCCTGATCGCCGGTGACGTCGACCTGTTCATCGTCGAGACCTGCCAGGACGTGCTGCAGATCAAGGCGGCCCTGCAGGGCATCGAGGAGGCCTTCAGCGCCGCCGGGGAGCGGCGGCCCCTGATGGTCTCGGTGACCATGGAGACCACCGGCACCATGCTGGTGGGTTCCGACATCGCCGCCGTCGTGGCGATCCTGGAGCCGTTTCCGATCGATGTGCTCGGCCTCAACTGCGCCACCGGCCCGGAGCAGATGAAGGAGCACATCCGCTACCTCAGCCAGCACAGTCCGTTTGTGGTGAGCTGCATCCCCAACGCGGGGCTGCCGGAGAACGTCGGCGGCGTGGCCCACTACCGGCTCACCCCCACCGAGATGCGGATGCAGCTGATGCATTTCGTCGAGGATCTGGGGGTGCAGGTGATCGGTGGCTGCTGCGGCACCACCCCGGCCCACATCGGCGCCCTGGCGGATCTCGCCGCCGGTCTGAAGCCGGCCCCCCGCGAGGTGCGGCTGCCCCGGCAGCGTCTGCAGAGGCCGCCGCTCCACTACGAGCCGGCGGTGGCCTCGATCTATGGCGTCACCCCCTACTTCCAGGACAACTCCTTCCTGATCATCGGCGAGCGGCTCAATGCCAGCGGCTCGAAGAAGGTGCGCGAACTGCTCAACGCCGAGGACTGGGACGGCCTGGTGGCGGTGGCCCGGGGCCAGGTGAAGGAGAACGCCCACGTGCTCGATGTGAACGTCGACTACGTGGGGCGCGACGGGGTGAAGGACATGCACGATCTCGTGAGCCGCCTGGTCACCAATGTCAACCTGCCGCTGATGCTCGATTCCACCGAGTGGCAGAAGATGGAGGCCGGCCTCAAGGTGGCCGGCGGCAAGTGCATCCTCAACTCCACCAACTACGAGGACGGCGACGAGCGCTTCTTCAAGGTGCTCGAACTGGCCCGGGACTATGGCGCCGGCGTGGTGGTGGGCACGATCGACGAGGAGGGCATGGCCCGCACCGCCGAGCGCAAGTTCGCCATCGCCCAGCGGGCCTACCGGGATGCCCTGGAATTCGGCCTGCCGGCCCATGAGATCTTCTACGACCCCCTCGCCCTGCCCATCTCCACCGGCATCGAGGAGGACCGGGCCAACGCGGCCGCCACGATCGAGGCGATCCGCCGGATCCGCCGGGACCTTCCCGGCGTCCATGTGGTGCTGGGGGTCAGCAACGTCAGTTTCGGGCTGTCACCGGCCGCCCGCATCGTGCTCAATTCGGTGTTCCTGCACGACTGCTGCGCCGCGGGCATGGATGCGGCAATCGTCAGCCCGGCCAAGATCCTCCCCCTGGCGAAGATCAGCGAGGAGCATCAGCAGATCTGCCGCGACCTGATCCACGACCGGCGTCGTTTCGAGGACGGCATCTGCGTCCACGACCCCCTCACCCTGCTGACCAGCGAATTCGAGGGGGTGAGCGCCAAGGAGGCCCGGGCCTCCGGGCCATCGCTGGCCGACCTGCCCCTGGAGGAGCGGCTCAAGCAGCACATCATCGACGGCGAACGCATCGGCCTGGAGCCCGCCCTGCAGGAGGCCCTGGCGGAACATCCGCCCCTGAAGATCATCAACACCTTCCTGCTCGATGGCATGAAGGTGGTGGGCGAACTGTTCGGCTCCGGGCAGATGCAATTGCCCTTCGTGCTGCAGAGCGCCGAAACCATGAAGGCGGCCGTGGCCTTCCTCGAACCGCACATGGAACGGCAGGAGGGCGAATCCAGCAGCAAGGGCAAGTTTCTGATCGCCACCGTCAAGGGGGACGTTCACGACATCGGCAAGAACCTGGTGGACATCATCCTCACCAACAATGGCTATGAGGTGGTGAATCTGGGCATCAAGCAGAGCGTCGACGCGATCGTCGAGGCCCAGCGGCAGCACGGCGCCGACTGCATCGCCATGAGCGGCCTGCTGGTGAAGTCCACCGCCTTCATGAAGGACAATCTCGAAACCTTCAACGAGGTCGGCATCTCCGTTCCCGTCATCCTCGGCGGAGCGGCGCTGACACCGCGGTTCGTCAACGGCGACTGCCGAGCGGCCTACCGGGGCCAGGTGATCTACGGCCGGGACGCCTTCGCCGATCTGCGCTTCATGGATGCCCTGATGGAGGCCAAGGCGGCCGGCCGCTGGGACGACCACCAGGGTTTCCTCGACGGCGCTCCCGAGGGCCTGGGGCTGGCTGAGCCCGCCTCCGGGGCAGCGGCCGCCGATGCAGTCGAGGCGTCCGTGGAGCCTGGAGCGGCTCCGGCGCCGGCCGAGCCCGGGACGGATGAGGCGGTGCCAGCTGGGACAGGGGCGGCCCCCAGCGACGAACGCTCCGCGGCGGTGCCGGCCGAACCGGCCCTCGCGCCCCCCTTCTGGGGCACCCGGGTGCTCACCGAGGCCGGGATCGACCTCGACGAGGTGTTCGCCTACCTGGATCGCAACGCCCTCTTCGCCGGCCAGTGGCAGCTGCGCAAGACCCAGCAGCAGAGCCGACAGGACTACGAGGCGATGCTCGCCGAGAAGGCGGAACCGGTGCTGCAGGAGTGGCTCGGCCGCTGCCGCCAGGAGGGCCTGCTCACCCCCCGGGTGGCCTACGGCTACTTCCCCTGCGGCCGCACCGGCAATGAGCTGGTGGTGTTCGATCCTTCTGCGATGGCCGACGGGGATCCGGCCACCGGCGGCGGCGGCGAGCTGGGGCGCTTTGCCCTGCCGCGCCAGCGCAGCGGCAACCGCTACTGCATCGCCGACTTCTACCGCGACCTGGAGACGGCTCCCGACGGCAGCCAGCGGCCGGCGGACGTGCTGCCGATGCAGGCCGTCACCATGGGCGAAGGGGCCACCAGCTTCGCCCAGGAGCTCTTCCGGGCCGATCGCTACAGCGACTACCTCTATTTCCACGGCCTGGCGGTCCAGATGGCGGAGGCCCTGGCCGAATGGACCCATGCCCGCATCCGCCGGGAGATGGGATTCGCCGCCGACGAGCCCACGGCCCTGCGGGACGTGCTGGCCCAGCGCTACCGGGGCAGCCGCTACTCCTTCGGCTATCCCGCCTGCCCGAACGTGGCCGACTCCCGTCAGCAGCTCGCCTGGCTGGGCGCCGACCGCATCGGCCTGACGATGGACGAAAGCGACCAGCTGGAGCCGGAGCAGAGCACCACCGCCCTGGTGGCCCTGCACAGCCAGGCCCGGTACTTCAGCGCCTGAGGCCCTTCTCAGGCTCCTCCTGGGGACCGGCCATGGCAGGCTTTGCTGACCCTTCGCATCCCTGGCCATGGCCATCGCAGGACCCGGCGGCGTTGATGACGCCATCGCGGCGGGCGTGGATCTGGACGGCTCCCCGATCCCGGCCGCCATGCTCGCCCTCTACGGCGAAGTCATGGAACTGGAGAGCCGCCGGGCCCGCAGCGGCGTGAAGAAGTCGATGCGCAACCGCATCGTCCGCACCGGCGCCAAACACATGGATCGGCTCACCCTCGATCAGCGGCTGCGGGAAGCGGGCTGGGAGGGCCTCAAGGACAAGGAGATCGCCTTCTTCTACGGCTGAGGGCCGGCCGGGGGGGAAGCGGCCAAGGCCCATGCGAAGGCGGAGCTCAGCTGCAGAGCTCCTCCAGGCTGTCGATCACGTCCTGCTGGAAGGTGTCGAGGGCGTCGGAGTCGCTCAGGTCGATGCCTTCCCCCGCGGCGTTCTGGGTGAGCTCCTGGAAATGGAAGGCACCCTCGCCATGGGCCAGAAACTCCATGGCGGAGGGCTCACCGCTTTCCTTGTAGGCGTCGCAGAGGGCCAGGAAGGCCGCATCCTCGGTGAAATCCCAGCTCATGAAGGGGGTCGTGCTGAAAGACCTTTAACCCCTCTCCCCCGGAATTCGTCAACCTCCTGGGGGCAATTTGTGCCAGTCCTCCGTCAGACTCTCCCCGTTCCTGCACCGCTCCGGCCTTGGTCGCCTCCGCCCCGCAGCCCCCTGCCGAAAGCCGCAACGTGCTGGGAGAACCGCTGCAGGAGTGTGGCTGTGCGCCCCTCACCGGATGGTTCAGGGACGGCTACTGCCATGCCGACCCCGGTGATCTCGGCCGGCACACGGTCTGCTGCGTGGTGAACGAGTCGTTTCTCACCTACAGCCGCGCCCAGGGCAACGACCTGTCGACGCCGATGCCGGCCTACAACTTCCCCGGCCTCCGCCCCGGGGATCACTGGTGCGTCTGCGCCGCCCGCTGGCTGGAGGCTTACGAAGACGGCATGGCCCCGCCCGTGCGGCTGGAGAGCTCCGCCCTCTCCACCCTGGAGGTGATCCCCCTGGACGTCCTGCGCAGCCACGCCGCCTGAGCGACACCCGCCAGCCGGTGCCTCACCAGGGCACCGGCTGGCCGTCCCAGGCGAGGAAGGCGCCGCTGCCGGCGGGCGTCTGGCCCTCCAGCACATCAAGCAGGTGGCCGGCGGCCCGCTCCGGGCTGAACAGGGCCGTGGGCGGCACGGAGCGGCCGAAGGGGGCCGAGAGCGGGGTGGCGGTGGTGCCGGGATGGAGCAGGGTCACGCAGGCCAAAGGGAGCCGGCGCTGCCATTCGATCGCCAGGGTGCGCAACAGCTGGTTCTGGGCCGCCTTGGCGGCCCGGTAGGCGTACCAGCCGCCGAGGCGGTTGTCGCCGATGCTGCCCACCCGGGCCGACAGGCTGGCGAAGTGCACCGGCCGGTCGCGCGGCAGGGCGGCTTCGACCGCCTGGGCGAGCAGCAGGGGCCCGAAGGCGTTGACGGCGAAGCTGCGCTCCAGGGCCTGGCGGTTCACCTGGGAGAGGCGCTTCTCCGGTTGCAGGGGGCCGTCGTGCAGCAGCCCGGCGGTGTTGATCACGACCCGGAGGGGGGCGAGCGCGTCGGCGGCAGAGGCGGCCAGCGCGGCCAGGCTGGCGTCATCGGCCAGATCGAGTCGGATGTCCGCGTCGCGGCGGCCGGCGCTGCGGATCCGCAGTCCCGGCGCCCGCCGGGCCAGCTCGGCCGCCAGCGCCCGGCCGATGCCCCCCGGACCCACGATCAGGGCCTGGCCCTCCCAGTCGTGCCAGTAGGGGTGGGTGGCGGTCGTCATGGCGGGCAGGGGGATGGCGCATGATGGCAGGGCCATCCGGGGATCCGCCCCGCGCGTCGGTCCATGAGTCTGCGCATCACCGTGCTGGGTCGGGGTGCCTGGGGCGGCACGTTGCTGCGGCTCTGGGAGCGCCAGGGGCATGAGCTCCGCAGCTGGTCGCGGCGGGATGGGGGAGACCCGGTGGCCCTGCTGCAGGACTGCGATCTGGTGGTGGTGGCCGTGTCGATGGTGGGGGTCACCCCCCTGGGCCTGGGCCTGCGGGGGCACTGGCCGCAGGGCCTGCCGCTGCTGAGCTGCAGCAAGGGCATCGACCTCGACAGCCTCTGCACCGCCAGCCAGCTCTGGCGCAGCCACCTGCCGGCGCTGCCGCTGGCGGTGCTGAGCGGTCCGAATCTGGCCGAGGAGCTCGAGCGGGGCCTGCCCGCCGCGAGCGTGCTCAGCAGCGACGACCCGGCACTGGCCCGCCGGCTGCAGGAGCAGTTGCGGACCCCGCACCTGCGGCTGTACACGAACGCCGATCCGATCGGCACCGAGGCGGCGGGGGCCCTCAAGAACGTGATCGCCCTGGCCGCCGGCATCAGTGACGGCCTGGGCCTGGGGGCGAACGCCAAGGCCTCCCTGCTCTGCCGGGGTCTGGCGGAGATCGCCGTCGTGCTCCAGGCCCTCGGCGGCCAGCCCACCACGCTCTACGGCCTGGCGGGCCTGGGGGACCTGCTGGCCACGGCCAACAGCAGCCTCAGCCGCAATTACCGCTTCGGCAGCCTGCTGGCCGAGGGCTGCGATGAAGCCACCGCCCTGGCCAGGATCGGCGCCACCGTGGAGGGGCCCCGCACCGCCCGGGCCACCCTCGCCCTGGCGGTGCGGGAGGGCTGGCAACTGCCCATCTGCGGGCAGGTGGTGCGCCTGCTGGCGGGCGAGCTGGAGGCCCGCCAGGCCGTGCAGGAGCTGATGCAGCGCGACCTGCGGGCCGAAGCGGCCGCCTGAACGACAGGGCTGGGGCGCTGTGCAATGGGGCGACCGTCCTGCGCGGGGCGGCGACGGAGACGGATTCTCCGGCATGATCCATGGACCCCTTTGTGGATCTCCGCCGTGAGCCGGCACGTCACGGCCGCCATCGCCGCTTTCCGCGCCACCGGCCGGCGACTCTTGCAGGGGTGTCGCCGCCACCCGATCCTGCTCACCGCCCCCTTGGCCATCGTGGCGGTGGGGGCCGGTTTCGCTGCCCAGGAACTGATCCCGGCGGGGGCCTCCCGCTCCGATCCCGACCTCCTGGAGGCCCTGATCGCCCAGCCCCGGAAGGTCTCCCAGGCGGACACCGGGGCCAGCGGTGCTCCGGACAGCGATCTGCTGGCGGCGGCGTCCCTGCAGGCCCAGCGCACCAGCCTGAGCGATCCCGACCCGGCCCTGGTGGAGCCGGAGGCCGGCGCGGAGGTCCCCCTCGAGATCCGGGTGGCCCTTCTGGGCGCCTCCCCCTCCCCCCGGCTCGGTGCCACCGGCTACTGGCGGCTGGTCGACCGGGACGGGCGCCCCGTCCAGGAGGGAGGTGCCGCTGACGCCCCCGACCTGGCGACGGCCATGGCCGGACGGGCCGAGGTCTGGTTGGAAACAGGGTCCGACCACGTCCTGCAGGTGGACGGGCGTCCCTACGAAGGCCGCCTGAGGGTGCTGCGCGGATCCCAGGGCCTCCAGCTGGTGAACCACGTTTCCCTGGAGCGCTACATCAGCTCGGTGGTGGGCGCCGAAATGCCCAGCAGCTGGAACATGGAGGCCCTCAAGGCCCAGGCCGTGGCGGCCCGGTCCTACGCCATGGCCCACATGGCCCGTCCGGCCAGTGCCCACTGGCACCTGGGCGACACCACCCGCTGGCAGGCCTACCGGGGCCTGGGCAGCGTCACCGCCCGCACCCGCCAGGCCACCGCCAGCACCTCCGGGGTGATCCTCAGCTACCAGGGGGGCATCGTCGAAAGCCTCTACGCGGCCACCAACCGCATCACCCAGGAGGCCCACGGTCACCTGGGGGCCAGCATGAGCCAGCACGGTGCCCAGGATCTGGCGGAGCAGGGACTCCGGTACAACGAGATCCTCGGGCGCTACTACCGGGGCGCCTCCCTGGCCCGACTGCAGGCCGGTGCGAGCTGAGCGCCATTGGCAGCGGGCCCTTGAGGTGACGGAACGGGCCCGGCGCCAGGGGGCTCTGGTGCCCCTCGATACGCGCCTCCTGCCGGTCCCCGGCATCGAGCCCTTCGTCGTCCGCGAGCTGCTCTCCTCCACGCCCCGGCACCTGCGCCAGGGGGGGCCCCGGCCCAATCCCTTCCTGCCCTGGGACCGGCCCCTGCAGGTGGAGCTGCTCGAGCCTGCCCACGTGCTGCTGTTGAACAAGTACCCGGTGCAGGAGGCGCACCTGCTGGTGATCACCCGGGACTGGCGCCCCCAGGCCGGCTGGATCGAGGCCTGCGACTGGCAGGCGGTGGCGGAGGTGGGCCGGGACACCGGCGGGCTGTGGTTCTTCAACAGCGGCGCCCGCTCCGGCGCCAGCCAGCCCCATCGCCATCTGCAGCTGCTGCCACGCCGCCCCGGTGAGCCCAGCTGCCCCCTGGCGCCGCTGTTCCTGGAGCAGCTCGAGACGGGGACGCCCGCCTGGTGCTGGGCCTACCGCCTCAGCCGGCGCAGCGATCCCCTGGGCGGGTCCGATCTGGCGGATCTGTACCACGCCCATGCCCGGGATCTGGAGCTGGGGGAGCCGGGCCGCGACAGCGAGCCCCTGCACCCCTACAACCTGCTGTTCGACGACGACTGGTTCCTGACCGTGCGGCGAGTGCGGGAGCACGGGGCCGGCTTCAGCGTCAATGCCCTGGGCTTCGCCGGCTTCCTGCTGATCACCGAAGGCTCCGACAGGGCCTGGCTGGAGCGCCACGGTCCCTGGGCCCTGCTGGAGGACGTGGCCGCCCCGCGGTCCTGAAGCCGACGGCAAACTTCCGTGGTTTCACGGTTGTGCGTTTCGGGCCCCCTGGCCCTCTCTGGAAAAGGAGCGCACCGCCAGCCCTCATCGGCGCCACGGCACGCCCCGCTTGTCCCGACATCGCCGACGTCCAGGCCCCACGACCATGGCCCCTTCCCCCTCCTGCCGCCAGACCCTTCCCGCCGCCGCCGCCCGCCGCAACCGGCGGGTGGAGCAGTACCGGGCCGTGGTCCGCCCCCTGGCGCTGCACTACGCCCGGTGCAGCCGGGAATCCTTCGAAGACCTGCTCCAGGTGGGGCTGCTGGGGCTGATCCGGGCCGCCGAACTGTTCAACGAGGACCTCCGCACCCCGTTCGAGGCCTTCGCCAGGCCCCACATCCGGGGGGCCATCCTCCACTACCTGCGGGATGCGGCCCCGATGGTGCGACTGCCGCGGCGCCAGGCGGAACTGCAGGAACGGTTCAACCGACTCAGCCGCCACCCCATCCTGCTGGCGGATCCCGGCCGGGGAATCACCCTGCTCAGCGGCACCCTGGGCGTCACCCCGGCGGAGTGGCAACGGCTGGAGCTGCAGCGGCTGCTGGCCAGGCCCGCCAACCTGGATGATCCCTGCCTGGTGGAGGCCGTGGCCTCCCAGACGGCCAGCGAGCCCTGCCGCCAGGAGGAACCCGGACCGTCGGCGGCGATGCTGCTGGGGCTTCTCGATCCCCGCACCAAGCTGGTGGTGCGCCAGGTGGTTCTGGCGGGCTGGAGCTACCGCCGCCTCGGGCGCCAGATGGACGTCAGCCCGATGACGGTGAAACGCCTGCTGCACAAAGGGCTGGAGCAGCTGCGGCGGGAGCTGGACGCCCGCGGACTCACCCCTGGTGATCAGCCTGATCGCGGTGCATCTGCTGCTCCAGGGTGCTGATGGCGGCGTTCATCGCGGCCAGCTGGCGCTCGATGCCATCGCGCCAGAAGCTCAGCAGGCGCAGCTTGCGTTCCTGATACCGCCGCAGGGCGCTGGCTCCGGACTCCGACCCGGAGCAGTACCCGAAGGGAGGAATCATGACAAAATCTGCAGAGTGGGTCCGTTCTAGCGAGCCCGTCGTTCCATCCGGGGCTGCCCAGGTCCTCGCACCCCCCATCGGTTGGGACGGTCGCATCCCGCCTTACCGTCCTCTGGCCACCCACACCACCAGCCTGTCGCAATTTGAGATCAGTTTCCCCCATTGGTCCCATCGGTGTCTGGCTGACGCTGGGTCTGGGCCTCGTGCTGGCGCAGCCCGCCCACGCCTACGTGGCCCTGATGGCGGGTCAGAAGGCCCGACCGCTGAACGGCACCTTCAACAACGTGCCGGTGCTGCACTCCAACCAGCCCGAGGAGGTCGAGGGGCCGGGGATCCTGATCAACACCGCGCCCGGCTATGCCTACGCCGCCGAGACCGGGCAACCCCTGCGCAATGCCGAATACACCTTCAACGGGGAATTCGGCATGCACCTGCACCACAAGTACTTCCCCCCCAACCGCCGCTCGATCGCCCCTGGCACGCGACGGGCTGAACTGACCCTGGCGGCCATCCTGATCAATCCGGGCCAGCGTCCTGTCCACATCCGCTTCTCCAAGGGGGCGGTGCGGAACAGCTTCGAGGCCCCTTACCTCGCCAACAATCTGATGGGGGTCAAGCCCCTGGGTCCCCGTCCCTGGAACACCGGCCCTGGTGATGCCACCGCCGTCCAGATGCTGCGCGGCCGGCTGGACAGCCGTCTGACCGATGAGATCACGATCCCGGCCCGCAGCCGCATCGTGCTGTTCCAGACCGATCTCCCCGCCCTCGGCATCGCCAACGCCCTGCTGCGCGGCCGCAGCGACGGCCCCTTCCAGATCGCCGTGGTGGCCGCCAAGACTCCCGATTCCGACAGGGACGTGCTGGCAGTGCTGGATGAGGGCCGCCTGGCCCCCGGCCGGGTGTATCTCAGTCGGATCAACGACATCCACAACCGGCGGATCTTCTCCCGCGTGGGCGGCGTGGCCCTCGGCGATGCCTACCAGGCCTCGATCAGCCACGACCTCGACGTCAAGGGGCCGCTGCACGTGCCCTTCACCAGCACCGACCGGCACCATTTCGGCACCCGGGACGTGCAGGTCAACGCCCTGGCCAGCCGCATGGTCGATTCGTCCCTCGACAACGTCGGCACCTATGGGGTTCGCTTCGACGTCGACCTGAATCTCAAGGGCAACGGCCCCTATGAGCTGGTGATGAGCCACCCCACCCTCATCGGCGGCCAGCCGTTCACGGCCTTCCGCGGTTCAATCCAGATCCAGACCCCCGCCGGCATGCGGGAGGTGCATGTGGGTCTGCGCTCCGGGCAGAGCCTCTCCCTGGGCCAGATCGACCTGACCCCCGGGGTCGTCAACCCCGTACGGGTCAGCCTCGTCTACCCGGCCGATGCCACCCCCGGCCACCTGCTGAGCGTGGTGAGCGCCAGCCAGCTGGCCATGGTCCAGGAGCGGGAGCGGCAGCTGGAGCTGGCCCGGGCCGGGGCCACCGTCCGCCCGGCCCCGCCGCCGGTCGCCCCTCCGGCGGTCACCATCGTGCCGCCCGCCGCCACGATCGCCCCGGCACCCACCGGTGGCACCGGACCCCTGGTGCCGCCGTCCCAGATCCTCCGCCCGGCACCGGCCCCGGGCTGGCTGACCCCGCCGCCGCCGCTGCCCTCCTCCAACCGCGGCGTGCTGGCCCCGTCCCCGATGATCACGCCGATGCGCAGCCGCTCGGGCACCGCCGCCGGCGGCGGGACGCTGGTTGATCGCTACCGCGAGGCCGTGGAGGCCCAGCAGCAGTTCCTGCGGGACCAGCGGGGACCCTGACCAGCCGTCCGATGCCCGCGATCCCAGCACCGATGGAGGGCTGCCGTGGCTGAGAAGTCGAATGACGGGCGCCAACGGATCAGCCTCGACCTCACCCGGGAGCTGGTGGCCCACCTGGACCATCTGCGGCGGGAGTGGGGCATCCGCAGCCGGGGCGATGTGCTCGAACGGCTGCTGGATGACCTGTTCGGCTCCGGCGACGACGGGGATGGCGAGGGCGAGGGGGATCGTGAGGGTGATGGCGGAGGGGGCCATGGCCTGGCGCTGGAGGGCCGGTCGCGCCCGCACCACGACGAGGAGCGGCAGGACCTGGAGGAACAGGGGGCCCTGGTGCTGGTGGGACGGGGGGCGATGGACACCCTGCAGGCGGAATTCCAGTGGGAGGCTCCGCAGGAGCAGGCCCCGCGCCCCCAGCCATCGGGTGGGGGGATCGATCTGCCCGGCTTCGTGCGGCGCCGCTCCGATGTGCTCAAGCGCAGTCTGCGGCCGACGGTGTCGCAGGCTGCCGCGCCCCTGCCCCTGACCCCCCTGCCGCCCCTCGGCAGCGAGGTGGTGCAGCAGGCGATGGAGGAGGCCGGCAACCACTGGCGCACGCTCTATGGATCGCCGGCCGGGGCGGCGGTGCTGGAGGCGGCCATGCTCTGGCTGGGCCAGGAGATCTGGCCCCAGTCCGACCAGAGCGAGGGCCGCAGCTTCACCTGGTCGGCGGCCTGCCAGGTGATGCAGCAGTTCGTTCCCGGCTGGAGCGATGGACCGCCGACGTTCGAGCGGGTGATGGTGACCGCCGGCGTGCTGGAGGACCCGTTCAGTGGATCGACCCTGAGCCTGCGGATTCCCACCCTGATCCGCCGCTTCGTGCACCGTTTCCGCCGCCGTCGCCGGGGCACCTCCTTCCAGACCCTGGAGCACACCATGACCCTGCACGGGGCCCTGCGGCTGCTGCAGTTGCCGACCGATCCCGGCCAGCGCCTGACCCTGGCCCAGATCCGCGAGGCGTACCGGGAGATGGCCCAGAGCCACCATCCCGATGCCGGCGGCTCGGTGGAGGCGATGCGGCGCCTCAACGAGGCCTACCAGCTGCTCAAGGAGCTCTACCGGCAGGGGGCCGCGAACGAGCGCTGACCCGCCGAGGCGAACGGCCGGACCCCTAGCCAGTGGACCGGCAGTCCCATCTGGGACTCTTTACTGGTCTAGTTATGCGACACAGAGGCGAAGGGCGGACTGATGGGTTCGGCTGCCAGGCGCGCCCCAGTCCGAGACGGCGCCGATGAGACTATTACCTGGTCCCATAGCTGGACCCGGATGGGTGCGGCGATACCGCTTTTTTTCGTCGATTTGAGCTGTCACCAGCAATGGGACGTCCCCATCGACGCCATGGGCGCTCAACGCCCATCTGACAGCGAAGCCGGGGGATGTCCAGGGGTTGCGAGTGGAGTACCGTCGTTCTGTCCATGGATTGGACAGAAGCTGATAAGGCAGATCCCAGCTGGCTTTCAAATCTCTGCGTATCTGTCTTTGACACAGATACGCAGGCTGAATCAAGGCCGGAGGCGGTCGCTCGCCTCAGAAGCCGCCCAAGCCCCCAGGGGGAGAGCCATCCCCAAGGGGTCGTCCATCCGCATGCAGGACCCTGCACCCCGAACCGTGCACCCTGTGCACCAAGAGTCTCGGGCGAGAGTTGCTCCTGGACCCGATGCGAGACCCGGCTGCGACGACTGCGGAACTGTCGTCGGACCTGGCCCCCGCGCGCTGGGGCGGACTCCCCTTCGAGCGGGTCGTCGCCCAGCCGCGAAGGAATGCCGTCGGCACCTGCACCGCGAACGGCGCAGCCATCAAGGAACCGGCGCCACCGCCGTTCCTGGCGTCGCAACTGGCTGGTTCGGGGCCCAGCCCTGGACTAGCACTGGGTCTTATCTGAGACCTATGGCGTGGCTCCGCCGGCCCACAGACGTTCTTGATGCGTCTTAGGCGGACCATCGGCTCCATCGCGGGCGTCCCCACAAAAAACCCCGTCACGTCGGTGACGGGGTGGGAGGCTGATGCTGCTTGAGCATCTCATGCTGGAACCAGCGTCGGACCAGCGCCTGGACCCGAATGAGACTGACGGACCGATTCAGGTGGAGGTCTGCAGGCCCTGGATCAGGTAGTCGAAGTAGGGACCGGCGAGGGCGGCTTCGTCGCCACCGAGCAACACCAGGGCCGCCTCCTTGAGGGTGCGCATGGCCTCGACCATCCCGGGCAGGGGCACACCCAGGCTGTTGTACATCTCGCGGGCACCCACCACGCCGATCTGCTGGATCAGCTCGGTGCTGCCGGCCAGGATTCCGTAGGTGACCAGCCGCAGATACCAGCTGTAGTCCCGCAGGCACTGGGCCCGTTGTTTCTGGCCAAAGGCATTGCCACCGGGGGCCACGTACTCCGGCTTGCGCAGGAACAGCTGCTTGGAGGCTTCGGCGATGATCTTCTTCTCGTTGTCGGTCAGCACCCTGACGACACTCAGCCGGCGGGCTCCGCCGCTGAGGAATTCCACCATCGTGCGCAACTCGCCGCCGGTGGGATAGCGGAGCTGATCATCGGCCTGGAGGATCAGATCGCGAACGACGCTCATAGCAGCGACCACAGTCCGGCGAATCCTATCGAGCCCGAAGCCTCCGCCAGGGCTCCGGGCGCAAGGTGTAACGCCCCTTTGCACGACCCCCGATAGGGTCGCAGCAGTGCGGCGGACGACAGATGGCCTCGGTGGGCGACAGGCTCGAGCTGGAGATCACCGACCTGGGCCATGACGGGCAGGGGGTGGGGCGCCACGACGGGCAGGTGGTGTTCGTCAGCGGCGCCCTGCCCGGGGACACCGTGCAGGTGCGGCTGCAGGCGGTGGCGCGGCGCCATCTGGTGGGCCAGCTGCTGCGGGTGCTGACGCCCTCTCCGGACCGGCGCCGGCCGCCCTGCATCCTGGCCGACAACTGCGGTGGCTGCAGCCTCCAGCCGCTGACGGACGGGGCCCAGGCGGCCTGGAAGCAGCGCACCCTGGAGCAGACCCTGCAGCGCATCGGCGGCCTGAGCGCCCCGGTGCGGCCGCTGCTGGTGGCCGCTCCGACCCTGGGCTACCGCAACCGCGCCCTGATTCCGCTGGAGCGCCGGGCCGATGGCCGGCTGCGGGCCGGCTACTACCGCCGCGGCTCGCACCAGATCGTCAACATGGCCCGCTGCCCGGTGCTCGATCCGCGCATCGACGCCCTGATCGCCCCCCTGAAAGCCGACATCGAAGCCAGTGACTGGCCGATCGACCGCCACGGCAACGACCCCCAGGCCGTGGAGGGTCCCGGCCTGCGTCACCTGGGCCTGCGGGTGGGGGCAGCCACCGGTGAGCTGCTCATCACCCTGATCAGCAGCCATGACGACCTGCCAGGCCTCGAAGCCCTGGCCGACGCCTGGTGCGAACGCTGGCCCGAGCTGGTGGGGGTCTGCCTGAACCTCCAGCCCAGGCCCACCAATCGGCTGATGGGCGACGAGACCCGGGTGATCCGCGGCCGGGAATGGGTCCAGGAACGCTTCGCCGGCCTGCGCTTCCGCATCGCCGCCGACACCTTCTTCCAGGTCAACACCCACCAGGCCGAACGGCTGGTTCCCCATCTGATCGAAGCCCTCGGCCCGGCTCCCGCCGGCGGTTCCCTGCTCGATGCCTACTGCGGCATCGGCACCTACAGCCTGCCCCTGGCCGCCGCCGGCTGGCAGGTCAGTGGCCTGGAGCTGCACCCGGGCGCCGTGGCCATGGCCCGGGTGAATGCCGGCGCCAACGGGCTGGAGGATCGGGCCAGCTTCGAGCAGGCCGATGTGCCCCAGGTCCTGGAGGAGCGCCTCCAGGGCCAGCAGGCCCTGGTGCTGGATCCCCCCCGCAAGGGTCTGAGCCCGATCGCCATCGCCGCGATCCTGGCGGCGCAACCGGAGCGGATCGCCTACCTGAGCTGCGATCCGGCGGCCCTGGCCCGCGACCTGGCCCAGCTGTGCGGAGCAGGGGCCTACCGGCTGAACTGGGTGCAGCCCGTGGACTTCTTCCCCAACACCAGCCACGTGGAGGCCCTGGCGGCCCTGGAGCGTCTCTAGCGGCGCTGTTCGGCGCCGAAGCGGCGTTCGAGGGCGTCGCGCACCCGCCCGTGGGCCGCCTCCACCTCCTCGTCGGTGAGGGTGCGGGCGCTGTCGCGGTAGCGGAGGCGGAAGGCCTGGCTGCAGCGGCCGGCCTCCACCTGGGCCCCTTCGTAGCGGTCGATCAGCTCCGCCTGCTCCAGCAACGGCTTGCCCGCCTTGCGGATCGCCGCCAGCAGGTCCGCCGCCGTGGTGTCGGTGGGCACCACCAGGGCCAGATCGCGCTCCGAGGCCGGCACCGTGGGGTAGGGGCGGAAGCTGGGCTGCCAGCGGTTGCGGCGGGTGCCGGCGCTGAGCAGGGGTTCCAGCTCCAGCTGGAACACGTAGGTGGCGGCCGGCAGGTCGAGGAGCTCGGCCTCGGCCGGGTGGAGCTGGCCGAACCAGCCGGCGGGCCTGCCCTCCACCAGCAGCTGGGCGGCGCGGCTGGGGTGCAGCAGGGGGGCGTCGCTCAGGGGGCGGTCCTCCAGGGGCAGGCGCAGGGGTTCCAGACCGGCCTGGAGCACGCCGCGGGCCTGGAAGTAGTCCGGGGGGGCGGGCTTGCCGGAGTTGCGCCAGCGTTCGGCGCGCCGCTCCCCGGCGATCACCCCCACCAGCAGGGTGCGTTCCCCATGGCGCTCCTCACCGCTGGCCCCACCACCCGGGAACACCCGGCCGATCTCGAAGCCCCAGAAGCCCCCCAGGGAGGCCTGCAGGTTGCGGCGGGCGGCCTGGAGCAGCTCCTGGTGCAGGTTGTCGCGCAGGTGGCCGTAGTCGGCCAGGAGCGGGTTGGCCAGGGGCACCCGGCCCGGCGCCGCCGCCACCAGCGACAGGGAGACGATCTCCTGCAGGCCGGCGGCACAGAGGCTGCGGCGCAGGCGTCGCTCCAGCTGCTGGGCCGGCTCGAGGCCGCCGGGGATCAGGGGGTCGGGCAGGTGGGCGGCGAAGTGGTCGTAGCCCACCAGCCGGGCCACCTCCTCGATCAGGTCCACCTCCCGCTTGAGGTCCATGGCCCGCTCGGGCGGCACCCGCACCTGCCAGCCGTCTTCGTCCTCCACAAGGACGCAGCCGAGGGCTTCGAGGGTGGCGGTGATGCGTTCGTCGTCCAGGTCCTGGGGCTCGCCCTCCACCACCACCGGACCCAGCAGGTTGTGGAGGGCATCGCGGCGCAGGGGCAGGGGCGGCTGGGGGGACGGGGGCCGCTGGTGCAGCCAGCGCCCCTCCACCCGGGCTCCGGCCAGCTCCTGCAGCAGGGCCACGGCCCGGTCGGCGGCGGCCAGGGTGATCTCCCGCGGCACCCCTTTCTCGAAGCGGCTGCAGGCCTCGGTGCGCAGGCCGACGCTGCGGGCGGAGCGGCGCACCGCCTGGGGGGCGAACACCGCCGCCTCCAGCCAGATGGCGGTGGTGGAGTCGGTGACGGCCTCTTCGAGGCCCCCCATCACGCCGGCCAGGGCGATGGGGTGGTCGCCGCAGGTGACCACCAGGGCCTCCTCGCTCAAGGTGCGCTCCTGGCCGTCGAGGGCGACGAAGGCCTCAGCGCTGCGGCCCTGACGCAGGCCGATGCTGGCCGGCGCGGGCACGGCGCCCGTGAGGGCCCCCAGGCGGTCGCGGTCGAAGGCATGCAGGGGCTGGCCCGTTTCCAGCATCACCAGGTTGGTGATGTCGACGACGTTGTTGATGGGGCGCACACCGGCCCGCTCCACCCGCTGGCGCAGCCAGTCGGGGGAGGGGCCCACCGTCAGCCCGCTGAGGGCCGTGAGGCTGAACAGCCCCCCCGCCTCCATCGCCTCCAGGGCCGCAGGGACAGCCGCCAGGGGCTCGGCCGCCACGGCTGGAGCCGCCGCGGGGAAGGTGGTGCTGCCGCCGCTGAGGGCCGCCACCTCGCGGGCGATCCCCCGCATCGACAGGCCATCGGGGCGGTTGGCGGTGATCGCCAGCTCCAGCACCTGGTCATCCAGGCCCAGCAGGGGGCCCACCGCCGTGCCAAGGGGGGGCAGGGTGTCCAGGATCCGGTCGAGCTCGGCGATGCCATCGCTGCCATCGTCGAGACCCAGCTCCCGCAGGGAGCAGATCATGCCGCTGCTGGCCACTCCCCGCAGTTCGGCGGGCTTGATGGTGAGCCCCACCGCCGGCAGGGTGCTGCCCACCAGGGCCACGGGCACGTGCAGACCCTGGCGCACATTCGGCGCACCGCAGACGATCTGCAGGGGCTCGCCAGCCCCCACATCCACCCGGCAGACGCTGAGTTTGTCGGCGTTGGGGTGGGGATCACGCTGCAGCACATGGCCCACCACCACACCGGCCGCCCGGGCCGCCAGATCTTCGATGGCCTCCACCTCGAAGCCGGCCATCGAGAGGCGCTCCGCCAGATGCCCCGGCTCGAGACAGGCCGGTTCCACGCTGACCAGCTCCCGGAGCCATTGGAGCGAAACCAGCATCGGAGGGGTGCACAGCAGCCGCCCACATTAGGAAGCGATCAGGGCCCTCCCCATCGGGAGGTAAGGTGCAGGATCGTCTCTCTGCAACGCATCCGCGGCGCAACGTCCTTCCATGGCCAAGAACAAGGGCGTCCGGCTGGTGATCACCCTCGAGTGCACCGAATGCCGGTCCAACCCCGCCAAGCGGTCCCCTGGCGTGTCCCGTTACACGACCCAGAAGAACCGCCGCAACACCACCGAACGGATTGAACTCAAGAAGTTCTGCCCCCACTGCAACGCCTCCACCATCCACAAGGAGATCAAGTGAGGCCGGATTCCCTGCGGAATCCCAGCTTCTGATCGTCCCGCGGCCTCTGCAGCGGCAGTTCCCTCCTTTCGTTCCTTTCCTCCGTTCCCATGTCCAGTTCCTTCTTCAAGAAGCGCCTCTCGCCGATCAAGCCCGGTGATCCGATCGACTACAAGGACGTCGATCTGCTCAAGAAGTTCATCACCGAGCGCGGCAAGATCCTGCCCCGCCGCCTCACCGGCCTGACGGCCAAGCAGCAGCGCGACCTCACCAATGCCGTCAAGCGGGCCCGGATCGTGGCCCTGCTGCCCTTCGTGAACCCCGAAGGCTGAGTTGCCTTCCGCCTCGCGTCGGTTCACGGCGGGTGACCTGGTCGGCCTCCACGACGACAGCCGCAGCCTGCTGGCGGTCGTTGTGGCCGAGAAAGGCACACGCCTCGATCTCAAGGTGGGTTTCGAGGCCAAGGCCGTCCAGCGCGGGGTGCGGCAGCTCGATCTGCTGGCCGCTCTTCCTGGCGATCAATCACCACCCTCACGCCTGTCCCAGCCCCCCTGGGGGCTGAGCGCGGAGACGTTGCAGCAGGCCGCCCCCCGCCCCCGGGAGCTGGGGGCCGCCTGGCTGTTGCTGCAGGACGACCCGTTGTCCCTGGAGCTGGCGGACTTCGTCGATCTGATCGGCGACGGCGGCGACCCGGTCCAGCGGGCCGCCTGCTGGCTGTGGCTGCAAGGTCCCCAGACCCTGTTCCGCTGGCGCCAGCAGCAGGTGGAGGCCCGGCCGCTGGTGGATGTGCGGCGACTGCGGCGGGATGCCCGCCGCCAGCACCTGGGCGAACAGCGGCGCCGCCAGTGGCAGGACGCCCTGCGCCAGCGCCGCCCGATCGATCCCCAGCAGCTCGATGCCGAGCAGCGCCAGCACCTGGCCCTGCTGCGGGAGTGGGCCAGTGGCGACATCAGCCGTCCCCTGCCGGACGACCTGCACCGCGCCCTGCAGGCGGCCCACTGCGCCATGGAGTCGGCGCCGATCCGGCACCTGCTGGTGGATCTGGGCCAGTGGGAGCGCCACCATCTGCCCTCGCTGGAGAACACCACCTGGCAGGCGGGCTTCTCCGCGGAGCTCGAGGAGGAGGCCCGCCGCCTGGTGGCCCTGGCTGGCACCGACCTGCCCGGAGACGAGCGCCGCCGCGACCTCACCGGCCTGCACACCGTCACCATCGACGATGCGGACACCCGCGACATCGACGACGGCCTCTCGCTGGAGCCCGGTCCCGACGGCACACCACGGCTGTGGATCCACATCGCCGACCCGGGCCGGCTGGTGACGCCGGACAGCCCCCTCGACATCGAAGCCCGGCGCCGGGCCAGCAGCCTCTACCTGGCCCGGGGGCCGCTGCCGATGTTCCCCGAGGTGCTCAGCACCGGCCCGATGAGCCTGCGCATGGGCCAGCGCAGCGCGGCCCTGAGCCTTTGGGTGGAGCTGGACGAGGACGGCGCCGTGGCCGCCCATGGGCTGGAGTCCAGCTGGGTGCGACCCGCCTATCCGCTCAGTTATGCCGATGCCGATGAACTGATCGAGCTGGCCCCGCCCCAGGAGCGGTATCTCAGTGAGATCCAGGCCCTGATGGAGCGGCGGCGCCGCTGGCGGCTGGCCCGGGGGGCCCTCGATCTGGACCAGCCCGAGGGCCGGATCCGCTGCGACGCCGAGGGGGCCCAGCTGGAGATCACCGAACCCTCGCCCTCGCGCACCCTGGTGGCCGAGGCCATGATCCTGGCCGGGGCCGTGATCGCTCATCTCGGGCAAGAGCGGGGCCTGGCCCTGCCCTACCGCAGCCAGCTGGCGGCGGAGCTGCCCCCTGAGGCGGAACTGGCGAGCCTGCCGGCCGGACCGGTGCGCCATGCGGCCATCAAGCGCTGCCTCAGCCGGGGCCATCTCGGCACCACTCCGGCCCCCCACTTTTCCCTGGGCCTGCCCTGCTACGTGCAGGCCACCTCACCGATCCGGCGTTACAACGACCTGCTGGTGCAGCGCCAGCTGCTGGCCCACCGGCAGGGGCTGCCAGTGCTGGAGGAGGCGGAGCTGGCGGCGCTGCTGAGCGAGCTGGAGGGGGCCATCCGCCAAGGGCTGCAGATCGCCCGGGAGGACCAGCGCCACTGGCAGCAGGTGTGGTTCGAGGCCCAGGAGCAGCACCAGTGGCCGGGGCTGTTCCTGCGCTGGCTGCGCCCCCAGGACCGGCTCGGCCTGGTGCACTTGCCGGATCTGGCCATGGATCTGGCCGCCGAGTGCCATGGCGACCCCGGCCCCGGCGACGCCCTGCTGGTGCGGCTGCAGCAGGTGGATTCCCTGCGGGACCTGCTGCGCTTCACGGCCGCGGGCTGACCCTGGCGGCCTCAGGGACTGAGGTTGTACTTGCCCATCGCCTGCTGCTTGCAGATGGTCTCGGCCTGGGGAATCGTCGCCCGGGCGTTCACCTGCTGGGCCACGCAGGTGCAGGTGTCCTTGGCCAGGCCCGCCGGCACCGGCTTGCCCGCCTTGGCGAAGTCGGCGTTCACCGCCAGGGTGCAGTAGTGGATGATCAGCTGGTCGCGCATGTTGTTGAGGCCCTGGGCCCGGCCTTGCAGCGCGGCCAGCAGCAGGGCGGAGCCCACCAAGGTGAGCAGCACGGGCAGGGAGCGGAGAGCGGATCCTGGGTTGGCGGACACGATGGGGCAACGGCGCTGATCCCGCCCATCCTGGCCGACCTCAGGCCGGCTGGCCCGTCCGTCGCAGGCGCCGCCGCCGCCAGAGCAGCAGCAGCACCACCCCCACACAGGCCAGGCCCACCGCCGCCGGGAACAGGGCCGTGGTGAGTGTCAGCCGCTCCAGGGAGAGGAGCACCAGCAGGTTGCGCAGCACGAACAGGGCAAAAAAGCCGATCCGCTCCTGGTGGGGGTGGCCGTAGGCCCGCCGCAGGGTGGGGCCGAAGCCCAGCAGGTCCACCAGAGTGAGCACCACCACCGCCCCGAGCGGATCGGCGGTGAGGAACCAGAAGGGAAGGGCCGAGGCGGCGCCGGCCAGAAACAGCCAGTCGCTGGTGGTGATGGCCCGGTCGGCGCCATGGGTATGGGCCAGCCAGGCGATGGAGAAGGTGATCAGGGCCGACACCCCGGTGGGCCAGGCCCCGACCCCGCCGCCGCCGGCCCACGTGGCCAGGAACACCAGCAGGGTGGTGACCCCCCAGATCAGCCAGGAGAACACATGGGGGCGGGTGCGGCCGGCCCGGATGGAGCGGATGTAGGGGAGGAAGGCGGCGAAGGTGAGGGCGATGGCGGCGCCGCTGAGCAGCAGCTTCACGGCACCGGCCGCGACACCCGCAGCCAGGGGCCCCAGGGGTTGGCGCAGCCGATCAGGGCCGCCGGAGTGGGACGTTCGAGGCCCAGCAGCCACTGCTGCAAGGCCGGCTCCAGGGTGATCAGCGGCCAGGATCCCGCCTCGCCGTGGAGCACGTAGCCGCCCTTGCCATCGGGCACCAGCTCGCCCCGCCAGAGGCGCTCGCCGGGCTCCGGCGGCGGTGCCCAGCCCGACGGTGCCGCCGGCGCCGCTCCCGCCTCCAGATGGCCGTGGCGATCGATCCGCTCCGGCGCCGCCACGGCCGCAAGCTGCCGCTCGCGCCAGCGGGGGTGGTGCCAGGGGGTGTCCCACAGCGGCACCACGGCCGCCGGGGCCAGCGGATCGCTGATCAGGGCCTCCTGCAGCCGGTGCACCGGCAGGCCGGCGGGATCGATCCCGTCACGCACACACAGGGCGGCGGCCATCCCGGCGGCCTGGCCGATGTTGAGCACCAGGGGCTGCAGCCGCGTGGCCCCGTTCGCCATGTGGCTGACGCCGAAGCCCTTGTCGGCCGCCAGCAGGTTGGTCACCCCCGCACTCACCAGGGCGCCGTAGGGGATGGTGAACGGGGTGCCGCTCCAGCGGCCCCCCCAGCGGCAGCTCTTGGGGGCCAGGGGCCAGTCGCCGCCGGGGTAGTGGTGGTCGTTGGCGTAGTTGCCCACGGCGATGCTGCTGAGGCTGCCGTCGGCGGTGCGGCTGAGGGGGGCGATGCAGGCGCCCTCCCCCCAGGGCAGCAGGTGCTGCTCCAGCACCAGCTCCCGGGCCACCAGCCGGCGGCCCTCACGCCAGTAGGGCATCAACGCCAGCGATCCGGCGCCGCTGAGCCGGCCGGCGCTGGCCTCGTCGGGGGTGGGAAACACCGCCGCAGGCCCCAGCCAGCCGCCGCTGGCCTGGCGCAGGGCGGCCGCAAAGGTCTCGCTGTGGTCGCGCATGGCCGCCAGCAGCTCGCGCTCGGCCGCCTCGGCGGCGTCGCCACCGCCGACCCGCTCGGAGAAGGCCCGCTCCAGGCCCTGGTGCCAGTCGTTGCCGTGCAGGGGCCAGTTCAGCATCACCAGGCCCCCGGGCAGACGCCCGTAGGTGAGGGTGCGCTCCAGGCCGAAGGCGTCGGTGGCCGCCGCGAAGGGCTCCGGCAGGGGAGGGGGGCTGCGGCGCCAGGCCTCGGCCTCGGGGGCCGCCGTCCCCCCACGCTCGTCCAGCTGGCCCAGGCACACCCAGGTGGGTGACTGCACCGGCTGCCGTTGGAAGAAGGGGTCGTTCCCGAGGCGCTCGGCCGTGGGGGCGCTGGGTTCCTGCCACTGCTCCCTCGCTTCCCAGCCGAAGCGGAAGGGGGCCCCGGCCAGGGGGTAGAGCTCGCCCCGGTCGCTGCCGTCGATCACCACCGTGGGCCGCAGGTGCCGCTGGACGCCCCTGTACGCCACCGTCACGGCGCTGATGCGATCGCCGTCGCGCTCCACCGCCTCCAGCCGCACGCCGGACCACCAGTCCAGCCGTTCCTCGGCGGCCACCCAGCGGCGCAGGATCCGCTCGGCGCTGGCGGGGCGGTAGCCGAAGCAGCTCACCCAGTTCTGATCCAGACCCTCCGGCTCGATCCACTGGAGAGCCCGCAGCAGGGCCCCCCACAGGCCGCTCTGCCAGGGGCTCAGCTCGTTGCCGTCCGGGGCGCACACCCCGGCCGCACTCACCATGCCGCCCAGCCAGGGCCCGGGGGTGAGCAGCAGGGTGTCGGCGCCGGAGCGGGCGGCCTGCAGGGCGGCGGCCACACCACCACTGCCGCCGCCCCACACGAGCACGTCCGCCCTGCGATCAAAGCCCGTGCGCATCGGGGGGAAGGGGCCGGGGTCAGGGGGCCAGCATCCCATCCCGGGGCCATGGGTAGGATCCGGGCCCCGGGCCTGGGCCCACGGGCGTCAAGGGGGTGCGTCACGGGACCCCCTCCTGCCGCCGGCGGACCCGGCCGACGTCGCCTGCCGATGACCTATACCCTCACCACCCCCCTCTATTACGTCAACGACCGTGCCCACCTGGGCAGCACCTACACCACCCTTGCCTGCGACACCATCGCCCGCTTCCGGCGGCTGCAGGGCGAGCAGGTCACCTTCATCACCGGCTGCGACGAACACGGGCTGAAGATCCAGCGCTCGGCCGAGGCGGCCGGCCTCACCCCCCAGGCCCACTGCGACGCCATCAGCGGCGAGTACCGCGACCTGTGGCGCCGCTGGGGCATCAGCAACGACCGCTTCATCCGCACCACCGATCCCCGCCACCGGGCGATCGTGGAGCAGTTCTTCGCCCGGGTCGAGGCCAACGGCGATGTGGTGGAGGGGCGCCAGCAGGGCTGGTATTGCGTGGCCTGCGAGGAGTTCAAGGAGGAAGCGCCTTCGGCGCAGGAGCCCCACTGCCCCATCCACCTGCGCCCACTGGAATGGCGCGACGAACTCAACCTCTTCTTCCGCCTCTCCCGCTACCAGGAGCCGATCGAGCGGCTGGTGGCCAGCGACGGCTTCATCGCGCCGCGCTCCCGGCGCCGGGAGGTGGAGAACTTCGTGGCCGGCGGCCTGCGGGACTTCTCCATCTCCCGCCTCGACCTGCCCTGGGGCATCCCCGTGCCCGGCTACGAGGGCCACACCTTCTATGTGTGGTTCGACGCCCTGCTGGGGTATCTCTCGGCCCTGCTGGAACCGGACGACGCCAACGATCTCGCCCTGCTGGCCGAGCGCGGCTGGCCCGCCCAGCTGCACGTGATCGGCAAGGACATCCTGCGTTTCCATGCCGTCTACTGGCCGGCCATGCTGCTCTCGGCCGGGCTGCCCCTGCCGGAGAAGGTCTTCGGCCACGGCTTCCTCACCCGGGAGGGCCAGAAGATGGGCAAGTCCCTGGGCAATGTGCTCGATCCCAATGGGCTGCTGGAGCGCTGCGGTGCCGATGCGGTGCGCTGGTACCTGCTGCGGGACATTCCCTTCGGCGATGACGGCGATTTCCAGCAGCAGCGCTTCAGCGATCTGGTCAACAACGACCTGGCCAACACGATCGGCAACCTGCTCAACCGCACCTCGTCGATGGCGCGCCGCTGGTTCGACGGGGCCGTGCCGCCGGCCGGGGCCGCCGCCGCCGCCGACCATCCCCTCGCCCTGCGCTGCCTGGCCTGCGCCGAGACCGTCGACGGTGCCCTCGAGGCGCTGGATTTCCGCACCGCGGCCGCCGCGATCCTGGAGCTGGCGGAAGCCGCCAACGGCTTCCTCAACGACCGTGCCCCCTGGAAAGCGATTAAGGCGGAGGAGGGGCGCTCCGGCGTGGCCGAGGACCTCTATGCCGTGCTGGAGACGAGTCGCTGGGTGGCCGTGCTGCTGGCCCCCCTGCTGCCGGATCTCTCGGCGCGGATGCTCGACCAGCTGGCCCAGCCGGCCCTGCTAGCCGACAGCGGCTGGACGGCGGCCCGACACTGGGGGAAGCTGGCCAGTGACCTGGCCCTGCCCGAACCGACCCCGGTGATGCATCGACTGGAACTGGATTCCCCCCTTTGACGCTTCCTCTCCCTGCGCGACGCTGGCGCCTGTCGGCCCTGCTGGTGCTGCTGCTCACGGGCTGCGGCCGCGGCGATGTCGCCCGCGAGACGGCGCCCACCCCCTTCGTGTTCCGTTCCCTGGATCTGCGCCAGCAGGACGTGTTCGGCCGGCCCAACTGGGAACTGACCAGCCCCGAGGCCCGCTACGACCTGCGCCGCCGTGTCGCCCGGGCCCTGCAGCCCCGCGGTGTGATCTACAGCGACGGCAAGCCGGCCTATCGGGTGGAGGCCTCCACCGGAACGGTGATCAACGACGGCGCCGTGATCCTGCTGGAGGGGCGGATCCGGCTGCAGCGGCTCGGCAAGGAGCCGGTGATGATCCAGGGCTCCCGGGTGCGCTGGCTCCCCTCCCGCAACCTGATGGAAATCGACCGCCATCCGGAAGGCTTCGACCCCCACACCCGACTCTCCGCAGAGCGGGCCACCTTCCGCCTGGATAAGGACACCCTGGAGCTGCAGGGCAAGCCCCAGCTGCAGCGCTGGGCCCAGGCCTTCGATCCCTTCCGGGCCAACCCCGTCGGTGCCCCCCAGATCCTGCTGACCGTGTCCTCGGTGCTCTGGCAACCCGGCAGCGGTGCCCTCACCGCCCGCGGGCCGGTGCTGGGGGAACGGCGGCCGCCGGGCTCGGCCGCCACCCGCCCGCTCCAGACCCTTACGGCCACCTCCCTGATCGGCAACACCCGGACCCAGCTGTTCAACCTGGGGCCGCCCGTGCTGTTCAGCGACCCGGCGGTGGCCGGCGGCGCCAGCGCCCGGGGCAAGGCCCTGCAGGTGGATGCCGGCCAGCATCTGGTGCGCATCCCCTCGGGCTGCTTCCTCCAGCAGGACGGCGCCAGCCTCGAGGCCCGCAGCTGCTCCTGGAACTGGGAGACCCAGGCTGTCACCGCCGATGGCTCGGTGCTGCTGCAACGGCCGGCCAGCCGCCAGCTCACCCGCGGCAGTGTGCTGCGGGGCCGGCTGGGGGACAAGGGGGCCGTGGTGGTCACCAACCCCGGTGGCCGGGTGTTCAGCCAGTTTCAGGTGCCGCCGTCGACGACACCTCCGCGGCCGGTGGCGCCGCGCCCGAAACCCGAGCCAATTCGCCTGTGAGCCTGCGGGCCCAGCCCTCGACCCACGCCAGATCGCTGCGGCTGAAGCAGCGGGGCGACCAGCCGCCCAGGACCAGCACCCCCTCCTGACCCAGCGGCTGAACCAGCACCGCCGGCAGGCCCGCGGGCAGGCTGCCGAATTCGTCCCGGCCGGGGTAGAGCTTCAGATCCACCAGGGAGATGGCCTTGCCGCTGGCCATGCTGCGGGCACAGATCGCTCCGGGCCGGAAGTCGCCGCGGCCCAGCACTCCCCGCTCCAGCAGGATCTGGCCGCGCCAGTGGAGCAGCACCACCGCCGCCGGGGTGGCCGTCAGCAGCATGGTGCTGCCCCAGCCCAGCTCCTCGGCCAGGGACCCCTCCAGATCCGGCGTCAGCCGCAGCCCCACCGGGCCCTCCAGCGGCACCCGCTCCGGTGCCACCGGCTCCACCCGCTGCCACAGCAGGGCCACCAGCAGCAGCAGCACGGCCAGGATGCTGGCCAGCACCGAGGCCCGCTCCAGCGGAGGCTCCAGGCTGGGGGCGGTCATCTGGTTGAACACAGCCAGGGCCAGGCCCGTGGCGCCGCAGGCCAGGACGACACGGGCCGGGGCGGACATCGTCATCGTGGTGTCCGGCAGCGAAGCTGCTTTCAGGATGCCGGAACGGGGTCGCAACGGCAGACTGGTGGCGTCTCGCACGATGGCCTTGGCTTCAGTGATGCCCCCGGTGGCGGCAGCGCCCCCCGGCCCCACCGGCCGGTCCGGGCTGCTCCGGTCCCTGCTCTCCCTGGTGCTGGCCCTCGGCCTGGTGCTGGCCGCGCCGGTCGCCGCCGCCCGGGCCCTCTCGGCCTCGGACCTGCCCGCCCGACCCCCGGCCGAGCATGTGCTCGACGGCGCCGACGTGCTCAGCCGGGCGGGCAAGGCCGAGATCGAGCGCCAGCTGCAGGCCTTCAGTGCCGAACGGGTCGACGCCCGCCTGGTCACCCTCACCCGGCTCGACTACGGCCTCGACCTCTCCACCCTGGCCGCCCAGCTGGTGGAGCGCTGGTCGGCCGATCCCCCCGCCGGCAGCAGCCCCGATCCCCTGCTGCTGCTGCTGATCGACACCCAGACCCGCTCCACGGCGATCGCCGCCCAGGCCCCCCTCGACCGCCAGCTCCCCGACGAGCTGCTGGAGAGCACCGCCGCCACCACCATGGCCCAGCCGCTGCGCAGCGGTGACCGTTACCGCCAGGCCGCCGTCGACGCCCTCCAGCGCCTCGCCACCGTCCTGCAGGGTGGCGAGGATCCCGGGGACCCCGTCGTCGAGGAGGCCGCCGCGGTCGTCAGCAACATCCCCACCCGGGAGGAGACCTCCAGCAGCAATGCCTTCACCTGGGTGATCGTGCTGCTGGTGGTGGGCACCGTGGTGCCGATGCTCACCTGGTGGGTCTTCTCCCGCTGATTCCCCCGCGACCCGCCTCCCCATGGGACTGACGAACTGGATGGGTACCTTCGGGCGGGCCCGCTCCCTCGACCTGAGCTCCGATCTCGAGCGCGGCTACGAAGCCGCCCTGCTGATCCAGAGCATCGAGATGGAGCACTACAACGACCGTCCGGTGCGTCCCGAACTGGAGCTGAGCATCCCGCGGGCGATGCAGGCCCAGGTGCTGCGCCGCTTCCGGGCGGCCCTGCAGGTCTGCCGCCAGTCCAGGGACGTGCTGGCCCCCTACCGCCAGGAGCTCTCCGGCCAGGAACTGCGCCAGTACCAGCTGATCGACACCGTCACCGCCCGCTATGCGGTGGCCCGGGAGGAGCTGCCGGCCCTGAGCCGCACCCCGGAGATGCTGCCCCGCAGCCTGGTGAGTGTGGTCGACCAGGTGCGGCGCCAGCTGGACCCGGAGGCGGAGGCCAGCGTGGTGGCGGGCTTCCGCCGCCGCCGCGATTCCACCCTGGTGTCGCTGCGGATCCTGCTGCTGCTGGTGCTGGTGCCGGTGCTGGTGCAGCAGGTGAGCCGCACCTACGTGGTCTCGCCCCTGGTGGATCGCTTCGCCCCCGACAACACCTTCCTCACCTACCCGAAACCCCACCTCCAGGAGCGGGCCGTGGAGAAGCTGCGCGTCTACCAGGCGGAGATCGAATTCGATGCCCTGCTGTCCGGCAAGGCCCTGCCCAGCCGCGAGGAGCTGCAGTCGGAGCTGGCCAAGCGGGCTCAGGAGCTCAAGGAGGAGGCCGACCAGGAGAGCACCCACGCCATCAAGAACGTCCTGGCCGACGTCTGCGGCTTCATCGGCTTCGTGGTGGTGGCGATCCTCGGACGGCGCGACATCCAGGTGCTGCGCGGCTTCATCGACGAAATGGTGTACGGCCTGAGCGACAGCGCCAAGGCCTTCGCCATCATCCTGTTCACGGACATCTTCGTGGGCTTCCACAGTCCGGAGGGCTGGACGGTGCTGCTCGACGGTGTCGCCCACCATCTGGGACTGCCGGCCCAGGAGAACTTCGTCATGCTCTTCATCGCCACCTTCCCGGTGGTGCTGGCCACGATCTTCAAGTACTGGATCTTCCGTTACCTCAACCGCGTCTCGCCGTCCTCGGTGGCCACCCTGCGCAACATGAACGGTGGCGGCTGAGGTGGCGGCTGAGGTGGCGGCTGAGGTGGCGGCTGAGCCCCCCGCCGGGGACCAGCGCCATCCCCGCCTGACGCTGGTCAGCGGACCCTCGAGGGGCGGCAAGAGCCGCTGGGCCGAGCATCTGGCGGGCGCCAGCGGTCTTGCGGTCATCTACCTGGCCACCGGGCCCTCCCTGCCCGACGACGCGGCCTGGCAGGAGCGGCTGCGGCGGCACCGCCTGCGGCGCCCGCCCGCCTGGGGCTGCTGGGAAGTGAGCGGTGCCCTGGCCGCCGCGGTGGCCCAGCTGCAGCCGGGCCAGCTGGGGCTGGTGGATTCACTCGGGACCTGGGTGGCCGCCCACCTGGATCTGGAGCCGCCGGACTGGGGGTTCCGCTGCGACGAGCTGCTCGGTGCCCTCGGCAGCTGCCGGGCGCCACTGGTGGTGGTCTGTGAGGAGACGGGCTGGGGTGTGGTGCCGGCCACGGCGGCCGGGTGCCGCTTCCGGGACCGGCTCGGGACGATCCAGCAGACCCTCATGGCCCGCAGCGAAGCGGCCTGGCTCGTCCTGCAGGGGCGTGCCATCGACCTGCTGGCCCTGAGCCAGCCCGTGCCCTCCGGCTTCTGATCGCGCCCCGGATGCCTCGCGTCGTCCTCTACCAGCCCCAGATCCCGCCGAACACCGGCAACGTGGCGCGCACCTGCGCCGCCACCGGCTGCGAGCTGCATCTGATCGAACCGCTGGGCTTCACGATCAGCGACCGGCACCTGCGCCGGGCCGGCCTGGATTACTGGCCCTGGGTGTCGCTGCACCGCCACGGGGACCTGGAGCGCTTCCAGGCGGAGCGGCGGGGCCGGGGCGGCCGCCTGGTGGCCCTCAGCAGCCAGGCGGAGACGGCCTACACCGACTACCGCTTCCGTCCCGACGACTGGCTGCTGTTCGGTCGGGAGACGGACGGATTACCGAACGCCCTGCAGGCGTCCGCCGAGGCGCGCCTCACCATCCCCATGGCCTGCCGGGCGCGGGAGGGCCGGGGGGGTGTCCGCAGCCTGAATCTCTCGGTGTCCGTTGGCATCGTGCTGTTCGAGGCCCTGCGCCAGATCGGGCCCGCCGCAGGCAGCGACTCCTGAGACCGATGCGGGACGGTCTCGATGTCCAGACCGCGTTGTGCCTGAGGAACCTTGCCCCCTGTGGTTCATGGCGCTACTCTCTGCCGGACCCGCAGATGTTGGCTTCTCTGCTGGGTTTTGTCCGCTGGATGTGAAATGCATGAAGCCTTTCCGCTTGATTCTTCCCTTTCTCCTCTCCACACCGGCCGTCGTGCCGCTCGTGGCCGTTCTCGCTGACGATTCCCCCAGCACGGTGTCCACCGAGACCCTGCTGGCCTCCCTGCCTTCCGCCACCGACCGGGTCTGGATCAAGGTCCGCCGTCCGGTGTCCATCGAGGAGCTCTCCACGGCCCTCGACCTCGATGAGACCCGACTGGCCCGGCTGAACGACGTCGATGAAGACCACCGCTTCGGCAACGGTGACTGGCTGGTGGTGCCTTCCCGCGGCAAGGAGCGCCTCGGCCGCATCGCCTCCCTCGACGCCACTGTCCAGCGCCAGAGCCCGCCGGTCTCCACCCCGCCGCCGGTGGAGCGGGACGGGGTCGTCCGCTTCGGGGACACGGTGCTCAAGCTCGCCCAGCGCTACGGCCTGAGCGTGGCCGAGCTGATCCGCCTCAATCCGGGCCTGGAAACCGCACGGCTCGTGGTGGGCAGCCAGGTGCGCCTGGCCCAGTCGGCCCCGGGCCGTTCCCGCATGCTGCTGGGCCTGAAGCCGTCCGTCAGCGGCGGCATCAGCTGGCCCGACACCCCGGAGTTCGGTGACCCGCAGCCGCCCCTCAATGGCGGCACCACGGCCCCCTCCACCGCCTGGATCTGGCCCACCCGCGGGGTGTTCACCTCCGGTTTCGGCTGGCGCTGGGGCCGGATGCACAAGGGCATCGATGTGGCCAACAACGTCGGCACGCCGATCATGGCCGCCCGGGAGGGCCAGGTGGTGTTCGCCGGCTGGCATGACGGTGGTTATGGCTTCCTGGTGGAAATCGCCCATCCCGACGGCAGCCGCAGCCTCTATGCCCACAACAGCCGCCTGCTGGTCACCAGGGGTGAGACGGTGGCGCAGGGTCAGGTGATCAGCCAGATGGGCAGCACCGGCCGCAGCACCGGCCCCCACCTCCACTTCGAGATCCATCCCCCCGGCCGCGGCGCGGTCAACCCCCTGCAGATGCTGCCCCCCCGGGCCTGACCCGGCCGGGGGCCGCACCGGTCATCGTCTAAAGTCACAACGATTGGCTCGGTAGCTCAGCTGGTTAGAGCGTGGGATTCATAACCCCAAGGTCGGGAGTTCAAGTCTCCCCCGAGCCACTTTCCTGGGTCATTGTTGATTGGCTCCAGTGATCCAGAATTGAGGCGAATGGCCTGCTGATTGGAGGCGTCACTGCGCTGCAACGGCGCCGAAATAGTGCCGCTGCAGCCATCCCGCTCCGGGATCGTCGTTGCCGCTGCTTCAGCGCATTTCGATGGCGTTGAGCCGTTCACGGAAGCTGCGGGCGTTGGCCGCCTCCTGGCTTTCCACACTCTCGACCCGCACCGGAACGGGAGCGGTGACGGGCAGCGCGGGGGCCGCGACAACGACGGGCTGGGAGCTGGGGAGCGAACGGCGGCTGCGGCCGTAACCACCGGACTGGGAACGGTTCTGGAGCGCGCGGGTGAGGCTCTTGCTGCGGTTGGCGGCGCCCACGGTTTCCCCGTCCTTGGGGCGGATCAGGGGGTTGCCCTTGAGTTCGGAGCGCAGCTGATTGATGAGCCGGAAATGGCCGGTGGTGTTGTATTTGCGCAGAACGGTCGGATCCCAACCCATGGCAGAGGCATCGTTTCTTTGCCAGTCATCGTAGGGGCCTGGCTTCTTCAGGCCAGCATGGGTGTCATCCCCCCCCGAGACGGTGCCCACCATGACCAGCAGCGGCAGGCTCGTGGGGCTCGAAGCCCCCGACTTTCGCGCCACCGCCGTGGTGGATCAGGAGTTCCGGGAGCTGTCGCTGCGCGACTATCGCGGCAGGGATGTGGTGCTGTTCTTCTATCCCCTCAATTTCACCTTCGTCTGTCCCACGGAGATCACGGCCTTCAGTGATCGCCACGGGGAGTTCGCCCGCCTCGATGCCGCCCTCCTGGCCGTGTCCGTCGACAGTCCCTACAGCCATCTGGCCTGGGTGCAGACCGACCGCCGGAGCGGCGGGCTGGGGGACGTGGCCTACCCCCTGGTGTCGGATCTCAACAAGGAGATCGCCCGGGCCTACCACGTGCTCGACGAGGACGCCGGCACGGCCCTGCGCGGGCTGTTCCTGATCGATCCCGACGGCGTCATCCGCCACAGCACCGTCAACGACGTGGCCGTGGGCCGCAGTGTGGACGAAACCCTGCGGGTGCTGCAGGCCTTCCAGCTGGTGCGGCAGCAGCCGGGCCAGGTGTGTCCGGCCGACTGGACGCCCGGGGCCCGCACCCTGGCCCCCGATCCCCGCGGCAGCCGCGACTTCTTCGCGGCCCTGGACTGAGCTTCAGCCCAGCAGCGAGGCGAGCAACCGGCGCCCATCGAGGCCGCCGGTGACCGGATCACAGGCGCGCTCCGGATGGGGCATCAGGCCGAGCACGTTGCCCGCCGGGTTGCTCAGGCCGGCCACATCCCCCCGCGAGCCGTTCGGATTGGCGACGTAGCGCAGCACCACACAGCCCTGATCCTCGAGGCGCTCCAGGTGCTCAGGCTCCACCTGGTAGCGCCCTTCGCCGTGGGCGATCGGCAGGCTGATCCGTTCGCCGGCGCCATAGGCGCCGAGCCAGCGGCAGGCCCCGGGCTGCACCTCCAGTTCACTGCTCTGGCAGAGGAAGTGCAGATCCCGGTTGCGGGTCAGGGCACCGGGCAGCAGGCCCATCTCGGTGAGCACCTGGAAGCCGTTGCAGATGCCGAGCACCGGGCCGCCACCCTCGGCGAAGGAGCGCACCGCCTCCAGCACCGGGGCGAAACGTGCGATGGCGCCGCAGCGCAGGTAGTCGCCGTAGCTGAAGCCCCCCGGCAGCACGACGGCCTCCAGACCGGAGAGGTCACGCTCCTCATGCCAGAGGAAGCGCACGGGGATGCCCAGACAGCCCTCCAGGGCCCAGGCCACGTCCCGGTCGCAGTTGGAGCCGGGAAACACAACGATGCCGACGGTCATCGGTCTGGCCCCCTCAACCGGCTTCGGCCAGATCCAGCGACCAGTCCTCGATCACCGGATTGGCGAGCAGGCGGTCGCTGAGCAGTTCGAGCCGGGCCTGGGCGGTGGCCCGGTCCGGGGCTTCCAGATCCAGTTCGATCGCCTTGCCGATCCGCAACCGCTTGACGCCTTCCACCCCGAGCCGGGCGGCGGCGGCCCGGGTGGCCTCCCCGGCGGGGTCCAGCACGGAGGGGCGCAGGGAGACCTGGACGCGGGCGTTGAAGAGCGGCACCGGGGGCACGGACGTTTGTTAAATCTTGGCAGCACGCCCCACCGACCCCCTCGGCACAGCACCAGCCTGGGGTTGGTTCTCCGCACCGCCGGCCGTGGTGCCTTCCCTGCGAAGGGTTCTGCTGGATCCATTCGGGCCTCGCTTGCTGGCCTGGCTCATGGGTCTGGCCGTGGCCGCCACGGCCCTGCAGGCCCATTCCCTGCCGGGGCTGGTCACCCTGCAGTGCCGCCTGGCGGACGGTCCGTGGCAGGACTGCCAGATGCAGGTCGAGGAGCTCGGCCTCCACTGGTTCCTGCTGGTGGGGGGGCAGCGGATCGAGTTCCGCCACGACGGCCGGGGCCGGGTGACGATGCTCAAACCCTCCGGCAGCTGGCAGCCGGTGAACAGCCGCTGGGTGGAGAACACCGACCTCTGCTGGGATGGGGTCTGCGCCAGGGGCGATATCCCCCTCGACTGAGCCGGTCTGGGCGGCAGACACCGCCCGGGTCGCCGCCCGGCGCTCAGAGGCGATCGAGGGCCTGACGCAAGGGGCCGACGGCGCCGCCGGTGGCCAGCACCACCAGCTCCAGCCCGTCGGGGCCTTCGCCCTCGACGGAGTCGGCGTCAGGGGAGGCCCCCGCCCGCTCCTCGTACCAGCAGTCAAGGCGGCGGCCGACCCCCTGGATCTGCAGCGGCAGGCGCTTGCCCCCTTGGCGCAGCCGTCCCTTGAGCCGCACGACGGGGTGATCGATCAGCAGCCGCTGCAGCTGGGTTTCGAGGGCGGCCCGCCCCCACTGGCCGGCACGGCGCACGACGATCGACTCCATCGCCACGTGGGCATGGTCGTGGTGATCGTGGTGGTGGTGGTGGTCATGGTCGTCGTGGCCATGGTCATGGTGGTGGTCGTGGTCGCCGGCCAGATCACGGCCGGGACCATCCAGCACCAGGGAGGGATCGAGGCGGCCCCGGGCCATCGGCAGCACGTCGGTGCCGGGGCGCAGATTGGCGCGCAGCGTCGCCGTCACCCGGGCGAGGGCCTCCGGTTCCAGCCGGTCGGCCCGGCTCACCAGCACCAGGTCGGCGGCTCCGAGCTGGTCGGCGAACAGATCCTCGATGGCGCTGATGTGGTCGAGGCTGGGGTCGGCCCGGCGCTGGGCCTCCACCGCGTCGGCATCCCCCACCACATGGCCGGCGGCCATCGCCTCCCCGTCGACCACCGTGACCACCCCGTGCACCCGGGTGCGGCTGCGGATCTCCGGCCAGCCGAAGGCAGCCACCAGGGGCTCGGGCAGGGCCAGGCCGCTGGTTTCCACCACGATGCCGTCGAGCCGGTCGGCCCGCTCCAGCAGGCGCTGCATGGTGGGCAGGAACTCATCCTGCACCGTGCAGCAGAGGCAGCCGTTGGCCAGCTCGACGAGCCGATCGCCCAGCTCCTCCTCAGGGCAGAAGCCGCAGGAGGCGATCAGATCGCCGTCGATGCCCACCTCGCCGAACTCATTGACCAGCACGGCCAGCCGCAGGCCGCTCTCCAGCAGCAGGTGACGCAGCAGGGTGGTCTTGCCGGCCCCCAGAAATCCGGTCACCACCGTGACCGGCAGCCGTCGGGTGCTGGAAGCGGTCATCGGGGAGGGGGCAACGGGGACCCGAAACCTAGGGGAGGCGCCGCCGGCGCGGGTCAGCGGCAGCCGAGGCTCTCGCGCGTGTCGACGCCGGTGAGGGGATGGCTGCCGCTCGCCCGGGCGCAGAGGGCCTTCTGCTCCGGCAGATCGAGCACGGCGTCACTGAAGTCGGCCCCGTCGATGCGGGCATCCCGGAAGCGGCTCTGCATCAGCATGGCGTTGCGGAACTGGGCGCCCCGCAGGTCGGCCCCGTCGAAGCGGGTGGCGAAGGCCACCACGTCCTCCAGGTCGGCGCCGCGCAGGTCGGCCTGGCGCAGGTCGGTGGAGTTGAACACGGCGCCCCGCAGGTCGGCGTCGCGCAGATCGAAGCCCTCCATCGAGGCCTTGAGGAACTCCTGCTGCTGCAGATTGCGGCCCCGCAGGTCGGGGTCGAGGTCCTGGAAGGAGCGCTGGGCGCGCAGCTCGGGGGCGGTGATCGCCTGGGCCGGAGCCACCGGCAGCACACTCCAGATGAACAGCAGGCCCAGCACCGTCCCCAGCACCCCCCCCAGGACGGACCCCAGCAGGCCGCCCAGCGGGCCCCCGGGCCTGCGGCGGATCACGGGGAAGGTTGGGGAGCTGGGGACCATGCCACACCGGTACGCTGCCGGATCAAGCTATGGCAGACACACCCCGACATGAGCATGTCCCTGCGGGTGGTGGTCCCCCCCCATCCCCTGATCGGCCACTGGCTCACCCTGCTGCGGGACGGGTCCACCCCCTCGCCCCTGTTCGCCACCGCCATGGCGGAGCTGGGCCGCTGGCTCACCTATGAGGCGCTGCGCGACTGGCTGCCCCACCGTCCGGTGTCGGTCACCACGCCCCTGGGCCACTGCGACGGCCAGGTGGTCGATCCGGAGGTGCCCCTGCTGGTGATCCCGGTGCTGCGGGGGGGCCTGGGCCTGTGGCAGGGGGCCCAGTCGGTGCTGCCGTCGGCCCAGCTGGCCCACGTGGGCATCGAGCCCTGTGGGCCGGAGCACAAGCCCCACTGGTTTCTCGACGACCTGCCGGCCACCATCGAGGCCCGCAGCGGCGTGCTGGTGTTCCTGCCGGTGCTCGCCAGCGGCTCGATCCTGCTGGCCCTGCTCGACCGTCTGGCGGGCCTGGGGGTGGAGGGGCAGCGGCTGCGGGTGATCACCACCCTGGCGGCGAGCCCAGGGCTGAAGGTCGTCGGGGAGCGCCACAGCCAGCTCACCCTCTACTGCGCCGGCATCGACCCGGAGGTGGACAGCCGGCACCGGGTGGTGCCGGGCTTCGGCGAGGTGAGTGAGCGGCTGTATGGAATCGCCGCCGCCACTGCCTAGGGTGGGTTCCTCCGATCCGGAAGCCCCTTTCCGTGCCGCTCCATGGCTGATTCCAGGCAGCAATCCTCCGCCAGCGGCAGTCTGGTCCTGCTGGCCGGGGCCGCCGGGGCGGTGATGGGGGCCGCCGGCCTCGCCGTCTGGCTGCTGCGCCGGGCCGAGCGGCATCGGCTGTCCCAGCGCCAGCTGCGGATGCTGCGGGTCTCCCGTCTCAGCGAAGGCCTTGAGGAGGCGCCGGTGAGCAGCGACCAGCTGCACGACCGCGTCCAGAAGCTCAACCAGGCGATCGACGAGGTGCGCCGCCAGCTCGAGCAGCTGCAGCCCCAGGCCTGAGGGCGCAGGCCCCTCGGTAAGTTGCAGCAGACCCGTTCCTCCCCGGCCATGCTGCGCTCCGACGCCATCACCAAGGGCCTCCAACGCTCCCCCAACCGGGCCATGCTGCGGGCCGTCGGTTTCGGCGACGGGGACTTCGGCAAGCCGATCATCGGCATCGCCAACGGCTACAGCACGATCACGCCGTGCAACATCGGCCTCAACGACCTCGCCCGGAGCGCCGAGCAGGCCGCCCATGGGGCCGGCGCCATGCCCCAGATGTTCGGCACCATCACCGTCAGCGACGGCATCTCGATGGGCACCGAGGGCATGAAGTACTCGCTGGTCTCCCGGGAGGTGATCGCCGATTCGATCGAAACCGCCTGCAACGCCCAGAGCATGGATGGTCTGCTGGCCATCGGCGGCTGCGACAAGAACATGCCCGGCGCCATGCTCGCCATGGCCCGCATGAACATCCCGGCGATCTTTGTGTATGGCGGCACGATCAAGCCGGGGAAGCTGGGGCCCTGTGATCTCACCGTGGTCAGTGCCTTCGAGGCGGTGGGGCAGCTCTCCGGCGGCCGCATCGACGAGGCCGAGCTGCTGGCGATCGAGAAGAACGCCTGCCCCGGCGCCGGCAGCTGCGGCGGCATGTTCACCGCCAACACGATGAGTTCGGCCTTCGAGGTGCTCGGCCTGAGCCTGCCCTACAGCTCGACGATGGCGGCGGAGGACCATGAGAAATCCGACAGCGCCGCCCGCTCCGCCGAGGTGCTGGTGAAGGCCATCGAAGCGAACATCCGCCCCCGGGACCTGCTGACCCGCCAGGCCTTCGAGAACGCCATCGCCGTGATCATGGCGGTGGGGGGTTCCACCAACTCGGTGCTGCACCTGCTGGCGATTGCCCGCACCGCCGGTGTGCCCCTGACGATCGACGACTTCGAGACGATCCGCCAGAAGGTGCCCGTGATCTGCGACCTCAAGCCCAGCGGCCGCTACGTCACCGTCGATCTGCACCGGGCCGGCGGCATCCCCCAGGTGATGAAGCTGCTGCTCGACGGCGGCCTGCTGCACGGGGACTGCCGCACGATCGAGGGGCGCACCCTGGCCGAGGTGCTCGCCGACGTGCCCTCCGAACCGCCGGCGGGCCAGGACGTGATCCGGCCCCTGTCCAACCCCCTCTACGCCCAGGGCCACCTGGCGATCCTGCGGGGCAACCTGGCCGAGGAGGGCAGCGTGGCCAAGATCAGCGGAGTGAAAAACCCGGTGATGACCGGCCCGGCGCGGGTGTTCGAGAGTGAGGAGGATGCCCTGGCCGCCATCCTCGCCAAGCGCATCAGCGCCGGTGATGTCGTGGTGATCCGCTACGAAGGGCCTGTGGGAGGCCCCGGCATGCGCGAAATGCTGGCCCCCACCGCCGCGATCATCGGCGAGGGGCTGGGCGATTCGGTGGCCCTGATCACCGATGGCCGCTTCTCGGGCGGCACCTACGGGATGGTGGTGGGCCACGTGGCTCCGGAAGCCGCCGCGGGCGGCACCATCGCCCTGGTGCAGGAGGGCGACAGCATCACGGTGGATGCGAAGCAGCGCCTGCTGCAGCTCAACGTGGACGCGGAGGAGCTGGCCCGGCGCCGCAGCGCCTGGACCAGGCCCGCCCCCCGCTACCGCACTGGCGTGCTCGGCAAGTACGCCCGGCTGGTGAGCAGCAGCAGCCTGGGGGCGGTGACCGACCTGCCCCCCGACTGAGCCCTGGAGCTGAGCCCGTTTTCAGAAACGTGCAGTTTCCGCAGGTCGATGCAGGCCTGCACTGACGGCGCAGGCGCTCTGCTGCTGTCCGCAGCAGGGTGAATCGCCGGCCAGCTCTGGCCTCTCGCCCCTGGAGCCGCTCCGACGTCCCATAACGCGTCTGGACGCAGATCCCGTCCATGGGCCTAGATCAGAGGAAGCCACCCCCTCGACCCATGCGAAGCCACTCCGAACCCGGTCCCTTCCTGCGGCCGGTGCGTGTCACGATCACGGTTCCCTACAACGCCTACCAGGCCCTGGTGGAGCGCAGCAACGTCCAGGGACGCTCCCTCTCCAACCTGGCCGCCTACCTGCTCGAATCGGCCCTGCAGGGCGCCCATCCCAGCGAGCACAACCAGAGCCGCATGGATTCGGCTGACGCGTTCCGACGGCGAACGTGAGCGGGACGGTCCCGACTACGGCCGCCGGGACTCCCGCAGCAGCTCGGACGGCCTGACATGGAACCGCTGCTGAAAATCCACGCTGAACAGTCCGAGGGAGCGGTAGCCGCATTCGCGGGCAATGCTCCCCACCGTGTCGTTCAGGGTCGGCCGCTCCAGCCGTTGCCGGGCACGGTCAAGACGCTGCATCTTGATCCACTTGGTGGCCGTGCACCCCATGCGTTCGGCGAACGCATATTGCAGCGCTCGGCGGGAGTAATGGCTCCTCGATTCCAGGTCAGTGAGGGTGAGCGGCTCGCCCAGATTCTGCTTGATGTAGTCAATCAGTTCATCGAAGGAATCACGACCCTGGCGCTGCCGGTGCAGGAGCCGGTCCAGGGTCTTGTCCTGGCGGATCTCCGGCAGCAGCATGGCCACCATCAGCCGATAGATCTGGTCGTCGAACTGGAGGCGATCCAACAGCCCGTGGCCATAGCCGGACAACTGACCGGCCATGGCGATGGTCTGCTGCAACGCCGAGAGCAGGGAAGGGGCGGCGTTGTTCCTGGGCGGGCTCCAGCCATGGGCCAGCGACACCGTTTCCTCCCAGTCCTTCGGCTTCTGCTGATAGCCACCCATCGCCATCGCCGTCTCCAGGAGTCGGTCTCTGGTGAGAGCGAAAGCCACAGCGGACGACAGGGTGCTCTCCATGGTGCAGACCGCACTGGCCATCAGCACACAGCCTCCACGGGCACAGGGCCAGGTGGTGGAGGCCTGTCGCAGCCGCTGTTCTCCGCCATAGCCCAGGACAACGATGTGTTCCTGACGTTCCGAGAAGGTCATCCGCGTCGGCCTGGCCGTCCAGGCGGTGGCCAGCAGCCCGCCGAGTCGGAGGTTGGCGCCGTAACACCACCAGGAGGACTCGGGCTCCAGCGGGATCAGCTCCACCAGGGGCAGGGCCTCCTGCAACAGGGAGGCGCAGACGAGGGGATCCGTACTCAGCCGAAGCAGACGCAGCAGAGGATTAGGGAAAAGGGCAACGTCATGGTGATCAAACTCCGGAAAGCAAGGCTCGTTGTGCATACGATGCCTCACCACCATGGTTTCTCACTGTGTTCAGAGTATCATAAAAAGTTTGAAGTTTCTGCTCGTCGACACCCGCCTCCCGCTGGCGGGTCGAGAGGGCCAAAGGCCTGAGAAATAACGCGATGTGCCAGCACGCACGAATGGCATTTCATGATGGTTCGTTGCTGGAAAGCTCACCGACGCCCCCGCTGCGGAGGCCCGGACATCCTGACGGCCGGCGCCGGGGCCTGCCGTCCCAATCCAGCCGATTCGCGGCATCGCTCGATGATGGCCTGGCGGGGTTCACCGGTTTAGATTGAAGGCGAACGTTCCATGTCCGGGGGTTGATGGAAGAATCCAATGACGCGGAATCTTCCCCGGCATCATCCACGCCCCCCGATGCCGATCCCGGCATGCATCTGGTGGGGATCGGAGCCTCGGCCGGTGGCCTGGAGGCCCTGCAGGCGCTGCTGGGCAGCCTCACCCCGGGTGGCAACGTGGCCTATGTGGTGGCCCAGCACCTCTCCCCCGACCACGGCAGCCTGATGGTCGAGCTGCTGGCGCGGGTCACCGAGCTGCAGGTGGTCAAGGCGGTCGACGGGGCCACGCTGCTGCCGGACACGGTCAGCGTCTGCCCCCCCAACCACGACATCAGCGTCTCGGGAAACCGGCTCCGGCTGGTGGCGCCCGAGCCCCGCTTCGGCCCCAGCCCCAGCATCGACCGTCTGTTCGAATCAATCGCCGACCACTGGAACGGCCACGGGGCCGCCGTGGTGCTCTCGGGCACCGGCTCCGACGGCGCCCGCGGCCTGCGGGCCGTGCGGGCCGCCGGTGGCCTCACCATCGCCCAGACCCCCGAAAGCGCCCGGTTCGCGGCCATGCCCACCGCCGCCGTCGCCATGGGTGGGGCCGACCTGATCCTCGAGCCGGCCGCCATCGGCCGCCATCTCACGGACCTGATGAGCTCCGATGGCGACTGGGTCGAGCTGAACGTCCCCGATCCCCGGGGCCTCAACGTCTCCAGTGCCCTGGAGCTGCTGCAGCACAACAGCGGCATCGACTTCAGCCAGTACAAGGAGTCCACCCTGCAGCGACAGCTGGCGCGGCGGATGGCGATCCGCCAGATCGAGAGCATGGACGAGTACCTGCAGGTGCTCTCGGCCGACAGCAAGGAGGCCTCGGCCCTGGTCCACAACCTGCTGGTCACCGTCACCTCCTTCTTCCGCGACCCGGAGTCGTTCGCGGCCCTCGGTGAGCTCCTGCGGGCCTACGTGGCCCAGCGCATCCGCAGGGATCGCCTGCGGGTGTGGGTGCCCGGCTGTGCCACCGGGGAGGAGGTCTATTCCCTGGGCATGCTCATCAGCGAGGTGCTCGGCCACCCCCAGGACCTGACCCATCACCTCAAGATCTTCGGCACTGACCTCGACGAGGAGAGCCTGGCCGTGGCACGCCGGGCCACCTATCCCGCCGCCTCCAGCCTGGCCATTCCGGAGTCGTTGCGGGAACGGTTCGTGGTGCCGTGCAACGGTGAGGTCCAGATCAGTGAAGACCTGCGCAACTGCGTGGTCTTCGCCCGTCACAACGTGGCGGTCGATCCCCCCTTCCCGCGCCTGGATCTGATCTCCAACCGCAACACCCTCATCTACTTCACCCAGCCCCTGCAGGATCGGGTCCTGGCGCAGTTCCGGTTCGGCCTGCTGCCCGCGGGCCTGCTGTTCCTCGGCCGTACGGAGTCGCTGGGCCACAGGACCGAGGGTTTCGAGGTGGCCAACGCCGACCACCGCATCTTCCATCGCACCGCTGAGCCCCAGTCCGCCCGCTACTCCACGGTCGCCCAGCCGTCCCAGCGGCCAACGATGCTGTTCAACCCGATCGGTCGGATCTCGATCCTGCGGGAGACCGTGGTCGAGGAGCATGTGGCCACCCTCGAAGCGTTGGTCCGCAGCACCTCACCCCCCTGCGTGATCCTCGATGAGAACCACGGACTGGTGGAGGTGATCGGGGATGTCAGTCCCTTCTGCCGGCTTCCGGAAGGGCGGATCTCGACCGCCGCCACCTCCTTCCTGCTGGAGGATCTGCAGGCCGAAGCCCGCGCCCTGCTGCTGATCGTGCGGGCCGACGGCCAGCCGGCCCGCAGCCGCCTGCTGCATCTGCCTGACTTCGCCATCCACCTGCGGCTGGAGGCCCGACCGCTCCAGGTCAACGACCGGATCCTGACCCTGCTGAGCTTCCTGCGGGAACCGCCGGACGGCGCCGAACCGGCCGCCGCGGATACGACGCTGATCCGCGACCCGAACTTCGACCAGCAGATCGCCCGGCTGGAAAAGGAGCTGCTCACCAGCCACGACACCCTGCGCCGCTCCCTGGCGGACCTGGAGGAGGCCAACGAGGAACTGGAGGCCTCGGCCGAGGAACTGCAGGCCTCGTCGGAGGAACTGCAGTCCTCCAATGAGGAGCTGGAATCCTCCAACGAGGAGCTGCAGGCCACCAACGAGGAACTGGCCACCCTCAACCAGGAACTGCGGGCCAGGAGCACGGAGCTGCAGCTGCTCAGCACCGATCTGGAGAACATCCAGAACTCCCTGAACCAGGGCATGGTCATCGTCGACCGGGAGCTGTGCATCACCCGGTTCACGCCCCTGGCGGTGCGGGTGTTCGCCCTGGTGAACGACGATATCGGCCAGCCCCTGCTGGGCGTGCCCACCACGGTGCCGCTGCCGGGTCTGCGGAAGGCCCTCACAGAGGTCGTTGGCGGTGCTCCGCGGCGCAACATTGAGGCGGTCAGCGAGGACATCGCCTACCTGGCCCAGGTGCTGCCCTACCAGGAGCAGGAGGGTCAGCGGCTCGGGGCCATCATCACCCTCACCGACGTGTCGGAGCTGCTGGCCCTGCGCCGGGCCGCCGAGACCTCCCTCGATTCCTTCTCCAGCCTCACCGATGCCCTCGAGGAAGCGGTCTGGAAGCGGGACGCCAGCCTGGGCCGGCTGCTCTATGCCAGCCAGCGCATCCTGCCCCTGACGGGCTGGAGCCCGGCCGAGCTGTTCGCCGATCCCCGGCTGCTCGACGACGCGATCCTGGCGGAGGACCGCGATCGGGTCTGGGCCAGCCGGGACCCGGCCCGGGGGGGCTGGTCGGTGCAGTACCGCATCATCCGCCGGGACGGCGAGCAGCGCTGGGTGACGGAGAACGCCAAGGTGCTCACCGAGGAGATGGATCGCTATGTGGTCGGCACCCTCTCCGACATCACCCAGCAGCGCCAGGCCCAGGAGCATGGCCGCGATCTCTCGGTGCTGTTCGAGACGCTGATCCGTAGCCCCAGCTTCTCGGTGGCGGTGTTCGACAGCAGCCAGCGGGTGGTACTGGTCAACGCCAGCCTGTGCCACAGGATCGGCTTCGAGCGCGACAGCCTGGTGGGGTCACCGGCCTCCCTGTTCTGCCAGCTGCCGGAGGCGGCCACGGCTCCTGTTGGCACCGACGCGCCCGCCGATGGGCCGCTGTTCGTCAGTGACGCCTTTCCCCTGCGCCATCGGGATGGCCGCACGCTGGTGGCCACGGCCGAACTCTGGCCGCTCCCCTCAACGATGGGAACCGGCTCGCTGCTGATGGTGCTGCCGACGCCTCAACCCTGATCGGGCCGCAACAGGGCCCGCAGGCGTCGCGCCAAGGCCTCCAGCGGCTCACCCTGGGGCGGACAGCTGCAGCGCAGGCCCGTGGCCCCATCCATCCATACCGGATGGCTGCCCTGCCAGAGCAGGGGGTGGTCCTCCCCCTGCCGCCAGGCCAGGGTGAGGTTGAGCTCCGTACCGCTGCGGTAGATCTCCAGCTCCAGATCCTCCGCAGGCACCCGTTCGCCCTCGGGGGTGCGGGCCTCCAGCCGCAGGCAGAGATCGAGGCTGTCCACCCCCTCCTCCTCCGCCCCCGGGCCGGCCCCGATGGCACCCGGGTCTGGGTTGACCACCGCGTGGCGCAGGGGTTTGCGGCAGAGGTCGGCCGCCGCCGCCACCAGCTGGCACAGATCGGTGTTGGCGCTGCCGATGGAGGACTCAGGCGACGGCATCGATCGCCATCACCTCCAGGCTGAGCGGGCCGGCCCGGAAGCCCGGATTGGCGGAGCCGTCGTCGCCGAACTTCGAATGCAGGATCTGCAACCGGGTGATGCGGGCCGGATCGAAGCGCAGGGGGAGGCCCAGGGGCAGCGCCTCGATCGGCCTGGCCCGGATCGAGGCCCGCAGCTGGGCGAAGGGGATCCGCACCCGGCAGGGTCCCTCGGCCTCGGTGGCGAAGTTCGCCACCCAGCGCACACCGCCGGGAATCATCTCGGTAAGACCCGCCACCCCATCGGCGCAGGCCACCGCCAGCTTGTAGTGACGGCCGTCGCCCTGCAGCTCCAGCTCGAAGGCGGCCTGAGCAGAGAGATCAAGGGGAGGGGAAAAGATGGGCGAGCGGCAGCTGACGAAGCCGCCGCCCTGCTCCACCACCTCCGCCTCCAGCCGCAGGCCCCGGCTGCTGACCGTGCACAGGCCCGAGCTGCGGCCCCCCATGACGGTGTCGTTGAGGGCATGCCAGCCGCTGAAGCCATCGCCGCGGATCACCTGCATGACGGCCTCAGGTGCCGGGGAGATCGGCGGCGGCGGCGGCGTCCGCCAGGATCACCACCACGCCCGCGGGCCGCACCAGCCGGGCGGGGGTGCGCTCGGCGGGCTCACTCGGGTCGAGCAGCCGGGCGAGCGCCTGGCGCTTGCCGGCGCCACTGACCAGGAAGATCACCCGGCGGGCGGCCGAGAGCACCGGTGCGGTGAGGGTGATGCGGGGCAGGCCCTTGCCCTCGCCGATGGTGACCGGTCGGTCGCTGACGCCGGGGGCCGCCGTGCCCGGGAACAGGGAGGCGGTGTGGCCGTCGTCGCCGAGGCCCAGCAGCAGCACATCGAAGCGGGGCAGCGCACCGGGGCAGAGCACCGCCAGCTCGGAGGCGTAGGCCTCGGCGCTGGCCTGCGGGGTGGGACGGTCGGTGGGCACCGGATGGAAGCGGGCGCGGCTGGCCTGGGGGTGGGCCAGCAAGGTTTCCCGCAGCATGCGGGCATTGCTGGAGGGGTCGTCGGCCGGCACCCAGCGCTCATCCCCCAGCAGCACATCGACCCGCTCCCAGGGCAGGTGTTCCTCCGCCAGCCGGGCGTAGGCCGCCCGGGGCGTTTCGCCGCCGGCCAGGGCAATCTGGGCCCGATCCCGCTCCGCCAGAGCCAGATCAATGCCGGAGGCGATCTGCTCGGCCGTCTTGCGGGCCAGGTCGTCCGGGCTGGTGGCGACGATCAGCTGGTAGCGGGTGCTGGGTTCGGTCAAACGAGCCACTCGGTATGGAACGCGCCGGGGCGGTCCGTGCGCTCATAAGTATGGGAGCCGAAGCAGTCGCGCATGGCCTGCACCAGGTTCTGGGGCAGGCGGCCGGTGCGGTAGCTGTCGATGTAGTCGAGGGTGCTGCTGAGGCAGGGCACGGGGATGCCCGCCAGGGCCGCCCCCGCCACCACCTGGCGCAGGCCGGCCAGGCGCTGGTTGACCTGGGTGGCGAACCAGGGATCGAGCATCAGGTTGGGCAGGGACGGATTGGCGCCGTAGGCGTCCTGGATCCGCTGCAGCAGCCGGGCCCGGATGATGCAGCCCCCCTTCCAGATCTGGCCGATGGCCGAGAAATCGAGGTTGTAGTCGTGGAGCTTGGAGGCCTCCTGCAGCAGGGCCATCCCCTGGCCGTAGCTGGCGATGCAGGCCAGGATGCAGGCGTCCCGCAGCGGCGCCATGCCGGTGGCGGGCTCCCCGAGGGAGAAGCTGTGGGGGGCGGGGCCGTGCAGCACCGCTTCGGCCGCGATCCGCTCGCTGCGCAGGGAGCTCAGCACCCGGGCATTGAGGGCGGCGTAGATGGTGGGCACGGGCACCCCCATCTCCAGGGCACTGACCACGGTCCACAGGCCGGTGCCCTTCTGGCCGGCGGCATCGACGATCAGCTCCACCAGATCACCGCCGCTCTCGGGATCCTTGGTGCGCAGGCACACCTCGGTGATCTCCACCAGGAAGGAGGCGAGCTCCTCGGTCTGGTTCCAGCCCCCCAGCACATCGGCCATGGCATCGCCGTCCATCCCGGCGATGCGCTTCATCAGATCGTAGGCCTCGGCCAGGATCTGCTCGATGCCGTACTCGATGCCGTTGTGGACGGTCTTGACGAAGTGGCCGGCGCCACCGGGGCCGATGTAGGTGACGCAGGGGCCGTCCTCCACCTGGGCGGCCATCTTCGTGACCAGGCTTTCGATGGCGTCGTAGGCCGCCTTGGTGCCGCCGGGCATCATGCTCGGCCCCTCCAGGGCCCCCTTGGCGCCGCCCGAGACGCCCATGCCGATGTAGCCGAAACTCTTGCTCTCCAGCTCCTTGACCCGCCGTTCGGTGTCGGTGTAGAGGGAGTTGCCGCCGTCGATCAGCAGATCGCCTTCCTCGAGCAGCGGCGAGATGCTGGCGATGGTGGCATCCACCGGATCGCCCGCCTTCACCATCATCAGGATGCGGCGGGGCCGCTCCAGGGCCGCCACGAACTCTTCGAGGCTGGCCGCTCCCACGATGTCCTTGCCGGCGCCGCGTCCGGCCAGGAACTCCTCGGTCTTGGCGTAGGTCCGGTTGTAGACGACGCTTGAGAAACCGTTTCTCTCGGCGTTGAGGACCAGATTCTCACCCATCACGCCGAGGCCGATGAGTCCGAAATGCGCCTTGCCCATAGGAGCGTGGATGTCTTGCTTCATCGCCACTGTGGCCAGCGGTCGGCGGCGCGTCGGTGTCCCGGGGGGGGATGTCAGCAACTGCTGGCCCAGCCCTCCCCCGGCGCGGGCCTCAGATCACGGTGCCGTCGGCGATCGTGCCGTTCTTCACCACCACGACGATGCCGTTGCGGATGTAGAAGTTGAGCTCCGGCCGATCGGCCTCCTCCACCCGGTCCTTGTTGACGATGGTGACGTCGCGGCCGATGCGCACGTTCTTGTCGAGGATCGCCCCCTTCACGGTGGTGCCCCGGCCCACACCGATCGGGGTGCCGCCCCGTTCGCGCAGCACCAGCCGTTCCTCGGAGGATTCGAAGAAGTCGGCCCCCATCAGCAGGGTGTCCTGGAGCACCACCTCGTCCTCGACCCGGGAGCGAACGCCGAGCACGCAGTGGTGGATGCTGCAGGCCTTGAGCAGGGATCCCTCGCCGATGATCGACTGGGTCACCTGGGCGTCCTGCAGCTTGCTGGGGGGCAGGTAGCGGGGCCGGGTGTAGATGGGGAACTTCTCGTCATAGAAGGAGAAGGCCGGATTGGGCTGGTCGGTGAGGGCCAGGTTGGCCTCGTAGAACGCCCCGATCGTGCCGATGTCCTCCCAGTAGTCGTCGAACAGGAAGGTCTGCAGATGGTCCCCCCGGCCGAGGGACGCGGGGATGATCTCCTTGCCGAAATCGGTGGCCTCCGGATGGCTGGCCAGCAGGTCGAACAGGGTGTTGCGGTTGAAGACGTAGATCCCCATCGAGGCCAGGTAGGGCCGCTTGGCGGCCTCCTCGGCGGAGAGGCCCAGGCTCTCGGTGTTGACCCGCATGGCCTCGAGGGCGGCACCCTTCGGCTTCTCGCTGAACTCCAGGATGCGGCCGTCGGAGGAGGTGCGCATCAGGCCGAAGCCCTCCGCCTGGGCCCCATCCACCGGCAGGGCCCCCACCGTCAGTTCGGCGCCGCAGTCGATGTGGTGCTGGACGAACTTGCTGTAGTCCATCCGGTAGAGCTGGTCACCGGAGAGGATCAGGACGTGGTCCACGTCCCACTCCTGGAACAACCACTGGTACTTGCGCACCGCATCGGCCGTGCCTTCGAACCAGCTGGGGCTGTCGGGGGTCTGCTGGGCGGCCAGCACCTCCACGAAGCCCTGGCCGAAACCGGAGGAGAGGTTGTAGCTCATCGTCAGGTGACGGTTGAGCGAGGCGCTGTTGAACTGCGTCAGCACGTAGATCTTGTTGATCTCGGAGTTGATGCAGTTGCTGATGGGAATATCGATCAGTCGGTATTTCCCGGCGAGGGGAACGGCGGGCTTCGCCCGCATCTTGGTGAGGGGGTAGAGACGTGTTCCTGCCCCGCCTCCCAGGATGATGGCCAGAACGCGTTTCATGAGCCCAGTCCTCGGTCCTTGGCTGGCCAGACCGTACTGGAGCGTGGTGACGGGGAGCGCGGCGCTGCGGCTTCTCGGTTCATGTTCCGTTGCAGTGAAAGGTGGGGCTGGAGCCGGTGAAGCGGGGACCCTCCCGTGGGGCGGGGCTCAGGCCTCCGGCGGGTCGTCGTGAAGCTCGAACAGGTCCTGCAGCACCCCCATGGCCGCCCGCCGCTGCTGGCGGGGCTGGGGGGCCCGCAGCCGGGTGACCGGCGTGTGCAGGATCTTGTTGATGATGCCCTTGCTGAGGGCCTCGACCACCTTCCGCTCCCGGGCGGAGAGGTCCGGGCCCATGCGGCTGAGGGCCTTCTGCAGCTCCTGTTCGCGGATGTCCTCCAGCTGCAGGCGCAGGCGGTTGACCAGGGGCACCGCCTCGAGGCCGTCCCACCACTCCAGGAACAGCCTGGCCTCCTCCGCCAGCAGCCCCTCGGCCTCGGCGGCCATCTCCCGGCGGGCCTCCTGGTTGCGGGCGACCACCTCCTGGAGATCGTCGACGTCGAAACTGTCGACACCCTGGAGCTGGGCCGCATCGGCACTGATGTTGCGGGGCACGCCGATGTCGATGAGCATCAGGCTGGAGCGGCGGTTGAGCCCCTCCAGCCGCCGGGCCGTGATGATCGGCTCCTCGGCGCCGGTGCTGGTGAACACCAGCGAGCAGGTGCTCAGGCAGTGGTCGAGGTCGTCCAGGGGACGGCACTGCACCGGCAGGGCGGGGAAATCGGCCGCCAGGGCTTCGGCCCGGGCGACGGTGCGGTTGAGCAGCACCACCCCCCGGCAGCCCTTGGCCTGCAGGTGCTGCAGCAGCAGCCGGGCCATCCGCCCGGCCCCCACCACGGCCACCTGTTCCTGGTCCAGCGGAACCAGTTCATCGGTGCCCCGGGCCTGGCCCACCTTCAGCTGGGCCAGCTCGACCGCGGCCGAGCTGATCGACACCGCCCCGGTGCCCAGGTTGGTTTCCGTGCGCACCCGCTTGCCGGTGCTCACCGCCTGGTTGAGCAGGCGGTTGAGGATCGGGCCCACGGAGCGGTGCTCCTGGCCCAGGCGCACCATCTTCTTCACCTGGGAGAGGATCTGGCCCTCCCCCAGCACCAGGCTGTCGAGGCCGGCGGCCACCCGCAGCAGGTGGCCGACGGCCTCCTCGTGGTGGTAGGTGAACAGGTGGGGACGCAGCTCCTCCACCGCCAGACCGGACTGCTGGCTGAGGAAATCGCCGACGGCGGTGATGCCCTGTTCGGGGTGGCGCAGGAGCGTGTAGATCTCCAGCCGGTTGCAGGTGCTCAGGATCGAGGCCTCGATCACCTGCTCATCCGAGCGGAGCCGCTGGAGGGAATCCTCCATGGTCTGCTCAGGGATGCTGAGGCGCTCGCGGATTTCCACCGGAGCCGTGCGATGGCTCAGACCGACGACGGCGATGTGCATGGAGGCGGGCTCCGAAGTCCGGACTCTGGTGGGATCAGCGCAGGGCGATGCTCTTGGCGCCTTCCTTGATATGCACCGTATCGGTGAAGCGGGCGCTGCGGTCGAGGGTGCTGATGATCAGGCTGCTGGTGCGGGTGCAGTCGGACTCGAACACGACGCCCTTGAACAGCAGGCCCGGGGTGATGCCGCTGCCGGCGAAGACGACGTTCTCGCCGGAGGCCAGCTCCTCGGCCTCATAGACCTTGTCGACGTCGGTGATGCCCATCTCGTTGAGGCGGGCGATGTTGCCCTCCTTGGTGTAGTCGGCCCACTCGCTGGTCTGGGCGACGGCGGGGTCGTACACCAGCTGGCCCTGGAAGTGGCCGCCGAGGGCCCGGAGGGCGGCGGCGGAGATCACCCCTTCGGGAGCGGCGCCGATGCCCATCAGGCAGTGGGTGCCGGTGCCGGCGAAGCCGCAGGCGATGGCGGCCTGGACGTCACCGTCGCTGATCGGCTTGACCCGGGCGCCGGTGGCACGGATCTCGGCGATCAGGTCCTTGTGGCGGGCGCGGTCCATGACCACGATGGTGAGTTCGCTGGGGGCCAGGCCCAGGACCTCGCTGAGGATGGCGATGTTCTCGGTGGCGCTCTTGCGGATGTCCACCTTGCCCTTGGCCGCCGGGGGCGCCGCCAGCTTCTTCATGTAGAAGTCCGGCGCGTAGAACAGGCCGCCCCGGTCGCTGGCGGCGAGCACGGCCATCGAGCCGTCCTGGGCGTTGGCGCAGAGGTTGGTGCCTTCGCAGGGGTCGACGGCGAAGTCGACGCCGGGGCCGGTGCCGCTGCCGACTTCCTCACCGATGTAGAGCATGGGCGCCTCATCCCGCTCCCCCTCGCCGATCACGATCCGGCCCTGCATGGCGATGCTGCCCATGCGGGTGCGCATGGCTTCCACCGCCGCGGCATCGGCTTCGTCCTTCTTGCCGAGCCCGGTCAGGCGGGCGGAGGCGATGGCGGCCTGCTCGACGACTTCGAGCAGTTCCTGGATGAGAGTGCGATCCACAACGGTCCGGCAGGGGGAGGGGCCTCAACGAGGGGCCGGCACGCCGGAGGCGGACCGCAGGCAAAGCGGGGAACGTTCCAGCCGCTGCAAGGCCTCTCGGAATCGAAGCGGGGCCATCGTATCAGCGCGCCCGGGATCCCCCCGGGAGTCCCACGGTGGGCGGCTCCTTACAATCGCTTCACTCTTCCGCTGCGGTGGCCGTCCATGAGCACCAAGCCCCTGGTGATCTCCCCGTCGATCCTCTCGGCCGACTTCTCCCGCCTCGGCGACGACGTCCGGGCCGTCGACGCCGCCGGCGCCGACTGGATCCATGTGGATGTGATGGACGGCCGCTTCGTGCCCAACATCACCATCGGCCCGCTGATCGTCGAAGCCCTGCGCCCCGTCACGACCAAGCCCCTGGACGTGCACCTGATGATCGTCGAGCCCGAGAAATACGTGGCCGATTTCGCCAAGGCCGGCGCTGACATCATCAGCGTCCAGGTGGAGGCCTGCCCCCACCTGCACCGCAACCTCAGCCAGATCAAGGACCTCGGCAAGATGGCCGGTGCGGTGCTCAACCCCAGCACCCCCCTCGACACCCTCGAGTACTGCCTGGAGCTCTGTGATCTGGTGCTGATCATGAGCGTCAACCCCGGGTTCGGCGGCCAGAGCTTCATCCCCTCCCAGGTGGAGAAGATCCGCCAGCTGCGCCGTCTGTGCGACGAACGGGGACTGGATCCCTGGATCGAGGTGGATGGCGGCATCAAGGCCGCCAACGCCTGGCAGGTGATCGAGGCGGGCGCCAACGCCATCGTCAGCGGGTCGGGGGTGTTCAGCCAGGCCGACTACGCCGAGGCCATCACGGGCATCCGCAACAGCCGCCGCCCCGAACCGGCCCTGGTCTGAGGGTCATCAGGCCGCCCGGTACGGGCGGCCTTTTCGTTTTGCTGGGGAGCCCCCGGGGGGGCAACAGCAACCCGTGCGGCCGCTCAGCTGCCCAGGAACCAGCCATAGCTGTGCAGCCCGATGCCCAGCAGGTTGACGCCGATGTAGCAGACGGCGATCACCACCAGGCCCGCCGAGGCCACCAGTGCCGGCCGGCGCCCCTGCCAGCCGCGGATCAGACGGGTGTGCAGGTAGGCGGCGTAGACCAGCCAGCAGATCAGGGCCCAGGTTTCCTTCGGGTCCCAGCTCCACCAGCTGCCCCAGGCCTCATTCGCCCACACCGCCCCGCTCACCAGGCCCACCGAGAGCAGCAGGAAGCCCACCGTGATGGTGCGGTAGCTGAGGCTGTCGAGCTGTTCACTGATGCGGAAGCTGCTGCTGCTGAGCGCCATGGCACCGGGGCCGTCGCTGGCCAGCCGGGCCTGGCGGAAGCCGCCGCTGCCGATCGAGCTGCTGCGCAGCTCCAGATCCTCGTTGCGGTCGACGAAGAGCACCGCCACCGACAGCAGGGAGCCCACCAGCAGGGCCGCATAGCTGACCATGATCACGCTGACGTGCATGACCAGCCAGCTGGAGCGCAGGGCCGGCACCAGGGGCGAGGCCTCCTGGAGGCGATCCGGCAGGGCGAAGCTGGCGAAGGCCACACAGCCCAGACCCATCGGCGTGGCCGCCGCCGCCACCAGCGGGTTGGGCCAGCTGCGCTCCACCAGCAGCTGGGTGAGGGTGCAGGCCCAGGCCAGGAAACAGAGCGACTCGTAGAGGTTGCTGATCGGGAAGTGGCCCGACTCCCACCAGCGCAACACCAGCTGGGCCGTGAGGCAGAGATTGGCCGAGGCCACCAGGATCCTGACCACCGGGTTGCTCTGGCCGCCGCTGACGGACCAGAAGGCGATGGGCAGCACCAGAAGGAGCAGGGCGAAGGCCGCGAGGCCGAGACCGATGACCGGATCGTTCACCAAGGGAGCGGATCGAAACCGATCCACTTTGCCGTGCCGTCCCCCCGGTGGGGCCTCAGCGGCTGGCCTGCCGCAGCAGCCAGAGCCCGCCGGCCAGGCCGATGACCACCGGCAGCCAGGCCGCCAGGAAGGGCATCAGGGTGCCCGTGATCCCCAGGGAGCTGAAGATGAAGGACATCAGGTAGTAGCCGAAGATCAGCAGCACGCTGATGCCGAACCCCTGGCTGCGGCTGGTGCGGGAATTGGGGCGCACCCCCAGGCTGCTGCCGATCAGACCGAACACCAGGCAGATGGCCGGAAAGGCGAACTTCTCCTGGATGCGCACCCGCAGCCGCCGCGCCTCCTTGGTGTTGTTGGCCTCCAGCAGCAGCCGCTCCGCCGTGAGGGCCTGGCCCACCGTCATGGTGCTGGCGTCGGTGGGCAGCTGGGCCACCTCGATCGGGTCCCGGGTGAAGGGGTAGAGGTAACGGTCGAAGCTCGCGGAGGTGGTGGTGCCGCTGGCCACGTCGATGTTGGTGATGCGGCCCTTGTTGAACTCCCACATGCCCTCCTTCTCGTTCCACTTGCCGGTGAGTGCGGTGAGCATCTGCCGGTAGCCGTGGCGGGAGAAGTCGAGCAGGGTGACATCGAGCATGACCCCCTTGCGGAACTGGCGGGCATGGAAGATGTGGGTCAGCCACTTGACTGATTCGCCGTTGGCCAGCTTGACGTCGGTGAAGCGGGAATAGAGGGCGTTGTCGCTCTGCTCGGTGGCGATGGCCTTGCCGAGGGCCCGCTCCAGGCTGTTGGTGGCCGCCAGATTCGCCCGCGGCACGATCGCGTCGTTGAACACGAAGGTCAGCAGGGTCATCACCAGGGCCAGGGCCATGGCCGGCAGCACCATGCGGCGGGTGCTCACGCCCACGCTGCGCAGGGCGGTCAGTTCGCTGCTCCCCGAGAGGCGGCTGTAGGCCAGCAGGGTGGCCATCAGGGTGGCCATCGGGAAGGAGAGGACCAGGAAGGAGGGCAGGCGCAGCAGCAGCACCTGGATGGCCGCCATCACCGGCAGCCCCGACTCGGCCACCCGGCGCACCAGCTCGAACACCGCCCCCACCGACAGGGACACGGCGGTGAAGGCGGCGATGCCGAACAGCAACGGGCCCAGCAGTTCCTGCAGCAGCCAGCGGTCGAGCAGGGGCAGATCCCGCCAGCGGGGGACCCGCTTCCAGTCACGCAGCCGCTCGCCGCCCGGCAGCTGCAGCCAGGTGGGGCGCTTCTCCAGCAGGGCCCCCTTCAAAGCTGGAAGCCCTCGCCGAGGTAGTGACGCCGCACCAGGGGATCGTTGGCCACGGTATGGGAGGCACCGGAGGCAAGGATCCTGCCATCGGCCAGGATGTAGGCCCGGTCGGTGATCGCCAGGGTCTCCCGGACGTTGTGATCGGTGATCAGCACGCCCATGCCACGGCCGCGCAGGCTGTCGATCAGGGCCTGGAGATCGGCGACGGCCATGGGATCCACCCCCGCGAAGGGTTCGTCCAGCAGCAGGTAGCGGGGGCCCTGGTCCCCCACCGCCAGGGCCCGGGCCACCTCGCAGCGGCGCCGCTCCCCTCCGGAGAGCTGGTAGCCACGGCGGTTCTGGAAGCCGCTCAGGTGGAAGTCCTCGATCAGCACCTCCAGACGTCGACGGCGTCCGGCGGGCTCCGAGCCGCTTTCCTGCAGGGCGAGCATCAGGTTGTCGCGGACGCTGAGCTGGCGGAACACGCTCGCCTCCTGGGGCAGATAACCGATGCCCAGACGGGCACGGCGGGGCATGGGCAGGTGGGCCACCGACTGCCCATCCAGCAGCACCTCACCGCAGTCGGGCCGCAGCAGGCCGGTGATCAGGTTGAACGTGGTGGTCTTGCCGGCCCCGTTCGGCCCCAGCAGCCCCACCACCTCCCCTGGGTGGAGATCCAGGCTCACGTCGGTCACCAGGGGGCGGCCGGCGAGGGTGATGGCCACCCTCTCCAGAACCAGGCTCACGGCTTGGGGGGAGCAGGCTTGGCTGCGTCAGGCTTGGAGGTGCCCTGCTGCTGCAGGCGGAACTTGCTGAAGACCTGCTTGCCGGCCGGCGGTTCCGCCAGCATGCGCTCGCTGTCGAGCTGGTAGACCAGCCGCTCCGCCCGCAGGCGCTGGCCATCGGTGTCGATCACATCGACGTCGCCGGTGAGCACCAGGCGCCCCTCGTTGCTGAAGTACTGGGCCTGGCGCGAGGTGGCCGTCATGCCGCGATCGGCATAGACGATGCGCACGTTGCCCGTGGCGGTGACGATGCCGTTCTGGTTGTCGGCCTGCTGCACATCGGACTCGATCGTGACCATGCCGGTGGCGGGCGCCTTCGGGCGCGGCGCCTGGGCCGTGGCGGCCGGCGCCTGGGCCGCGACGGGGCGGGACGGGAGCACCAGCAGGGCGGCGCCCACGCACCCCGCGGCGAGCACGAACAGCAGTGGGCGGGGGGGCAGGGTCAAGGTGGAAATCGTGGAGGCCTTGAGTGTGCTCAATGTACCGGCGCCGTGCCCGTTCCCCGCGCCAGTTCCAGGCGCGGCAGGGGCAGACCGGTGAGGTCGGCCTGCTGCTGCAGGGCCTCCAGCCGCTGGGCGGCCCGGAGCCGGACCGGCCCGAGGGCCAGGCCCAGGGCTTCGTCGCCGCAGCCCCGCAGGCGGCCCAGCCCCTCACCCATCAGCACCGTGGCACCGCGGCGGTTGTCGCGTTCCAGGTGCAGCTCGGCCACGGCGATCTGGAGCAGACCCTGGAGCACGGGCCGCATCGGCCCCTGGGTCTCGTGCCAGAGCTCCTCGAAGCCGTCGTGGCAGGCGTACCACGCGGCCGCATTGAAGTGCTCGACGGCCTGCCGCAGGCGGGGGTCGGCCTGCAGCAGGGTTTCCTCATCGGCGGATGGGGCGCCGGGACTCAACGCTTGGCGGGCTTCTTCACCGGCATCTTGCGCAGCCGGATCGATTCGGGGGTGACCTCCAGCATCTCGTCGGGGCCGATGTACTCCAGGGCCCGCTCCAGGGTCATCTGAATCGGTGACTGGAGGGTGTCGAGCACCTCGGCACCGGCCGAGCGAATGTTGGTGACCTGCTTGGCCTTGCAGACGTTGAGTTCGAGGTCGGGCGGACGGTTGTGCTCGCCGACGATCATCCCCTTGTAGACCTTGGTGCCGGGGGTGATGAAGAACTGGCCCCGGTCCTCGGCACCCTTGAGGGCGTAGAAGGTGGCGGTGCCCTCCTCGAAGGCGATCAGCACGCCGTTGCGACGGGCGTCGAAGTCGCCCTGCATGGGGCGGTAATCGAGGAAGGAGTGGCTCATGATCCCCTCGCCGCGGGTGGCGCGGATGAACTCGCCCCGGAAGCCGATCAGGCCGCGGGAGGGCACCACGAACTCCAGCTGGGTGCGGCCGTCGCTGGTGGCTTCCATGTTCTGCATCTCGCCCTTGCGGATGCCGAGCTTCTCGATGCAGCTGCCGACGGCCTCCTCGGGCACGTCCATGACCAGGGTTTCGAACGGCTCGTGGGGGGTGCCGTCGATGGTGCGGAAGATCACCTGGGGCTGGGACACCTGGAACTCGAAGCCCTCGCGACGCATCGTCTCGATCAGGATGCCGAGGTGCAGCTCACCACGGCCGCAGACCGAGAAGCGGTCGGGGGAGTCGGTGTCCTCGACCCGCAGGGCCACGTTGGTGAGCAGCTCCCGCTGCAGGCGGTCGCGCAGCTGGCGGCTGGTGACGAACTTGCCTTCCTTGCCGGCGAAGGGGGAGTCGTTGACGACGAAGGTCATCTGCAGGGTGGGTTCGTCCACCTTGATCAGCGGCAGGGCCTCGGGGTGGTCGGGGCAGGCGATGGTCTCGCCGATGTTGACCTCGTCGAAGCCGGCGACGGCCACCAGATCACCCGCCCGGGCTTCCGGGATCTCGACCCGCTGCAGCCCCTGGAAGCCGAGCAGCTTGCTGATCCGGCCGCGCTTGATGCTGCCGTCGTCGCGGATCAGGGCGACGTTCTGGCCGCCGGTGATCGTGCCGTTGTGGACCCGGCCGATCATGATCCGACCCAGGAAATCGGAGTAGTCGAGGGTGGTGACCTGCAGCTGCAGGGGCTTGGCGGGATCCCCCACCGGCGGCGGCACATGCCGCAGGATGGCGTCGAAGAGCGGCTTCATGTTGTCGCTCTCGGTGGCCATGTCGGGCTTGGCGTAACCGCCCATGCCGCTGCCGAAGAGATAGGTGAAATCACACTGGTCGTCGTCGGCGCCGAGCTCGATGAACAGATCGAGCACCTTGTCGACCGCCTGTTCCGGATCGACGCGGGCCCGGTCGATCTTGTTGACGAACACGATCGGCCGCAGACCTTTCTCCAGCGCCTTCTTGAGAACGAAGCGCGTCTGGGGCATGGGCCCCTCATTGGCGTCCACGATCAGCAGACAGCCATCCACCATGCCCAGCACCCGCTCCACCTCACCGCCGAAATCGGAGTGACCAGGGGTGTCGACGATGTTGATGCGGATGCCGTTGTAATCGACGGCGGTGTTCTTGGAGAGAATCGTGATCCCCCGCTCCCGTTCCAGGTCGTTGGAATCCATCACACAGGTGGGCACCGCTTCACCTTCGCGGAAAATGCCGGACTGCTCGAGCAGGGCATCCACCAGGGTGGTCTTGCCGTGGTCGACGTGGGCAATGATCGCGATATTGCGTATCGGGGCGCCTTTGATGTCGCCGCTCATGGGAATGTCGTCCTGCGAAGGTGTGGGAAGGGGATCGTCGGAATCGAATCGACGGTGGTCGTCTCCAGGGAAACGGGGCGTTGATGGCGAAACGAAAAAGACATGTCGCTGCCAACGTGGCGTTCAGCTGGGCGTTGAACTGGACGGGACAGGGTGTCCGTGGCCCAGAAGTGGCCCTGAACAGGGACCGACCAGCGCTCTGACGCTTCGTCAGGGTTTTTTGGGAAACCCTGCCGCGCCGGCCCGGTGGGACATGTGGCGAACGTTGAAGCGGATCTTGATCCTACTCCCACCCCCTCCTTGGAGCCCGGCGACGGGTCCCCGAACCCATCGGCTCAGCGGGCCAGACGCTGGGCCGGCTCGAACATCTCCAGGGCTTCGGTGGAACCTTCAAAGCGCCAGTGCCAGGGTTCGTAGCTCACGCCCTGGGGGTTGCCCCTGGGGAAGGAACGCACGAAGTGGAAGCGGGCCGCGTGGCGATCGAGCCATCGGTAGGCCTCGGTGGTCTCGAAACTCTCCATCAGATTGGTGGAGGGCAGGCGACCGTCCCCCAGATCCACGGCGAAGCCGGTGCTGTGCTCGGAGAAGCCGGGCGGCGCACTGACCCGGGCCCGGTCGGCGGAGGTCTGGTTGCGCTCGGCCTTGACATCGAAGAACAGCTGCTTCTGCAGCTCGACGCTGCGCCAGGCGCTGAGCACCGTCAGCACCACACCGTCGGCATCGGCAGCGGCCCGCATGGCCTCGAGGGCACGGGCCGCCTCCGGCCGCAGGCGCAATCCGGGGGCGATGGCCACCAGCTCGGCGGGGTCGGCTTCGGGATAGGGAAAGTGGCCGAGGAGCCGGCCATCCGGCCCCAGACGGGCCGACAGTCCCGGCACGGGGGTGGGGGTGATCCAGGAGCGCAGGGGGCCGATCAGCAGCAGCACGCTGCCGCCGGCCAGCAGGGCACCGCTGAGCACCACCTGGGCGATCCGCCTGGGAACGGAGGCCGGCCGGCGCGGAGGGGGCGTGGAGCGCCGGGCCAGCGGGATGTCGTCACCAAGGGGCATCAGCGGCTGGCGGCGGCGGCTGGCCTCAGCGGCCGGCCAGCAGCGACGGGCCTCGGCGGAGCGTGGGCGGGCATTCCCTCAGCCGCGAGCGACCCTCGATCTTAGGTGGGAGCTCATTTCAGTCGATTCCATACCGGGCAGTCACCGGTTCAGCAGTGTTAGCTTCCCCCCCACATCCCAATGGCGGAGCAGGTTTCAAGATGTTGCGAGTGGCAGTCGTGGGCGGCGGCCCCAGCGGTTCCTGTGCTGCGGAAGTTCTCGCCAAGGCCGGCATCGAGACCTGGCTGTTCGAGCGCAAGCTCGACAACGCCAAACCGTGCGGTGGAGCGATTCCCCTGTGCATGGTGGAGGAATTCGATCTGCCGGAATCGATCATCGACCGCAAGGTGCGGAACATGCGGATGATCTCCCCCTCCAACCGGGAGGTGGACATCCATCTGGAGAACAGCAACGAATACATCGGCATGTGTCGCCGGGAGGTGCTCGACGGATTCCTGCGCAACCGGGCCGCCGAACTCGGCGCCCACCTGGTCAACGGCCTGGTGCAGAGCATCGACACCGGCAGCCAGCGCCAGGGTCCCTACACCCTCCACTACGCCGATTACTCCTCCGGCGGCCCCACCGGTGAGCTGAAGACCCTCGAGGTGGATCTGATCGTCGGCGCCGATGGGGCCAACAGCCGGGTGGCCAAGGCCATGGATGCCGGCGACTACAACGTCGCGATCGCCTTCCAGGAGCGGATCCGGCTGCCGGCCGAGGAGATGGCCTACTACGAGGATCTCGCGGAGATGTACGTCGGCACCGACGTGTCGCCCGATTTCTATGCCTGGGTCTTCCCCAAGTACGACCACGTGGCGGTGGGCACCGGCACCATGCAGGCCAACCAGTCCCTGATCAAGGGGCTCCAGAAGGGCATCCGTGAGCGGGCCAGCCGCCGTCTGCTGCGGGGTGAGGTGATCAAGGTGGAAGCCCACCCCATCCCCGAGCATCCCCGCCCCCGGCGGGTGGTGGGCCGCATGGCCCTGGTGGGCGATGCCGCCGGCTACGTCACCAAGAGCTCCGGCGAAGGCATCTACTTCGCCGCCAAGAGCGGCCGCATGTGCGCCGAGGAGATCGTCGCCGCCAGCGCCTCCGGCAGCCGCATCCCCACCGAGAAGGATCTCAAGGTCTACATCCGCAAGTGGGACCGCAAGTACGGCGCCACCTACAAGGTGCTGGAACTGCTCCAGAACATCTTCTACAGCAACGATGCCGCCCGTGAGGCGTTCGTCGAGATGTGCGACGACAAGGACGTGCAGCGCCTCACCTTCGACAGCTACCTCTACAAGCGGGTGGTGGCGATGAATCCCTGGCAGCAGATCAAGCTCACGGTGCTCACCCTGGGGGCGGTGCTGCGGGGCCAGGCCCTGGCTCCCGCCGGCTACAAGCCGGTGCCCAGCGCCGTGCGCTCGGTGGAGGAGGCCGAAGCGATCCTGGCGGCCGCCGAGCCCCGCTCGGCGATGAAGCCGGCCGGCGTCCACGCCGCGACCCCCCCCACCGACCCGGATGCCGGCACGGATCCCGATGCCGGCTCCAAAAAGGAGCCGGTGCTGGTGGTCAAGTGAGGATCGCGGTGTGAAGCTCGCCTGATCAGGGCAGTTCCGGGGCCGGGTCGAGGCGGCTGACCAGCAGCTTGTCGACCCGGTTGCCGTCCATGTCGACGACTTCGATCCGCAGCCCTTCCCACGTGAAGACATCCCCCGCCCTGGGGATGTGTTCGAGCACGTGCATCACAAAGCCGCCCAGGGTCTGATAGCCGCCCCGGAGTTCCTCCGCCAGAGGCCGTCGGTCCACCAGATCCTCGAAGTCGGCGATGTCGAGGGCCCCGTCGAGCAGCCAGGACCCATCCTGGCGGACGATGACCATCGGGTCATCCTTGTCCGTGGCCGAGGAGAGGTCGCCGACGATCGCCTCCATCACGTCATTCAGGGTCACCAGCCCTTCGATGCCCCCGAATTCGTCGGTCACCAGGGCAATGTGGATGCCGGAGCTCTTGAACTGCTCGATCAGCTTCAGGGCCCGGGTGCTCTCCCCCACGTAGAGCGGGGCCTGGACCAGGGTCTCCACCGGGCCGGGGGCCGCGGTGAGCCGGGCCGCCAGAACGGCCCGGCCGCGCACCACCCCCACGCAGGCATCGAGGCTGCCGCGGGCCACCGGGAACAGGGAATGGTTGCCTTCGATCACCTGCTGCAGATGGGTCTCGGGGGAATCGGAGAGATCAAGCCAGCGGATATCGGTGCGGGGGGTCATGATCGCCCTGACGGGGCGGTCGGCCAGCCGGAACACCCGCTCGACCATGGCGTGTTCGGCCGCCTCGAACAGGCCGGACTCCGTTCCTCTGCGCAGCAGGGTCCTGATCTCATCTTCGGTGATCTCCGGTTCGCCCCCCTCGCCGATGCCGATCAGGCTGAGCAGGCGATCGGTGGAGGAGCCGAGCAGATGGGCCAGGGGGGCCATCCAGCGCGACAGGCTCCGCATGGCGGGGGCCACCAGGCAGGCGATGCGCTCCGGGTCATGCAGAGCGATGCGCTTGGGCACCAGCTCCCCCAGCACCAGGGACAGGAAGGTGATCAGCGTGACCACCAGTCCGAGGGACAGGGGATCGGCCCAGGCCCGCAGCGGGGGTACGGCCTCCAGCAGCGGCCGCAGGCCCTCGGCCACCCGTGAGCCGCCCAGGGCACCACTCAGAATGCCGATCAATGTGATGCCGATCTGCACCGTCGAGAGAAAATCGTTGGGGGATCGGATTAGTTTCAGAGCCACTTCCGCCTTGTGGTCTCCGGCCTCCGCCTGGTGCTCAAGGCGCAATCTCCGAGCCGACATCATGGCCAATTCCGAACCCGAAAAAATCCCGTTGACCAGAATCAGGAGAACAATCAGAACACCGTCGAACAGCATCGGCAATTTCAGTGATGGCCCCTCGGCCAGCGGTCGGAGCGAACAGACAAGTTAGGGGACGCCCGCTGAAGGTCCCTGCCAGGAGACCCTGCTCCGAAATTCTGGGAGGCCTCCGATCCAGGCGATTCCCCACCCACAACGATGCCGCCCCACCCGCAGCGACGATCACCGATGCATTGGCAGCCCCTGGGCGAGCGGAACCGACAGTCGGAGTGGATGGACCAGGACGGCATCGACGCCGCTGCCCACGGGCAGGCCCTCCAGGGTCTGCGACGGATCAATGCCATCAGCGGCGCCGTGGGGTGCCTGTTCAGGCCGGTCCAGGCCCTGGCCGTCGCCCTCGGCTCCGATCGGCCCCTGCGGATCCTGGATGTGGCCTGCGGAGGCGGCGACAACACCATCGCCCTGGCGGAACGCTGCCGCAGGAGCGGACTGGCCGTGCAGGTGGACGGCTGCGACCGCAGCGCGCAGGCGGTGGCCATCGCCAGCGGCCATGGCGCCGGCCCCCCGGAGGGCAGCAGCTTTTTCCAGGCTGATGTGCTGGTGGATCCCCTGCCGGCGGATTACGACGTCATGGTCTGCAGGCTGTTCCTGCACCATCTCGAGGACACCGACGCCGTCGAGCTGCTCCGCCGCCTGGGTCAGAGCAGCCGACACCTGGTGCTGGTGAACGACCTGATCCGCAGTCCCCTGGGCTACGGGCTGGCCTGGGTGGGCTGCCGGCTGCTGAGTCGCTCGCCGATCGTTCATTTCGATGGTCCCGTGTCGGTGCAGGGGGCCTTCCGGATGGACGAGGCCGTTGATCTGGCGGATCGGGCCGTCCTGCGGGGGGCCCGCCTGACGCGCCACTGGCCCGAGCGCTTCCTGCTCAGCTGGCGCCGTCCCGAGCGGGCGATGGAGACGCCATGACGGCTCCCCAGTGGGATGTGGTCGTGATCGGGGCCGGGCCCGCCGGGGCCCTGGCGGCCCACCAGCTCGCACGGCAACGGCTGCGGGTGCTGCTGGTGGAGAAGCGGGCCTTTCCCCGCTGGAAGGTCTGCGGCACCTGTCTCGACGGGGTGGCCCTCCGGGCCCTGGCCGGGGCCGGCCTGCCGGACCTGGTCGACCACCTGGGAGGCGTGCCCCTCACCCACCTGCACCTCGGACTGCAGCACCGTCAGCTGGAACTGGAGCTGCCCCTGGGCCGCTCCCTCTCCCGGGGCCGCCTTGACCTGGCCCTGGGCGAGGCGGCGGTGGCCGAGGGCGCGGTGTGGCGCACGGGCACCGCAGCCACGGTGGCCGGCCCCTGCCCCGGTGGCCGGGAGGTGCGGCTGCGCAGCGGCGGCGCCGCTGAAACCACCAGCGCCCGGGTGGTGCTGGTGGCCACCGGGCTGGGCAGCCCGGGAGTGACCCATGCCGTCGGGATCCGCCGCCGGGTCCAGCCACGCTCCAGGGTCGGGGCCGGTTGCCGTCTGGAGACCGGGGCAAGAAGCTACGGCCGGGGCACGATCCACATGGCGATCGGCCGCCATGGCTATGTGGGACTGGTGCGCACCGAAACCGGCGCGACCAATCTGGCGGCCGCCTTCGATCGGGACCATCTGATCCGGACCGGTGGAGCGGCCGCCGCCGCCGCGGGCGTGCTGGCGGAAGCGGGCTTCGAGCCCGTTCCCGAGGCCCATGCCGCCGCCTGGCTGGCCACCCCGGCCCTCACCGCCCAGTGCTGGCCCCCGGCGGCCGAGCGGCTGTTGCTGCTGGGGGACGCGGCCAGTTACGTCGAACCGTTCACGGGGGAGGGGATGGGCTGGGCCCTGCTGGGGGCCCTGGCGGCGGTGCCCTTGGTCGTGCAGAGACAGCACCACTGGAGCAGGGAGCTCGAGCGGCAATGGGTTCGCCGGTACCGACGGCTGATCGGATCGCGCCAGCGGCTCTGGGGGGCCTCGCCTTCGCCCTGCGCCGGCCTGGCCTCAGCCGCTGCGCCCTGGCGGCGGTGGAGCGCTGGCCGGCCCTGGCGGCGCCCTTCCTGCACCCCTTCGATGGCGCCGGGTTGAAGTCGCTGGTCCCCGAGCCATGTCCCTGACCATCCAGGGGCTGGGCACGGCCCTGCCTCGCGAACGGATCGCCCAGGCCGATGCCGCCGCCATCGCCGCCGAGGTGGCCCTGCCCCACCAGATGCCCTCCCCAGGCCAGCGCCGCCTGCTGGAGACCCTGCACCGCCGCTCGGGCGTCGCCAGCCGCCACAGCGTCCTGCTCCAGCCCCCTGGCAGCGACCCCAGACAGACCTTCTTCGGGGCCACCAGCCCCGGCACCGGGGAGCGGATGCGGCGCTACGCCACCGAAGCACCACCCCTGGCCCAGCGGGCCGTCCAGGCAGCCCTGGCGCAGGCCCGGCTGCCCGCCGAGCGGATCACCCATCTGATCACGGTCTCCTGCAGCGGCTTCCATGCCCCCGGCGTCGACCTGGCCCTGATGGCCGCCCTGCCGCTGGACGCCGGGGTGGCCCGCACCCACGTGGGGTTCATGGGCTGCCACGGGGCGCTCAACGGTCTGAGGGTCGCCGCCGGGTTCACCGGGGCCCAGCCGGAGGCCTGCGTGCTGCTGTGCGCCGTCGAGCTCTGCAGCCTCCATCTCCAGTACGGCTGGGATGGGGAGCGGATCGTGGCCAATGCCCTGTTCGCCGATGGCGCCGCCGCGCTGGTGGTCACAGGGGAGCCGCCGGCGCCGGGGGGACCGGCCACGGCACCGCTGGGGCGGCTGATCGCCAGCGGCTCTCTGCTGGTGCCCGCCAGCACGGAGGCCATGTCCTGGGAGATCGGGGACCACGGCTTCGCCATGGGCCTCTCCCCGCAGGTCCCTGGCCTGATCGGCGAGCATCTGCGGCCCTGGCTGGAGGGGTGGCTGGCCACCCACGGTCTGAGCCTCGACGCCATCGGCTGCTGGGCCGTGCACTCCGGTGGACCCCGGATCCTCTCGGCGGTCACGAAGGGCCTGGATCTCGATCCAGGTCTGATCGAACCCTCGCGGTCGGTCTTGCGGGACTACGGCAACATGTCGTCCCCGACGCTTCTGTTCATCCTCGAACGCCTGCGGCGCAGCGGTGCGTCCGGGCCCTGCCTGGCCATGGCCTTCGGACCCGGGCTGTGCATCGAGGTGGCCCTGCTGGCATGAACCGGGCCCCGGGCGCCCGGGGGAAACGCCGGACGGGTCAGCCCCCCAGACGGCTGAAGTCGGCCAGCTCCGAGGCCTGGTTGCGCAGCACCGCCAGCAGCCGCAGGCGGTTGCGGCGCACCTCGGGCTCGTCGCACAGCACCATGACGCTGTCGGGGCCATCGAAGAAGGCGGCCAGGGTGGTGCCGCTCTCCCCCAGCAGCCGGGCCAGCGGTTCGTAGCGGCCGGTGCCACTGGCGGCAGCATGGACCCCCAGCCGTTCCAGCACCGCCAGCACGGCCGACTCGCTCGGGGAAGCGAAGAGCGCCGGATCCACCACCCCCTGGGGGTTGACCTGATCCGCCGCCAGGTCGGCCTGCTCCGCCAGGCGGGAGGCCCGCTGCACCACCGCCTGCACCAGGGGCAGGCTGCCTTCGCTGCGCAGGCGCCGCAGCAGCTCCACCCGGGCCCGGGCATCGGCCGGGTCCCGCAGCAGCCGCTCCAGGGAGACGCCATCGCCGGCCACCGCCTGGACCAGATCGGCACCGAAGCCCTCCTCCTCCAGCAGGCTGGCCAGCCGCTGGCGCAGGAAGTCGAGCAGGTCGGCGGCCAGGGTCAGGGGCTGCACCTCCAGCTCGGGCAGCAACGGCTGCCAGTGGGCCGTGGCCTCGGCCATCAGGGCCACCAGGTCGAGCGACCAGTCCCGATCCCAGAGGATCTGCAGCACTCCGTTGCCCGCCCGGCGCAGGGCATAGGGATCGGAGGAGCCGCTGGGCCGCTCGCCCCTGGCGAAGATGCTCAGCAGCAGCTCCAGCCGTTCCGCCAGGGCCAGCACCGCCCCCGCCTCGGAACCCGGCAGGGCGTCACCGGCACCGCGGGGCTGGTAGTGCTCCAGCACCGCCAGGGCCACGGCGCGGGACTCGCCCTCCGCCAGCAGGTACTTGGCCCCCATCACCCCCTGCAGCTCCGGGAATTCCCCCACCATCTGGCTCACCAGATCGTGCTTGCACAGGGGGGCTGCCCGCCGGGCGGCCACGGCGGCGGTGTCAGCCAGCGGCAGGCGACGGCAGAGCCGATCCGCCAGCCAGGCCAGGCGCTGGCTGCGGTCGGCCAGGCTGCCGAGCCCTTCGGCGAACGTGACCCGATCGAGGGCCTCGACCCGCTCGGCGCTGCTCTGGCGGCGATCGGCCGCCAGGAAGAAGGCCGCGTCCGCCAGCCGCGCCCGCAGCACCCGCTCATTGCCGCGCCGGATCGTGTCAGCGGCGGCCGCCAGGCCGTTGGACAGACACAGGAAGCGGGGCATCAGGGCCTCGCCGGCCTCCAGGGCCAGGGGATCGGCCGCGGCGTTCGCCAGGCGCAGGGGCACGTAGCGCTGGTGGGAGCGCATCACGGTGCTGAGCACCTCCGGGGGGAGGGCCAGGTAGTCGGTGTCGATGGAGCCCTCGATCAGGCGGGGGGACTCCACCAGGTCGACCAGTTCATCGAACAGGGCCTCCGGCAGATCCAGCTCGGCTCCTGCCGCTGTCGCCCCCGCCTGCAGAGCGGTGCGGATCGCGGCACCCCTGGCCTCCCGGTCGACCTGGACATCGGCCGCCTCCAGGGCGGCGGCGTAGCCCGCGGCGGAGGGAATCGTCACGGTCCCGGGATGGAGGCGATGCCCGCGGCTGAGGCGGTCGCTGGCCAGGGGCGGATCGACGTCGCTGAGCGCCACCGGCACCACCGCCTCATCGAGCAGCGCCACCAGCCAGCGCAGGGGCCGGCTGAAGCGGCCATCACCGGCGCCCCAGCGCATGAAGCGCCGCCCCTGCAGGGAACGGATCCAGCCGGGGATGCAGCCGACCAGCACCTCGGCGGTGGGGCGGCCGGCCTCGGTGGTGCGGGCGAAGACGAAGGGGCCCTTGTCGGTGTCGCGGATCTCCAGCTGGTCGGGGCTGCAGCCGCAGCGCCGGGCGAAGCCCATGGCGGCCTGGGTGGGCTGGCCATCGCGGAACGCCTGCTGGGCCGGCGGACCCTTGCGGTCCTCGACCAGATCCTCCTGCTGGCGGGGCAGGCCGGTGACGGTCACGGCCAGGCGCCGGGGGGTGCCGCCGGTTCGGATGGCGTCGCAGGCAAGGCGGGCTTCCTGCAGGTCGCGGGCCACGATCGCCTGCAGCTGGGGCTGGGCCAGGCGCACGAAGTCGGCCGGCAGTTCCTCGGTTCCGATCTCCAGAAGAAAGGTGGCCATGCAGGGGAGCGGGCAGAACGCGACTGTATGCAAAGGAGGGAAACGGCCGGAAGCTCCGGCGGGGCGCCCCGTCCCGTTCGCTAGTTTCAGTTCAGATACCCGTCCCCATGCCGATGTCCTCGACGACGGTCGCCGACAGCACGTCGCTCCCATCGGCTCCCCCCGCCAAGCCCCCCACCAAGCAGGAGGCACTCAAGGCCGGCAGCGGCCACCTGCACGATCCCCTGGCGGGCGAACTGGGCAACGATCTGCCCAGCTTCACCGATCCTGCCGTTCAGATCCTCAAGTTCCACGGCAGTTACCAGCAGGACGACCGGGACAAACGTCGCAAGGGAGCTGACAAGGACTGGCAGATGATGCTGCGGCTGCGCAACCCCGGCGGGCGCATCCCCACCTCCCTTTACCTGGCGCTCGATGCCCTCGCCGACCGGCTGGGCAACGGCACCCTGCGGATCACGACGCGCCAGGCCTTCCAGATGCACGGGGTCCAGAAGACCGATCTCAAGGAGGTGATCGGCGGCATCGTGCGGGCCCTGGGCTCCACCCTCTCGGCCTGCGGGGACATCAACCGCAACGTGATGGCCCCGGCCGCTCCGTTCGAGCGCGATGGCTACCCGGAGGCCCGCCTGCTGGCCGATCAGATCGCCGACCTGCTGGCTCCCCAGGCCGCCGAGGGCTCCTATCTCGACCTCTGGGTGGACGGGGACCTCAGCTACCGGATCAAGCCCAAAGGGCCCGTGAAGAAGGCGCGCAGGCTCCAGGAGAGCGGTGCCGTGTTCAGCGGTGACGCGGCCGAACCGCTCTACGGCTCCACCTACCTGCCGCGCAAGTTCAAGGTGGCCGTCACGGTCCCCGGGGACAATTCGGTGGACCTGCTGACCCAGGACATCGGCCTGGTGCTGTTCAGCGACCCCTCCGGCCGGCCCCTGGGCTGCAACGTCTACGTGGGCGGCGGCATGGGGCGGACCCACAACAAGGACGAGACCTTCGCCCGCACCGCCGATCCCCTCGGCTATGTGGCCGCCGGCCATGTGCTGGAGCTGGTGCAGGCGATCGTCGCCCTGCAGCGGGACCACGGCGACAGGGAGCAGCGCCGCCACGCCCGGATGAAGTATCTGATCCACGACCGGGGGGTGGACTGGTTCCGCACCGAGCTGGGCCGCTACTTTCCCCATCCGATCAAGGGGATGCGGCGGGAGCCCCCCGCCGTGCTCACCGACTACCTGGGCTGGCACCGCCAGTCGCCGGGCCTCTGGTTCGTGGGCCTGCCGGTGCTGTGCGGCCGCCTGCAGGGGGAGCTCAAGAGCGGCCTGCGCCGTCTCATCGAGACCTACCAGCTGGAGGTGCGCCTCACCCCCAACCAGGACCTGCTGCTCTGCAACATCGGCAGCGCCCAGCGGGGGTCGGTGCGGGAGGGTCTGGCGGCCCTCGGCCTCACCGCTCCCGAGGCGTCGGCGCCCCTGGCCCGCCATGCCCTCGCCTGCCCCGCCCTGCCCCTGTGCGGCCTGGCCATCACTGAAGCCGAGCGGATCCTCCCCGGGGTGCTCGATCGCCTCGAGGCCCTGCTGGAGCGGCTGGAGATCAGCAAACCCCTGCTGGTGCGCATGACGGGCTGCCCCAACGGCTGCGCCCGCCCCTACATGGCCGAGATCGGTCTGGTGGGCAGCTCCGTCGACACCTACCAGCTGTGGCTCGGCGGCAGCCACGGCCTGACCCGGCTGGCCAGTCCCTATCTGGAGAAAATGCCCCTGGAGAAGCTGGAGGCCACCCTGGAGCCGCTGCTGGTGGCCTGGCGCGACGAGGGGGGGACCCGCAGCCGCTTCGGCGACTTCGTCGAGCGGATCGGCGCTGAACGGGTCGGCCAGCTGCTGGCCGCCGCCTGATGGGCCGCCCCTGCGCCGGCCCCATCCAGACTCTGCTGGGCTCCCTGCTCGGCACGGTGCTGGCGGGTCTGCTGCTGGGACCGGGGCAGGCCAGTGAGGCGGCGGAACGCCCGCGTGCGCCCCAGGCCCCGGTTCAGTACTTCCAGTCCGATCCCCTGGCCTGCCAGCCGGACGCCATCAGGGCCGCCTACAAGGCCCATCTGCAGCCCTTCGCCGACCAGAGCCCGGCGGTGCTGGCCAAGCTGCGCCGCGTCCAGGACGACATGACCCTGGCCAGCCTCAAGCGCTGCGTCCAGAAGGGACTGCTGACCCGCCCCCAGGCCAGCGTGCTGTTCCGGGAACTGGGCCTGACCCTGCCGGGCACCGTGATCCCGGTGACCAACGCCCCGGCACCCGGCACCGCTCAGCCGGCACCTTCCGCGGCACCGGCCACGCTTCCCGCGACGGCCCCGTAGAGCGCCTGCGGTTCGCCGCGGCGCCAGGCCCAGAGCTGGTCGCCGTGGCTGAAATGCCACCACTCGTTGGGGTGCTGGGCGAAGCCTGATTCCTCCATCACCGCCGCCAGCAGCCGGCGCCGCTGCTGCCAATCGGCGGCCTCGCTGCCGGGGGCGGCCTCCGCGTAATGCTCGGGCTCGGAGATGGCTCCGATCGCATCGATCTCGCCGCCCATGGCCAGCGGGCGTCCGCTGGCCTCGGCCAGGGTGAGATCCACCGCGGCCCCGGTGCTGTGGGGGGGAGGGGTGGCCGGATCGGCACTGGGTGGGGCCCAGAAGCGATCCACCTCCGCCGCCACGGCCTGCTGGGGGAGGCCGAAGGCCTCCGGGTCGAGGCCCCGCTCGCGGCAGGCCGCACGGAAGGCGTGGCGCACCATGAACGCCTGCACGGCGAGGGGTCGCCAGGCGTCGAAGATGGCCAGCCGCCACTGGGGCCGGTGCTGCCGCAGCCGCTCCTGGGCCCGCTCCAGACGCTCGATCACCCCCCGGCGCAGCCGGAACGGGCTGGCCGCGGGGCCATAGGGCGCCCCCAGGGCCTGGTAGGGGTGGGGCTCCAGGCGCCACAGGCCCGGCGGCAGGTCCTCCAGGGGCTCGCCGGCATCGGCGATGGGGATCGGGCTCCAGGGGCGCAGGGGCGGCATGGGGGCGGCGGGCGCGGGTCGGACCGGTGGGCCGGTGGTCTGGATCAATTCAACTGGGCCGCCTCCACCGAGCGGCGCCGCTGGGCCTCGAGGGCCCCGCGCAGGTGCGGGTGGCGGGCCAGGTCCGGGTCCTCCGCCAGGATCCGCCGTGCCGCCAGCCGCGCCTCCTCCAGCACCGCTCCGTCGTCGCTGAGGCTGGCCAGGGCCAGGTCCGGCAGGCCCGACTGGCGGGTGCCGAGCACCTGGCCGGGGCCCCGCAGCCGCAGGTCCATCTCAGCGATCTCGAAGCCGTCGCTGCTGCGGGCCAGCAGCTCCAGTCGCTGGCGGGCCATGGCGTTGTCGCCCTCGTGCAGCAGCAGGCAATGGGAGGCGGCGGCCCCCCGGCCCACCCGGCCCCGCAGCTGGTGCAGCTGGGCCAGGCCGAAACGCTCGGCGTGCTCGATCACCATCACGCTCGCCTCCGGTACGTCCACCCCCACCTCCACCACCGTGGTGGACACCAGCACCTGGGAGCGCCCCTCCTGGAAGGCGCTGATGGCCCGCTGCTTCTCCTCCCCGGTCATCCGCCCGTGCAGCAGGCCCACCGTGAGCTCGGGGAACACCTCCTCATCGAGGTGGCGGTGCACCTCCACGGCGGAGCGCAGGTCGAGCTTCTCCGATTCCTCCACCAGGGGCAGCACCACGTAGGCCCGCTGCCCCTGGGCCACCTCCTGGCGCACCAGTTCCCAGGCCCCCGCGCGCTCCGATCCCCGCAGCAGGCGGGTGCGGATCGGGGTGCGGCCCGGTGGCAGCTCATCGATCTGGCTGAGGTCGAGGTCGCCGTGGATCGAGAGGGCCAGGGTGCGGGGGATGGGGGTGGCGGTCATCGTCAGCAGGTGGGGCTGGAGCCCCTTGGCCAGCAGCCGATTGCGCTGCCGCACCCCGAAGCGGTGCTGCTCATCCACCACCACCAGGCCGAGTCGGTCGAACTGCACCGGATCCTCGAGCAGGGCGTGGGTGCCCACCAGCAGCTTCACCTGGCCGTTGACCAGGTCCTGCAGCACCTGGCGGCGGCGGCGGGCGGGGGTGGAGCCGGTGAGCAGCTCGATGCTGACGTCGAGCTGGGGCAGCCAGCCGGCCAGCTTGTGGAAGTGCTGGGCCGCCAGCACCTCGGTGGGTGCCATCAGGGCCCCCTGACAGCCGGCGGCAATGGCCCCCAGCAGGGCCGCCAGGGCCACCACCGTCTTGCCGCTGCCCACGTCCCCCTGGACCAGCCGGGCCATGGGCTGGGGGCGCTCCATGTCGGCGCGGATCTCCGCCAGCACGCGGCTCTGGGCGCCGGTCAGGGGGAAGGGCAGCAGGTCGAGGAAGCGGCTGACCAGGTCCTCGCCGCCGCTGGGCAGCAGCAGCGGCGGGGCCGGAGCGCGGCGCAGGCGCTCCCGCCGCTGCCCCAGGGCCAGCTGCAGCAGCAGGAACTCATCAAACACCAGGCGCCGGCGGCAGCGCTGCAGCTCCTCCCGGTCGGCGGGCCGATGGAGCCCCAGCAGCGCCTCACCGCGGCGCGCCAGGCCCAGCTCCAGGCGCAGGGGCTCCGGCAGGGGATCGGGCCAGCGGCTCGCCGCCGGCAGCACCGCGGCGATGGCCCGGGCCAGGGTCTCGCCGCTGAGCCCCTCGGTGAGGGCGTAGACGGGCACGAACCGGCCGATCCGCTCCGATCGCACCGGCGCTCCGGGGGCCTCCATCACCTCCAGCAGCGGGTCGGCGAAGCAGGGGCCGTAGGGGCTGTCCTTGACCAGGCCGCTGACGGCCACCGTGGCCCCCACCGGGTAGAGCCGCTGCTGGGCCTTGAGCCAGCCCGGGCTGCTGAAGCGGCGGCCGGCGAAGAAGCGCGTCACCCGCAGCCGGCCCGTCACGTCCTGCACCTGCAGCTCCAGGATCGCCAGGTTGGGGTTGCGGGGGCTGCCGAAGGCATGGCAGCGGCGCACCGTCGCCACGATGGTGGCGGTCCGCCCCGGCTCCAGGGCCGCGATCCGCACCAGGTGGGCGTAATCGAGGTAGTCGCGGGGGTAGTGGTGCACCAGGTCGCGCACCACCAGCAGGCCGAGGGCGGCGAGACGGGTGGCGGTCTTCACTCCGATGCCGGGCACCTCCGCCAGGGGCGTCTGGGGATCAAGCCCCCGGGGGCCACCGCCGTCCGGCACCGCCGCCGGTCCGGCGGGAGCCAGCCGCAGGCGTGGGGGACCGACGGGCCGCACCTCCTGCCGCCGGCGACGCAGCTCGTGCAGCGCCTGCCGCAGGCGCCGCACCAGGGTCTGGCGACCCGCCAGCGCCAGATCGCCGTAGCCGGCGGCGTCCCGGGCGAGGGCGGCCAGCTGCTGGCGCTCGGCGGGCTCGAGCCCCTCGGGCGGCACCGCCAGGGTGGTGGCGAGGAAGCCGCTGAACCGGTCGCGACGGCCCTGGAGATCGCCGAAGCCGGCTTCGGCCTCCAGGCGGCAGGCCAGTTGCAGGGGCATGCACCAGCTCTCCAGGACCTCCGACGACGGCAGCGCCGGTCCCTCCACGGAGGGGGGGCCGTTCAGTCGTTCGGAATCGATGGGGGGCGGATGTCCTGCAGCCAAAGCTGTTCGGCCTGATGGATCCGTAACCGCCGTTGCAGGCGACGGAACTGCTGGGCCATTCTGCGAACCTCCTGACGATGCTGCTGCAGCCGGCGCCGGCAGGTGCGCAGGCGGGGCTCCTCCAGCTCCAGATCGGTGGGCCGCAGCAGCACCGCCAGGGTCTGGGCCTGGGGGGCACGGGCGCCAGGGAAGGGCAGGGGCAGCCGCATCAGGTTGGCGGGGGCGGCCATGGTCTCGAGCTGGCCGGCCAGCACCGCATCCAGCAGGCTCACCGGCAGCAGGCTGCGGCTGACGCCGCCGCGCAGCAGCTCGACATTGACGGCGTGGGAGAGGTTGCGCAGGCGCCGGCCCAGGGCCAGCTCCATGCCGTCCATCCAGCGCAGCACCCGCTCGGGATCGTCAGGCAGTCGTCCCGCCTGCCACAGGGTGTCCGCCGGTTCCGGCCCGGACCCTCCCGGGGTCCCGTCCGGGGCGTCATCTTCGGAATCCGCCTCGGAGTCCTCATCGGGATCCTCCTCGGAGTCCTCGTCAGGGTCCTCGGGCTGGGCGCCGTCCCGATGCTGCGGAGGCCCGTCGTCCGGATCGCCCCGCCGCCCTTCGTCTCGGTCCGGCGGGGGGGCCTCGCCACGGCCCAGGGCTCCCCAGAGGAAGGATCCGCCGGCCAGGGGCGGGGCGAAGGCGATCTGCACCGAACCGGGCGGCAGGGGCTCCGGCTCCCCGGCCCCGCCGTCCCCCTCCCAGGTGAGTTCCTCCAGCAGCTGCTCCCGCTCATGACGGTCGCGCCGCTGGCGTTCCCGGGAGATCTGGGCCGCCAGGATCACCAGCTGCTCCACCGTGAGCAGGCTGCAGCACCGTCCCACCAGCTCCTGGATCTGGCCATGCAGCAGGCGCCGGCGCTCAACCGGAAGCTCGCTGTAGCGCAGCGGGTGGACCTGGGTGGCGAGATGGAAGCAGGCCTGGCGGACCTGCTGGGGCAGCACCTGGCGCAGCACCTGCAGGTACAGGGCCACGTGGCGGTAGAGCTCCGGGTTCGACTGACTCAGCCGCCGGGACAGGGCCTGGAGCTGACCCGGCAGATCGATCGAATCGGACGGGTCGCTCAACGGCTCCGGCTCAGGCCGCCTTGCCCATCGCCGCCACTTCGGCGGCGAAATCCGACTGCTCCACCTCGATGCCCTCGCCGAGGGTGTACCGGGTGAAGCGGCGCACGCGGATGTTCTCGCCGGTCTTGCCGGCGGCCGACTTGACCATCTCACCCACGGTCACGGTGTTGTCGCGGATGAAGGGCTGGTCCATCAGGGCCAGTTCCTTGAGGCGCTTGCCGATGCGCCCCGCCACGATCTTCACCTTCATCTCCTCCTTCTTGCCGGCGAGATCGTCGCGACCCATCTCGATGGACTTCTCGCGCTCTGCCACTTCGGGGGGGATGTCGTCGGTGCTGACGTATTCCACGTTGGGGCAGGCGGCGATCTGCATCGCCACGTTGCGCACCAGCTCCTGGAAGAGTTCACCGCGGGCCACGAAATCGGTCTCGCAGTTCACCTCCACCAGAACGCCGACGCGGGCACCGGTGTGGATGTAGCTGCCGACGGCCCCTTCGGCCGCCGTGCGGCCGGCCTTCTTCTCGGCGGTGGCAATGCCCTTCTGGCGCAGCCATTCGGCGGCCTTGGTGGCATCCCCGCCGGATTCGGTGAGGGCCTTCTTGCAGTCCATCATGCCGGCGCCGGTCTTGTCGCGCAGGTCCTTGACGAGCTTCGCTGTGATCTCAGCCATGGGGTGGGAGTGGGGGAGGTCGGGAGGGAGAGAACGGCTCAGGCGTCGTCGTCGCCGCCGCGCTGATCCTGCGCTCCATGGCGGCCTTCATTGATGGCATCCGCCAGCCGACCCAGCACCAGCTGGACGGAACGCACGGCGTCGTCGTTGCAGGGGATGGGAACGTCGCAGAGATCGGGGTCGCAGTTGGTGTCGAGCATCGACACCAAGGGGATGTCGAGCTTGCGGCACTCGAGCACGGCGTTGGTCTCGCGGCGCTGGTCCACCAGCACCACCACATCGGGCAGCCGGCGCATGTTCTTCAGACCGCCGAGGTACTTCTGCAGGCGGTCGAGTTCACGACGCAGCACGGCAGCTTCCTTCTTGGGCCGCATGGCGATGGCGCCGGAGGACTCCATCCGCTCCAGGTCCTTGAGGCGGTCGATACGGGCCCGCATCGTGCTCCAGTTGGTGAGCATGCCGCCCAGCCAGCGCTGATTCACATAGGAGGCGCCGCAGCGGGCCGCTTCCTGGGCGATGACCTCGGAGGCCTGCTTCTTGGTGCCGACGAACAGGAAGCGCTTGCCGCTGCGGGCGGCACTGCGGGTCCATTTGTAGGCGTTGTTCATGCAGACGGCGGTCTGCACGAGATCGATGATGTGGACTCCGTTGCGCGCGCAATAGATGTAGCGCGACATCTTGGGATTCCAGCGACGGGTCTGGTGTCCGAAGTGGGCACCAGCCTCCATCATCTCGGAGAGAGTGACGACAGCCATGGGGTTGGGGGGGTTTCGGGTTGGCCTCCACCTGCCAGGGATGCCGCGCCACAGGAAGGGGAGCGGATCACCCGAAACGTGCAGGTGTGCGGTGTTGGGGTTACCCCGTCAACCTACCAAATGGCCCTGCTGGCGGGCTTCGGCGTGGAGGGCCCGCACCCCGAAGCGGTTGAGGGGCAGCCGCAGCAGCTCCATTGCCAGGCCCGCCTGGCCACGGCGGATCAGCCAGCGCAGCAAGGGCCGCAGGCTGCGTTCATTGATCAGGCCGCCGAGGGTGAGCAGCTCCCAGAGCACCAGGTGCAGCCAGGTGTACTGGATGATGAAGCGCACCCGCCAGGTGGGGTGCTTGCGGTAGAAGACCAGACCCATCCGGGCCCGCTCCCGCTCCACCCGCACCAGATCGGGAATCTGCTCCAGACTCAGGGGTGGATGCCAGTGGTAGCCCACCGCCTCGGGGCAGCGCACCAGCCGCACGCCCATGCGGCGCAGCCGTTCGCCGAGTTCGAGGTCCTCCCAGCCGTAGAGACGGAAGCCGGTGTCGAACAGGCCCGACTGCTCCAGCACCCGGCGGTCGATCGCCACATTGCCGGTGGCGAAGTAGGCCCAGGAGAGGTCCCGCAGCTTGTGGGGCTCGGCGGTCGGGTCGTCGAAGTTGTGGGTGTTGATCACGGCGCCGTAGGTGAAGCAGAGCCGGTCGCCGCTCTCATCCCAGGACCGCGCCAGGGCTGTGGCGTGGTGCAGCAGGAACCGCTCCGTCACCACCAGGTCGCTGTCGATGAAGACGATCACATCGCCACGGGCCTCCTCCACGCCGCGGTTGCGCCCTTCGGCCGGACCGCCATGGTCCTGGCGGATCAGCCGCAGATGGGGAAAGGCAGTGGCGTGGGCATCCAGCCAGCGCACCGTGTCGTCGGTGGAGCCGTCGTCAACGAGCACCACCTCATAGGCCTGCAGGGGGCCGCCGGTCTCCTGGCGCTCCAGGGCCTGCAGGCACTGGCGCAGGATCGGCAGCCGGTTGTAGGTGGGGATGACGACGCTGATGAACATCGGGTGACGGTGTAAGGACCACGGTGGGGAGACCACGGTGGAGGGGCCATGAAAAAGGGGGGATCCGCAGCGAATCCCCCCGGTGCCGCCATGGCCGGACCGGTCCGGTCAGTCGGCGGCGCCGCCGTTGTTGGCCGTGCCGGTCACACCGTTGCCGGCCCCTTCACCGCGGCCGTCGTTGCGCAGCTTGCGCTTCTTGAACTTGCGGGCGTAGGCCCGGTTGCGCTCCTGCTTTTCCTTCTTGAGATTCCTGCGTTTCGACATAGGGGATGGGAGCCTTGAAAAGACTGGAAGATTCCACCCTACTCACCCGACCACGGCCTCCTGGGCCCAGAGCCGGCCGTCCTCCATCCGCACCAGGCGGTCGGCCACATCAAGGATGCGGGGATCGTGGGTCACCATCAGCACCCCGCAGCCCTCGTCGCGGGCCAGGCGCTGGAGCAGTTCCACCACCTCGCGGCCGGTGCGGCTGTCGAGGGCGGCGGTGGGTTCGTCGGCCAGGAGCAGGCGGGGGTGGGCGGCCAGGGCGCGGGCAATGGCCACCCGCTGCTTCTGGCCGCCGGAGAGGTCGTGGGGCAGCTTGCCCAGGTGATCGGAGAGGCCCACGGCCCGCAGCCATTCCCGTGAGAGGTCGCGGCGGGCGCGATAGCTCAGATCGGGCAGCAGGTCGGCCCCCATCTGCACGTTCTGCTCGGCGGTGAGGCAACGCAGCAGGTTGTGGCCCTGGAAGATCATGCCGACGCTGCGTCGCAGCAGCTGGCGCTCATGGCGGCTGGAGCCGTTCAGCTCGCAGCCCAGCACCCGCACCGACCCCTCCATCACCTGCCGCAGGGCCCCCACCAGGGTGAGCAGGGTGGTCTTGCCGCAGCCCGAGGGACCGGTGAGCAGCACCACCTCGCCGGGGTGGATCTCCAGGTCGATGCCCTGCAGCACCTGGCGCCGCATCGCGCCGGTGCCGTACCAGTGGCTGAGACGCCGCACCGCGACCGTGGCGGGGCCATCCCCGCTGGGGGCGGCGGCTGGGGCGGTTCCGGGCAGGAGGGTGGTCATCGGTTCGGAAGCAGGCTCGGCTCAGAAGATGTCGGCCGGATCGGCGTCGCCCAGCTTGCGCATCGCCATCGCCGCCGATCCCATGCACATCACCAGGATCATCAGGAAGACCGTCATGGCCCGGTCGCCGGCCATCGCCACGGGCAGCTTGGTGGCGGCATGGATGGCGGCGTACAGCACCTGACCGGCGGCGTAGGCCGGCAGGTAGCCGAAGATCGCCAGCAGCAGCCCCTCACGGGCCACCACGCCGAGCAGGGTGAGCAGGCTGTATCCCATGGCCATCAGGGTGGCGTACTCCGGCAGGTGGTCGCTCACATCCGAGTAGAGGATCTGATAGACGATCACGCAGCCCACCACGAAGCCCATGGCGGCGCCGAGGGTGAAGATGAAGCCGATGGCGGTGCTGGTGCGCCAGTAGTCCATCTCCAGATCCAGGAAGCCCTGCTTGGTGAGCACGGTGACGTCCTCCGGCAGCAACCGGCGCAGACGCTCTGCCACTTGGGCGGGGTCGGCTCCTGGACGCAGGCGGATCAGCCCCAGTTCGATGCTGCCGGGTGGATTGTTCGGCACCAGGCTCAGAAGGGTTTCCCGGCTGGTGAGGATGTTGCCGTCGGCGCCGAAGGAGGGTCCTGAGCTGAACAGCCCCGCCACTCGCAAGCGCTTGCCGCCCACCTCGCTCTCCACGACGCGGCCCTCCTTGAACCATTTCGCAACTGGTCCGAACTCATCCCGCGACAGGTCGTCGAAGAGAACGCGGCCCTTCTGGGTGAGGCGGGGGGCCAAGGCCGTGACGGCCGGATCGAGAAACAGGGGATCTCCCGGCTCGAATCCCAGGGCCAAGATGGCCCGGGTGCCCTTCGTCTGGGGGTTGCGCCAGAGCAAAAGATTCCAGTGAACCGGGGTGATGCCGGTCACGTCCGGATCGGCCAAGGCCTGCACCAGCCGTCGCTCAGGGAAGCCGGTCATGCTGATCGAGCTCTTGCTGCGGGGGCTGAGCAGCACCAGATCGGTGTCGAACAGCTTGTGCACCGTGACGCTGGAGTCGAACAGGGCGTCGCGGAAGCCCAGCTGCATGAACATCAGGATCCCGGCGAAGGTGATCCCGGCCAGGGCCACCGCCAGGCGCATCGGCTGGCGGGTGAGCAGCAGCCAGGCCAGCGGGATGCGGCGTCCCTGCCAGAGGGTCATGGCTGCATGCGGGCGATGACCTTCAGGCCGCTGAGGTCGGCGACTCTGGCTCCATCCTGGGGATCGAGACGCACCCGCACTTCGACGACGCGGGCATCGGCATCGCCAGTGGGATCGGTGGAGAGCACCTCCCGCTGGCGGACCTGGGGACTGATGCGCCGCACGGTGCCCCGGAGCGTGCCGTCGAAGCCGCCGTTCTCACTGGTCAGGGTGACGGCCTGGCCGACCCGGACCCGGTCGATGTCGCTCTCGTAGACCTCCACGGAGGCCTCCATGCGGTCGCTGGCCCCCAGCTCGAGGATGCCCTTGTCCCCGGGTCGTTCGCCGACGCGGGACTGGATGCGCAGCACGGTGCCGTCGATCGGGGCCCTCAGTTCGGTGTTGACCAGATCGGTGCCGGCCTTGACCAGCGAGGCCCTGGCCTCCTGCAGCTGGCCCTGGAGTTCCAGGGTGCGCTGCTCGAGCACATCGAGATCCGCGGCGGAATAGGCGCCATCGCTGGCCAGCTTGCGGTAGCGCGCCAGGTCCCGGGTCTGGATCGTGAGGCGGCGGCTGAGGTTGGCGATCCGGGTGCGGATCAGCTCCAGCTCCGCCCGCTGCAGCGGCTGGTTGTCAAAGCGGGCCAGCAGCTGGCCGGCCCGCACCCGATCGCCCTCCGCCACCAGCAGCTCGGTGATGCGGGGGCTGCCCCCGATGCCGGTGATCGGCGCCGCCAGGACGCGCACGTCACCGTCGGGCTCCAGCTGCCCCAGGGCCGCCACGGCCTCCACCGGCGCCGGCGGCCGGGCGACGGCGGCCGCCGGGGGTCTGGCGGGCTGGAGGCGCTGATAGAGCACGACACCTCCCACCACCAGGCCGACCACGCCGGCAACGATCAGGCCGTTGCGGAGGGGACCGGTGGGTCGTCGAAGAGCAGGTCCTCGATGTAGCGGTCGGCCCACTGGGGGTTGAAGGCCTTCTCCAGCACCCTCCGGGTCTTGTCGTTTTGTTTCTGTTGCTTGCAATACCTCAACTGCCCGCGCCATCGCGCAACCGTAGCTGGATCGTCAGGAGCTTGGGAAGGGCTGGTCGCGGCCGCTGCCGCCAGCACGCCGAGGAAGGTGGCCACCTCCTCGACGAACCCCCGCTCCTCCGCCTCCGACTCCGGCCGCACGAACAGGACGTGGGGGGAGAAGATCGAGCCCCAGGGGGGCAGCTCGCGCACCTGGGCGAAGGCGGGCCGGTCGCGACCGGCCAGGGCCTCGGCGATGGGCTCCGGCAGGGTCTCCCCCACCGGCGAGAGGTCGACGATCGCGGCGCTCACCCCGCCCCGACCCGCGACGATGTCGGCGCCGAACACCGGCAGGTCGTGGCGGGGGTCGGGGAAGAAGACGCAATGGAGGATCTGCAGCCCGGCCCCGAGGCGCGCCGTTTCCAGGTGCAGCTTGCGCAGGCCCCGGCAGCGATGCACCTCGTTGCGGATGAACAGAGCATCCCCGTCCAGGCTGCCGCTGATCGCCTCCAGTTCGGGGTCGATCGCCAGGGGGGCCAGATCCGGCAGAGCGTTGCGACAGAGCCGGATCCGCTCCGCCAGGGCATCCACCAGGGGATGGATGCCACCGTCGACGGCCGGAGCGACCTCACCCATGGACACGGCGTCACAGCAGAATGCGGATCCTGCCATGCATCCGTGAGCGATTCCCTGGGTTGTTGCGGGTCCTTGCTGCCCGGTCTGGCCGCCCCCGTCAGCCACACCCTCGCCAACGGGGTCGAACTGGTGCAGCTCGACCTGCCGGATGCCCCCCTGGTCTGCCTGGATTTCTGGTGTCGCGCCGGCAGCGCCTTCGAGGGGCCCTCGGAGAGCGGCCTGGCCCATTTCCTCGAGCACATGGTGTTCAAGGGCAGCGACGGGCTGGCGGCCGGGGAGTTCGACCGCCGCATCGAGGCCCTGGGGGGCAGCAGCAACGCCGCCACCGGCTTCGATGACGTCCACTTCCACGCCCTGATGCCGCCGGAGGGGGCGGCCGAAGCCCTCGATCTGCTGATGGATCTGGTGCTCCAGCCCCGGCTTGACCCCGACAGCTTCGCCATGGAGCGGCAGGTGGTGCTGGAGGAGCTGGCCCAGAGCGAGGACCAGCCGGAGGAGGTGGCCCTGCAGCGGCTGCTGTCCCTGGCCTGTCCCGACCACCCCTATGGACGGCCGATCCTGGGGCGGCGCCAGGAGCTGCTCGACCATGACCCGGCCGCCATGGCGGCGTTCCACCGGCGCCAGTACGCCGCCGGCCGCTGCGTGCTGTCTCTGGCCGGGGCCGTCGGCGACGGCGCCCTGATTCAGCGGGCCGCGAGCGGTCCACTGGCCTCCCTGGCGGCGAGCGACGTGCCGATGGTGCCGGCGGAGCTGCGGGTCACCCCGGGGCTGCATCGGCTGGCGGTGCCGCGGCTCGAGGCCGCCCGGCTGCTGATGCTGTGGTGGCTGCCGCCCGCCGCCGATCTGGAGGCCATGGCCGGGGCCGACCTGGGCACCACCGTGCTGGCGGAAGGGCGCCGCAGCCGCCTGGTGGAGCGACTGCGGGAGCAGCTGCAGATCGTGGAGAGCATCGATCTGGATCTCCATGCCATGGAGGGCGGCAGCATCGCCCTGCTGGAGGCCGTCTGCGATCCCGAGGAGCTGGGGGAGGTGCGGCAGGCCATCGATCAGGTGTGGCAGGAGCTCCGCCAGGACGTCCTGGGTGAGCAGGAATGGGGGCGGGCCCGGCGCCTTGTCGCCAACGGCTACCGCTTCTCCCTGGAATCCCCCGGCGGCGTGGCCTCCCTGATCGGCAGTGGCCGCCTCTGGGGCCGGCCCCAGGCTCTCGGCCATCCCCTGGAACTGCTGGAGCGCTGGTCGCCGGAGCGGCTCCAGGAGCAGATGCTGCCGCTGCTGGATCCGGCCCTGGCCTGCGTGCTCGAGGCGGTGCCGGCATGAGCATCGCCCCACCCCCCGGCAACCACCCCCCCGGCAGGCCCACGCCTGGCAGCCCCCCGACCGGCGGCGAGGACAGCCGCACCCTGGAGGGCGGCCTGCCGCTGCGGATCCTGCACCGACCCGGACCGGCGATCCTGGCAGCACGCCTGGCCATTCCAGGCGGCAGCGGCCATGACCCCGCCGGCGCCCGCGGCGCCCACCAGCTGCTGGCGGGCAGCATGACGCGGGGCTGCGGCGCGCTCGATGCCGAGGCCCTCGCCGACTGTGTCGAGGGGGCCGGTGCGGCCCTGCGGGTGGAAGCCCACGAAGATGGCCTGGTGCTGGCCCTGAAGTGCGCCGCCGACGACGCCACCACCCTGGTACCCCTGCTGCTGGCGATGGCTCGGCGTCCCCGGCTCGCGGCCGACCAGGTGGCCATCGAGCGCCAGCTCAACCTGCAGCTGCTGCAGCGCCAGAAGGAGGACCCCTTCCAGCTGGCCCATGACCAGCTGCGCCGGCTGCTCTACGGCGACGGCCCCTACGGCCACGACCCGCTCGGGATCGAAGCCGAGCTGGCCGGCCTCGGGCCGGAGGAGCTGCGGCCCCTGGTGGAACGGCTCGGCAGCGACGGCGCCGTCCTGGTGCTCTGCGGCGATGCCCCGCCCGAACTGGGGGAGGTGCTGGAGCGCGAGCTGGCGGTGGCGCCCTGGAGCACCCGCCCGCCCCGGCTCCGGCCCTTCGACGGCCCGCCGCCGGCCACCGGCCACCACGCCCAGCAGGTCCAGGACACCGAGCAGGTGGTGCTGATGCTGGGGGCCGCGACCGTTCCCCTGGCCCATCCCGACGCCCTGGCCCTGCGGCTGCTGCAGGCCCACCTGGGCCTCGGCATGTCCAGCCGCCTGTTCGTGACGATGCGGGAGGAGCGCGGCCTGGCCTACGACGTCGGTGTGCACCTGCCGGCCCACAGCGGAGCACCGCCGTTCGTCATGCACCTGTCCACCTCGGCTGAGCGCGTGGCGGAGGCCACCACCTGCCTGCTGGACGAATGGGATCGGCTGCTGAGCGAGCGCCTCGATGAAAGCTCACGGCTGCTGGCTCTGGCCAAGTTCCAGGGGCAGGACGCCATGGGGCGACAGACCTGCTCCCAGATCGCCGAACGGCAGGCCCTGGTGCTCAGCCACGGCCTGCCCGCCGACCACGTGCGCCGGGTGCTGGAGCGGGCGCCGAGCCTCGACGCCGAGGACCTGCGCGCCGCCGCCCGTCGCTGGCTCACCACCCCGTCCCTGAGCCTGGTGGGCCCGGCACCGGCCCTGGAGCAGGCGCACCGGGCCTGGCTCGACCACGACCTCAGCCGTCGGCCGGAGCGGGCTCCAGATCCGTCGCGTTGATCAGGAAGGTGCCGCGGCGGAAGCGGATGGCCCGCAGATCCAGGGCCCTGATCTCCACCACGCGCCCCACCTCCCCGGGATCCACCAGGTCCGGCGGGCGCAGCATCGGCATCGGGTCGGCGGTCTTGAGGTAGCGCAGCGGCTGGCGCAGCCGCACCGCATCCCCCAGGTGGATCTCCACCGGCGGATCCGGCGGCGCCGTCGCCTCGGGGGTCGCCTCGGGGGTCGCCTCGGGAGTCGCCATGGTGGCCGCCTCGGGGGCGGACGGCTCGGTGGGGGTGGAATCCGGCATCGGGGCGGGGGGTCCGGCGCTTCGGGTGCCCGGCGGGCGGGCGGGGGGGGGCCCTTCTCAGCCGAACCTAGCTGCAGCAGGATGGGCGCCAGCCATGGACGGTGCATTGCGGGCCCTTGCCACCTGGAGCGGAGCGATCGCCGGCCTGCTCCTGATTCTTGTCGGCGGTCTGGTGCCGGCGGCCTTTCCGGTCCATGAGGCGACGGGCTGGGCCGTGCGTCCGCTCGGCATCACCCTGCAGGTGCCGGCCCTGCTGCTGACGGCCCTGGTGTGCGGCCCCCGCAGTGCCACCCTGGCCGCCGTGGCCTATCTCAGTGTCGGTCTGTTCCAGCTGCCGGTGTTCCACGAAGGGGGCGGCATCGGCTACCTGCTCGATCCGGGCTTCGGCTACCTGGCGGGCTTCCTGCCGGCCGCCTGGATCACCGGCAAGCTGGCCCGCCAGCCGGGCATGGACGACCCCCTCACCCTGGCCGGCGCCGCCGCCATCGGTCTGGTGGTGCTCCATCTCTGCGGCCTGGCCAACCTGCTCCTCGGCAGCCTGGCCGGCCGCTGGGGCGGCGGCACCCTGACGCTGGTGGTGGGCTACAGCCTGGCCCTGCTGCCCCAGCTGCTGCTCTGCTGCTCCGCCGGCGTCCTGGCCTGGCTGCTGCGCCGTCTGCTGCTGGTGCCCTCGTGATGGCGCGAACGCTGCGACCGCGGCTGGCCCCCCTGCTGCTGGCGGCCCTCGCTGTGGGGCTGGATCAGCTCAGCAAACGCTGGGCCCTTGAGCACCTGGCCAGCGGCAGCATCCAGCCGCTGCTGCCTGGCCTGCTGCAACTGCAGCGCGTCAGCAACACCGGAGCGGCCTTCAGCCTTTTCGCCGGGGCGCCGAACCAGCTGGGTCTGGTGAGCGCCCTGGTGAGCCTCGGCCTGCTGTTCTGGATCCTCTGGCGTCCCCCCGCCGGCCTCTGGAACGTGCTGGCCCTCGGTCTTCTGCTCGGGGGCGCCGTCGGCAACGGCATCGACCGCTGGCGCCACGGGGCCGTGGTGGACTTCCTGGAGTTCGTCCCGATCCATTTCCCGATCTTCAATCTCGCCGACGTCGCCATCAACCTGGCCGTCGCCTGCTTCCTCATCGACCTGCTGCGACCCCATGCCGACCGCCATCCTTGAAGGGCTGGAGCAGCGGCTGCGGCCCCGGGGCCCCGGCCCCCGGCTCACGGTGCTGCGGCCCGGTCTGCCGGATCTGGAACAGCCCCTGCACGGCAGCGTCTACCGGATCGGCCGGGCCGCCGACAACGCCATCGTCATCGACCACACGGCGGTCAGCCGCCACCACGCCCTGCTGGAGAACCACGGCGGGCATTGGCTGCTGAGCGACGCCGGCTCCACCAACGGGCTGTGGTGGCGGGGCCGGAGGGTGCGGGAGCTGGTGCTGCGCGAGGGGGACCGGGTGCGCTTCGGGCCCGCCGATCAGGCGGATCTGCCCACGCTGCTGTTCGAGCGCGACGGCAGCACCCGCCTCGACCGGATCGGCCGTTGGGGGGCGCTGGCTGCGGCGGCCGTGGCCGGCGGCGGCGGCCTGCTGCTGGCCCTGTCCCTGCTCCAGGTGCCCACCCGGGGCAGCCTGGCGACGGTGCGGGGGCCCCTGCTCCTCTACGACCGCAACGACCGACCGGTGGCCTCCGTGGCGGATCGCAAGCGTCGCGAGCTTCCCGAGCTGGGGGCCTATCCGCCGCTGCTGATCGATGCCCTGCTGGCCAGCGAAGACAACCGCTTCTGGTGGCATCCGGGCGTCGACCCGATCGGCACCGCCCGGGCCCTGGTCACCAACCTCCTGGGGGGCCGGGTGCTCGAGGGCGGCAGCACCCTCACCCAGCAGATCGCCCGCAGCCTTTACCCGGAGCAGGTGGGGCAGGGGGAGACCCTGGGGCGCAAATGGCGGGAGCTGCTGGTGGCCCTGCAGCTGGAGGCCCGCTTCAGCAAGGAGGAACTGCTGCTCAGCTACCTCAACCGGGTCTATCTCGGGGCGGTCTGGGGATTCGAGGACGCCTCCCGGCGCTTCTTCAGTCGCCCCGCCTCGGCGCTGAAGCTCGAGGAGGCCGCCCTGCTGGTGGGCCTGCTCCCCTCCCCGAACGGCTACGACCCCTGCGTCGATCCCGCGGCGGCCCTGGCCTCCCGCAACCAGGTGCTCGACAAGATGGCCGCCACCGGCCGGATCTCCGCCGACCAGGCCCGGCGGGCCCGGCGTCAGCCGATCCGGCTGGCTGCGGATGCCTGCCGTTCCGCCCAGCAGCGCGGGGCGCCCTTCTACACCGACCAGGTGCGCCGCGACCTGGAGAACCAGGTGGGCAAGGCGGTGGCCGCCGAGGGCAACTTCCTGATCGACACCCACCTCGATCCGCTGCTGCAGGAGCGGGTCGAGCTGCTGCTGCGCCAGCGCATCGACGCCAGCCGATCCCTGGGGGTGAGCCAGGGGGCGGTGGTGGTGCTCGACAGCCGCAGCGGCGGGATCCGCGCCATCGCCGGCGGCCGGGACTACCTGCAGAGCCAGTTCAACCGGGCCTCGATGGCCCTGCGCCAGCCCGGCAGCACCTTCAAGCTGGTGCCCTACGTCGTCGCCCTGGAGCGGGGCGCCCGGCCCGGGGACCGGGTCGGCTGCGGGCCGCTGGACTGGGGCGGCCAGCACTTCAGCAGCGGCTGCGGCGGCAGCCTCAGCCTGCGCCAGGCCATGGCGATCAGCAGCAACACCGCCGCCCTGCGGCTGGCCCGCAAGGATGGGCTCGATGCCGTTGTCAGCAAGGGCCGGGACCTGGGCTTCACCAGCCCCCTGGCGCCGGTGCCGGGACTGGCCCTGGGCCAGAGCGAGGTGACCCTGCTGGAGCTCACCGCTGCCTACGCCGCTGTCGCCGCCGATGGACTCTGGCGGGCCCCGACCACGATCCGGCGACTCACCGACGCCGAGGCCTGCCCCGCCCCCCGGACGGGGGGGGCGCCGGGCGGGGCCGATTGCCGGGCCTCCGCCGGCAGCTCCAGGGCCGTCAGCAACCCGGGACGGCGGGTGATGAGCCCGGCCACCGCCAAGGCGATGCGGACCCTGCTGGAGGCGGTGGTCAGCGGCGGCACCGGCAGCGCCGCCTACGTGGGCGCCGGCAGCTGGGGCAAGACCGGCACCACCAACGAGGGCCGGGACCTGCTGTTCGTGGGCTACGCCCCCCGGCGCCAGTGGGTGATCGGCATCTGGCTGGGCAATGACGACAACAGCCCCAGCGCCGCCAGCAGCGCCCTGGCGGCCTCCCTGTTCGGCGAGATCGTGCGTTCCGCACCGCCGGGACCGTGAAACTGCCGCCGCGGCTCTGGATCTGGGTCTTTCTGGGTCTGCTGGTGCTGGTGGTGCTGGGCCTGGTGCTGCAGGCGATCCAGCAGCTGCAGTGGACCCTGAGCACCTGGCTGCCCTACTGGATGGTGGGGCCGCTGATGCTGATCCTGCTGGCGGCCCTGGCGGTGGCCCTGGCCCAGGTGGGCTGGCCCTGGCTGCGGCGGCTGCGGCAGGGTGGGGCGTCTGGGCCCGGCAGATCCGCCCCGGCGGCGGTCCCCTCCAGCCGCCGGGAGGCGGCCCAGCGGAACCTGGGCGCCATCGACCGCACCCTGGCCCAGGTGCGCGACGCGGTGGAGCGGGAGGCCCTGCGCCAGGAACGGCAGCGGATGGAGGCGGAGCTGGAGCGCGGCGACCTGGTGATCGTCGTGTTCGGCACCGGCTCGACCGGCAAGACCTCCCTGATCCGGGCCCTGCTGCGGGAGCTGGTGGGGGAGGTGGGGGCACCGATGGGTTCCACCACCGCCGCCAGCCGCTACCGGCTGCGGCTGAAGGATCTGAGCCGGGCCGTGATCCTGGAGGACACCCCGGGCATTCTCGAAGCGGGCCGCCAGGGCCGGGAGCGGGAGCGCCTGGCCCGGGAGCTGGCCGCCCGGGCGGACCTGCTGCTGCTGGTGCTGGACGGCGACCTGCGCGCCAGCGAGCTGGAGGTGTTCGAGGCCCTGGCGGGGCTGGGCAAGCGACTGCTGGTGGTGCTCAACAAATGCGACCTGCGCGGCGAGGAGGAGGAGCGTCGCCTGCTGGCGCTGCTGCGGCAGCGCACCGCCGCGCGCCTTGGTCCCGAGGATGTGATCCCCGTCAGCGCCGCCCCCCAGAGCGTGCCGATGCCGGGCGGGCGGCCGCTGCAGCCGGAGCCGGAGGTGGAGGCCCTGCTGCGCCGCATCGCCGCCGTCTTGCATGCCGACGGGGAGGAACTGATCGCCGACAACCTGCTGCTGCAGTGCCGTCGCCTCAGCCAGGCCAGCCAGGATCTGCTCGATCGCCAGCGCCGCAGCGATGCGAGCACGATCGTCGACCGCTACATGTGGATCGGCGCCGGGGTGGTGATGGTGACGCCGCTGCCGGGCATCGACCTGCTCGCCACCGCCGCGGTGAACGCCCAGATGGTGGTGGAGATCGGCCGGGTCTACGGCGTCAGCCTCAGCCGCGAAAGCGCCCAGGATCTGGCCCTGTCGGTGGGCCGCACCCTGGCGGGCCTCGGCCTGGTCAAGGGGGGGGTGGGCCTGATCACCTCGGCCCTGAGCCTCAACCTGCCCGCCCTGGTCGTCAGCCGGGCGGTGCAGGCCGTCAGCGCCGCCTGGCTCACGCGGGTGGCGGGCCGCAGCTTCATCACCTACTTCCGCCAGAACCAGGACTGGGGGGATGGCGGACTGCAGGAGGTGCTGCAGCGCGAGTACGACCTCAACCAGCGGGAGGGGATGCTACGCCGCTTCCTGGAGACGGCCCTCAGCCGGGTGGTGGAACCGCTGCAGCAGCGGCAGGCGCGGCGGCTGCCGCCACGCCCAGGGCCTCGGGGGGCGGGGGCAGGAGGGGACCGCGGGAATCCAGGACGGTGATCAGCACCAGGTAGGCCACCCCGATCAGGATCGAGAGGGCCCCGGTGAGGATCGCCACCCAGCGGCCGCGGCGGTCGGTGACGGGGCGCGGCGGCGGCACGGGGGTCTGGTTAGGGTCAGCCATGGTCGGCCTCCGCCAGGCTCCGCTGCACCACCAGGGCGAGCCGCTCCAGGTGCTCGCTGCCCGTGTGGGGGTTGCCCAGCACCGCCTTGAGGTGGTGGAGCCCCCGATAGACGGGCCGCGACAGCATGAGCTGCTCTCCCAGCAGGGCCGCCCGGGTGGCCGCGCTCCAGCGCTCGGCGCCGGCGGCGCCTGAGCCCTCGGGACGGAAGGCGAGCAGGTGCAGGGGGCCGCTGCAGAGGGCCAGGCCGCCGATGGCCCGCAGCCGCCGTTCCAGCTCCCTGCGGCGCTGGACGGCCGCGTCAATCAGGGCGGCCATGCCTTCGAGGCCCAGCTGGCGCAGCCCCAGCCAGAGCTTGAGGATCTCCCCCGGCCGGGTGCCCTGGAGGCCCGCCTCCCCCTGGTGGCCGCCGCCCCAGCTGGGCTCCATGTAGGGCAGGCCGGTGCTGAAGGCGCGCTGGAGGTGGCGGGGGTCGGCCAGCAGCAGCAGGGAGGAGGTCTTGGTGATGCCCAGCAGCTTCTGGGGATTGACCGTGATCGAATCGGCCAGCCCCAGGCCGCCCAGAAGGGGAGCGAGCCTCTCGCTGAAGGCGAAGATCGCCCCGATGGCCCCGTCCACGTGCAGCCAGTGGCCGTGACGGCGGCAGAGGGCGGCGATGGGCTCCAGGGGATCGAGGGCGCCCCGCACGGTGGTGCCGGAGGTCGCCACCACCGCGATCACGGGGACGCCGGCCCGATCGAGGCGGGCCAGCCTCTCCTCGAGGGCCAGGGGGTCGAGGGCGCCGGCGGCGGTCACCGGCAGCCGCACGAGGGCCTCGGCCGGCAGGCCCATCACGGCCACGGCCTTGATCAGGGACACGTGGGCCTCCTCGCTGCAGAGAACCACCGCGTCGCTCCGGGAGGCCAGACCCCGCCGGTGGCGGGCGGTGACCAGGGCCATCAGGTTGCTGAGGCTGCCGCCGCTGGCCGCCACACCGCCGGAGCCCTCGGGCAGGCCGAGACGTCCCGCGATCCAGGCGCACAGGGCCCGCTCCAGGCGGCTCAGGCTGGGGGAGAGTTCCTCGGCCAGCAGATTGTTGTTCAGCCCGGCACAGATCAGGTCGGCCACGATCGAGGCCGACAGGGGCGGCGGGTCGAGGTGGGCCAGGGCGCCGGGATGGTTGGGGTTGTAGGCCCCCTCCATCACAAGCTGCAGATCGGCCAGCAGCCGGTCGCTGCCCAGGCCCTCGGCCTCCGGCTCCACCACCGGCAGCACGCTCAGCCCGGGCAGGGGTGTGCCGTGGCCGGCCTGACCCAGCCAGCGGCACAGCAGGCCGGACGCCTGCTGCAGAAAAGCCTCCAGGGCCGGATCCACCTGGAACGGATCCACGAAGGAGCCGCACTCCCTGGGGGGCGGCGCTGGCCGCGGGGCGGGGGGGACGCTGGCCAACGGCGACGGTGGGGGCTTCGGCATTCTGCCGCTTGCCCCTCCGGAGGCATGGCTAGAAGGACTTCATCCTGCATGACGCGTCCATGCTGAATGACGCCGCCAGCCTGCTGTGGATGGAGCGGCTGCTGCGCCTCGCCGACGTGGTCGGGGCGGGGGGGGAGATCCCGGTGGCGGCGGCCTTGCTGGATGAGGCCGGCCGCTGTGTGGGCTGGGGCAGCAACCGGCGCCACCGGCGGGCGGACCCCCTCGGGCACGCCGAACTGCTGGCCCTGCGCCGGGCAGCGGCCACCCGGGGCGACTGGCGCTTCAATGGCTGCACCCTGCTGGTGACCCTCGAGCCCTGCCCGATGTGCGCCGGCGCCCTGATCCAGGCGCGGGTGGGCACGGTGATCTACGGGGCGGCCGATCCGAAGCGGGGCGGCCTCGGCGGCAGCCTGGATCTGTCGCGCCACCCCAGCGCCCACCACCACATGGTGGTGCGGGGGGGCGTGCTGGGGGAGCGGGCCGGGGAGCAGCTGGAGACCTGGTTCCGGCAGCGGCGCCGGGCCAGGCAGGCGTTACGGACCGGGGGAGAGGGGCCTGCCTGACTCAGGCGACACCGGCCGCGACCGCCGCCGGCGACGGGCGGAAGGCGGGCAGCTCGCTCTCGAAGATGGCCAGCAGCCGGTCGACATTTTCCGGGGTGCTGTTGTAGCCCATCAGGCCGATGCGCCACACCTTGCCGGCCAGGTCCCCCAGCCCGCCGCCCACTTCAATGCCGAAGCGATCGAGAAGGTGGCGGCTGAAGGCCTTGCCGTCGACCCCTTCCGGAATCCGGACCGTGGTGAGGGTGGCCAGCCGCAGGGGTTCGCTGACGTGCAGTTCCAGGCCCAGCCGTTCCAGGCCGGCCCAGAGACGCTCGGCGTTGCGGCGGTGGCGGGCCCAGGCGGCCTCCAGCCCCTCCTCGGCCAGCAGCCGCAGGGCTTCCCGCATGCCGAAGTTCATGTTCACCGGCGCCGTGTGGTGGTACACCCGGTCGCTGCCCCAGTACTTGTTCAGCAGGGAGACATCCAGGTACCAGTTCGGCACCTTGCCGGTGCGGGCGGCCAGCTTCGCCTCGGCCCGGGGGCCCATGGTGAAGGGGCCCAGTCCGGGGGGGCAGCTGAGGCCCTTCTGGCTGCAGCTGTAGGCGAGATCCACCTGCCAGGCGTCGATGTGCAGCGGCACCGCCCCGAGGGAGGTGACCGTATCCAGCAGCAGCAGGCAGTCGTGCCGGCGGCAGAGCTCGCCGATGCCCTCCATCGGCTGGCAGACCCCGGTGGAGGTCTCGGCGTGGACCATGGCCAGGATGGCGGGCTTGTGGGCGATCAGGGCCGCCTCGATCTCGGCCAGGTCGAAGGCCTCGCCCCAGGGCCGTTCGATGGTGGCCACCTCGGCCCGGTAGCGACCGGCCATGTCGACCAGGCGCTGACCGAAGTAGCCCATCACCGCCACCAGCACCTTGTCGCCGGGTTCGATGGTGTTGGCCAGGGTCGCCTCCATGGCGGCGCTGCCGGTGCCGCTCATCGGGATGGTGAGCCGGTTGTCGGTCTGCCAGGCGTAGCGGAGCAGTTCCTGCACCTCACCCATCAGATCGATGTAGAGGGGATCCAGGTGGCCGATCGGCATCCGGGCAAGGGCCTGCAGCACCGTGGGGTGGGCGTTGGAGGGACCCGGACCGAGCAGCAGACGCTCGGGGGTGGCGATGGGGTCCAGGGTGAGGCGGTGGGCGCTGCTGACGGATGGAGGCACTGGGAGAGGAGGCAAGACCTGGCGGGGCGGCAGAGGTGAAGGGAGATTAGGAAACGGTCGCCTCAGCGGGCCCGGACATTGCTGGAGGAGAGGCCGCGGCAGAGGTGCTCGAAGGGAGCCCGCACCAGGCCGGTGTCGGCCATGCCGGCATCGGCCAGCATCTCGGCGATCACCTCACCGAGGAGGGCGATGCTGCGGACGGTGGGACCGGTGGGCACCCCCAGGCTCTTGTAGGTGTCGTCGAGACCGTTGAGCACCCGCTCGTCGAGGATGGTGAAGTCATCGGCGACCAGGGCGTAGCTGGCGTAGCGCAGGAAGTAATCCATGTCGCGCAGGCAGGCCGCCAGCCGCCGGGTGGTGTAGGCGTTGCCGCCGGGGAGCAGCAGTTCAGGGTCCTCCAGCCAGAGGCGCTGGGCCGCCTCCCGCACGATGGTGGCGGCTTCCCGGTTGATCAGCTCGACCGCAGCCAGCCGCAACTCCGCCTGACCGAAATAGGAATCGATCCGATCGATCGCGGAGCGATCGAAGTAGCGGCCCAGCTGGTCGTAGCGACCGATCAGACCGGTGATGGCATCTCGCATGGACGAAACGGATCGACGCACCTGAAGCGGAAGGTAGCACTCGCAATCCGCCAGATTCCTGTGCTGCGGCTGGTTCTGGGGAATCTGACAGAAACGGTTACGCGGCCACCGGCCGATCGGGGGGGCACCATCGTGGCGGCAGCCTTCCCCCCCGCCCCCGCCATGGCCACCTCCGCCCAGGACGTCCTGCGCCGCCTCGGGGACGACGGCATCGAGCGCATCGACCTCAAGGTGACGGACCTGGCGGGGCGCTGGCGGTCGATCGGGCTGGAGGCCCATCGCTTTGGAGAGGGGGCCTTCCACCACGGCCTGGCCCTCGACGGCCTGGTGCTCCACCCCGACCCGGCCAGCGCCTGGATCGACCCCTTTCTTTCCCCCCGGAGCCTGAGCCTGATCGCCGCCGTCGAGGGGCCACCCGACAGCGCCGGGCGTCTGCGCCATTGCCCGCGCACCGTGGCGGCCCACGCCCAGGCCCTGCTGGCGGGCAGCGGACTGGCCGACGCCGCCCGCTTCGGCGCCGAAGCCGGCTACTTCCTGTTCCAGGAGCTCACGTCCCAGGCCGACGATCTCGGCTGCGGTTACCGGGTCGCCCCCGGCAGCGCCATTCCCCAGGTGCTCCACAACGAGCTGGGACACACCCTGGCGGCCCTGGGGATCCGGGCCCGCCTGCCGCACCAGCCGGCGGGCGGCCCCCTGCAGAGCCTGACGCTGGCGAGCGGCGATCCGCTGCGGACCGCCGACGCCCTGATGGTGAGCCGCTACGTGGTGCGGAACGTGGCCCGCCGTCACGGCTGGAGCGCCACCTTCCTGCCCAGGCCCACCCTGGAGCCCGCCTGCGCCGGCCTGGCGGTGCACCAGAGCCTGTGGAGGGCCGGCCATCCCCTGTTCGCCGGTAAGGGCACCTACGGCGACCTGTCCCAGACCGCCCGCTGGTACCTGGGGGGGCTGCTGCGCCATGGTCCCTCCCTGGCCGCCTTCACCAACCCGGGCACCAACAGCTACCGGCGCCTGGGGAGCGGCCCCCAGGCGCCGGCCCGCCTGGCCTACGCCCGCAACGACCCGGCCACCACGGTGGCGGTTCCCGAGCCGGACGGGGACCCCGGCCGGCGGCGGCTGGTGCTGCGCCAGGCCGACGGGCTGGCCAATCCCTACCTGGCCTTCAGCGCCATGCTGCTGGCCGGCCTCGACGGGGTGCGCCACCAGATCGATCCCGGCCCCCCCGCCGATCGGGAGCCCGCCCCGACGATGGCGCCTCCGGATCCGGCCGATGGGCAGCGCCTTCCCGCCGATCTGGGCGCCGCCCTGGCGGCCCTGGCCGCCGACCAGGACTACCTGCTGGCCGGCGATGTCTTCAGCCGGGAGCTGCTCGATGACTGGATCGCCCTGAAACGCTCGGACATGGAGGCCCTCAAGCACCGCCCCCATCCGCTCGAGTTCGTCGCGGAGGCCAGCGCCTGAGTCAGGGCCGCAGCAGCCAGGCCAGCAGCATCCCGAGCCCGCCCCAGCGCAGGGCCGTCCAGAAGCGATCACCGTGCCGCCCGCGGGGCAGCAGGGCCTCCGGGAGCGGGTCCAGCAGCCGCTGGGCCAGCTCCAGCCGCTGGCGCCTGCGGCGCAGGCTGACGCCGCTGGCGGCCACCGCCCCGGAGCGACCGGCCAGGCTCAGCACCGCCGCCAGATGATGCAGCACTCCCGGGGACGGGGGGCGGCGGGGGCGCTGGGGACGTCTCATGGCGGAGCGATCGACAGGGCGAGGCCTGGAGCGACAGGATGGATCCACTTCGGTCCGATCGTCCAGTGGAAGCCCCCGCCGCTCCAGCCGGATCGCCCTCCATGGCGGGCGCCGCCCTCCCGGCGAGCCGCTCCTGGCCCGCCGAGGCCCTGCCCCTGGCCGAGCGCCTGCACCGCCAGCTCAGCATCGGCGATCGGGAGTGGCACGCCCTGAAGCGTCAGCGCCCCCGGCGGGCCGCCGAACAGCTGGCGGCGGCGCTGGTGCAGCTGCTCGCCGCCGATGACCCCGGCGCCACCGCGCCCAGCGATGGCCGCCTGCGCGCCATCGCCCTGCTGGAGAACGCCCAGGCCTGGCTCCGGGCCGAGATCAGCGATCCGGGCTGTCCTGCCCACGGGCGCTGACCGCGGCCCGCCGGGCCGCCAGCTGCAGCCGGTTGCCGCGACCGCTCCAGCGCACGTCGTCGAAGCAGTGGTGAATGAGGAACAGGCCCCGGCCGGAGGGGGCATCCTCCTGGCAGGGCAGACAGGCCTGGCGGGCATGGACGGGCAGGCCGGGCCCCTCGTCCTGCACCTGCCACACCACCCAGCGCGGCGTGACGATCCGACGGATCCTCAGGCACTTGCCCGGATCGCAGCCGTTGCCGTGGCGCACCGCGTTGACCAGGGCCTCCTGGAGACCGAGCTGCAGCTCCGCCTGGCGCAGGGCGCAGCCGATGGGTTCAAGGAGCAGCTCCACCAGCGGGCCCAGCTGCAGGGTGGAGGGGGTGATGTAGTCGGCCCAGCGGAGCTGCATGAAGCAGGTGGTCCCATTCGCCTGACTGGAACCTAACGCGGGCGCCCCGCCGCTGCCTCCTCCAGGCGCGCCTGGATGGCGGGATGTTGCAGAAGGGCGTCCATGAGGCGCACCCCCCGCAGCTGGTTGATCAGGGGCATGTGGCCCTCGGGGGCGTCAATCGTCCACTGGAAGGACCCCGGGTAGCGGGTCCAGGTGCCGTCGGTCTTCCAGCCCAGGCGGGGCCAGAGGCGTTCCCACTGCCCCTGGCAGGCCTGCAGCAGCCGGGCCTGGGTGGAGAAGCCGAAGCGCCCCTGGGAGTAGCAGGTCCAGAGGCGGTCGAGGCTGGTGAGATCGATGGCGGGCATGCTCGCCACCTCGCTGTAATAGACGTAGCCGCGGCGCACGGCCCCCTCGCCGGCCAGCTGCCGCAGGTGGTCACTGGTGAGCCGGTCGGCCTCCTCGAACGCCTGCCGCATCAGATGGTGCTGCAGCGGCCCGTAGTCGAGCCCGGCGACGCTGGTGACGGCGAGCCAGCCCTGCGGATGGCGGGCCAGCAGGGCCTCCTGGCGAACGGTGTCACCGGAGGCCAGCAGCAGCTGGATCAGGTGGCCGGCGGCCCAGTCGTCTCCGGTGGCGTCAAGGCGGTCCAGCCGGTCCGGGATCCGATCCAGCAGGGCGTCGCCGGCCTGACCGAGGCTGGACAGCAGGCTGCGGCGCTGACGGGCCGAGCCCGAAAGGAAGCGCTCCAGCAGCTGATCGGCATCGACGGTGCTGGAAACCGGAGGACCGGAGAGCATGGGGGAGACGACCGGCCGGAGAGGCAGCAGGGTGGGTCCCACTATGTCAGGAGCGATGGGCCCAGGCCTGGGGTCTGCGCCGCCATGGGAGCGGGGACGGGCTCTGCCTAAAGTCATCTTTTGAGCGAGTGCCATGGCCGCCGCCATTCAGTTCTTCCGCGGGGTGGACGAGACGGTCGTGCCCGACATCCGCCTGACCCGCTCACGGGATGGCCGCACCGGTCAGGCCACCTTCGTGTTCGAGGAGCCCGAAGCCCTGGCGCCCCAGTCGGTGGGGGACATCACCGGCATGTTCATGCTGGATGAGGAGGGCGAGATGGTGACCCGGGAGGTGAAGGCCCGCTTCGTCAATGGCAAGGCCAGCGCCCTGGAAGCCACCTACACCTGGAAGAGCACCGCCGACTTCGAGCGCTTCATGCGCTTCGCCCAGCGTTACGCCGACGGCCATGGCCTGGGCTTCGCCGGCCAGGGCGACGAGCCGGCCGAGGAGGCTCAGGAGGAGGTTTGAAATTCGGCCAGTGGCTGGGCCTGATCGCCCTGCTGGCGGCGCTGGTGCTGCTGTGGAGCCTGCGTGACGCCCTGATCCTGCTGTTCGCCGCCGTGGTGCTCGCCATGGCCCTCTGCACCCTGGTGGGCGCCATCCGGGAGCGGATCGGCGTCGCCCGGCCCCTCGCCCTGCTGCTGGCCCTGGTGCTGGTGAGCCTGGTGGTGCTGATCGTCGCCACGGTGGTGATCCCACCCTTCATCAGCGAGTTCCGGCAGCTGGTGCTGCAGGTGCCTCGGGCCTGGGACGAGCTGCTGAAGCTGCTGCGCCAGGCCCTCGAGGGCGCCTCCCAGATGCTCTACGGCCGTCGGGACGGCAGTCTGGACTGGATCAAATCGACCCTGTCGGTTCCCACCTCCCTGCCTCCCGATCTGCTTGGCCGGCTCGGCGGCGGTGCCATCGGCCTGGTGGGGGTGGCCGGCAACCTCGGCGCCGGTCTGCTCCAGACCCTGTTCGTGGTGGCCGTTTCCCTGATGGTGGCCGCCCAGCCCACCGCCTACCGGGAAGCGATGCTGCTGCTGGCCCCCTCCTTCTACCGGAGGCGCCTGCGCCAGGTGCTGGTGGCCTGCGGCACCGCCCTGAGCAGCTGGATGGTGGGGGTGCTGATCAGCTCCCTCTGCGTGGGCCTGCTGGCGGCGATCGGCCTGTCCCTGCTGGGCGTGAAGCTGGTGGCGGCCAACGCCCTGCTGGCCGGCCTGCTGAACATCATCCCCAATGTGGGGCCCACGCTCAGCACCATCTTCCCGATGTCGGTGGCCCTGCTGGATGCCCCCTGGAAGGCCGTGGCCGTGCTGCTGGTGTACGTCCTGATCCAGAACCTCGAGAGCTACGTCATCACCCCCTCGGTGATGCACCACCAGCTGCAGCTGCTGCCCGGGCTCACCCTCACCGCCCAGCTGCTGTTCACCCTGCTGTTCGGTCCCCTCGGCCTGCTGCTGGCCCTGCCGCTGGCGGTCTGTCTCCAGGTGCTGCTGCGGGATGTGCTGATCCATGACATCCTCGATCCCTGGAAGCGGGAACGGCGGCGGACATGAAGGCACGCACCCTGCTCGGGGCCCTGGCCCTGGTGGCGCTGCTGCTGCTGCTGTGGGAACTGCGCTGGGTGCTGCTGATCCTCTTCGGAGCCGTGGTACTGGCGGTGGCCCTCGATGTGCCCACCAGCCTGCTGCGCCGGCTCACCCCCCTGAACCGGGGAGCCTCCCTGTCGCTGGTGCTGCTGGTCCTGCTGACGATCGGCTGGCTGCTCGCCAATCTGCTGCTGCCGGAACTGATCGACCAGGTCCGCCAGTTCAGCCAGCTGGTGCCCGAACTGATCCAGCGGCTCGGCAAGGTGGTGCCCAGCACCCCCCTGCTGCGGGACCTGGAGCGGCAGCTGGCCGAAGGAACCCTCTGGGACCGGCTGCAGCCCCTGGGCGGCCAGCTGCTCGGTGTGGCCGGCGGCGCCGCCAACAGCACGATCCAGCTGCTGCTGATGCTGCTGCTGGCGATCCTGATGGCCCTCGATCCCGCCAGCCACCAGCGCCTGCTGGTCGCCGCCACACCCCGGTTCTACCGGCCGCGCATGCAGGAACTGCTGGGGGAATGCCGTGAGGCCCTCGGGGGCTGGCTGGCCGGCATGACCATCTCAGGCACGGTGGTGTTCGTCACCACCTGGGCCGGCCTGGCCCTGCTGCAGGTGCCCCTGGCCCTGCTGAGCGGCCTGGTCTGTGGCCTGCTCACCTTCGTGCCCACCATCGGGCCCACGGCCGCCACCCTGCTGCCCCTGGCTGTGGCCCTGCTGATCTCGCCGGCCAAGGTGGTCCAGGTGCTGGTGCTGCGGCTGCTGCTCCAGAACGGCGAGGCCTTCCTGCTCACCCCGCTGCTCCTGAGCCGCACCGTCAACCTGCTGCCCACGGTGGCGCTGATGGCCCAGCTGAGCCTGGGGGCCCTGCTGGGGTTGCCCGGCCTGCTGCTGGCCCTGCCCCTGGTGGTGGTCCTGCAGGTGGTCTGCGAAGAGGTGCTGGTCCGGGATGTGATGGACCGCTGGGACCGGGCCTGAACGCCCGGATCAGCCCTGGGGCCTGATCGCTTCAGCCGCGGGCGCGGCGGTAGTGGTGCCAGAGGGAGGGCTGGGCCACCAGCACCGTGACGGCCAGCAGGTGGGAGCGGACGGCGGCGGTGAGGGAGGTGAGGGTGAGGTGGTCCCAGAGCAGGATCAGCTCCACCCGCAGGTCGACCAAGGCCAGCACCAGCAGCACCACGGGCAGCAGGGGCCAGCCACGCCGGGTCGCCTCGATGCGCTCGGGGCCCCTCATCGCTTCGAGAACACCGGCAACAGGGTGGGGGCCAGGCCGATGCTCGACCAGCTGCCGACGGCGATGCCCACCGTGAGCGCCACGGCGAACCAGAACAGGGTGCTGCCGCCGAAGAAGATCAGGGCCACCAGCGGCAGCAGCGTGGTGAAGGAGGTGTAGAGCGAGCGGGTGAGGGTGGCATCCACGGCCACATCCACCTGATCCACCAGGGGAAGCTCACCGAGGGTGCGGCGCTGCTCACGGATCCGGTCGTACACCACCACCGTGTCATTGACCGAATAGCCGGCGATCGTGATCAGGGAGACGGCGAACAGGGAATCGACCTCGATGCCCTGGAGCAGTCCCAGCCAGGCGAACAGTCCGCAGGTGATCAGCACGTCGTGGGCCAGGCACAGCAGGGCCAGCCCGGCGAAGATGCCGCTGTAGCTGAAGGTGATGTAGGCGGAGATCGCCACGAAGCTCACCAGCAGGGAGATGAGGCTGCCGCGCAGCAGCCGCGAGCCCAGAGTGGGACCGATCGTGTTGACCGAGGTGCCGCTGGAGCGCAGCGGCCCGAACCGGGCGGCCAGGTCGCCGACCAGGGCCGTGCTCTGGTCGGCGTCGAGGGCCGGCAGGCGCAGCAGCAGGGACCGGCCGCCATCCAGCACCTGCACCGAGGCGCTGCCCAGGCTGGGGGGACGCTCCCCTTCCGGGGCGGGCAGGGTGAGGCGGCTGAGGCCCTGGCGCACCTCGGCGGGGGTCACGGCCTTGCAGGGGGAGCAGTCCCGCTCCACCTGCACCTGGGTGCCGCCGGTGAAGTCGAGGCCGGGTCGCAGGGGGGCCCCGATGGCCGGGTTCAGCCAGCAGAGGGCCAGCCCCAGCAGGCTCAGGCCGCAGGCCAGCCCCGAGCCCAGCCAGGCCAGCCGCCGGTGGCGGTTGATGCGGAAGCGGGGGGAGGGGACGGAGGTCATGGGAGACATTCAGGCCACGCCCGCCGGGGCCGCGCCGGCCCGGACGGGCGGCAGCTGGCGGGCGGGGAGGAAGTAGGTGGGGCGCCGCAGGGCCGGGTAGCTCATCAGCAGCCGCAGCAGGGTGCGGGTGCAGGTGAGGGCGGTGAACAGGCTGAGCAGCAGGCCGATCGCCAGGGTGACGGCGAAGCCCTTCACCAGGCCGGTGCCGAGGAAGAACAGGGCGGCGCAGCTGATCAGGCCGGTGACGTGGCCGTCGATGATCGAGGACAGGGCCAGGGAGAAGCCCGTGTCGATGGAGCGGATCAGGGTGTTGCCGGCCCGCAGTTCCTCCTTGATGCGCTCGAAGATCAGCACGTTGGCATCCACCGCCATCCCCATGGACAGGATGAAGCCGGCGATCCCCGGCAGGGTGAGGGTGACGGGAATCAGGGCGTAGATAGCCAGGTTGAACAGGGCGTAGAGGCTCAGGGCCAGCACCGCCACCATCCCGGGCAGGCGGTAGACCACGGCCATGAACACCGCCACCAGGGCCAGGCCCGAGAGGCCGGCCACGAGGCTGGAGCGGATGTTCTCGGCGCCCAGGGACGGGCCGACGGTGCGCACCTCGACGATCTTCACCGGCAGGGGCAGGGAGCCCCCCCGCAGCTGGACCTCCAGGTCGCGGGCCTCCTCGGCGCTGAAGTTGCCGGTGATCGAGGCGGATCCACCGGTGATGCCGGCCACCTTGAACTGCTCGCCGACGCTGGCCTCGCTGATCGAGCGGCCATCGAGGACGATGCCGAGCACCCGGTTGGTGCCGGCGATCGACTGGGTGAGGGCGGCGAACTTCTCACCCCCTTCCCGGTTGAAGCCCAGGGTCACCTCCCAGCCGGTGCCGGTGGCCTGCTGCTGGCGGCCGGCGCTGGTGAGGTCCTTGCCGGTGATCAGGGGAGGGCCGTAGAGGGAGAGGATGCGGCGATTGGTTTCCCGCAGCAGCAGCTCCAGCTGGTCGACCTCGCTGGTGCCGGGGGGAACCTGAATCCCGAGGGAGGTGAGCGCCTTGGCCAGGTCCTCCGCCGACAGGGAGACCGGCGCCGGCGGCGGCGTTGCCGCGGGGTCATCGAGGGCGGAGGGGGGCCGCTTGGAGCGCAGCACCGACTCGGCCTGGCGCTTGAGGCCCAGCAGGCCTTGCATCTCCTGCTCGGTGCCGGGCTTCTGGGCCCGGAACTCCAGCAGGGCCGTGCTGCCCAGCACCCGGGCCGCCTGGCTGGGATCCTGTTCACCCGGCAGCTGCAGCACCAGCTGGTCGCTGCCCACCGCCTGGAGGGTGGATTCGGCCACGCCCAGGCCGTTGATGCGGCGCTCCAGCACGTCCTTGACGGCCTCCAGCTGCTCGGCATCCACCCGGGTGATGGCGCCGGCCGGCATCACCTGGAGGGTGAGCTGGCTGCCGCCGCGGAGATCGAGACCGAGCTGCAGGCCGTAGTTGGCCAGCAGGGCCCCGGAGGCGATGGTGAGGGCCAGGATGAGGGCGAACCAGCCCTGTTGGCGTCCCATCTCAGCGTCGACCCGCCTTCAGATCGTGCGCCGCGGCAACGATCTGGTGGGGCTGAATGATGGTGAGGTTCTCCAGGTTGCCGTTGTACGGGGTGGGGATGTCCTGGGAGGAGAGGCGCACCGGCCGGGCGTCCAGGTCGTCGAAGCAGTGCTCGGTGATCAGGGCGATCAGTTCGGCGCCGATGCCGCCGGTCTTCATGCATTCCTCCACCACCACCACCCGATGGGTCTTGCGGATCGAGCGGGCGATGGTCTCCATGTCGAAGGGCTTGAGGCTGATCAGGTCGATCAGTTCCACATCCACACCCTCGGCCTCCAGCTGCTCCACCGCCTTGAGGCAGTGGTGGCGCATGCGCGAATAGGTGAGCATCGTGACGTCCTTGCCTTCACGGACGACCTCGGCCTGGTCGAGGGCACAGATGTAGTCGCCCTCGGGGATCTCCTCGCTGAGGTTGTAGAGAAGAACGTGCTCGAAGAAGAGCACCGGATTGTTGTCGCGGATGGCGGCCTTCATCAGGCCCTTGGCATTGGTGGGGGTGCTCACCGCCACGATCTTGATGCCGGGCACGGCATGGAAGTAGGCCTCGAGGCGCTGGCTGTGCTCGGCGCCGAGCTGGCGGCCGACGCCACCGGGTCCGCGCACCACCGCCGGGATCGTGTAGTTGCCGCCGCTGGTGTAACGCAGCATCCCCATGTTGTTGGAGATCTGGTTGAAGGCGAGCAGCAGAAAGCCCATGTTCATGCCCTCCACGATCGGCCGCAGGCCGGTCATGGCGGCACCGACGGCCATGCCGGTGAAGCTGTTCTCGGCGATGGGGGTGTCCAGCACCCGCAGTTCGCCGTACTTCTCGAACAGGTCCTTGGTGACCTTGTAGGAGCCGCCGTAATGGCCCACGTCCTCTCCCATGACACAGACATGGGGGTCGCGGGCCATCTCCTCGTCGATGGCTTCGCGCAGGGCGTTGAACAGAAGAATTTCAGCCACGGAGCAGGGGCCTGTGCGCGGCCAACCTATCTCAGCCGCCGGCGGCGAAGGTGCTGAGCAGCAGGACCGACAGGAGCATGCCCGGCAACAGCAGGACCACCAGCAGACCCAGGTCGTGGGGTGTCATCGGCGGGAGGGATGGCAGGGTGGGCAGCTTAGGAAGGGGATTCGGCCTCGGCCGGCCAAAGGCTGCGGATGAACACCAGGAACAGCCCCAGGCCGATGAAGGCGAAGGTGAAGGTGGCCAAGAAGCACATCCCCACCATCAGGGTCTTCATGGCGGTGGCGATGCTCTGGGCGAAGGCCGAGTCGAAGTGGGGGGGATGGGTCACGTACCAGCCCACCACCCGCTGGCTCACGCCCAGGCTCAGCCAGGCCAGCAGTCCGCTGGTGAGGGCACCGGAGAGGAAACTGAGGGGTCCCTTGCGCGGCGGCGGGGCGGGTCGTTCGTCGGTCATGGCGCGGATCCATCCGTCACCAGGCTGACACCGGATCCGCCGCAGCGGCAGCACCAGGCGTCGAAGCCCAGGGCCTCCAGCGGCTCCGCCAGGGACTCCCGGGCCGCCTCAGCCGTGGCCAGATCCGGATGGAGCGCGAAGAGGCTCGGCCCCGAGCCGCTCATGGCGACGGCCAGGGCCCCCGGGCCGCGGCGCAGCAGGTCGAGGCCGGCGCGGATGCTCGCCACCTCCGGCTCCACCACCGCCTGCAGATCGTTGCGCAGGTGGGGCAGCGGGCCCCGGCCGGCCAGGGCCGTCACCAGGGGGCCCTGACGCAGAGCCTGGCGCCGCTGCTCGAAGTCGGCTTCGGCGTCGAGATAGAAGTCACTGCGCAGGTCCCGGCAGCGGCCGTAGGCCCAGGGGGTGGAGACACTGGCCTCTGGATGCTTGATCAGCAGCACCGCCTGGCCGGGCGCCCCGTGCGCCGTCACGGGCTCGAGCCGCTCCCCGCGGCCGAAGCAGAGCTGGGTGCCGCCCTCCAGGCAGAAGGGCATGTCCGATCCCAGTTCGGCCGCCAGCCCGTGCAGCCGCTCGCTGCCCAGGGCCAGGCCCCAGAGGGCGTCAAGGCCCACCAGGGCGGCGGCCCCATCGCTCGAGCCCCCCGCCAGGCCGGCGCCGATGGGGATGCGCTTGTGCAGCGTGATGTCCACCCCCAGTTCCGGCAGGCCGACCCGGGAGCGCAGCAGCTCGGCCGCCCTGACGATCAGGTTGGTGCCGTCGCTGGGCAGGTCGGCGTTGTCGCTGCGCAGCCGGATCATGGCGTCGGCGGTGGTGCGCAGCACCAGGGTGTCGGCAAGGTCGATGCTCTGCATCACCATCGCCAGCTCGTGGTAGCCGTCCGGCCGCAGACCCAGCACCTCCAGGTGCAGGTTGATCTTGGCGGGGGCCCGCACCGTCACATCTGCCATCGGGATCACGCTCCGCCGGGATCGGCGCTCGATGCCCGATTCAAGCCGGTGGCGAGGGCCAGCCAGCGCTCGGGCCCCAGCTCCTGGGGCCGCTGCTGCAGATCCACACCGGCGGTGGCGGCCACCTCCAGCAGCTGGGGCGCCGGCAGCAGGCCCGCCAGGGTGGTGCGCAGCATCTTGCGCCGTCCGGCGAAGCAGCGCGTCAGCAGCCGCTCCACCGCCAGGGCCAGGTCCCGCGGCGGCAGGGACTGCGGCGGGACGGGTTCGATCACGATCACCTCCGAGGTGACCTTCGGCGGCGGGGAGAAGCAGCGGGCCGGCACCGGGCAGACGCTGCGGCAACGGGCCAGCAGCTGCAGACGCACGCTGAGGGCCGAAAAGGCGCTGCTGCCCGGCCGGGCCCGGATCCGCTGGCCCACCTCCTGCTGCACCAGCAGCACCAGGCGCTCGAAGCGACAGGGTGCGGGCCGGCCCAGGCGCCCCACCAGCAGCTCCAGCAGCGGTCCGGTGATGTTGTACGGGATGTTGGCGACCACCTTGGTCGGCGCGGGACGGTCGGGGAAGGGCAGCGCCATCTCCAGCACGTCCCCCTCGATCAGGGTGAAGCGCCCGTCGCCAGCGAACCGCTGCCGCAGGCCCGTCACCAGGTCCCGGTCCAGTTCCACCGCCAGCAGCGAGGCCGCCGGCGACGCCAGCAGCCGTTCGGTCAGGGCGCCCCGGCCCGGGCCGACCTCCAGCACGTGGTCGTCGCTCCGCAGCTCGGCGGCGGCCACGATGCGATCGAGGACCTGGCCATCGGTGAGCCAGTGCTGCCCGAAGCGCTTACGGGCCCGGTGGCCGTTGAAGGTCATGGAGGCGCCGGCAGGTCTCCCCAGATTGCAGCGCCGTCCGGCCTGGCTAGAGCAGGAGCAGCGTTTGCTTCTCCCCCCATGGCCCAGACATTGCGACGCAGCGACGCCAGGCGCAGCGGCCCCCTGCTGGCGGGGCCCCTGCTGGCCGGTGCGCTGGTGGCCGGTGCCCTGGCCGCCGTTGTGGCCCTGCCGGCGGGACCCGCCCGGGCCGGCAGCGTCACCGCCGAATCGATCTTCGACCGTCAGGCGACCCGACAGCAGGCCAGGAGCCAGGTGCCCAAGGGCGCCACGGTCACCCGCACCGTCTGCGAGGACCTGGAGGTGGGTCTGGACAACACCCGCTACCGCTGCACCGTGTACTACACGATGACGCCAGCCCCGACCCCGGCCGCCACGCCGGCCACGGCCGCCCCGGCCCCCGCCCCGGCCCCCGCCCAGCCCTGAGGCCCCTTCTCCCCCGCCGGAGCGGCGGACCTTCGGAGGCTCGCTTCAGTCCCCCAGCCGGACCCATCGCACCGGAGCCCGGGCCGGCGGCAACGGCACCAGGGCCGCCACCTGCTCCACCGGCGTCCGCTCCCAGCGGGGGTGGGCCGCCAGCCAGCAGTCCCAGGCCCGTGCCAGCCGCCGGCGCTTCTGCCAGCGCAGGGCCGCCGTTCCGCTGCCATCCAGGCTGCCGGCGCGACGCCCCTTCACCTCCACCAGCAGCAGGCGCCCCGGCTTCCGGACGATGAGGTCCAGTTCCCCCCAACGGCAGCGCCAGTTGCGCTCCAGCAGCTCCCAGCCGCGCCGCCGCAGCAGCCGCAGCACCCGTTGTTCCGCCCAGGCGCCGTCTCGCTGGGCGGCGCTGCGGCAGCGGGCGGGGCCGGGGGCCATGGGCAGGGGATCCTCTGCCCCAAGGGTTCCCGCTGGCCGCCACCAGCGGCGGGTGGCGGCGATCAGGGCCTCAGAACCAGTGATGCGGGTAGCGACGGCCGGGAATCAGCCAGCCGAAGCCCAGCGCCACCAGCAGCAGCACCAGGGAACCGGCCAGGACCGGCGCGACGACGTACGACGGCCCGGCGTGGAGCAGCACCCCGAGCAGGGCGACGGCGCCGGCGGGGGGATGGAGGCAGCGCAGCAGCTGTCCGGCGGCGATCGCCAGCGCCACCGCCAGCCCCATCACCCAGGGGGCCGTCCCCAGCCAGGCGACGCAGACCACACTCGCGAGGGCGGCCAGCCCGTTGCCCAGCAGCAGATTGCGGGGCTGGGCCAGGGGGCTCTCGGGATGCCCGAACAGCAGCACGCTGGAGGCCCCCAGCGGGGCGGCGACGAGCGGGTAGCGGCTGGCGGCGCTGATCAGGCCCAGCAGGGTGATGGCGACCAGGGCACCGGTCCAGGAGAGGAGCACCTCGGTGGGCCGGAAGCTGGGCTGATAGGCCCGCCCCTTGCGCCTCTGGGACTGGATCAGGGGGACGAGGAAGGCCAGAGCCATGGCCAAACTGTATCGGATCTAACCATTCACGACCCACCAGGTGCCAGCTCCGCGCCAGGCTCAGTAGTACCGGCGCGGGTTCTGGCTGATGGCCAGCTGCACCTCCAGCAGGAACAGCAGCAGGCCCACGATCATGGCTCCCATGGCCGCCACGAACAGGGGCACCACGATGGCCGTGACATCCAGGGCCGCCACCGCGCTGATGAACAGCACCGCCACCACCGCGGCCACCAGCAGGGCGGTGACGGTGACCGCCAGGATCGCCCGGTTGATCAGGAAGGTGCGGCGGCGCTGCACCGCCAGCACCAGCTCCAGCCGATCCCCTTCCTCCGGATCGGGATCCGGCTTCGCCCGGCACTTCGCCAGGGCCTCCTGAAGCACACGGGTGCGGTCGATGATCCGGGCCAGCCGGGAGCTGAACAGGCTCAGCAGCCCGGTGACACCGGTGAACAGGAACACCGGCGCCACCGACAGCTGGATCGCCTTGGAGAGCCCCGCCACGGAGCGCCCATCGCCGATGTCGATGGACTGCAGCAGGGGGACGCTCCAGACCATCCCGGGGATCCCCTCAGGCCTCCGGTGTGATCTGGCTCTGGAGCAGGGCCTCCAGCTCCTGTTCGGAGAGCGGGGCCGAGAGCTGGTACCCCTGGCCGTGGCGACAGCCGAGGGTGAGCAGCATCTGGCGCTGCCGGGAGCGTTCCACCCCCTCCACCACCACCATGATCCCGGTGGCGTCACTGAGCCGGATCACCGCGCTGAGCATGGCCTGCTGCAGCTGGTCGTAGTCGATCGCGGAGATGAGGCTCCGGTCGATCTTCACCTCGCTGAAGGGCAGCTCGGTGAGCCGCTGCAGGCCGGAATAGCCGGTGCCGAAATCATCCATGGCCAGCGCGAACCCCTGCCGCCTCAGGTCCCGCAGCTGGTCGGCCACATGGGTGGACATCTCCAGGATGCTGCCTTCGGTGAGCTCCAGCACGATGCGGTCGGGCGTCAGCTGGTGGCGTTCCAGGGCCATCAGCAGGTCGCTGCTCCAGGTCGGGTCCTGCACCTGCAGCGGCGAGACGTTCACGCAGATCCGCCCGAGCTGCAGCCCGGCCAGGTCCCAGCGGTGCAGGGCCTCGAACGCCCGCTCCATCACCCAGCGCCCCAGGGAGGAGATCTGGGCCGTGGCCTCGGCCACGTCGATGAAGTCGGCGGGGGACTGGCGGCCCAGCACCGGGTCATCCCAGCGGCAGAGCACCTCGGCGGCGATCACCCGGCCGGATTCCAGCTCGATGATCGGCTGAAAGGCCAGCTCCAGCTGCTCCTGCTCGATCGCCAGGGCGAGGGGGCGGGCCAGAAGCTCCTGCAGCTGGACCGACCGCTCCACCGGCGCCGCGATGCAGCAGCTGGGGAAGGGCTGGCGGTGGGTTTCCTCCAGTGCCCGGGTGGCGGCATCCAGCAGCAGCGGAAACTCGCTGCCGTCATCGGGAGCGCGGCTGATGCCCACGTTCAGCGACGGCTCGATGACGTGCTCCAGCACCGTGGTGGGACTCTCCAGACTGGCCAGCAGCCCGCCGGCCATGTCGCGCACCGCGTCGATGCCCATCGCTCCCGGCACCAGGGCCAGCAGGCGGTCACCGCCCTGGCGGGAGAAGAATCCCCCGGCCGGAAGCGCCGCCTCCAGCCGGTGGGCGATCTCCTCGATCAGCGCCTCGCAGGCGGCGATGCCCAGCCGGCCGCGCACCAGGTCGAGCTGCAGCACCTGCAGATGCATCAGCACGGCACCGTCCGCATAGCGGTCGGCCACCAGGCCATCCAGATCCGCCAGATTCACCCGCTGGTCAAGCAGCTCCAGCAGGCACCAGACCGTCCCCGGCCCGACACCGGAGGGCAGGCGGGTGAGGAACAGGGGAATCGCCGCTTCGGCCTGCGGCCCACCGACCAGATCACTGCGCAGGGTTGCCACGCTCCCCGCCAGCAGCGGTGCCACGTCGGCGGCACAGAGCTCCTGCAGGGACCGCTGGCGCAGCGCCGCCGGCTCCAGCCCCGAACGCCGGCAGAAGGCCCCGTTCGCCGCCAGGATCACCCCCTGTCCATCCGCCAGGGCCGCCGGCCGCTCAATTCTCTCCAGCAGGCCCTCGATCGCCCCGGCCCCCGCCTCCCCTGCCCCGGCGACGCTGCTCAGCATCGCTGTCCCGCTGCCGTGGTGCGGGGCCAGCGGCCGGGCCCTGATCGCCGGAAGCCCCTGGGCTGGAAGTCCCTGGTCATCAATGGGTGCGGAGAGCGAACGGGCCGCCGATGCGGTCCTGCATCACGCTAGTCGCCCCCTTCCCTTCGGCACCCCTCCACAGGCCTTGGAGCGGCGTGGAGCCCTTGCCTAGGCTGGCCTTCTCCGCTTCATCGCCGATGACGCGCCCCCTCTCCCCGTCCCGGTTCCCGGGCCTGCTGCTGGCCCTGCTGCTGGCCCTGCTGCTGGATGGACTGCTGCTGCTGGCCCGTCCCATGCCGGTGGCGGCGGCGATGGACTACGCCAAGCAGGTGCTGATCGGTGCCGATTTCCACGGCGCCGACCTGCGCGGCGTCACCTTCAACCTCACCAACCTGCGGGACGCCGATCTCTCGGGGGCCGACCTGCGCGGCGCCAGCCTGTTCGGCGCCAAGCTCCAGGACGCTGATCTGAGCGGCAGCGACCTGCGGGACGCCACCCTGGATTCGGCCGTGTTCGAGGGCACCGACCTGCGCAACGCCCGCCTCGACGACGCCTTCGCCTTCAACACCAAGTTCCGCGGCGTGCTCATCGACGGCGCCGACTTCACCAACGTCCCCCTGCGCGGTGATGCCCTCACCAGCCTCTGTGCCGCCGCCAGCGGCACCAACCCCGTCAGTGGCCGCCTCACCCGCGACACACTGAACTGCAGCTGAGCCCGCCCCGATGAGCTTCGATGCCCGCAGCCGTGAGCGGCTGGAGGCCCTCGGCCGCCAGCTGCCCCGCCCGCTGCCCGCCCCGCCGCCCCCCACCCCGGCCGCCGGCGCCCCGGCCCCCGGGTCCTCGGCGCTTGAGCGTCGCCATCCGGTGGAGACCGAACAGGACCCCCAGAAGCTGTTCCGCGCCCTGATGAACGTCAGCGCCGACGGCAGCGTGCCCCCCCATCTGCTGGAGCGCCTGCGGCAGCTGGAGACGCCTCCCGCCCCCGGCGGCCCCCGTCCCGGGGCGCCCGCTGCCCGAAGCGGCGAGCCGGGCAGGGAGCCCACCGGCGCCAACGCCTCCCCCGGGGCCGCCCCCCGGCGACCCGCCCCGACCCCCCGGAACGGGGCGAAGCGGCGGCTCCCGGCCGACGACACCGAGCGGGAGCTCTACACCGCCTTCCAACAGCTGCTGCTCGAGGACGGGGACTGACCAGTACATCCGTACTAGAGTGAGGCCTGCCGCCCGGGGCCCGTGCCCGATCACCACCCCGATCCCCACCACCCCGCCATCCCTCCCGGCCCCGGGGTCGACCTCAACGCCCAGCTGAACCTCCACCCCGACCGCAGCCTGCTGCTGCGCGTCTGCGGCGACTCGATGGTCGGGGCCGGCATCCGCCACGGTGATCTGCTGGTCGTGGATCGGGGGGTCGCTCCCCGCTCCGGCCGCATCGTGGTGGCCCTGCTGGAGGGGGGGTTCACCCTCAAGCGCCTGGTCCGCCGGGGGCCGCACTGGTGGCTGGAGGCGGCCAACCCCGCCTACCCGCCCCTGGCCCTCGGCGGCAGCGACGACGACCGCCTCTGGGGCGTGGCCCTGCACGTGATCCGTTCGCTGCCAGGAGGCCGATGGCCCAGGCCACAGTCCTGATCGACGGCAACAACTTCTACGCCTCCTGCGAGGCGGCCCTCGATCCCGCCGTGATCGGCAAGCCCCTGGTGGTGCTCTCCAACAACGACGGCTGCATCGTCTCCCGCAGCGCCGAGGCCCGCGCCATGGGCATTCCCATGGGCACCCCCTGGTTCCAGGTGCGCCACGACCTGGAACGCCGCGGCGTGGTGGTGCGCAGTTCCAACTACGGCCTCTACGCCGACATGAGCCAGCGGCTGATGGCCAGCCTTGAGGCCTGGGTGGAGGAGCTGGAGGTCTATTCCATCGACGAGGCCTTCGGCCGCCTGCACCGCCCCCCCGGCGACGGCGACCTCACCGCCTGGGGGCGGGACCTGCGCCGCCAGGTGCGCCGCCAGCTGGGTCTGCCGGTGGCGGTGGGCATCGCCCCCACCAAGGTGCTGGCCAAGATCGCCAACCGCATCGCCAAGCGCGACCCCTCCCATGGCGGTGTGTTCGATCTGGGCCAGGCGGGGGATCCGGACCCCTGGCTCGAGACCATCGCCATCGAGGACGTCTGGGGCATCGGCCGCCAGCTGTCCCGCTGGTGCCGGCTGCGGGGCATCGCCAACGCCCGGGCCCTGCGCGACAGGCCGAGCGGCGAACTGCGGCATCGCTGCGGCGTTGTGGGGGTGCGTCTGCAGCAGGAGCTGCGCGGCCACAGCTGCCTGCCCCTGGTGGCGGTGCCGCCGGCGAAGCAGGAAACCTGCGTCAGCCGCAGCTTCAGCGAGCCGGTCACCAGCCTCGAGGGCCTGCGGCAGGCGATCGCCACCTACCTCAGCCGGGCCGGTGAGAAGCTGCGCCGCCAGGGGCAGCGGGCGGGCAGCGTCACCGTGTTCGTGCGCAGCAGCCCCTTCAACGGCACCCGCTTCTACGCCAACGCCGCCACCGCCCGTCTGCCGCTGCCCAGCAACGACACCGCCGTGCTGCTCGCCGCCGCCCTGCCCCTGGCCGAGCGGCTGTTCCGGCCCCACAAGCCACTGCAGAAGGCGGGGGTGCTGCTGCAGGATCTGCAGCCGGTGGAACTGCTGCAGCACCATCTGCTGGTGCCGCTGCCCCCCGAGCAGCAGCGGCGGCGCGAGGCCCTGATGGCCGCCATCGACGGCCTCAACCGCCGTTACGGCAGCGGCACGGTGCAGTGGGCCGCCTGCGGCCTGCGGCCCCGCTGGACGATGCGCCGCTCGCGCCTGTCGAGGGCGGCCACCACCCGCCTGAGCGATGTGCCGGTGGTGCGGGCCTGAGGCCCTCAGGGGCCGTCGAAGAGGCTGGCGACCTGGTCACGGCCGTTGCCCTTGGCCAGCGCGAGGGCCCGCTCGGCCCGCAGGATCAGCTCGGGGAAGCCGTGATCCTGGGGGGCCAGGCCGGTGAGGCCGCCACTGATGTGCAGGCGGAAGTCGGAATGGGTGTGCACGCCGGGCATGTGGGTGACGGCGGTGCGGAGGGCCTCCGCCAGGGCCATCGCCTGGTCGGCGGCGATGCCCACCAGCAGCAGGGCGAACGCACCATCGCCGACGCGGGCGGCGAAGTCCTGCTCCTGCAGGAAGGTGCGGGCCAGCTGGACCAGATCGGCCAGCACCCGGTCACCGGCGGCATGGCCCCAGCGGTTGTTGATCAGCCGCAGATTGTCGACATCGAAGAGCAGCAGCGACAGGGGTTGGTGGTCGCGGCGGGCACGGGCGAACTCCCGCTCGCCGATGGTCAGGAAGGTGTGGCGGGTGGGCAGGCCGGTGACCGGGCAGAGGTGGGCGAGACGCCGCAGCTCCAGCTCCCGCATGGCCAGCTGGGCCAGACGGTGCAACAGCTCGCGCTGCTCCGGGCTGATGTCCCGGGGCTCCCGGTCGATGACGCAGAGGGTGCCGAGGTTGTGGCCCTCCGGCGTCTGCAGCGGCGCGCCGGCATAGAAGCGGATGTGGGGATCGGCGAAGACCAGGGGGTTGCTGCGGAAGCGCTCGTCGGCGCGGGCATCGGGCACCACCATCACCTCGTCATGGACGATGGCATGGGCGCAGAAGGCCATCTCACGGGGGGTTTCGCGCACATCAAGCCCCCGGCTGGCCAGGAACCACTGCCGGTCGGCCTCCACCAGGGACAGGGCCACGATCGGGGTCCGGAAGAGGGCGGCGGTCAGGTCCAGGATCCGCTCGAAGTGCTCGTCGCTGTCGGCCGCGAGGAGGCCGTAGCGCTCCAGATCGCGGAGCCGCTGGTCCTCATCGGGGGGGACGGGAAAGGCCGGATATGACGCCATGGGACCTTGCCTCCACCAGAACTGTAGGCAGATCGGCTGGCGGCGAGCGAGTCCGGTGTCAGGCGGCCGGGGCCGTGAGGGTCTCCTCGTAGCCGGCGCGGCGGCCGTCATCCAGCTGATTCAGGTAGCGGCGTTCGGCGTAGTAGGCCTCCTGGAAGCGCAGGGCGTCGCCGTTGAGCGCGTCAAAGAGATCGTGGATGCGGGTCTCCATGTCGAGGCCGGCGCCGGCCGCCGGGGGGGCGACCGCCGGCGGGGGCGTGTCACGCTCCTCCTCCAGCAGCCGGGCGATGCACTGCTCGAGGGTCTGGAGGCGCTGGCTCGACCAGGCATCGAGCAGGTGACGGCAGCGGCGCAGCACCCGCTGGCGCTCCAGCGACGCCGTGGCCCCCCGCAGCTGCAGCGGTGGGTGGGCCAGGGCCAGCCGCTGCACCTCACTGGGCTCCAGCAGGGGGGTGAGGCGGCCCAGCAGGGCGCTCTGCTCCACCAGCAGCCGGTCGCCCAGCAGGCGGGGCAGGTCGAGGTCGGCCAGGTCCAGGCCGGGGTCGGTGCCCCGGTTGATGGCCTCGAGCCGGCCGGCCCCCAGGTTGTCCTCCTCCAGCTCACCGATGGCGGCCCAGAGCTGGCGGTGGTGCTGGAGGGCGAAATCATCGAGCTCCCGGCGCCGCAGCTCGGCGCGGATGACGCCGCGCCAGGCCGGGCAGTGCAGATAGAGGCGCAGGATCTCCGCCTCGGCCCGCTCCCGGTGGCCCACCTCCCCGGGCTGCTCCCATTTCGCCGAGCGGCCATGCCAGCGCTGGCCCTTGACCTGCTGGCGCAGATCCTCCTCCAGCTGGATGGCCAGCCGGGCCTGGCCGCCCGAGAGGCGCTCCGCCACCTGCTGCAGGTAGTGGCTGCGCACGGCCGACTGGGGCAGCTTGCCCAGCAGCTGCACCAGTCCGGAGACGGCCTGCTGGAACTGGTCGGCGCGGGCCAGATCCTTGCCTTCAAGCACCTGCTCGATCTGCCAGTCGAGCCAGAGGGGGGCCTGGTCCAGCAGGGAGCGGTACTCCCCCGGGCCGTGCTGCTGGAGGAACTCGTCGGGGTCCTTGCCGGCGGGCAGGTGCAGCACCCGCAGTTCCAGCTGGCCCTGCAGCGCCAGCTGCTCCACCTCGCCGATGGCCCGCTGGGCGGCGCGGATGCCCGCCCCGTCGCTGTCGAAGTTGAGGATCAGGCGCCGGCTGTCGCAGCAGCGGCACAGCTGGGTGATCTGGCTGGAGCTGAGGGCCGTGCCGAGGGCGGCCACCGCATTGGTGATGCCCGCGGCGTGCAGGGCGATGACGTCGAAGTAGCCCTCCACCACCACGGCCCGGTCGTCGCGACGGATGGCATCGGCGGCCCGATCCAGCCCGAACAGGTGTTTGCCCTTCTCGAACACCTCCGTTTCCGGGGAGTTGAGGTACTTCGGCTCGGCGCCGTCCAGGCCGCGCCCACCGAAGCCGATCACCCGCCCCTGGCGGTCGCGGATCGGCACCATCACCCGGTCGCGGAAGCGGTCGTAGAAGCCGCCGCCCCCCTTGCGGGCCACCACCAGGCCGGCCGCCTGCAGCAGGTCGGGGCCCAGGCCCTCCACCTGCTGCAGGTGCTGCAGCAGGCCGTCCCAGCCGGCCGGGGCATAGCCCAGCTGGAACGCCTCGAGGGTGGTCTCGCTGAGGCCGCGGGTCTGGCGCAGGTAGGTGAGGGCCGCCGCCCCTTCCGGCGCGCGCAGCTGGCCCTGGAACCAGCCCGCCGCCAGGGCCAGCACCCGGTGCAGCCGGTCGCGGCGGGAGAGCTGCTGGCGCAGGCGTTCCTGCTGGGGACCGTCAAGGGTTTCGACCGGCAGCTGGTACTTGCGGGCCAGATCCAGCACCACTTCGCTGAAGCTCGTGCGCTGCAGCTCCATCAGGAACTTGATGGCGTTGCCGCCGGCCCCGCAGGAGAAGCAGTAATAGAACTGCTTGGCGGGCGACACCGTCATCGACGGCGATTTGTCGTCGTGGAAGGGGCAGATCCCGACGAATTCACGGCCCTTCTTCTTGAGCACCACGTGCTCCCCCACCACGTCGACGATGTCGGCCCGCTCCTTGACGGCCTCGATCGTGCGGGGGTGGAGACGGGGAAGGTTCAAGGGTGCAGGCGCAAGGAGGACAGGCTCCGGAGGCAGGGGTGAAAGGGAAAGGGGGGTGGAACGGCTGCCGGCACCCCCCAGCGGTGGTGGTCGGGCTGGCGCCATTCTGGGGCCTGCCACCACCGCTGGAGATCGCCGGGTGAACCGAATGAGTTCGGCCGACGGCGGCGGCGCCCTCCCGGCCGGGGCCTGGATGGTGCTCAGTGCCCTCGCCTTCAGCCTGATGGTGGTGGGGGTCAAGCAGGTGGGCGAGCGCCTGCCCCTGGCCGAGGTGGTGCTGGCCCGGGCCCTGGTGAGCCTGGCTCTGAGCTACGCCATGGTGCGCCGGATCGGCGTGGATCCCTGGGGGCAGCGCCGGGGGCTGCTGGTGGGGCGGGGGCTGGTGGGCAGTGCCGCCCTGTTCTGCGTCTACGCCGCCGTGGTGCACCTGCCGCTGGCCGCCGCCACGGTGCTCCAGTACCTCTACCCCACCTTCACGGCCCTGCTGGCCTGGCTGCTGCTGGGCGAACGGCTGGGGCGGCGGGTGCTGGCCGCCATGGGGCTGGGCTGGCTGGGGGTGCTGCTGGTGGCCCGGCCCACGGCCGGCGCCCCCCTGCCCGCGACCTGGGTGCTGGTGGCGGTGGCCGGCGCCCTGCTGACCGCCGTGGCCTACGTGAGCGTGCGGCGCCTGGCGGAGAGCGAGCATCCGGCCGTGATCATCCTCTACTTCCCGCTCGTGGCCGTTCCCCTCAGCCTGCCGGCGGTGCTGCTGAATCCGGTGCTGCCCACACCGGCCGAGCTGCTCTGGCTGGTGGCGGTGGGGGTGTTCACCCAGCTGGGTCAGGTGGGTCTCACCCGGGCGCTCACCCAGCTGCCGGCGGCCCGGGCCACGGCCATCAGCTACGTGCAGGTGGGATTCGCCGCCCTCTGGGGCTGGTGGATCTTCGGGGAGCCCATCGATCTGCCGACGGCCGGCGGGGCGGGCCTGATCCTGGTCGCCACCCTGATCGCTCTGCGGCAGCCCCCCGGGGTGGCCGCCGCGATGGAACCGGCGCGGGAGCCGCCCGTACGATGACGCCGCCGGATTGGGTTCCTCCGCTGTACCCGCCACTCCCCATTGGGCTCCATGGCTGGCTGGCCACGGCGGAGGCCGGCCTGAGCCACAGCACCGGGATGAGCCTGCTGCGCCCGGCGATCGCTCCCAGTGTGGTGCCGTTGCCGCTGATGATGGTGACCGTCGGGGGCATCTTTCTCGGCACCCTGGCCATCAGCCGCTTCTCCCTGAAGATCGGCGTCCCGGCCATCCTCGGGGTGCTGCTGTTCGGGCTGCTGATCAACCCCTCGGTCACCCTGTTCAGCCAGGAGACGATCCTGCGGCTGCAGGCCCTGAGTCTGTCGATTCTGCTGTTCAACGCCGGCCTCGAGACCGACATCCGCTCGATCCGCGGCTTCCTCGAGTACGGCATCATCCTGGCGGTGGGCGGGGTGATCCTCTCCAGCCTGCTGCTGGGGGTGATCATCTGGGCCGTGGCCTCCCCCGATGCCGGCGGCGTCGAACTGGGCTTCCAGCAGATGCCGCTGGCGGTGGCCATGCTGATCGCCGCCTGTCTGGGCTCCACCGATGCGGGAGCCACCATGAATGTGCTGCAGTCCCTGCAGAAGGCGATCCCGCCGAAGCTGGCGGCCCTGGTGCAGTTCGAATCGGCGGTGAATGATCCCACCGGCATTCTTTTCCTTGGCCTGGTGATCGGCCTGACGAGCGTCGATGGCGGCAGCAGTGGCCACGCCGTGGTGCTGGAGCAGCTGCAGACCTTCCTGCAGAAGATCGGCTCGGGCCTGCTCATCGGGGTGTGCGTGAGCTACATCGGCCGCTTCAGCCTCAACCGGCTGGTGCGGGATCCGAGCCAGCTGCTGATTCTTGGCATCTCCATCGGCCTGATCTCCTATGGCCTGGCGGAGCTGCTGGGGGGGTCCGGCTTCATCAGCGCCTATGTGGCCGGCCTGGTGCTCAGCAACCTTCCCTACAGCAACGAACGGATCACGCCGCAGGCCCTGCAGCAGACCCTGCTGCCGTTCAACACCATGACCGAGATCACCGTGTTCCTGATCTTCGGGCTCAGCGTCCACCCCCGGGCGCTGCTTCCCTCGGTGCCGGAGGGGATCATCGTCGCCATCGCCATGATGCTGGTGGCCCGACCGGTGAGCGTTCTGCTGCTGCAGCGGTTCTCCCCCTTCGATCGGCGCGAGTCCCTGCTGGTGTCCTGGTGCGGTCTGCGCGGTGCCGTTCCCCTCGCCCTCAGTTTCGTGATGGTGGAGGCCATCCCCCGGGTGCGGGGCATCGACCCGGCCAGCGTGCCCAGCCTGGTGAGGAACGCCGGCGGCATCGTCTTCTGCGTCGTGGTGATCAACCTGCTGGTGCAGGGGCTGACCCTGCCGCGGGTGATCCGCTGGCTGCGGCTCGGCGAGGCGGCTCCCTCAGCCCCGTGAGCGCCGGGGCAGGGGGAGGGGATCGGTGATCCAGTCCTGGCGGCTGCCGTCGCTGCTGCCGCTGGGGCGGGCCAACCGCCAGCTCTCCCCCCTGGGGCCAGGCTGCAGGTAGAGCTCGAAGGGACTGTCGACGCGGATGACGTCCCCCGGCAACCGCCAGTCGAACCGGCCCGTGAGATGCAGGCCGCGGTCCGGCCCGATGGCCACCGCCTCCTGCCCATCGACCCGCACCCGGCTCACCTCGGGCAGGCCGTCCGCCTGGAGGTCGAGAGCCCGGGCGATGGCCCCCTGGGTGAGCTGGATCTGCAGCGTCAGGGCCTCGAGCAGCACCCCCCTGGGGGGCTGGCCCACCCGGCTGCAGCCCCCCAGGAGCAGCAGCATCGCCAGCAGCATCGCCAGCAGCACCCCCGGCACCGGGGCCGTCGGCGAGGGGAGGCGAGCCGGGGGGCTTGGCAGGAGGGGCAGCATGGGGGCTGACGCACGTCTCACCATGATCGGCTGGCTGCAGGGGCGACTGGCCGAACCATGGCAGCAGGCTCACCGATGCGGGGCACTGCTGATCTGCCAGGGGGTGGGTTACGAGGTGCAGCTCACCCTGCGCCAGTGGCGCCGGCTGCCGGAGGAGGGCTGCGACCTGGGCCTCCACATCCACCACAGCATCCGCGACGACGGCTGGACCCTCTACGGCTTCCCCGATCGGCGTGAGCGGGACCTGTTCCGGGAGCTGGTGGCCGTGAGCGGCGTGGGCCCCCAGATGGCCCTTGGCCTGCTCGGGGCCCTGGAGGTGCCCGATCTGGTGCGCGCCATCGTCCACGCCGACCTGCGCAGCCTCTGCCTGGCTCCCGGGGTGGGCAAGCGCACGGCCGAACGGCTGTCGGTGGAGCTGCGGGCGCGCCTGCAGGAGCGCTTCGCCGGCCTGGTCGATCCCCTCGAGGACGACGGGGGCCCCGGTGAGACCCCCGACGGCGCCCCTTCGGCCCCCTGCCGTGAGGAGGTGCAGATCACCCTGGTGGCCCTCGGCTACGAGCCCCTGGAAATCCACCGGGCCCTGCGGGCCGTCGCCGCGGGGCTCGACGCCTCCGCCGGCGCCGACGACTGGATCCGGGAAAGTCTGCGCTGGCTGTCCCGCGCCGTGGCCTGAATCGGGCGGCTCCGAGGATGGGCCAACGGGCCGCACGTTAAGGTGTTGGTTTGCACCGTTCGGGCCCCGATCCGCCCATGCCGCTCACCACCACCCAGAAACAGGAACTGATCAATTCCCATCAGGCCCACGGCACCGACACCGGCTCGGTGGAAGTGCAGGTCGCGATGTTGAGCGAGCGGATCCAGCAACTCAGTGGCCACCTGCAGAAGAACATCCACGACTTCTCCTCCCGCCAGGGGTTGCTCAAGATGATCGGCCGCCGCAAGCGCCTGCTCGGCTACCTCCGCGCCCAGAGCGAGACCCGCTACGCCGAACTGATCAAGAAGCTCGGCATCCGCGGCTGAGGACGGTTCCATGGCCCGTCGGCCGAAGCCGAAATCCTTCGGGGCAGATCGTCCCGTACCGACGACCCCGGCCAGGGCGCCCCGCCAGCAGGTGATCCCGGATGCGGTGGCCAACCGCATGGTCCGTCGCATCGCCATTGCCACCGGCACCCCCACGCTGCTGGGCATGGGGGTGTTCGTCGCCAGCTACCTGCTGGTGAGCCGCGGTCTGCTCGATGTCCCCCCCGGCCTCACCCTGGTGGGTTCCGGGGCCTTCTTCTTGCTCGGCCTGCTGGGCCTGAGCTACGGGGTGCTCTCGGCCAGCTGGGAGGACGGCCCGGGCAGCCTGCTGGGCTTCGAGCAGATCGGCGTGAACATCGGCCGGGTGCGGGCCTCGGTGCGGGCCATGCGCCAGGGCACCTCGGGCTCCGGCTCAGGCAGCTCCCAGGGGTGAGCGCAGCCAGGCCCTGAAGTCGGCCGAGGCGAGGGTCTGCACGGCCGCCGACGCATCGGCGACGCAGAACTGGCCCCCCAGGCGCACGAAGCGCGTTTCGTCTTGGTGCTTCACCAGCGCCACCACCGGCACCTTGACCCCCGCCTCCTCCTGACCGGGGCGATGGCGGGTGAGGCATTCCCGCAAACGGTGCTGAACGGCGATGTCACCGGCCTGCTCGGGGGCCAGCTCCACCATCACCAGCTGCAGGTCCTCGATGCTGCGGCAGTCATCCACGAGCAGCTGCACCCGGTCGTCACGGCGGTCGACACCGGCCCAGAGCAGCAGGCGGGCATCCACCATCAGGTGGTCGGCCAGGCGGGCGTAGCTCTTGGGGAACACCACCGCCTCGCAGGAGCCGGTGAGGTCCTCCAGCTGCAGCACGGCCATGCGATCCCCCTTGCGGGTGGTCACCTGGCGGATCTCGCTCACCATCACCACCACGCTCACCTTGGCCTTGTCGGCCATCTCCTCGAGGTTGGCCAGGCCGATCGGCGTCAGCAGCCGCACCTGGGACGCCAGCTGGCGCAGGGGGTGGTCGGAGATGTAGAAGCCCAGCAGCTCCTTCTCCAGCTTCAGCTTCTCGGTGGGGGGGTAGTCGGGCACGGGAGCAGCCCTGGGCGGGGCGGGGGCCTCCACGGCGGCGGCGCCCTCGGCAGCCCCCGAGCCGCCGCCGAACAGGTCGAACAGGTTGCCCTGGCCGCTGGCCCGGTCGCGGGCGCGGGAGCTGGCCCAGTCGAGCACCAGATCGAGGTCGGCCATCAGCTGGGCCCGGTTGGCCTTGGGTTCGAGGCCATCGAGGGCACCGCAGTGGATCAGGGACTCGATCGCCCGGCGGTTCAGCTGCTGGCCGGGAATCCGGTCGCAGAGGTCGGCGAGGTGCAGGAAGGGGCCACCGCTGGAACGGGCCTCGATCAGCTGGCGGATGGCGCCATCCCCTAGGTTGCGGACGGCGGAGAGGCCGAAGAGGATCTTCTTGCCCACGGGCGTGAAGTCGATGCCGGAGGCATTGACGTCCGGTGGCATCACCTCGATGCCCATGGCCTGGCAGTTGGCGATGTAGCGCTGCACCTTGTCGGTGGTGCCGGCATTGACCGTGAGCAGGGCCGCCATGTAGGCCACCGGATGGTGGGCCTTGAGGTAGGCGGTCTGGTAGGTGACGGCGCCGTAGGCGGTGGAGTGGCTCTTGTTGAAGCAGTACTCGGCGAACAGGACCATCTGGTCGAACAGGGCATCGGCAATGGAAGCCTCGACGCCGCGTTCACTGGCGCCGGTGACGAACTGGTGGCGGTGCTTCTGCATCTCCGACACCTTCTTCTTGCCCATCGCCCGCCGCAGCAGATCGGCCTCACCGAGGGAATAGCCCGCCAGATCCTGGGCGATCCGCATGATCTGCTCCTGGTAGACCATGATCCCGTAGGTCTCCTTGAGGATCGGCTCCAGCTTGGCGTGGGCCACATCGATGGCCTCGCGGCCATGCTTGCGGTTGATGAACTTGGGGATCAGGCCCGCATCGAGGGGGCCGGGCCGGTAGAGGGCCAGGATCGAGGAGATGTCCTCCAGGGAGGAGGGTTTGAGATCACGGACGATCTGCCGCATGCCGCTGGATTCGAGCTGGAAGATGCCCTCCAGATCCCCCCGGGCCAGCAGGGCGTAGGTGCCCGGATCGTTGGCCGGCAGGGCGTCGGGATCGAGCCGTTCCCCCTCGGCCTGGGCCACCAGCTCGATCGTCTTCTCGATCATGGTGAGGTTCTTGAGGCCCAGGAAGTCCATCTTCAGCAGGCCCATCGCCTCGACGTCCTCCATGAAGTACTGGGTGATCACCTGGCCGTCGTTGTTGCGCTGCAGGGGCACCAGTTCGTCGAGGGGTTCGGCGGCGATCACCACACCGGCGGCATGGACACCGAAGGTCTTGTTGGTGCCCTCGATGCGGCGGGCCAGGTCGACCCAGTGGCGCACCTTGGGATCGTTCTCGTACTTCTCACGGAATTCCGGCACCGGCGACTCGGCGCCGATCATCTCGGCGAGCTTGGCGGGCTTGCCCCGGGCCACGGGAATCAGCTTGGCCAGCCGGTCGGCCTCGCCGTAGGGAATGTCGAGCACCCGGGCCACGTCCTTGAGCACCGCCTTGGAGGTCATGCGGTTGAAGGTGATGATCTGGGCCACCTTGTCCTCGCCGTAGCGGCGGGTGACGTAGTCGATCACCTCGCCGCGGCGCTCGATGCAGAAGTCGGTGTCGATGTCCGGCATCGACTTGCGTTCCGGGTTGAGGAAGCGCTCGAACAGCAGGCCGTGCTCCACCGGATCGATGTTGGTGATGCCGAGGGCGTAGGCCACCAGCGAACCGGCGGCCGACCCCCGGCCCGGCCCCACCGGGATGCCCTGCTCGCGGGCGAAACGGATGTAGTCCCAGACCACCAGGAAGTAGGTGGGGAAGCCCATCTGCTCCATCACCTGGAGCTCGAAGGCCAGCCGCTCCCCGTAGCCGGGATCGATCGGGGCCTCCTCGGTCAGCGACAGCCGGCGACGCAGACCCTGGTGGCTCACCTCGCTGAGGTAGCTCACCGGCGTGTGGCCCTCGGGGATCGGGAAGCGGGGCATCTGGTAGCGCCCGAGGATGTCGTAGTCCTCCACCTTCTCGGCCACCCGGGCGGTGGTGGCGATGGCGTCGGCGATCACCTCCGGCTCGAGGTGGTCGGCGAAGAGCCGGGCCATCTCCGCCTCGCTCTTGATGTATTCGGTGCCCGTGTAGCGCAGGCGCTTCTCGTCGCTGATCAGCTTGCCGGTGAGCACGCACAGCAGGGCGTCGTGGGCCTCGACGTCGTTGCTGGTGAGGTAGTGGGCGTCGTTGGTGGCGATCAGGGGGATGCCCAGCTCAGCGCCGATCCGGGCCATCTCGACGTTGACGATGCGGTCCTCGAGGCCGCCGTGGTCCTGGATCTCCAGGTAGAAGTCGTCGCCGAACACCTCCCGGTACCAGGCGGCCACCTCGCGGGCCACCTCCGGGCGACCGCGCAGGATCGCCTGGGGAATCTCACCGCCCAGACAGGCGGTGGCCACCATCAGACCTTCGCTGTACTGGCGCAGCAGGGCTTTATCGATGCAGGCCCGCGAGAAGATCCCCCGGCCGCGCATGCCGCGCAGGTGGCTGATGCTGGTGAGCTTGACCAGGTTGCGGTAGCCGACGGCATTCTTGGCCAGCACCACCAGGTGGTAGCGACGCTCCTTCTTCGGCTGCGGATCCTCGATCGAGCCGTTGATCACGTACATCTCGTTGCCGATGATCGGCTTGATGCCCGCCTTGGTGCAGAGCTTCAGCAGCTCGATGGCGCCGTACATCACCCCGTGGTCGGTCAGGGCCAGGGCCGGCATGCCCAGCTCCACGGCCCGCTGGACCATCGCCGGCAGCTGGGAGGCCCCGTCCAGCAGGCTGTAGTCGCTGTGGTTGTGGAGCGGAACGAAGGCCACGGCGTCGGTGGGTATGGCCACCACAGGATGGGGTCAGCCTACCGGGCACCACCAGATCTGGTGGTTCAGGCCAGGGCCGTGATGGCGCTGCGGGCCCGTCCGGGCCTGCAGGGGAGGGCCGGAAGGCGACTATCCGGCCGCCTGGAGGTTGGGGCAGGGCATGGCCCAGAGGGTCTGCAGCTTCAGAGCCTGGTCCGTGTTGCCCTTGGCTGCGAGCTGGTTCAGCGTCAGCTGAATCCGCTCGCAGTCGACCTGCTTTTCGAGTTTGGCGCGCTGGCTCCGGAGTTCCTGAAGCTCCCGTTCCGCCATCTGGCGCCGGGCCTGCTGCTGGCCATCGGCGGCCTGGAGACGGCTCGCCCCTGCGTCCATCTCCCTGAGCTGCAGCTGCAGGGCGGCCTCCCGCCGGGAGGCGGACTCCAATTCGTTCCTGAGGGCCAGCTCGCCTTCCATGCGCTGCATGGACTCCCGATTGGCCTGATCCTGGGCGGCCTGGACCCGGGCCTCGGCCTGGAGCCGCTGCTGGTGCTGGTTGTTGAGGATGGCGACGCCGGCCACCACCAACACCACGGCCGACAGCACGGCCAGCCAGGTCCTGTTCTGCCGATGGGAGAGGTTGTCCATGCCTGTCTCTAATCAGGCAACGAGGCAGCGTTGGCCGATCGATGCGGCGTGCGGCGGATCCGTGGCCGATGGGCTGCAGCCGCCTTCATGGACCCTCAGCCAACCATCCCTTCCCAGGGCTTTCTAGGGAGGCGGCCAGAGGCACGTGCCTGCATCCAGCACATCGGCATCATCCACGAAGCGGACGATCGTTCCATCCTTGCGGATGGACTGAAAATCATCAATCAGCGCCCCGATGTTGGTATAGACATAGCGTCCCGCCGATTCAGGGGCGATGGCTTCGATCCACTGGGTTTCGAACTCCGATGGCCGGCCCCCTTCGACCCGCCTGATCTCGGTCACCTTCAACAGTTTCAAGGGGATCGGCGCGCCACGACCCTGATAGAGAACGTAGGCGCTGGAATCGCTGGTGGAGCGAAGGCCGAACTGAAGTCTCTGAAGTGGTTGCACACCGATGGACCTCAGGCAGCGGACATTGTCCTGACCAGCCCGGACAGGAGGGGCCGCGGCGATCAGGAACAGCAGGACGGCCAGGAAGCCCTTCCTCTGGATCTCCCTGGCGGTTCGCACGATCAATCAGCCTCTTTCGATCGGTTTGGAGACGTGCTGGTGGGCGACCTTCCACTGCCCCTCACGCTTGCGCAGGCAGAACGTGATGCGGACGGTATCGCTGAAGGTCGCTCCGTCCGGGAGTGTTCCGCCGCACGCGAGCAGGCCAAAGGCATACCCCACATCCGCTCCCGCCTCGACAGTGAGATCCTCCAGGTCGAACACCACAGCACCCCGGGCGTCCGGCTGCCAGGACTCCCAGCTGTCCCGGTAGCGCGCCGCTGAGGTGTACCGCAGTGGCGACAGCACGTCGAAGATCACCAGATCGTCCTGATGATGGGCGAGAACGTCGTCGTGCCGACCGTCACGGGTGGCGACGGCCCACCGATCCAGGACCCTTCGGATCGCCGCTTCATCCGGGTTCATCGCCGGCGACACCCGATCGAGACAACCACCCTAGGGACCTGGCCAGTGGCCCATCCCGGAGGGTTGGGAGTCGGCCTCCTGCTCAGGCCACCAGCGTCGCCGCGGGCCGGGCGTCCATCACCCGGGCCGCCTGCTCGTACTGATGGGCCACCCGCAGCAGCTTGGGCTCCTCCAGCACGCCGGTGATCAGCTGCAGGCCGATGGGCAGACCCTGGGCGTCGAAGCCGCAGGGCACGCTGATGGCCGGCAGGCCGGCCAGGTTGGCGGGGATGGTCAGCAGGTCGGCCAGATACATGGCCAGGGGATCGCCGGCGTGGGCGCCGCTGGGGAAGGCGGTGGTGGGGGAGGTGGGGGTCAGCAGCACGTCGACGGTCTCGAAGGCGCGGTCGAAATCGCGGCGGATCAGGGTACGCACCTGCTGGGCCTTGCGGTAGTAGGCATCCACGTAGCCGGCGGAGAGCGCATAGGTGCCGATCAGGATGCGGCGCTGCACCTCCTCGCCGAAGCCCTCGGCCCGGCTGCGGGCGGTCATCGCCGCCAGGCCGTCACTGCCGGGCTCGCCGGGGGCGGCCCGGAAGCCGTACTTGACGCCGTCGTAGCGGGCCAGGTTGGCGGAGGCCTCCGAGGGGGCGATCACGTAGTAGGTGGCGATGCCGTCGTTGAAGCGGGGGCAGCTCACGTCCACGAGCTCACAGCCCAGGGCCTCCAGCTGGGCGGCGGCCGCCAGCACCGAGGCCTTCACCGCAGGGTCCAGGCCCTCCTGGTCGAAGCACTCACGGATCAGGCCCACCCGCAGCCCGGCGATGGGCTTCTCCAGATCGGCGGAATAATCGGGCACCGGCGCCCGTAGACAGGTGGCATCGCGGGGATCCTCCCCGGCGATCACCTGCAGCAGCTCGGCGGCATCGGCCACGCTGCTGCTGAACGGTCCCACCTGGTCCAGTGAACTGGCGAAGGCCACCAGACCCCAGCGGCTCACCCGGCCGTAGGTGGGCTTGAGGCCCACCACCCCGCAGAAGCTGGCGGGCTGGCGGATCGAGCCGCCGGTGTCCGAACCCAGCGAACCGATGCATTCACCGGCGGCCACGGCGGCCGCACTGCCGCCGGAGCTGCCGCCGGGCACCCGATCCGGATTCCAGGGGTTGCGGCTGGCGCCGAAGGCCGAGGTCTCGGTGGAGCTGCCCATGGCGAACTCGTCGAGGTTGGTCTTGCCCAGCAGCACGGCGCCGGCCCGCCAGAGCCGCTCGGTCACCGTGGATTCGTAGGGGGGCACGAAAGTCTCCAGCATGCGGCTGGAGCAGGTCGTGCGGATGCCCTTGGTGCAGAGGTTGTCCTTGATGGCCAGGGGAATGCCGGCCAGGGGGGGCAGGGACTCACCGGCCGCCCGGGCCGCGTCGATCCGATCGGCATCGGCCCGCGCCCGCTCGGCGGTGACCTCCAGAAAGGCGTGCACGGTGGGATCGACCGCCGCGATGCGCGCCAGGTGGCGATCCGTGAGCTCCCGGGCCGACACCTCGCCCCGCCGAAGCTGCTCCCGCCATTCGGCGATGCCCATCCAACCGCTGACCAGCTGCGTTGGACGCTATCAGTCGACCAGAATCACGCGGCCAGATCCGGGGATTCGGTGAACGGCTCCCGGCGGCCGGTGCGCAGGCACTGGTGCTCCAGGGACGCCGGTGACTCCGCCCGCAGGTCGTCCAGGAAGGCGGGCAGGGCCTGCTCCAGCGTCCGCCGACGCACGAAGGGCCCGAACCAGTACACCGCATCAGGGGAGCGGGTTTCCACCCGCGCCCACCAGGCCAGGCCCAGCCCATTGGCGATGCCGCGCATGGGCCAGAGCAGTGGGTTCATGGAGGGGAGGAGGAGGCGAGGTGGCCATTCTGGGGGGCGGCTGGGCCACCCCCGCCGGTGGCATCAGAGGCGGATGTCGCCGTCGAAGCCCGGCTGGGGCGATGCCAGGTATGGCAGGGGCTCCAGGGGGTTGGCCGTGGGCTCGGCGAGCTGCGCAGCCGCCGCTTCCGGCAGCACCGGGAGGTCTTCCGGGTCGGGTTCGGCGGCGGTCGGTTCGGCCAGCTCGGCGGCGGTCGGTTCGGCCGACTCGGTGGCTACCGATTCGGCCAGCTCGGCGGCTACCGGTTCGGCCTGAGCCTCCTGGTGGCTCCAGGCAGGGTCGTTGTCACCATCGAGCTCCTCGTCGAGCTCCTCAGCCGCTGCTTCGTCCAGGAACGGGGCATCCAGTTCGGCCATGACCTCCGCGTCCGGGGCAGCTTCCACGTCCGGCATGGCCTCCGTCTCCGGCAGCACCACAGCTTCGGGCCGGGTCTCCGGCTCGGGGTCGGGGGGCGCCGGCAGCGAGGGCCGCACGATCCTGGGGGCGGGGGCGGTGCCCGTCAGGCCCCGCATCCAGCCGCGCCGAGCGACTTCGTAGAGCAGCAGCGCCGTGGCCACCGAGGCGTTCAGGCTCGGCGTGGCACCGCGCAGGGGAATGCGCACCAGCTGGTCGCAGGAGCGGCGGGTGAGCAGCGACAGGCCGTCGCCCTCCGAACCGGTGACGACCACCAGGGGTCCCTCCAGGTCCACCTCCTCCAGGCTGACGGTGCCCTCCTCGGCCAGACCCACCACCCGATAGCCCTCCTGCTTGAGGGTGTCGAGGGAGCGGTTGAGGTTCACCACCCGCGCCACCGGCAGGTGCTCGAGGGCACCAGCCGCCACCTTCGCCACCGAGCCGGTCAGGCCGGCATTGCGGCGCTGGGGCAGGACCATGCCATGGGCCCCCAGGGCCTCGGCGCTGCGGACGATGGCGCCGAGGTTGTGGGGGTCGGTGAGCCCGTCCACTGCGATCAGCAGGGGGGCCTCGCCGATGGTGCGGCAGCCCTCGATCAGGCTGGTGAGGTCGAGGGTCTCGGCGGCGGCGGGCTGCAGCACGATGCCCTGATGCACGGCCCCCCCGGTGAGCTGGCCCAGGCGCGCCCAGGTCACTTCTTCCACGAGCACGCCGGAGGCCTTGGCCTCCCGCAGCAGCTGCAGGAACCGGGGGTTGAAGCGCATCTCCGGGGTGCACCACACCCGGTGGATCGGCCGGCCGCTCTCCAGGGTGGCCTGGGTCGTGTGGCGGCCCCAGATCAGGTCGGTGGGGGCGGAGGCGGCGAAGGCCTCCGCCGCGCCACGGAAATCGACATCGGAACCGTCGGACTCCGGCCGCTCGGGGCCGCTGCGGCCCTGGAAGGGGCGCGGGGCGCGGTCAGCATCCCGGAACAGGGCCGGGCCCCGGCGGGCCGGCCCCGTCCGCGACGGGATGGGACGGCCGCTGGTCGGGCGTCCGGCGCCGGAGCGGCCGGGGACGGGGCGGCCGAAGGAGGGGCGGGCGGGGACGAAGCGGTCCCCAGGGCGCCGATCGCGGGTCGGCCGGCCGCCGCCGCCGCGGGAGTCGTCGGGGCGATCGGCGCCGGGGCGGCCCTCAAAGGGTCGACGGCCATAGGGGCTGCCGCCGGCTCGATCGGGGGCACCTGAGCGCTCGCCACCCCGCTCACCACCCCTTTCAACGCCACGGTCCCGATCGAAGGGGGGCCTGTCACGGCTGTAGCCCTCTCCGGGGCGGCGGGGGCGGGGCGAGGCGGCGCCGCGGCTGACGGGGCGCCCGCCGGCACCGGAGCCGAGACGCCGGGGGGTCCGGTCGGCGCCGGGGTCGGAGCGGCGGTCAGGCCGACGGTCGGGGCGGCGGTCACCGCGGCGGTCAGGGGAGGGACTCATGGGCTGGCGGATGGGGAACGGGGTTCGGTCTTCTCGAGATGGTCCAGCAGCTCAGCCAGCCGTCTGGGGTCCTGCAGAAAAAGCCATCCCAGCATCGTCTCAAATCCCGTGGCCTGCCCATAGGCGTGGGGCGCACCGCGACGGGGGCCCCGCCCGGCCTGGTTGCGTCCGCGAAGGACCACGCGGCGCTCCGCCTCGCTGAGCAGGGGATCCAGTCGCCGCAGGGCCTCCGCCTGGGCCTCGGCCTGCACCTCCGCCACCACGGCCCGGTGCAGGTCGGCGGCCCTGGCCGGTTGGCGGCAGCGGCGCAGGCGCTGGTGCAGTTCCCACACCGCATCCCCCAGCCAGGCCAGCTGGGCCGTGGCGAGGGCAGTCGCTGGTGGCTGGGGGGGCACGGAGGCCACCCAGTGGCCTGACCCCTCAGGCGGGGGCGAGGCTGCCAAGGGCGGACTCCAGGTCGGGTTGCAGGTGCAGGAAGGCCTCCAGGCGCACCAGTTTGACCGTCTGGACGACCCTGGCGTTGCCGACCACAAGGAACTGGCGGGCGCTGTCGTTGAACAGCTTGGCCAGTTGCACCAGGGCACCGAGTCCGGAGGAATCGATGAAATCGATCCGGCTGAGGTCGATGACCACGGGCAGGGTCTCTCCCTTGTGCCGGTCGGTGATGAATTCGGTGAACTGCTTGTCGGAATAGGCGTCCAGCTGCCCCGTGAAACTGAACAGCAGGCACTCATCCCGCCGTTCGCTGCCCCCTCTCAGGGAGACGGTCAGTCGCTGCAGGTCGGTGATGGCCCCGTCCTCAAGGTGTGGAACGCGAGGAACTGTAGAGACCCCCATCCCGATTCAGGGAACCGCAACGAAACGTGCCGATTCAGCGACGTTCCGCCATCAGCGCCACGAACCGGGCGAAGTGGTGGTCGGCGTCGTGGGGACCGGGGCTGGCCTCCGGGTGGTACTGGATGCCGAAGACGGGCTGGTGACGCAGGGCCAGGGCGGCCACGGTGCGGTCGTTGAGATTCAGGTGGGTGATCTCCACCCGCTCGGCGGGCAGGGAGGCCGCATCGAGGGCAAAGCCGTGGTTCTGGCTGGTGATCTCCACCGACCCGGGGGAGCCGCAGGGGTGGTTGAGGCCGCGGTGGCCGTAGCCGAGCTTGAAGCTGCGGCCCCCCAGGGCCAGGCCGAGGATCTGGTGGCCCAGGCAGATGCCGAAGACCGGCAGCTGCGGCTGCTGCAGCAGATCCCCGGCCAGGGCGATCCCCTCGGCCACGGCGGCCGGATCACCGGGGCCGTTGGAGAGGAACACCCCTTCCGGCTCCAGGGCCAGCACCTGCTCCAGGGTGGCGTCCGCCGGCAGGACGGTGACGGCACAGCCATGGGCCACCAGGCGCTCGAGGATGGCGCGCTTGATGCCGAAATCGATCGCCACCACGCGGTAGGGACGGTCGGGACGGGTCTGGAGCCGGGTGTCGAAGGCGGCCGAGCAGCTCCGGTTCCAGCTGTAGGGCTCCCGCGTGCTCACCTGGGCCGCCAGGTTGAGGCCGTCCATGGACGGGGCGGCCCGCACCTGGGCCAGCAACGTGGCCGGGTCGGTGCCGTCGCTGGCGATGGCGCCATTCAGGGCGCCACCCTCGCGCAGGTGGCGCACCAGGGCCCGGGTGTCGACACCCCGGATGCCCACCACCCCCTGGCGCACCAGCCACTGGTCGAGCGTCTGCTCGCAGCGCCAGCTGCTGGGCCGGGGGGCGAGCTGGCGCAGGATGCAGCCGCGGGCGTGGGCGTGGTCGGCTTCGAGGTCCTCGCCGTTGACGCCGGTGTTGCCGAGTTCGGGGTAGGTGAAGGTGACCAGCTGGCCGGCGTAGCTGGGGTCGGTGAGCACCTCCTGATAGCCGGTCATGCCGGTGTTGAAGACCACCTCGCCGCAGACATGGCCGCGGGCGCCACAGGCCAGCCCCCGCAACACGGTGCCGTCGGCCAGGACGAGCACGGCCGGCGTGGCGTCGTCGGGACTGGGGACCTCGGGGGCCGCCTGTGGGGTGTCCAGGGGGGCGTCGGCAGGAATCCCGATCATCCTTCAGACCCCGCCAGGGCGTCGCGCAGGGCCTCCAGCCTGGCCCAGGCGCTGCCGTCACCCAGGGCCTGGCGGGCCCGCTCCAGTCCCGCCGCGATGGAGGGCTCCAGCCCCGCGGCCCACAGGACCAGGGCGGCGTTCAGCGCCACCACATCGGCCTGGGCCCGGGTGCCGCCGCCCTGCAGCACCGCCTCCAAAATGGCGCGGTTGGCCGCCACATCGCCGCCCCGGAGGGCCTCCAGATCCGCCGGGGCCAGCCCCAGCGCCGCCGGGTCGAGCCAGTCGCGACGCACCGCGCCGTCCTCCAGCAGGCGCAGCTCGCTGGGGCCGGAGAGGGTGGCCTCATCGAGGCCACCGTGGCCGTGGACGACGACGGCCCGACGCTGGCCGAGGCGACGCAGGGCGTCGGCCATGGGATCGAGCAGGTCGGGCCGGGCCACACCCAGCACCTGGGCCTCCGGCGTCAGGGGATTGACGAGCGGCCCCAGCAGGTTGAAGACGGTGCGCACACCGAGGGTGCGGCGCAGGGGGGCCAGGCCCACCAGGGCCGGATGCCAGCCCGGGGCGAACAGGAAGGTGACGCCGGTGCGCGGCAGGGCCTCCACCACCGTCGCCAGGGGCGCCCCCAGGTCGAGGCCGAGGGCCTCGAGCACGTCGGCCGATCCGACCCGGCCGCTGGCGCTGCGGTTGCCGTGCTTGGCCACATGGGCACCGCAGGCGGCGGCCGTGAAGGCCACGGCGGTGGAGATGTTGAAGCTGTCGGCGCCGGCCCCGCCCGTGCCGCAGGTGTCGATCAGCTCCAGCGGCGGCCGTTCACCCGGCAGGGGGCAGGCCTGGCGCAGCACGGCGGCCATCGCCGCCAGTTCCTCGCCGCTGGTGCCCTTGGCCCGCAGGGCGGCCAGCAGGCCGCCGGTGAGCACCGGGTCGATGCTGCCCTCCAGCCAGCCCCGCATCAGGGCCTCGGCCTGGTCGGCCTGGAGATCCCGGCCATCCAGGAGCTGTTCCAGCAGCCGGGGCCAGGTGGGGGAGGCGGACATCACCGAACGCTGAAGCATCAGCGGCAACTTACGGGAGTCCGGCCAAAGAGAGGAACGGGGGACAGGAGCGCAAGAAAAAAGCCCGGGTGCAGAGCACGCCGGGCCGGGTGATGGGGACGCTCCCACTATCGCCCGAAGTGGGCCGTTCTGACCAACGGGCCCACGCGGCCGGCCGCCGGCCCTCAGCCGACGTCGTCGGAGGCGGTGTCGAAGCCCGAGCCCACGGCTTCGGCCACCGGTGCGGCACCGGGCCGGAACCCGGCCGCCCAGATGGCGCGGGTGCGAGCATGGAGCGCCGCGACGTCCAGTCCCCAGAGGCGCAGGATCCGCTCGAGGTCGTCACGGATGTCGGCGGCGCCGGGGAAGCCCGCATAGCGCATCTGCAACCGGGCGGCATCCACCAGGTGGGCGTCCTCGGGGCGCTCCACCGCCAGCAGCCGGTCGACCGTCTCCCGGTCAATGGCATGGAGGGGGTGGTTCTGGTCGTCCATGGCCCGGGCGGCCCGGGGGCCAGGGGAGGGATGCCTAGGTTAGGGATCCCCTTGCCCCGCCTTCCTGCATGGCTGCCCTGCGGCTGGATCTGATCGGGCGGTACCTCCGGCCCCACAGACGCACGGTGCTGGTGGGGGCCGCCGCCCTGGTGGTGGTGAACCTGCTGGGCGTGGCGATCCCGCTGGTGGTGCGGCAGTCGATCAACGAGCTCAAGCCCGGCTTCGTGCTGGCGGACGTGCTGGGGGTGGCGGGGCTGATCATCGTGATGGCCACCGTGATGGGGGCCACCCGTCTCTATTCCCGGATGCTGGTCTTCGGGGTGGGCCGCCAGGTGGAGGCGAGCCTGAAGGAGCGCATCTTCGACCACGTGCTCACCCAGGACCCCGGCTGGGTGCAGACCACCGGCAGCGGTGAGGTGATCAGCCGGGCCACCAGCGATGTGGAGAACATCCGCCGGCTGCTGGGCTTTGCCCTGCTGAGCCTCACCAACACGGTGCTGGCCTATGCCCTCACCCTGCCGGCCATGCTGGCGATCGATCCGCTGCTGAGCCTGGCGGCCGTCTCCCTCTACCCCGGCATGCTGATGGTGGTGCGCCTGTTCGGCGGCCGCATGATGAAGCAGCAGCGGCGCCAGCAGGAGGTGCTGGCCAACCTCAGCGACCTGGTCCAGGAGGACCTCAGCGGCATCGGCGCCATCAAGATCTACGGCCAGGAGGCCACCGAGGAGAAGGCCTTCGCCGACCTCAACAAGGTGTACCTGGACGCCCAGCTCTCCCTGGCGCGCACCCGCAGCACCCTGTTTCCGATGCTGGAGGGGATCGCCTCCCTGAGCCTGCTGCTGCTGCTGGCCCTGGGCAGCGGCCAGCTGGAGAACGGGCGGCTGAGCATCGGCGATCTGGTGGCCCTGATCCTGTTCGTGGAGCGCCTGGTGTTCCCGACGGCCCTGCTGGGCTTCACCCTCAACACCTTCCAGACCGGCCAGGTGAGCCTGGAGCGGGTGGAATCCCTGCTCAGCCATCCCCCCGCCATCGTCTCCCCCGCCGATCCGGTGCCCCCGGCCCGACCGGCCCTCGGGGCGGTCATGGCCCGGGGGCTCACGGTCCGGTATCCGGGGGCGACGCAGCCATCCCTGGAGAACCTCAGCTTCACGATCCGCCCCGGCGAACTGGTGGCGGTGGTGGGTCCGGTGGGCTGCGGCAAGACCACCCTGGCCCGGGCCCTCGGGCGGATGGTGGAGGTGCCGCCCGACCAGCTGTTCCTCGACGGTGTCGACGTGACGCGGCTGCGGCTCAGCGACCTGCGGCGCCAGGTCGCCCTGGTGCCCCAGGAGGGTTACCTGTTCACCGCCAGCCTGGCCGACAACCTGCGCTACGGCGACCCGGAGGCCGGCATGGACCGGGTCGAGGAGGCCGCCCGCCAGGCCCGCCTGGAGGGGGACATCAAGGGCTTCCCCGACGGCTACCGCACCCTGGTGGGGGAGCGGGGCATCACCCTCAGCGGCGGCCAGCGCCAGCGCACCGCCCTGGGACGGGCCCTGCTGGTGGACGCGCCCCTGCTGGTGCTCGATGACGCCCTGGCCAGCGTCGACAACACCACCGCCGCGGGCATCCTGCGTTCGGTGCGCGAAGAGCAGCGGCGCACGGTGGTGATGATCAGTCACCAGCTCTCGGCCGCGGCGGCCTGCGACCGGATCCTGGTGCTGGAAGGGGGACACCTGGTCCAGGAGGGCCACCACAACGAGCTGCTGCTCCAGGAGGGCACCTACCGCCGGCTCTGGGACCGGGAAGAGGCCGATCGCCAGCTTCAGGCCGCCTGAGGCGGCGGTGCCCGCCGGCCGCGAGGGGCGGTTTCAAACAGTTGTTGAGCAGCCCGCATCAAGACCGCCGGCTGGGCTTATCTGGAGAGGCCGTGGTTTCCCCAACGCCTGCCACGCCGTCCCCATGGCCCCCACCCCGTCGTTCCTCAGCCAGCAGCCTTACAACATCCGCTGCACCCTGACCTTCGGCGACATCTACGGCCAGGTGCTGATCTGGATGGCGGTGATCTTCGTGAGCCTGGCGGCGGGTCTGGCCCTGATGGGGGCGAGCCGCCCCCTGTTCGCCCTGGTGGGGGTGGGCCTGATCCTGGTGCTGTCGCTGCCCTTCCTGCTGTTCGCCTTCATCACCACCCTGCTGAACCACATCGCCCTGGTCCCGCAGCAGGACCAGCAGGGCCCTGCCTAGGTTGGTTTCCCCGCCAGGAAACACCGTGTTCGGCCTCTTCAGCAGTCCTGCGAGCGACCGCAGCCCTGCCCGGGACAGCAGCCTGCATGCGGTCCTCGGCACCCCCCTGACCGCCCCGCCGACGGCGGGCCAGGCCGAGGCCCAGTTCGGCTGCGGCTGCTTCTGGGGGGCGGAGAAGGGCTTCTGGCGGCTCCCCGGGGTGATCACCACCGCCGTGGGCTACGCCGGCGGCCAGCTCGCGTCCCCCACCTACGAGCAGGTCTGCAGCGGCCGCAGCGGCCACGCGGAGGTGGTGCGGGTGGTCTGGGACACCAGCCGGGTTTCCTTCGCCGACCTGCTCAAGCTGTTCTGGGAGTGCCACGACCCCACCCAGGGCAACCGCCAGGGCAACGACCGGGGCAGCCAGTACCGCTCAGCCATCTACGTCGACGACCCGGAGCTGCTCGCCCTGGCCGAAGCGAGCCGCCAGGCTTACCAGAGCGCCCTTGACGCCACCGGCGGCGGCAGGATCACCACGGAGATCGCCAGCGGCCAGCGGTTCCACTTCGCCGAGCCGTACCACCAGCAGTACCTGGCCAAGCCCGGCAGCCGTCCCTACTGCTCCGCCCAGCCCACCGGGGTTCCCCTGGGCGACTTTCCCGGCGCCACCTACCTCCTTCCCGCCCGCGTGTGGGAAAGCTATGACTGGGCCATCCCCCATTGCGTCCTTCGCGGCGACAATGCGCCGATCGCCCTCGTCTGACCGCCTCCGCCATGGCCGCCCCCCCGCTGCTCGCGCTCGGACTTCTGCCGCTGCTGGCGATGCAGTCCCCATGGTGGGAGAACTACGACATCCGGGAGCGCTTCCTCTGCGGTGACCGCCTTTCGGTGGTGCTGGAGCGCAACGCCTCCCAGGCCTCCCTGATCGCCGGCCGCACCCGCGCCACCCTGTTCCGGGAGGCCTCCGATGCGCCGGGGCTGCGCTACCAGAACGAATCCCTGCGGGTGATCCTGCGGGGCGATGAACTCACCCTCGAGCAGCTGCCCATCAAACGGGTCTGCGTGCGCAGCGAACAGGTATGAAGCCCCTCTCCGATCGGGTCGTGATCGTGGCCCTGATCGCCGCGGTGGGGATCTGTTTCGCCCTGGCCTTCTGGACCGTGCGCCTGAACCCCTCCGGCGAGCCTCCGCTGCAGTGGCGCCAGGGGGGCCCCAGCGCCATGGCGCCGGGTGCCCCGGCGGCGGCGTTCCTGCCGTGAGAGACCCCGCCGAGGAGCAGGACCCGCCGAAGCGCCAGCTGCATCCGCTGCCCAGGGGGCTGGTGGAGCTCTACGGCCTGCTGGCGGTGCTGTTCGTCCTGGTGCCCGAATGGATGGCCGGTGGGGCCCTGAAGGGCTTCCCGGAGGGCCGCGGGGGCTCGGAGCTGCCCCTGCCGTCGATGGCCTGGCAGCGGCTGCCGGAACTGCAGCTGGCCACCATGGGACTGGCGGAACTGCGGCTGCTGGCCCGTCGCGAGCACATCCGGGGCTACGCGGGCATGGCCCGTCAGCGGCTCACCAACCGCCTGATGCGACGGCTCTCGAGGCGGCGCAGGACCCCCAGGACGCTGTGATAGCTTCATGCCGCCGGGGCGTAGCGCAGCTTGGTAGCGCACCACTTTGGGGTAGTGGGGGTCGTGGGTTCAAATCCCGCCGCTCCGATTCAGCCGGCCCGCCGAACGCTCACCCCTCGCGGGTGTCGGTGGTCTTCCTTCCCGTCAGCTGATCCCGTCAGCTGATTTTTTTTGCCCAGCTCCCGTGTCCCGGGGTCTCGCCGGGCCTCAGCGCAGGCGGGTGAGCACGTTGAAGCGGACCAGCCAGAGGTTGACCCGTCGCCGCAGCCGGGGGGGCACCTCCTGGACCAGCTGGAACAGCTCCTGGGACGCCAGTCGGCGCAGGGCCCGAACGTCGACCCGCCAGAGCGCTTCCGCTTCCCGGATCAGCCGCGCCCAGGTCCGGGCCGTCTGCCAGCGGCGCACGGACTGCTGGGCGGGGTCAGCGCCATCAGCGGAGCCGGTCGGCGACCGGGTGACCATGGCTCCGACCCCGGAAGAACATCCCAAGGGTGGGGAGGCTGGCCAGCAGTGCCCGGGATCCCCGGTTCTGCTTCAAGGATCGAAACAAAAACGGAAGATCCCCGACCGAACCGCCGCCGACCTCAGGCGCTGTGGGCCAGCCGATCGGCGGGGACCGGATCCGCCACCAGCTCAACGGGGAAGGGCAGGGCTTCCACTTCCCGCCGGCTCAGCCGGCGGCTCCAGGCGCGCGGCACGGCCTCGTTCCAGCGGAAACCGGCTTCCTTGGCACGGTGACGCTCGGCGTAGGGCAGTTCGGCGCGGTAGAGGCTGCGGGGCTCCAGGGCGGCCAGCAGCAGCGCCTCCAGATCGCCGCAGCGCTCGAACACCTGGGCCAGGTAGATGCAGTCGGTGAGGGCGCGGTGGGCGGCCCACACGGGAACCCCATAGGCGAGGGCCAGATCGCGGACCGAGGGGGTGCTGCGCAGCTGGCGCTCGGCCGGCCAGCGGATGTCCTCCATCGAACAGATCCAGGGGCGCTCCAGGGGCGGCAGGGGCCCCAGGCCGAACCACTGGCGATCGAAGGCGGCGTTGTGGGCCACCACGGCGTCACAGGCGGCGGCCATGGCCGCGAAACAGGCCAGGGCCTCCTGCCGGGGCTGCTCCAGCCGCGTCACGGCGGCGGGGATGCCGTTGATGGCCTCGGCGGCATTGGCCGGGCAGGGCAGCAGGAACGACACCTGGGTGAGCACGGCCCGGTGGGGCACGTGGAACAGGATCGCCCCCACCTCGATGCACTGCCCCTGGAGGGTAGAGAGGCCCGTGGTCTCCGTGTCGAGGATCAGCAGGGTCTCGGGCCCCCGGGGAAGGGCCCGCTGGGGACGCCCCGCGCAGGCCGGCAGGGTGATGGCAACGGGGCGCGGCGGTTCCACGGGGGCCTGCGGTGGCCATGGGGCCGGCGGCGGCGCGGAGGCCGGGGGTGGCGCCGTGGCGGGCGACGGGGATGCGGCCGGAACGGGGGGCTCCGGGGCGGCCAGGCCCAGCAGGTCGTTCTGCTGCCAGAGACCGGGTTGCTCCTGCATCGGCGCCATCCGCACGCTGCTCCATGGTCGCAAGCCGGGCAAGGCCTTCCGGCCCCACCCGGCGGGCCCAAGGCCAGGCGCCACCCGGCTGGCCCCGGGCCCGACCCCGCCGGTGCCGGCTTCCTAGGCTTGCTGGATCCTGCCCCGTCCCCCGCTCCGTGGCCCCAGCCCTCGCCCCCGGCGACACCGCCCCCCTGATCGCCCTCCCCGACCAGGACGGCACCGAGCGCCGCAGCGACCGCCTGGAGGGCAAGGCCCTGGTGCTGTTCTTCTATCCCAAGGACGAGACCCCCGGCTGCACCATGGAGGCCTGCGCCTTCCGTGACAGCTACGCCGACCTGCAGGCGCTCGGGGCCGAGGTGTGGGGCGTCAGCGGCGACGATGCCGCCAGCCACCGCCGCTTCGCCAACCGCCACCGGCTGCCTTTCCCCCTGCTGGTGGACGCGGGCAACCGGCTGCGCAAAGCCTTCGGCGTGCCCAGCGTGCTGGGGCTGCTGCCCGGCCGGGTCACCTACGTCATCGACGGAACGGGGGTGATCCGCCACGTGTTCAACAACCTGCTGGACGGCCCGGCCCACCGGCGCGAGGCCCTCGACGCCCTGCGCGGTCTCCAGGCCTCCTGAACCGGCCCACGATCCAGCACGGGGGAACCGGACGATGACGGCGTGGCGACAGCAGGGTGAGCTCTGGCGGCTGGAGCCGCCGGGCCGGCCCCGCGGGCTGATCGAGTTCATCGGTGGCAGCTACCTGGCCGCCACCCCCCAGCTCAGCTACCGGCGCTGTCTCGAGGCCCTGGCGGCGCGGGGCTGGCGCATCCACGCCTGGAGCTACGTGCCGGGCTTCGACCACCAGGCCCAGGCCAACACCGCCTGGCGCCTGTTCCGCCAGCAGCGGGAGGGGGCGATGGAGCCGCAGGACCCTCCGGCCTCCGGTGGGTCCGCCTTCCCCCTGATCCGGCTGGGCCACAGCCTCGGCTGCAAACTGCATCTGCTCGCCCCCGACGGCGGGCGCCGCTGCGATGGCCTGGTGGCCCTCAGCTTCAACAACTTCTCGGCCGAGCGGTCGATCCCCTTCCTGGCGGAGCTGGGCGAGCAGTTCCGCTTCCGCAGTGAGTTCAGCCCCTCCCCGGAGGACACCCTGAGGCAGATCGGCAGCAGCTACCGCCAGCCCCGCAACCTGGTGGTGCGCTTCAGCCGCGACACGATCGACCAGAGCGGGCGGCTGATCGGCGTGCTGCAGGCCAGGGCAGGCGATGCTTCCACCCTGCTGGAACTGCCGGGGGATCACCTCACCCCGGCCAGCGGCGGGCTGCGCAAGCAGTTTCTGGGGGAGTGGGCCGATGATCCGGCCCGCCAGCGCTCCATGGAGCGGCTGGCCGAGCAGATCGGCGCCTGGTCTCAGACCCGCAGCTGATCGAGCACCGAGCGGTCCTCCAGGGTGGAGGTGTCGCCGCTGACGTCCTGCCCCGCCGCCAGGGACCGCAGAATGCGACGCATGATCTTGCCGCTGCGGGTCTTGGGCAGGGCATCGGTGAAGCGGATCACGTCCGGCCGGGCGATCGGCCCGATCTCCAGCCCCACGTGGCGGCGCAGCTCGGCCTCCAGGGCCGCATCGCCGTCCACCCCCACATCCAGGGTCACGAAGGCGACAATCCCTTCCCCCTTGAGCTCGTCGGGCCGGCCCACCACCGCCGCCTCCGCCACGGACGGGTGGCTCACCAGGGCCGATTCGATCTCCATGGTGCCCAGCCGGTGCCCCGAGACGTTGATCACGTCATCGACCCGGCCCATCACCCAGAAGTAGCCGTCGGCGTCGCGACGGGCGCCATCGCCGGCGAAGTACAGCCAGCTGCCGTCGGCGGGACGGATGTGCTCCCAGTAGCTGCGGCGGAAGCGCTCCGGGTCGCCGTGGACGGTGCGCATCATCCCGGGCCAGGGGCGCCGCACCGCCAGGTAGCCCCCCTGCCCTGTCGGCACGCTGTTGCCCTCCAGATCCACCACATCGGCGGCGATGCCGGGCAGGGGAAGGGTGGCCGATCCCGGCTTGGTGGGAGTGGCCCCGGGCAGGGGGCTGATCATCACCCCGCCGGTCTCCGTCTGCCACCAGGTGTCCACCACGGGGCAGCGGTCGCCGCCGATCACATCCCGGTACCACATCCAGGCCTCGGGATTGATCGGCTCACCGACGGTGCCGAGGATCCGCAGGCTGCCCATGTCGTACTGGTCGGGCACCGCCCGGCCGCTCTTCATGAAGGCCCGGATGGCGGTGGGGGCGGTGTAGAAGATCGTCACCCTGTGTTTCTGGATCACCTCCCAGAAGGCCCCGGGCTTGGAGGGGCGCGGCGCCCCCTCGTACATCAGTGTGGTGGCGCCGTTGGAGAGGGGCCCGTAGACGATGTAGCTGTGGCCGGTGATCCAGCCCACATCGGCGGTGCACCAGTGGATGTCGTCCTCACGGATGTCGAAGATCCACTGGAAGGTGAGGTGGGCCCAGAGGTTGTAGCCGGCGGTGGTGTGCACCACCCCCTTGGGCTTGCCGGTGGAGCCGGAGGTGTAGAGCACGAACAGCCGGTCCTCACTGGCCATGGGCTCGGCCGGGCAGTCGGCGCTCTGGCCGTCCACCAGCTCATGCCACCAGACGTCGCGGCCGGCCTCGAAGCCGGTGGCCTCGCCGGTGCGCCGCACCACCAGCACATGCTCGACGCTGGGGCAGCCCTCCGCCAGGGCCTGGTCCACGGCGGGCTTGAGCGCCACCGCTTTGTCCTTGCGGAAGCCGCCGTCGGCGGTGATCACCAGCTTCACCTGCCCGTCGATCAGGCGGTCGCGCAGGGCCTCGGCCGAGAAGCCGCCGAACACCACCGAGTGGGGGGCACCGATGCGGGCACAGGCCAGCATGGCGATGGCCGCCTCCGGCACCATCGGCATGTAGAGGGCCACCAGATCGCCCTTGCCGACGCCGAGGGCCTTGAGGGCGTTGGCGGCGCGGCAGACCTCCGCATGCAGCTCGCGGTAGGTGAAGGAACGGCCGTCGCCGGGCTCCCCCTCCCAGATCAGGGCCGTCTTGTCGGCCCGGGGGCCGGCCAGATGGCGATCCAGGCAGTTGTAGGAAAGATTCGTTGTGCCCCCCTCGAACCAGCGGGCGAAGGGCGGGTTGCTCCAGTCCAGCACCGTGTCGAAGGGCTGGAACCAGTGCAGTTCCGAGCGGGCCGCCTCGCCCCAGAAGCCGTCCGGATCGGCCGCGGCGCGCGCCGCCAGGGCCTGGTAGGCCGCCATCGAACCGATGCGGGCCTCGGCGGCCAGCGCCGGCGGCGGAGCGAACTGCCGCTCTTCCTGGAGCACCGACTCGATGGTGGGCGAGGAGTCCTGGGTCATGGCGAGGCCTGCCGGGCAGGCTGGGGCATGGTGCATTCAACCGCAGCCGGGCCACGCTGGAAGCAACCGCCCCCCTCCCATGCCCGCCTGGCTGACGATCCTGCTGGTGATGGGCCTGGTGATCGCCGTCCTCACCCCGAGCCGCCAGCAGTTCGCCTGGTTCCTGCGGCTCAGGCGCCCCCGCTGGCTCACCTTCGAGCGCTGGATCCCGCTGATCTGGTCCCTGATCTACCTCTGCTTCTACGCCTCGGCCCTGCTCCGCTGGCGGGCCGGAGGGGCGACGGCGCCCCTGGCCATGGCCGCCTACCTGGGGCTGCTGGTTCTGGTGCAGAGCTACACGCTGCTGATCTGCCGCACCCGCCGGCTGGCGTGGGGAACGGCGGCGGGTGCGGCCGGCTGGATCTGGGGCCTGGGGCTGGCCCTGGCGCTGCGGCCCGTCTCGCCGGAGGCCGCTCTGCTGCTGGTGCCGTTCCTGCTCTGGAGCCCGATCGGCACGTTCGTCACCTGGCGGATGCAGCGGCTGAACCGCTGAGCGCCGGGCCGTCCGGACCCTCCGGCCGGCCGATCAGGGCTGCTCATCCCTGCTTGGCAAGATCGCGCGGCGGCGTTAGCCAGGGGACGACCCCACGGGACTGGAGCGGAAGGCCATGGAGGAGCAGCCGATCACGCCCCATGCCGGCCCGACGCTGGACGCCGACGGCAACCTCACCTATGTGGGGGACGATGGCCGCCGCTACGTGGTGGGGCTGCCGCCGGACATCGATGAGGACAACGTCGAGAAGGTGATGACCCTGCTGCGGGGCGGCACCGCCCTGTTCCAGCAGATCGAGGGGCTCTGCCACCGCTGGATCAGCGAGGTGAGCGGCAGTGAGCTCGATGAGCGGGCCGCCCTGGTGCTGCTGCTCACCACCCTGGAGACCGCCCTGGAGGATCGCTACCCCGAGAACGATCCGTCCTGATGCAGGCTGGGGGGATGCCCCAGCGACCCGCCGCCTGCCTGTTCGATCTCGACGGACTGCTGCTGGACACCGAGCCCGCCCATGCCCGGGCCTGGCAGGCGGCGGCCAGCCGCTTCGGCCGGCCCCTCGATGAGCCCGAGCTCCTCAGCCTGCGGGGCCGCCGGCGGCTCGACTGCGCCAGCCAGGTGCGCCAGTGGATCCTCGCCGCGGGCGGCCCCCGCCTGAGCGAGGAGGAGCTGCTGGCGGTGCGCCAGCCCATCGCCGAGGCCCTGCTGGCCTCCGCCCCGGCCATGCCCGGTGCCGAGGCCCTGGTGCGGCGCTGCCGGGCCCTGGGGATCCCCATGGCGCTGGCCACCAGCAGTGCCCGACCGGCGGTGGACAGGAAGGTGGCCCCCCACCCCTGGCTGGCCCTGATCAGCGAACGGGTCCATGGCGACGATCCGGAGCTGGGCGACGGCAAGCCCGCCCCCGATCCCTTCCTGCTGGCGGCCCACCGCCTCGGGGTGGCGCCGACCGCCTGCTGGGCCTTCGAGGATTCCAGGGCCGGGGTGGCCGCCGCCCTCGGCGCCGGCTGCCGGGTGCACGTGCTGCTGCCGCCGGGGGTGGGCTGCCAGGCCTATCCCGAAGACGTGGTCTGCCTGAACTCCCTGGAGGAAGTGGAGCTGGATCCCTAGAGCCGGATCAATAGAGGCGGCTGAGGACGAATTCCGGCAGGGCCCGAAGGGCGCTGCGGGGCTCCGAGGGGGGCAGCCACTCGATCGCCTCATGGGCTTCGCGGGCGAAGCCCTCCGCCAGGGCCCGGGAACGGCCGATGGCCTCGCAGCCGCGCACCATCGCCAGGGCCTGGTCGAGGTCGCCGGCCTCGCAGAACTCGCGCTCGATCAGACCCGCCAGGGCCGGACGCTCCTCGAGGGCGTAGAGCACCGGAGCGGTGAGATAGCCGGAGGCCAGATCGCTGGCGGCGGGTTTGCCGAGTTGCTGGTCGCTGGCGGTGAAATCAAGGATGTCGTCAACCACCTGGAAGGCCAGACCCAGCTGGCGCCCGAAGCGGTAGAGGGCGTCGAGCCGGGGTTCGCTGAGGCCGGTGAGCACCCCGGCGGCCCGGGCGCTGTTGGCGATCAGGGAAGCGGTCTTGCAGTAGCTCTTCTCGAGGTAGGTCTCGAAGCTCTGGCCGGTGTCGTAGCGGAACAGGCCCTGGCGCACCTCGCCGTCGGCCAGATCCATGATCACGCGCGAGAGCAGTTTGACGACATCGAGGTCGTCGAGATTGGCGAGGTGCCAGCTGGCCTGGGCGAACAGGAAATCGCCGGCCAGCACCGCGACGCGGTGGTTGAAGCGGCTGTGCACCGTGGCCACCCCGCGGCGGGTGGCAGCCTCATCGACGACGTCGTCGTGGACGAGGGAGGCGGTGTGGATCATCTCGGTGATCTCCGCCAGCCGCCGGTGGCGGGGGCTGAGGCCGCCGTCGGGAGCGATGGCCCGCGACAGCAGCAGCACGATGCCCGGCCGCAGCCGCTTGCCACCGGCCGCGAACAGGTGCTCGGCGGCCGCCTGCAGGATCGGATGGCCGGCGCCGATCAGGCTGCGCAGGTCGGCCAGCAGGGCATCGAGGTCGGACTCCACCGGCTGGAGCAACTCTGCAACCGTCGCCACGTCACCTCCACGATGAAAGGATCCTAGGGGCCGTGCCTCAGTAGGCGCGGGTGGGCGACTGCAGGCTGACGCTGCGCACCGCCGGCCGGCTGCCCAGCCAGGCGGCGGCCGCGCTGGCAAAGGCGTCGGCGGGGCCGGTGACGCAGAAGCGGGTGCGCTGCAGGGGGGGGCGCACCGACTCCCCCGCCTGGTCCACCTCGGGGGAATCCCCCAGGCTGGCCAGCAGGGGGCCGAGGCGCTGGGCGGCCGCCAGGGCCGGGTCCACCAGCTGCACATCGGGGGGAAGCAATTCGGCCAGCAGGGCCCGCAGCAGCGGGTAATGGGTGCAGCCCAGCACGACCGTGTCCACGTTCGCCGCCAGCAGCGGGGCCAGGTAATCGGCGGCGGCGGCCCGCAGTTCCGGGGCCTGCAGGTTGCCGGCCTCGATCAGGGGCACGAAGGCGGGGCAGCCCACCTCCAGCACCCGGGCCGAGGGGCGGCAGGCCTGGATCGAGCGCCGGTAGGCACCGCTGGCGGCGGTGGCCGGGGTGGCCAGCACCCCGACGTGATCGCTGGTGAGGTCGCTGGCCAGACTGTCGATCAGCCCCACCACCGGCACGCCCGCTTCGGCCACCGCCACGTCCAGGGCCAGGGCATTGGAGGTGTTGCAGGCCATCACCAGCACCCCCACCCCCTGGAGCCGCAGCCAGTGCACCACCTCCGAGGCGATCGAGCGGATCTCCTCCTTGGAACGCTGGCCGTAGGGAACCCGGGCCGTGTCGCCCAGATAGAGGCAGGGGGAGTGGGGGTAGAGGGCATGGACCTGACGCAGCACCGTGAGCCCCCCCAGACCGCTGTCGAACAGACCCACCAGGAGGCTCAAGAGGCCCCCTGGAGAAAGTCGAGGATGCCGGCGCTGATGGCCACCGCCAGGCGGCGGCGGAAGGCGGGATCGGCCAGCCGCGGGGCGTCGATGCGGCCGGTGACGAACCCCATCTCCGCCAGGGCCGCCGGCATCACCGTGCGGCGGATCACGAAGAACCGCCCGGGCCGGGCCCCGCGGTCGGGCGTGCCCGGCGAGATCGCCATGATCCGGGACTGGATCGCCTGGGCCAGCCGCTGGGAGCTGCCGGACTGGAAATAGAAAGTCTCCACCCCGTTCACGTCGGGGCGGGCCATGCTCAGGGCATTGGCATGGATGCTGACGAACACGTCGGCGTTGCTGCTGTTGGCGAGCGCCACCCGCGGGGGCAGGTCGACGTCCACCTCCGAGGTGCGGGTCATCAGCACCTGCACCCCCCGGGCCTGGAGCAGCTGGGCCACCTGCAGGCTCACGTCCAGCACCACATCGGTCTCCCGCAGGCCGCCGATCCCCACGGCCCCCGGATCGGGGCCACCGTGGCCCGGGTCGATCACCACCCGGAAGCGGCCCCGGGGCACCACCGGCAGCCCATCGGCGGAGATGGGCCGGCCGGAGGTGGCCCGGCCGCTGCTGCCGAAGCCGGTGGGGCGTGAGGCGGTCCAGCTGGAGGTGGGGGCGTCCATGTCGCCCTCGCCGACATTGCGGGTGAAGCCGCTCAGGGGCAGGCCGGTGAGGGAGAGGCGCCAGCGGTCCCGGGCCGTTCCCACCAGGCGCAGCTGGCGCGGGTCGAGTCGGGTGCCGGGACGGAATTCGAGCACCAGCCGGGTGGTGCCGGGGTCGGGCCGGCCGATGCGCACCTCCCGCACCAGGCCGCCGACGGGGACCGAGCGACTGCGCTGGGGGGCACCCGGCAGATCCACCCAGACCCGGGGTCCGGTGACGCCGGAGCCCTCCTCGTAGAAGGCCTGAAGCCGCACCCCCGGCGAGGTGCGCAGCTCCAGCACCCCCTCCCGGCTCAGGCGCCAGGCGGAAAGGGCACTCGCCGCCCTGGCGGGAAGGGCCCCGAGCACCAGGGGCAGGGTCAGCAGCCAGGCGAATCGCGTCGCACGCACTCCGATCACCCTCAGAACAACGCCGGATGGCGGTGCTGGAGGCTCGGCATCTGGGCACGGACCCTGGCCTCGTGGGCCATGTCGACCGGGGCCATCGCCAGGCCCGGCTCCACGCCGGCATCCGCCATCACGGTGCCCCAGGGATCGATCACCAGGGCATGGCCGTGGGTCTGGCGGCGGCCGTAATGGAGGCCCGTCTGGGCGGGGGCAAGCACGTAGGCGGTGTTCTCGATGGCCCGGGCCTGGAGCAGCACCTGCCAGTGGTCCTTGCCGGTGTAGGCGGTGAACGCCGCCGGGATCATCAGCAGCTGGGCCCCGGAACCGGCCAGCTGGCGGTAGAGCTCGGGGAAGCGGACGTCGTAACAGATCGAAAGCCCGACCCGGCAGAGGCCCGGCACATCGACCACCGGCGGCGGTTCATGGCCCGGCTGCACCGTGGCCGATTCCCGGTAGGTGATGCCGTCCGGCAGGTCCACATCGAAGAGGTGGATCTTGTCGTAGCGGGCCAGGAGCTGGCCTTCCCGCCCCACCAGCTCGGCGCGGTTGAAGGTCTGGCCTTCACCGGCCGGCACCGGGAAGCCGCCCCCCAGCAGGGTGACCTGGTAGCGACGGGCCATCGTCACCAGAAAGCGGCTGCAGCGCTCAGCCAGCAGCGGCGCCAGCTCCAGGCGGCGGGCGTCATCGCCCATGAAGGCGAAGTTCTCCGGCAGGCCGACCAGGTCGGCGCCGCGGCGGGCGGCCAGCTCGATCAGCTCCTCGGCCGCCGAGAAATTGGCGTCGGGGTCCGGCGTGCTGGTGAGTTGCAGCGCCGCTGCCAGAAAACTGCTCACCGCCGGACCGCTCCAAGACCGGCGAATCGTAAGGGAGCCGCCAAGGGGGGCAAGGAGCGCCTCAGCTGGCCCTCAGCACCCCGGGTTCGGCCTGGATCGGTACGATCTCGAGGCTGTCGACGGCGGCGCAGCAGGCGAAGTCGGCGTCATGGTTGCCCAGCCCGATCAGGCGCTGGCCATGGCTGGCGCTGCGCAGGCAGGTCTCGGTGTCATGGCGCCACTGCTGCCAGAGGGCGAGGGCCGCCAGCATCTCGTCGTTGGCGCAGCGCACCCCCATGTGGGGCGCCACCGCCTGCTCGATGGCGGCTGAGGCCACGGCCCCGGCCGCCAGGCTGTCCTCCAGGGAGTAGTCCCCCTCCCACCCGCTGCCCACGATCCAGACCCGCAGGGCCTGGCGTTCGATCAGCCGCCGGGCCACGGCGGTGCGGTTGGGCAGGCAGGCGGTGAGCAGCAGGGGCACGTCCCGGACCCGGTCGAGGGAGCGGGTGCCATTGGTGGTGCTCAGGAAGATGCGCTTGCTCTCCACCCGCTCCCGGGTCACCGCCAGGGGGGAGTTGCCGAGGTCGTAGCCCTCCACCCGCTTGCCGCCACGCTCACCGGCCCGCAGCCGCCGGGCGGCCGGCCAGCCGGCGGCGGCGTCTTCCAGGCTGCCAAGGTCGGCGAAGGCCTGGATCGCCTCGGCCCCGTTCTCCAGGGCCCAGGCGATCGTGGTGGTGGCTCGCAGCACGTCGATGACCACGGCGGCGTCGGGGCCGTCCTCCTCGGGGGGCAGCAGGGGCGGGACCGCTTCGGAGGTGTGGAAATAGGAGAGCAGCACGGAACGCGATCGTCACGGGGGTGCGTCACAGTAGGCAGCAGCTCGACGGCGCAGGACGACGTGGCGGGGGTGGTGGCAGACGGGATCGGCAAAGCCCTGGGGCGGCAGCGCAATCTGCGCGATTTCATCGGCCTGCTGGAGCGGCGCGGGCAGCTGCGGCGCATCACGGCGCCGGTGGATCCGGACCTCGAACTGGCGGCGATCGCCGACCGGGTGCTGGCCATGGGCGGCCCGGCCCTGCTGTTCGAGAACGTCATCGGCTCCCCGATGCCGGTGGCGGTGAACCTGATGGGCACCGTCGAACGGGTGCTGTGGAGCATGGGCATGGAGCGGCCCGAGGAGCTCGAGGCCCTGGGGGAGCGGCTGGCCCTGCTGCAGCAGCCCCGGCCCCCCAAGGGCCTCAAGGAGGTGATGAAGTTCGGCGGGGTGTTCTGGGACCTGGTGCGGGCCCGACCCGACCTGGACCTCACCCCCCCCTGCCACCAGCAGGTGCTGAAGGGCGAGCAGGTGAACCTGGAGCAGCTGCCCCTGCTGCGCCCCTGGCCGGGGGATGCGGGCGGGGTGATCACCCTGGGACTGGTGATCACCAAGGACCCGGAGACCGGGGTGCCGAACGTGGGCGTCTACCGGCTGCAGCGCCAGTCGATCAACAGCGCCACCGTCCACTGGCTGAGCGTGCGGGGCGGGGCCCGGCACCTGCGCAAGGCGGCGGCGATGGGCCGCAAGCTGGAGGTGGCGGTGGCCATCGGCGTCCATCCGCTGCTGGTGATGGCGGCGGCCACGCCGATTCCGGTGCAGCTGAGCGAATGGCTGTTCGCCGGCCTCTACGCCGGGGAGGGGGTGCGGCTGGCCCGCTGCAAGACCCTGGATCTGGAGGTGCCCTCCCACAGCGAGGTGGTGCTGGAGGGCACGATCACGCCCGGAGAAGTGCTCCCGGACGGCCCCTGCGGCGACCACATGGGCTTCTACGGCGGTGAGGAGGACTCGCCCCTGGTGCGCTTCCACTGCGTCACCCAGCGCCGTGACCCCATCTTCCTGACCACCTTCAGCGGCCGTCCGCCGAAGGAGGAGGCGATGCTGGCGATCGCCCTCAACCGGATCTACACGCCGATCCTGCGCCAGCAGATCCCGGAGATCGTCGATTTCTTCCTGCCGATGGAAGGCCTCAGCTACAAGCTGGCGGTGATCGCCATCGACAAGGCCTACCCCGGCCAGGCCAAGCGGGCGGCGATGGCCTTCTGGAGCGCCCTGCCCCAGTTCACCTACACCAAGTTCGTGGTGGTGGTCGACAAGTCGATCGCGATCCGCGACCCGCGTCAGGTGATCTGGGCGATCAGCGCCCAGGTGGATCCCCAGCGGGACCTGTTCGTGCTGGAGGACACCCCCTTCGACTCCCTCGACTTCGCCAGTGAGCGGCTGGGGCTCGGCGGCCGGCTCGCCATCGACGCCACCACCAAGATCGGCCCGGAGAAACGGCACGACTGGGGCCAAGCCCTGGGCCGGGACGCCGCCCTGGAGGCCCGGGTGGATGGCCGCTGGAGCGAACTGGGCCTGGACGATCTGGGCCGCGGCGAGCCCGATCCCGCCCTGTTCGGCTACACCCTGGAGCACGTGCTGGAGCGCCTCGCGGCCGGTCGCTGATGCTGCGCCGCAGCGGCATCTACGCCCTCAAGGCCCTGCTGGAGCTGGCCCTTGATCCGCCCCGCTGGCAGTCGGTGAGCGCCCTGGCCGAGGCCCAGGACCTGCCCGGCCCGATGCTGGAGCAGCTGATGCTCAAACTGCGCCGCGCCGCCCTGGTGGAGGCCCGCCGGGGCCGGCAGGGGGGCTACCGGCTGCGGCGTCCGCCCGCCGAGGTGCCCCTGGCGGCGATCCTAGCGGCGGTGGAGGCCCCGGCCGGCAGCCTGTTCGCCCTGGGGGGCGCCGAGCAGGACCCCCGCCCCAGCGATCGGGTGACCCGGGTGCTGAACCGCCGGCTGCTGCAGGCCCTGGAGCGTGAACTGGACCAGTTGACCTTGGAGGACCTGCTGTTCGACCTGCGCAGTGCCCGGGCCGCCTTCAGCGAGTCGGGGGGGCTGCTGCTGGGCTGAGGGAGGCCACGCCGATGAACATGACCGCCAGATCGTGGTCGAAGCCGACCTGGAAACCGCCGGTGCGGCGGTAGTGGATCAGCCGGCCCAGGGTGCGCAGCGGCCCCCGGCCGAACAGGTCCAGACCCCGCATCGTGATGGCAGCGAAGCCGCTGGCCTCCAGCCAGCGCCGCAGCTCCGCCGGAGGTACGAACCGCCGCCAGTCGTGGACGCCGGCGGGGATCAGCCGCAGCAGCGTCTCCAGCAGCCAGATCATGGTCAGCCGGGAGCGGAAGGTGCGGTTGATGGTGTCGAAACAGACCGTTCCTCCGGGGGTGAGCACCCTGGCGAACTCGGCGATCACGGCCTCGGGCCGATCCACGTGCTCCAGCACATCGACGCAGACCACCACATCAAAGCAGCCGATGGCGAAGGGAAGCTCCTCAGCGATCCCCACCCGGTACGTGATCTCCAGGCCCGAGGTGGCCGCATGGCTGCGGGCCGCCGCGATGCAGGCGGCAGAGCGGTCGATGCCCGTGACCACGGCGCCGCGACGGGCCAGGAATTCGCAGGTGTAACCGCCGCCGCAACCCACATCCAGCACCCTCAGATTCCGCCAGTCGGAAACGAACCGATCAAAGAAGAGAAAGCGAAGCGGATTGAGTTGGCTGAGGGGAAAGATCGTCGCCGACGGCTCCCACCAGCTGGCCGCCTGCTGATCGTAGAATGCAAGATTGTTGCGCAGCAAGGTGACGGCAAGGTCGGTCTCGATCATTATCCCGACCCTCAACGAAGCCAGCCATCTTGGGCGCACCCTGCAGCAGCTGGAGATCCTCGATCCGGCGGCCATCGAGGTGATCGTGGTGGATGGCGGCAGCACCGATGCCACCCTGGCCAGCGCCCACGTGCACGGCTGCCGGGTGATCCGATCGCCGCGGCCGGGGCGGGCGGTGCAGATGAACCGGGGGGCGGCGGCGGCCCGCGGCGAGATGCTCTGCTTCGTCCATGCCGACACCCTGGTGCCCTCGGATCTTGTGCAGCTGGTGGGCACCACCCTGGCCGACCCGACCATCAGCGGCGGCGGCTTCCTGGCCCTGATGCGGGGCGGTGACCGCACCCGCTGGGGCGTGAGTCTGCACAACGCCCTCAAGACCCACTACGCGGCCCTGCTGTTCCGGCCCCACCGCTACCTGCTGAACGGCTTCCGGGTGCTGTTCGGCGACCAGGCCATGTTCTGCCGGCGCAGCGACTTCGTGCGCTGCGGTGGCTTCGACGAGCGCCTGCCGATCATGGAGGATGCCGATCTGTGCGACCGGCTGGGCCACCTGGGCCGCATCCGGCAGCTCAACCGGGTGGTGGAGACCTCCGACCGCCGGGTGGCGCGCTGGGGCTCCTGGAAGGCCACGGGGATCTATCTGCTGATCGGCCTGCTCTGGGGCCTGGGGGTGCCGGCAGAGAGGCTGAAGCGCCTCTACGGCGATGTCAGGGACTGACGCCCTCCGCCGGATGGTCCGTAGCTGATGCTCTGGGTCTGAGGCTCCGTGTCTGGTGCTCAGCCGTTGAGGGCCCAGTCGTAGGGGAGCCAGGCGATCCGGACATCGGCCGGCAGGTCCAGCTCCGGGCGGTGGCGACCCACGTAGGCGGCGATCGAGGGGGCCGCCGCCAGGAAGTCCCGGCGGTACCACTGCAGAATCCGGCTGCAGTGCAGGGTGCGGCGGGACGGTTCGAAGCGCAGCTTCAGGGGGTTGCGCAGGAAACGGTGGGCGTCCTCCTCCAGTTGGGCCGCGATCCGCTCGGGGCGGTAGGCCTCCGGCCGCAGCAGGGGGCAGCCCCTGGCGGCGCAGACCAGGGCGAAATGGAGGCGGGGGTCAGCGAAGCGGGGCCGCAGAATCCCGTGCTCGATCCGATCGAGGCTGAGGGGCTGCCCCTGCAGGCTGACCGCCGGCCGGGAGAAGAAGGCCAGGAACGCCGGCCAGTTGGGCACCCCGGCGACGGTGGGGCGGATCGAGGCCAGGGGGAAACGGGCCAGCACCTGGCGGATCACCAGGGCGTTGTAGAGGTTGATCCAGAGGGCGAACGCCTCGGGCCCGGTGCCGGGATCCGGATCGAAAGGCCGCTGCACCGCCAGCCAGCCCTCCAGTTCGCCTGCGCCCTGCCGTTGCCAGGCGGCGTAGTCCACCCGGCCCTCCCCATCGACATGGCGGCGCAGCAGGCCATCCCAGACGGCGACGTCGATCATGGGGCGACCCGTTCGGGCCCCATCGTTCCATGCCCCTCCCGCGGGCGGCCGCCGGCCGCCGGGCCCTCGCCGCCGGCCTGCGCCGGCTGGCCTGGCCCCTGCTGATCCAGTGGACCCGCCGGCGCTTCCCGGACGTGGCCGTGATCACTTGTGAGGAGCTGGCTGAGCAGCTGGCCGGTGAGGGTCCCGCGCCGCTGCTGATCGATGCCCGCGGGCCGGAGGAATTCGCCCTCAGCCACCTGGCGGGCGCCCGCCTGCTTCCGGAGCCGGACGCACCGGGAGCGGCGGGACTGGCGCGGGAAGCGGCAATCGTCGTCTACTGCTCGGTGGGGTACCGCTCGGCCCGGCTGGCCCGGTCCCTGCGGCAGGCCGGCTTCAGCGACGTGCGCAACCTGGAGGGGTCCCTGTTCCGCTGGGCCAACCTGGGGCTGCCGCTGGCCTGCGCCGGCTCCGGCCGGCCCCGGGTCCACCCCTTCCATCCCTGCTGGGGGCTGCTCCTGGAGCCCGAGCCTCCGGGGGCTGGTGATCCGTACCCGGACGGCCACGGAGGGGATTCCTAGGCTCACGACATGGTTCCCGCTCCCTCCCTTCCCGATCCCGCCGGCCCGCTGCTGGAGGAGATCCTGGTGCCGCTGCTGCAGGACTACGCCGAGTCCTTCGATCGCGGCCTGCTGCTGCTCGACCACTGCCCCGAGGCGGTGATGGCCTCCGCGGATCAGGCGGACCTGCGCGCGCGGCTCGACGAAGCGCGCCGGTCCCTGGCGGCGGCGCGGGCCCTGCGGGCCGCCGCCCCCACCCCCATGGGTCTGGCCATGGAGACGATCACCCCCTGGCACCGGCTGGTGGTCGAGGTCTGGAGCCTGTCGGCAAGGCTGCGGGCCAACGGCATCCGCCCCTGACAGCGGGCCCTGGCCGTGGGCCCTGTCCCGGTCGCTCCATAGGATCACCCCAGTTGGCGCCACCGCTGTTGTCCTCCCCCGCGAGCGTCGATGTCAGCGCTGCCGCGTCGTCGGCGCCCCTGCTGCTGGAGGCCGGCGGCAGCCTGCGGGGGACCGTGACCGTGCCGGGCGACAAGTCGATTTCCCACCGTTCGCTCCTGTTCGGGGCCATCGCCGAGGGCACCACCCGCATCGAGGGACTGCTACCTGCTGAAGATCCCCTCAGCACCGCCGCCTGTCTGCGGGCCATGGGCGTCACCGTTTCACCGATCGCGGACGGTCAGGTGGTGACCGTCGAGGGGGTGGGCCTGGACGGGCTGCGGGAACCCGCCGACGTGCTCGACTGCGGCAATTCCGGCACCACCATGCGGCTGATGCTGGGGTTGCTGGCCGGCCGGGCAGGACGCCACTTCGTGCTCAGCGGCGATGCCTCGCTGCGCTCGCGACCGATGCGCCGGGTGGGTGCCCCCCTGGCCCAGATGGGCGCCCGGATCCAGGGGCGCGAGGACGGCAACCTGGCCCCCCTGGCGGTGCTGGGGCAGACCCTGCACGGCAGCGTCATCGGCACGCCGGTGGCCTCGGCCCAGGTCAAGAGCGCCCTGCTGCTGGCGGCCCTGACGGCGAACGGGCCCACCACCGTGATCGAACCGGCCCCCACCCGCGACCACAGCGAGCGGATGCTGCGGGCCTTCGGCGCCGACCTGGAGGTGGATGGCGACGAGGGCCGGTTCATCACCGTGCGGCCCGGACCCACCCTGGTGGGCCAGACCGTGGTGGTGCCCGGCGACATCAGCTCCGCCGCCTTCTGGCTGGTGGCGGCGGCGATCACCCCGGGGGCCGAGCTCACGGTCGAGAACGTGGGGCTCAACCCAAGCCGCACGGGGATTCTCGATGTACTCGCCGAGATGGGCGCCCGGATCACGGTGCTCAACAGCCGCGACGTGGCCGGCGAGCCGGTGGGCGATCTGCACGTGCAGCACGGCCCGCTGCGGGCCTTCCGCATCGAGGAGCCGATGATCCCCCGCCTGGTGGATGAGATCCCCGTGCTGGCGGTGGCGGCCTGCTGCGCCGAAGGCCTGAGCCGCATCAGCGGCGCCGCGGAGCTGCGGGTGAAGGAGACCGACCGCCTGGCGGTGATGGCCCGCCAGCTGACGGCGATGGGGGCCCGGCTCGAGGAGCACGCCGATGGCCTCAGCATCGAGGGCCCCACCCCGCTGCACGGGGCTGTGGTGGACAGCGAGACGGATCACCGGGTGGCGATGAGCCTGGCGGTGGCCTCCCTGGTGGCCCGGGGCGACACCCGCCTGGGCCGGCCGGAGGCGGCCGCCGTCTCCTACCCCGGTTTCTGGGATGACCTGGCCCGCCTGCGGTCCTGAGGCGGATCGGGATTCGCCTGGGGCCAAACCGCCCCCGGAAGCACTGCCCCAGCTGCTGCCCCGGCTGGGCCGGGACGGCAGCTTCAGCCTCTACAGCCATGGCTGCGAGGAGGGCTTCCACAGTGCCGCCGGGGCCCTGCGGGAGGCCAACGAGAAGTTCGTGGTCCCGGCGGCGCTGGAGCGATTCGCCCCGGGCCGGGAGCTGGTGGTGGCGGAGGTGGCCGTCGGCACGGGCACCAACACCGCCGCCCTGCTCGCCGCCGCCACCGCCGCCGGCCTGGAGCTGGACTGGTGGGGTCTGGAGCTGGACCCGCGGCCCCTGGCCCTGGCCCTGGCGAATGCCGGCTTCCGGGCCCAGTGGCCCGAGGCGGTGCTCAGCCGGCTCGAGGGCCTCGCCGGCGGCGACCGCCTGTGGCTCGGCGACGCCCGCCGCCGGCTGCCGGAACTGCTGGACATCCTGGCGGGTCGCTGCGACCTGGTGCTGCTGGATGCCTTCTCCCCGCCGCGCTGCCCCCAGCTCTGGAGCCGGGAGTTCCTGGAGCAGCTGGTGCGGCTGCTGCGGCCCGACGGCCGGCTGCTCACCTACAGCTCGGCGGCGGCGGTGCGCCGCTGCCTGCTGGAGCTGGGGCTGGAGCTGCGGGCGATCCGGCCACCCGTCGACGAGCCGGAGCGCTGGAGCGCCGGGACCGCAGCCGGCTTCACCCCCCTGGCCCCCCATCCGGCCCTGCGCCCCCTGGAGCCGTTCGAACGGGAGCACCTGGCCAGCCGCGCCGGCCTGCCCTACCGGGACCCCAGCGGCACCGCCACGGCCGCCGAGATCCTGGAGCGGCGCCGCCGGGAACAGGAGCGGAGCGACGCTCCGCCGGCCCGGCTGCCGCGGCGTCCGGGCCCCGGCGGACTGGGCCGTCCCGAAGGGCACCGGTAGATTCCGGCGCAGTCGCCCCGCCGCCGCCGATGCTCGCCGTTGCCGTCCTGGCCGCCGGGAAAGGGACCCGCATGAAGAGTGCCCTGCCGAAGGTGCTCCAGCCCCTGGCCGGCGCGACCCTGGTGGAACGGGTGCTGGGCAGCTGCCACCTGCTCGCCCCCGACCGCCAGCTGCTGGTGGTGGGTCACCAGGCCGACCGGGTGGAGCGCACCCTCTCCGCCGTCGAGGGCCTGGAGTTCGTGCTGCAGCAGCCCCAGAACGGCACCGGCCATGCGGTGCAGCAACTGCTGGGGCCGCTGGAAGGCTTCGAGGGCGAGCTGCTGGTGCTGAACGGCGACGTTCCCCTGCTGCGGCCGGAGACCCTGGAATCCCTGCTCTCCACCCATCGGACCAGCGGCGCCGCGGTGACCCTGCTCACCGCCCGGCTGGCGGACCCGACCGGTTACGGCCGCGTCTTCGCCGATGCGGCGGGCCAGGTGAGCGGCATCGTCGAGCACCGCGACTGCACGGCCGAGCAGCTCGGCAACACCCTCACCAATGCGGGCATCTACTGCTTCGACTGGCAGCGCCTGGCCACCGTGCTGCCCAGCCTGAGCACCGACAACGACCAGGGGGAGCTCTATCTCACGGACACCGTGGCCCTGCTACGGCCGGCCATGCACCTGGAGGTGGGCGACCCGGACGAGGTGGCCGGCATCAACGACCGCCAGCAGCTGGCCCACTGCGAGTCGGTGCTGCAGGACCGGCTGCGCCGCCACTGGATGGCGGAGGGGGTGAGCTTCACCGATCCCGCCAGCTGCACCCTCAGCGAGCAGACCCGCTTCGGCCGCGATGTGCTGGTGGAGCCCCAGTGCCACTTCCGCGGGGCCAGCAGCATCGGCGACGGCTGTCGCATCGGGCCGGGCTGCCTGATCGAGAACAGCGAGGTGGGCGCTGGGGTGGAGGTGATCCATTCGGTGCTGCGTGACAGCCACGTCGAGGACGGCTGCGCGATCGGCCCCTTCGCCCAGCTGCGGGCCGGCAGCCACCTGGCCGCCGGCTGCCGCATCGGCAACTTCGTCGAGGTGAAGAACAGCCGGCTGGGGGAGGGCTGCAAGGCCAACCACCTCAGCTACCTGGGCGATGCCGACCTCGGTGCCGATGTGAACGTGGGGGCCGGCACCATCACCGCCAACTTCGATGGGGTGCGCAAGCACCGCACCGTGATCGGCGGCGGCAGCAAGACCGGGGCCAATTCGGTGCTGGTGGCGCCGATCACCCTCGGGGAGGGGGTGACGGTGGGGGCGGGCTCCACCCTCACCAGGGACGTGCCCGCCGGGGCCCTGGCCCTGGGCCGGGCCCGCCAGCTGGTGAAGGAGAACTGGACCCCGCTGGCGCCTCGCCAGCAGGAGGGGGTGGCGGGGTGATTCCCTGATTCCTGGCCTAGTCTCAGCCCAGGACATCGGCGGATCCATGGCCATCAATCCCGTCATCTGGTTTGAGCTCTACGTCGACGACATGGCCCGGGCCCGGGCCTTCTACGAAGCCGTGTTCCAGCTGACGCTGGAGCCCCTGCCCGATGCGGGCATGGAGTACCTCACCTTCCCGATGGACGACGGCAAGGTGGGGGCCGGAGGGGCCCTGGCGAAGATGGAGGGGATGGCCCCGGGAGGTGGCGGCACGCTGATCTATTTCCACTGTGACGACTGCGCCGTGGAGGAGGGCCGGGTGGCGGGTGCCGGCGGCACCGTGATCAAGCCGAAGATGTCGATCGGCGCCTACGGCTTCATGAGCCTGGTGCTCGACACCGAAGGCAACACCATCGGGCTCCACTCCCAGGCGTGAGCCCCACCGCCCCGGCGTTGCGCTTCCGCTGGTGGCATGGGGCCGCGATCCTGGTGGCCGCCAATGCCGTCAGCTTCTGGCCGGCGGGGGTGCTGGGCGACGCCGCCTTCTACACCGGCTTCCGTCTGCCCCCCTTCGCCCCGCCGGACTGGCTGTTCGCCCCGGTGTGGCTGGTGCTGAACATCACCTCCCTTCTGGCCCTGGCGCGGGTAGCCAACCGCCAACCGGAGGATGGTGCCTGCCAGGACCGGGGGGACGCTGCCGGCCGGCGCCGGGGCCTGGTGCTGGTCTCGGAGGGGGTGGGCTGGCTGCTGTTCGCCGTGTTCACCACGCTCTTCTTCTGGCTGCACAGCCCGGTGCTGGCGGCCACCGACACGGTGGCCGGCCTGCTGGTGGCGGTGGTGAGCGTGGCGGCGGCGGCCGGCCTGGATCGCCCCGCCGCCGGACTGATCGGCCTGCGTTTGCTGTGGCTGCTGCTGGCCAGTGCCGTGGCGGTGAGCGTGGCCCTGCACAACCCCGACCCGTTCCTAGCCGCCGCCCCGGCGCCAGGTGTGGAAGCGCTCCAGTAGGGCCAGGGTGCGCTGGGGCGCATGGGCCTTCTTCCAGCTCCCGGCCACGTACTTGTTGGCTTCGGCCAGGGTGGGGTAGGCGTGCATCGTGCCCAGCACCTTGCCCAGGCCCAGGTTCCAGCGCATCGCCAGCACGAATTCGGCCAGCAGCTCCCCGGCCTGCTCGGCCACGATCGTCACCCCCAGGATCCTGTCCTTCCCCGGCACGGTGAGCACCTTGACGAAGCCGGTCTCGGCCGATTCGACGATGGCCCGATCCAGCTCGGCCAGGGGGAAACGGGTGACCTCGAAGGCCACGCCCTGGGCGGTGGCCTCGGTTTCGTTCAGTCCCACCCGGGCCACCTCCGGGTCGGTGAAGGTGGTGCGCGGAATCACCCGGCCGTCGACGGCGAAGCGGATCGGATCGAACAGCCCGTTGACGGCCGCATACCAGGCCTGGTGGGCCGCCGTGTGGGTGAACTGCCAGGGGCCGGCGACATCACCGGCGGCATGGATGTTCGGATAGAGGGTCTGCAGGTAGGGGTCGGTGTCGATGGTGCGGCCCGTGGGGATGCCCAGGGCCTCCAGGCCGTGGCCCCCCAGCCGGGCCTGGCGCCCCACGGCGCAGAGCAGTTCGTCGGCCTCGAGGCGAAGGGTGGCTCCATCCACCGCCACCGCCACCAGTACGCCCCCCGAGGCGGCAGGCCCCACCCGCTCCACCCGGCAGCCGGTGTGCACCCGCACCCCGTCGCGCTCCAGCACCTCGCGCACCAGCGCCCCCACCTCGGGATCCTCCCGGGGTAGCAGGCGGTCGTTGCGCTGCAGCAGGGTCACCGGCAGGCCCAGCTGGGCCAGGGCCTGGGCCAGTTCGCAGCCGATCGGCCCGCCCCCCAGCACCACCAGGCTGGGCCTCGGGGAGGGGTGCTCGGCCAGGGCATCCCAGAGGGTCTCGCTGGTGAGCACCCGCACCGTGTCGATGCCGGGCAGGGCCGGGATCACCGGCGCGGCGCCGGTGGCCAGCACGATGGCGCGAGCCGTGAGCAGGGTCTCACTGCCATCGGCGGCGGTGATCGCGACCGCCCAGGGGCTGAGCAGGCGGGCCTGGCCGAGGCGCACGTCCACCCCGAGGGCGGTGTAGCGCTCGACGCTGTCGTGGGGGGCGACGGCGGCCACCTTCTGCCGCACCCGCTCCAGCACCCGACGCAGCTCCACCCGCGGCTCCTGGGGGGCCAGGCCATAGCGGTCGGCGTGGCGCAGGCGGGCGGCGAGGCGGGCCGTGCTGATCAGGGCCTTGCTGGGCACGCAGCCGGTGTTGAGGCAGTCCCCGCCCATGCGGTCCCGCTCCACCAGGGTCACCTTCGCCCGCACGGTGGCGGCGATGTAGGCGGTGACCAGGCCCGCCGCCCCGGCGCCGATGACGATCAGGTTGCGATCGAACCGGCGGGGGCGGGGCCAGGGGCGGTAGAGGCGCCAGAGACGCCAGCGGGCCAGCAGCAGCTTCACAATCCAGGGCAGCAGTCCCAGCAGGGCGAAGGAGGCCAGCAGGGCCGGCGAGAGGAGGCCGCCCAGGCTGGTGAGCTGGCCCAGCTGGGTGCCGGCATTCACGTACACGAGGGTGGCCGGCAGCATGCCCAGCTGGGAGACGAGCGCGAAGGGCAGCAGGGGCATGGGGGTGAGGCCCATCAGCAGATTGACGAGCACAAAGGGAACCACCGGCACCAGCCGCAGGCTGAGCAGGTAGGCGGTGCCGTCGCGACGGACGCCCTCCTCGATCGGCCCCAGGCGCTGGCCGAACCGGCGCCGCACCGGCTCCCGCAACAGGGTGCGGGCCAGCAGGCAGGCCGCCGTGGCGCCCAGGGTGGAGCCGATCGACACCAGCACCGTGCCCTGGAGCAGGCCGAAGATGGCGCCCCCCGCCAGGGTGAGCACGGTGGCACCGGGCAGGGAGAGGCCCGTCACCAGCACGTAGACGGCCACGAAGGCGGCGGCGCTGGCCAGCGGGGCCGCCTGCCGCCAGGCCAGCAGCTGCTCGCGGGAGGCCTGCAGGGCGGCGAGATCCAGCTGGCGATACCAGCCCTGGCCGAAGAACAGGCCCACGCCGGCCAGGAGCAGGGCGAGGGCGAGGAGGCGGCCTATCGGTGCGCCGGTGGGCTTCTCCTTGGCTGGGGAGCTCATGGCTGGCCCTCTTGGGGCTGTAACGCTGGTGGGCGCTGGATCACCGGCGCCGCGGCAGCCAGGATCGCGGCCCGGTCGCCGTTCAGGGGGGGATAGATGCGCTGGCCGTTGATCAGCCGCTTGCTGCGCTTGGCCGCCTCCCCGGTGGCAACGACCCGGCGGTCCCAGCCTTCGGTGTACAGGGCCCCCCAGGGACCCAGATCGAGGATGGTGGTGTACCAGTCGATCCGCAGCGGCAGCAGCGGCAGCCCCACCAGATCGCAGACCGCGTTGTGGCCGGCGAACCGGCCCATGGGACGGCCGTGCTGACAGGACATGACGGTGGTGTGGCCGTCCTCCAGGGTGAGGCGGGCGCTGTCGCCGGCGGCGAACACGCCGCTCAGCCCCTCGACCCGCAGATCGGCATCCACCGGCAGCCGGCCGAAGGCATCGGTGGGCACCCCGCAGCCGGAGGCCAGCGGACTGGCGCGCATCCCCGCACACCAGACCACCGTCTCGGTGGCCATGACCTCGCCGGAATCGAAGCGGATCTCGCTGCCGTCCAGGGACACCACCCGCACACCGAGGCGACACTCCACCCCCAGGGACGCCAGGGCCTCTTCAATCACCGGTCGCGCCCCATCCCCCATGTCGGAGCCCACCCGGGGGTTGTGGTCCACCAGCACCACCCGCCCCGGCCCGGCCAGACCGGCACGCTCCCGGACGGCCTGGAGCCGGTCCGGCAGCTCGCAGGCGGCCTCGATCCCGGTCAGACCCGCCCCCACCACCACGGCCGTGAAGCGTCCGGGGCCGTCGGGGCACTCGCCCAGGGCCTCCAGGTGCCCCGCCAGCCGGAAGGCGCCGCCGTAGGTGTCGACATCGAAGCCATGGGCGGCCAGGCCGGGGACCTGGGGCCGCCGCAGCTCACTGCCGAGGGCGAAGACCAGCCGGTCGTAGGTCAGTTCCTGCGCGCCGACCGGGGTATGCACGGTCACCGTCCGGGCCGTCGGATCGATCCCGCCGACCTCGCCCACCAGCCAGCGGACCCCGGCGGGCGCGAGCACCATCTCCAGGGGCACCCTCAGGGGCGTCAGGTCGGGTTCGTAGTTGCGCACGCGGATGGCGTGGAAGGCGTCGCGGTTGACGAGCAGCACCTCGACGGCGTCAGGGCCGAGGCCGAGCTGATCGAGCTGGCGGGCGGCGCCCAGGGCAGTCCAGAGGCCGGCGAAGCCACCGCCGAGCACCAGGATCCTCTGGGCTCCCATCAGATCGTTCCGGCAAGGGGCGCAGGCGTCACCGGAGGCGGATCAGTGGGTCTCAGGCTATCGAGGGGGCCTCAGGACTTGAGGGCGGCGCGGCAGATGCGGTGCGCCGCTTCCCGCCCCCCGAACAGGTTGCGGGCCGCCGGTCCCAACTGCAGCGCCGACAGTCCCCCCATGACGTGCACCCGGGTGCCGGGCCAGCGCAGGTCGCCGGTGAGTACGGGCCAGTCCTCGACCAGCGCCAGGGGACGCTGCTGCTGCAGCTGGCGCAGCAGCGGGTGGTGGCTAACCCCCAGGCTGTGGCCGGTGGCCAGCCAGAGGCGGTCGGCCTGGTGGCGGCGGCCATCACGGCAGTGCAGTTGCCATTGGCCCTGGCGCCACCGGGCGGAGGCGATCTGACAGCCCTCGTTCAGCTGCAGCGTTCCGGCGGCCTGCGCCTGTTGCAGCCGGCTGGCCAGCTCGGGGGTGATCGAGCCGCCGTCGCGGGCCGCCAGAACCTGCTGACGGCGGCGGTGCCAGCAGGGTTCCGCTCGGAAGTCCTTGAGGTAGCGGGGGCCCAGCCAGCCCGGGTCGGCATCAAAGGGCTTGCGGCGCAGCGGCCGCCGGCAGAACAGGCTGACCCGGGCACCCCGGCGGATGGCCCCCAGGGCCAGATGGGCGCTGGTCAGGCCGCCGCCGATGATCACCAGATGCTGCCCCGCCAGCCCCCGGCAGGCGCCGAGGTCGAGGCTGTGGCTGTGCTGCAGGGCCTCCGCCGGGTAAGGGTCCTCGATGGCCCGGACCCAGTCCGGCAGCACCGGCGCCTCGGCCCCTGTGGCGATGACCAGCCGCCGGGGGGCCAGAACGGAGCCATCGCTCAGATCCAGCTCGAAAGCGTTGTCCCCGGGGGGAGCGAGCCGGATCCGCTCGACCGCCACGGCCTGCACCCGGTCGGCCAGCTGGAAGTCGGCCACGACGCTGCGGCAGAAATCGGCGAACAGCTGCGTGTGGGGCAGGCCGTAGGGACCCTCAAGCTCGGCCCCGCGCCGGCACTCCTGGGCGAAACGGCGCAGGGCGTGGGGATTGGGATGGGGGTGGTGGGGGGAAGGGGAGCGCAGCCACGGAATCTCGTAGCGGCACATCTGGGTGTTCCAGCGCTCCAGCCAGGTGCCACTGGGGTCGAGCACCCGCAGCCGCCGGCGCCACTGGGGCCGCTTCTGCAGCAGCAGGCAGCAGAGGGTGAGGGCCTGGGGACCAGACCCGGCGACCACCAGATCAGCCATGGCGGTCGGGGGTGGCCGGCGGCAGCGGAGACAGGGACCCCAGCGGGGAAGGCAGGCCGTGACGGGGGATGGCGAGATGGCACGGAATGACAACCATTCTCACATGATTCGCCCCTGCCGCCCGGCCCAACGCCCCAGCCGGGGCTACGAAAACCCGTGGGAGATCTTCGTCCCGGGCTGCCGCCACTCTCTGTGGGCCAACCCGCTGGGGAGAAGCCGAACGACCTGACCGGGGTCAGGGATGTGACCAAGGGCTGCTACAAGCGCCCCTGGGACGAGACGATCAGGATCCGGGGGGCTGAAGGTACGACCCCGAGGGCGTCAAGCTGGGACCCATCAGCCCCCTGCCGCCACCAGTCCCGAGTGGCGGATCAGGGCCTCCGGGCTGGGGGGACGGCCCCGGAAGGTCTCGAACACCTCGCCGGGGTGGCGGCTGCCGCCGAGGCTGAGCACCGTCTCGCGGAAGCGGCGGCCGGTGGACCGGATCGCCGCTTCATTCTCCAGTCCCACCTCCTCGAAGGCGCTGAAGGCATCGGCGCTGAGCACCTCGGCCCACTTGTAGGAGTAGTAGCCGGCGGAATAGCCGCCGGCGAAGATGTGGCCGAAGGAGCAGAGGAAGGCGTCTTCCTCGATCGGCTCCAGCACGGTGGTGGTGGCGGCGATCTCCCGGCGCAGCTGCTCCGGAGTCCGGCCGCATTCCGGCGTCCACTGGCTGTGGAGCCGCAGGTCGGTGAGGGCGAAGTGCACCTGGCGCAGGGTGGCGGCACCGCCCATGAAGGTGCGGGCGGCCTGGAGCTTGGCGAATTCACTCTCCGGCAGCGGTTCGCCGCTCTGCCAGTGGCGGGCCATGCCCATCAGGGTGGCGTGGTCGTAGCACCAGTTCTCCATGAACTGGCTGGGCAGCTCCACCGCATCCCACTCCACATTGTTGATGCCGGCCGCCTGGGGCCGCTCCACCGTGGTGAGCATGTGCTGGAGGCCATGGCCGAACTCGTGAAAGAGGGTTTCCACCTCCTCGAAGGTCATCAGGCTGGGGGTGTCCCCCACCGGCGGGCTCTGGTTGCACACCAGGTAGGCCACGGGCAGCACCGGCTGCCCTGAGGCGTCCACCGAGCGCACCAGGCATTCGTCCATCCAGGCGCCGCCGCGCTTGCTGCCGGGACGGCTGTAGGGGTCGAGGTAGAAGGCGGCCAGGGGCTCGCCGCTGCCAGCGTCCTCGACGCAGAAGAAGCGCACGTCCGGATGCCACACCGGCGCCTCGCCATCGGCCGGGCGGATGCGGATGCCGAACAGGCGGTCGCAGAGGCCGAACAGTCCCTCGAGCACCCGGGGCAGGGGAAACCAGGGCCGCAGGGCCTCGCTGTCGAGATCGAAGGCCTCCTGGCGCCGCACCTCCGCCCAGAAGCTCACATCCCAGGGCTTGAGGTCGTTCGCTTCGGCCGCCCCTTCCCGGGCGGCGCAGGCCCGCAGCTCCTCCAGCTCCTGAAGGGCCACCGGATGGGCGGCGGCCCGAAGATCCTCCAGCAGGGCTTCCACCTCATCCACCGAACCGGCCATCTTCGCCGCCAGGCTCACCTCGGCCCAGGAGCCGTAGCCCAGCCGCCGGGCCTGCTCCCGGCGCAGGGTCAGGATCCGCTCGATCGCCGGCCAGTTGCCGTCGGTCTCTCCTGAGGCCCGGCTCACGTGGGCCTTGTAGGCGATCTCCCGCAGGTCGCGGCGGCGGCTGTACTTCAGGAAGGGGCCGAAGCGGGGCATGTCGAGCCCCAGCAGCCAGGGGCCCTCCGCGGCCGTGGCCCCGCCATCGCCGGCATCACGGGCGGCCTGGGCCAGCTGCTCCTTGAGGCTCTCAGGCAAGCCCTCCACCTCGGCCGGATCGCTGAGCCGCAGGGTCCAGGCGTTGGTGGCATCGAGCACCCGGTTGCCGAAGGTGGTGGCCAGTTCGGCCAGTTCCTGGCTGGCGGCGTTGAAGGCTTCCTGGACCTCCCCCTCCAGGCCCACGCCCCGCAGTTCCATGTCGCGGAGTTCCGCCGTCAGGATCCGCTCCTGGGTGGCATCGAGGCCCCCCTGGGCCTGCAGGCTGCGCAGCGCCTGGAACAGCACCCGGCTCTGGCCGGCCCGGTTGCCGAAGGCCACCACAGCCGCCTGCTGGCTGGCGTGGGCTTCCCGCAGTTCCTGGCTGTTGCAGACGCCATTGAGGTGGCTCACCACCCCCCAGCTCCAGCGCAGCCGCTCCCCCAGCCGCTGCAGGGGGTCCATCACCTCCGACCAGCCGAGCCTCATGCCCTCGGCCGCCGCCGCCGCCAGATCCGCCTCCAGCCGATCGAGCTCCGCCTGGAGCGTGCTGAGCAGCGCCGGGATGTGGGTCACCACCTGGTCGGGGGTGATGGCCTCGAAGCGCGGCAGGCCCTCGCCGGCCAGCAGGGCGGGGGGGCTCTGGAGGGTGGTGGTCATCGCCGGGCGGCCGCTTCGATGGAAGACCCCATTTCAGCCCACCCCGGCGCCGGGCGGCGGTTCAGCCGAGGGCGGCCATCCGACCCAGGGCCACCGCCCCGGTGCTGGCCAGTTCGGCGGCCAGACCGTTGGTGCTGGCTTCGTAGAGATCGATCGCCACCCGCGGCCAGAAGCCGATCACCAGGGTCGGCACCAGCAGGGTGAGGCCGATCAGCAGCTCCCGGGGCTTCATGTCACCCACCACCGCCAGGGCCGGAATCCGGGGACCGAAGAACACCCGCCGGCAGAGGGAGAGCAGGTACACCGGGGTGAGCACCAGGCCGATGGCCGCCAGCACGATCGTGATCACCCGGAAACCGACGGTGAAGCCGTCGTAGGAGGTGACACCGAGGAACACGGTGATCTCGCTGATGAAGCCGCTCATCCCCGGCAGGGCCAGGGAGGCCAGGGAGCTGGCCAGGAAGAAGGCGAAGGTGATCGGCAGCACCTTGGCCAGGCCGCCCATGTTGGGGATGGAGAGGGTTTCGGTGCGTTCGTAGAAGACGCCGGTGACGAAGAACATCGCCGCGGCGATCAGCCCGTGGCTGATCATCTGCAGCATGGCGCCGCTCATCCCCAGGGCATCGACGGCACCGATGCCCAGCAACACGAAGCCCATGTGGCTCACCGAACTGCAGGCGATGCGGCGCTTGACGTTGTCCTGGGCGAAGGCATTGAGCGCGCCATAGACGATATTGATGATGCCCAGAACGATCAGGGCCGGGGCCAGCCGCAGATGCACCTCCGGCAGCATCTGGACGTTGAAGCGGAGCAGGGCGTAGCCCCCCATCTTGAGCAGCACCCCCGCCAGCAGCATCGACACCGGCGCATTGGCCTCGCCGTGGGCATCGGGCAGCCAGGTGTGCAGCGGGAACATCGGCAGCTTGACCCCGAAGCCCACCAGGAAGCCCAGATAACAGAGCAGGCCGAAGGTGCCGCCGGGGGAGCGGGCCGCCAGCTCGCTGAGGTTGAGGGTGAAGGTGTCGCCGGAGAGGGCGAGGGCCAGGCCGCTGATCAGGATCAGCAGCGAGGCCGTGGCGGTGTAGAGGATGAACTTGGTGGCGGCGTACTGGCGCTGCTTGCCGCCCCAGATGGCGATCAGCAGGTAGACCGGCACCAGCTCCAGTTCCCAGGCCAGGAAGAACAGCAGGAAGTCCTGGGAGAGAAACACCAGGCTCTGGGCCGTGGCCTGCACCAGCAGCAGGGCGAAGTAGAGGCGGGTCTTGAGGCGGATGTTCCAGCTGGCGGCCACCGACAGCAGGGTCACCAGGCCGCTCAGCACCACCAGGGGGGCGGAGAGTCCGTCGGCGGCCAGCGACCATTCCAGGCCCAGGGCCGGTACCCAGGCCACGCGCTCCACCAGCTGCAGGCCGCCGAGGCTGGCATCGAAGTGGCGGGCAAAGACCCAGAGGATCAGGGCCAGATCCACCCCGAGCACCCCCAGGGCCAGGGTGCGGGGGAGGCGGGGATCGCTGCCGTCACCGGGCAGCAGGGGCATCACCAGGGCGGCGGTGGCGGGCAGCAGCACAATCAGGCTGAGCCAAGGAAAACCCGCTTCGGTGATTCCGGAAGGAAGGGAGGAGGACGCGAGCGAAAGCGGCAGGCTGGCGTCCATCACTGTGGGGTGCTCCAGGCAGGAAGTATGACGGGAGAGGCTGCCGCGTCGGGACGGGGCCCCCGGGCGTCAGAGCCTATCAACTGAGTAGTTCTACTCACCAGGCACGGCCAGTGGGCGGCTTCCCTCCGGCAGGGGGGCCCAGGTGCTGCCACCCTCCTGGAGTCCGAGCACGGCGCTGTGGCTGCTCACCCCTTCCCCCAGCCAGGCCTGCGTCATCACCTCCCCCACCGCCGCCGCCCGGCTCTCGGGGGCGAGAGCCAGCAGGCTGGGGCCGGCGCCGCTGATCACGCAGCCCCAGGCCCCGGCCCCCATGGCGGCCTCCCGCACGGCCCTCCCCCCCTGGATCAGTCCCCACCGGTAGGGCTCGTGGATGCGGTCGTGCATGCCGTCGGCGATCAGATCACCGTTGCCCGTGCGCAGCCCCTGCAGCAGCAGGGTGAGGGCCCCCAGATTCATCACGGCGTCGCTGATCGGGATGCTGCGCGGCATGGCCCGGCGGGCCTCGCTCGTGCTCAGGCGGATGGTGGGGATCGCCACGACCGCCTTGACGGCCGGGTTCCACTCGCAGCGCACCACCCGCCAGCGATGGGAGGCGGCCCGGGCCGTCAGGCAGAGGCCGCCCAGCAGGGAGGGGACCACGTTGTCGGGATGGCCCTCGATGTCGATCGCCAGCTCCAGCAGCTTCTCGCGGCTGAGGGGTTCTCCCACCAGGGCATTGGCGCCGATCAGGCCCGCCACGATGGCGGTGGCGCTGCTGCCCAGACCCCGGGCCGGGGGCACCGCCAGCTGCACCCGCGCCTCCAGGGCCACCGCCTCGACCCCCACCTCGCGCCAGACCCGCTGGGCCGAGCGGTAGACGAGGTTGTCGGGGCCACCGCGCAGATGGGCCCCCTCGGGGCCCTCGATGATCAGCTCAAACCGCTCACCGCCCCCCTCGATCACCCGCAGCTCGAAGCGGTTGCCGAGGTCCAGGGCGGCGCCGAGGCAATCGAAACCCGGGCCGATGTTGGCGGTGGTGGCGGGAACCGCCACCACCACCCCCTGGCCGATCTGGGGCCGGACCATAAATGACCTGTCGTTGGGCTCAGTGTTGCAGCCGGACCCTGGGGGGCGTGCCGGGCTCAGCCCAGCAGCATCCGGGCCCGGCAGGCGGCACTGAAGGTGCCGACGCCCGGATCCACCACGGCGGTGATGGGCATCGGCTCCAGGGTGGAGCGCAGCCGGCCCTTGTTCAGGAACGGGTCCAGGAAGGCTTCGGAGCGCAGGCTGGCCAGCAGCTTGGCGGCCGTGCCCCCCGCCAGCCACAGTCCGCCGCGGCTCAGGCAGGCCAGGGCCAGATCCCCGCAGACGCTGCCGTAGGCCCCGAGCCAGAGCGCCAGGGCCTCGGCCGCCAGGGGATCACCGGAGGCGGCGGCCAGGGCCACCGCCGCCGGCAGGTCGGCGCGGTCGGGCCCATCGCCGGCCTCGCACCAGAGCCGGGCGGGGCCGCTGAGGGGATGGTCACCGCCGGGGTGGCGTCGTTCGAGCAGCCAGCGGGCCACGTGGCCCAGGCCGGTGCCGCTCACCACCCGCTCAATCGAGATCCGCTCCAGGGCCAGATCGGCCCTGAGCCACTGCTTCAGTTCCCATTCGGCGGCGGTGCGGGGGGCGAACTCCCCGTGGGCCGCTTCGCTGGGGAGGGCCCGCAGGCCCCCGGCGGTGGGCAGACCCATGGCCACCCCCAGGCCGGTGCCGGCCCCCAGCACCAGCAACGGGGCCTGTGGATCCCGCTGGCCCTCCCGCACGGGGGCCGTCTGGTCGGCATCGAGATGGGGCAGGCCGTAGATCAGCACGGCGAAATCGTTGACCAGCTCCACCAGGGGCAGGCCGCAGCCACGGGCCAGGCCTTCGGTGTCGAGCACCCAGGGGAGATTGGTGAGCCGGGCCTGGCCCCCCTCCACCGGCCCCGCCACGGCGAAGCAGGCGGCCGCCGGCACACCGCCCGCCACCGGCCCGGCGGCGGCCAGAAAGTGGCGCACCATGGGGGCCAGGTCCGGCCAGTCCGCCGAGACGAACCGCTCCTCCAGCACCAGCTCGGGCCGCTCCCCGCCCGGCCGCCAGAGGCTGAGCAGGGTCTTGGTGCCGCCGATGTCGCCCGCCAGCAGGAGGCTCATGCCAGCGCCAGGGTGGCCAGCCGACCGGCGTTGGCTGCCGCGGCGGCGGACACCAGGGCGTCGGCCGTCACGCTGCCCAGATCGCCCTGGCGACGGCTGCGCAGGCTGACCGTGCGGGTTTCGGCCTCCCGGCCACCGATCACGCCCAGCACCGGAATCTTCATCTGCTCGCCGTTGCGGATCAGCTTGCCGAGCCGGTCGCCGCTGTGGTCGATGCCGGCGCGGATCCCGGCGGCCGCCAGCAGGCCCCGGAGTTCTTCGGCCCAGGGGAGGGCGTCGTCGGTGACGGGCAGCAGGCGCACCTGCTCGGGGGCGAGCCAGAAGGGGAAATCACCGGCGTAGTTCTCCACCATCACGCCGAAGAAGCGCTCCAGGGAGCCGAAGATGGCGCGGTGAATCATGATCGGCCGGCAGCGGCTGCCGTCGGCGGCCACGTAGTGGAGGTCAAAGCGTTCCGGCAGGTTGAAATCCAGCTGGATCGTCGAGCACTGCCATAGACGGCCGATCGCATCCTCGATCTTGAGGTCGATCTTGGGGCCGTAGAAGGCGCCGCCCCCCTCATCCACCTTGTAGGCCCAGCCCTTGCGCTCCAGGGCCTCCACCAGGCCGGCGGTGGCCAGCTCCCACACCGCGTCCTCACCGATCGACTTCTCCGGGCGGGTGGAGAGATGGATCTCGTAGCTGCGGAAATCGAACGTGGAGAGGATGCGCTCGGTGAGGTTAAGAACCCGCAGAATCTCATCGGAGATCTGCTCCGGCAGGCAGAACACGTGGGCGTCGTCCTGGGTGAAGCCCCGCACCCGCATCAGCCCGTGCATCACCCCGGGCCGCTCATAGCGGTACACGGTGCCGAGTTCGGCCCAGCGGATCGGCAGCTCCCGGTAGGAGCGCAGACGACTGGCGAAGGTGAGCACGTGGAACGGGCAGTTCATCGGCTTGAGCTGGTACTGCCGCTCGTCCACCGCCATCGGGCCGAACATGCTCTCGCTGTAGAAGTCGAGGTGGCCCGAGGTCTTCCAGAGGCTGAGGTCGGCCACATGGGGGGTGTAGAGCAGCTCGTAGCCGTCCTCGAAGTGGGCCGAGCGCCAGAAGTCCTCGATCAGCAGCCGCATGCGGGCGCCGCGGGGGTGCCAGAACACCAGGCCGGCGCCGGCCTCCTCCTCGATCGAGAAAAGATCCAGGTCGGTGCCGAGCCGGCGGTGGTCGCGGCGCAGGGCCTCCTGCTTGCGCCGCTGGTATTCGGCCAGCTGCTCGGGCGTCTCCCAGGCGGTGCCGTAGATGCGCTGCAGCTGGGCACGCTTCTCATCACCGCGCCAGTAGGCCCCGGCCACGCTTTCGAGGGCGAAGGCCTTGGGGTGGAGCTCGCCGGTGTGGGCCACGTGGGGGCCGGCGCAGAGGTCCCACCACTGGTCGCCCAGGGTGTAGAGCGTGATCGGCTCGCTGAGCCCCTCCAGGATCTCCAGCTTGTAGGGCTCGTTCTGGGCCCGGATCCGCCGCTCCGCCTCCTCGCGGCTCACCTCGATGCGCTCCAGGGGCAGCTTGCGGGCAATGATCTTGCCCATCTCCTTCTGGATCGCCTTGAGATCGGCCTCGGTGAAGGGGTCCGGGTTGTCGAAGTCGTAGTAGAAACCGCTTTCGGTCCAGGGGCCGATGGTGACCTGCGCCCGGGGGAAGAGCTTCTGCACAGCCATGGCCAGCACGTGGCTCATCGAATGGCGGATCCGCAGCAGCTGGGGGCTCTCGCTCGTCTTCGGCAACACGATGGCGGCCCCATCGGAGGGGGCGTCGCCGGGGGCGGCGGGGCTGGAGGCCGGTGGCACCGGCGAAGGGGGCGCGGACGTCATGGAGGCAACCTGTTGAAGGCATGGTATCCAGGCCCACCGATGGCCCCCGGCCGGCGCCGGCCCCGGAGGCCGGTGCCGCCGTCGAGCGGGCCTAAGTTGTAGGGGCTGAGCACCGTGATGGCCGCCCGACCCACGCCAGGACCCGTCCAGAGCGCCGTGCAGCGACCAGCCCCCGCCGGTCCGGAGGGAGCGGGGCTGAACCGGTCGGCCGAGCGGCGCAGCGTCGCCCTCAGCTATCTGCTGTGGTGCACCTGCCTGGTGGGGCTGTGCGGCCTGCCGCGCTTCTACAACCGCAAGCCCCTGAGCGGCACCCTCTGGCTGCTCACCTTCGGGCTCTGCGGCATCGGCCAGCTGCTGGATCTGGTGCTGCTGCCCGACATGGTGCGCCAGGCCAACCAGTCGCTGCTGCTGGAGGAGGCGCTGGCGGGCCGGGACACGGCGGCCTACCCGCCGATCGAGCGCCAGCTGCTCCAGCTCGCCCGCCGCACCGGCAAGGGCGGCTTCACCCTCAACGACGCCCTGCTGGAGCTCCAGCTGCCCCCCCAGGCCAACAGCAGCGTGGTCAGCGCCGAGATCGAGCGGCTGCTGCTCAACCACCTGCTCGACGTGGGCAACGACGAACGGGGCCGGGTGGTCTACCGGGAACCGTGAGGCCGTTCAGGCGCTGGTGAGGCGCCGCTGCCGCTCCAGTTCGCGCTGGTAGAAGCGCTGCAGCTGCGTGCGGCACTTCACCGGCTGGCCGTAGTGGCTCTCGCCAGCCAGGGTCGGCAGGGAGGCCCATTCCGGCGCCAGCCGGGCCAGCACCTCGGGTGTCAGGCCATGGCGATCGAAGCTGCGCAGGGCGCCGCGCTGCTCGATCAGATGGAGGGCGGCCTGGTCCTGGCTGGCGGGGCCGAAATCCCGCAGCCCGAGGCGGTCGGCGGCCCGGTCCCAGGTGGTGGGCAGAAACTGATAGGCACCGGCGGCGGCACTGGCGTAGCCGCGCCGCACGACGGTGTCGGGGTGACGGCTGAGGTCGCCGAAGCGATCGCCGCCGTAGAGCACCCGATAGCCGACGTCGCTGCCGCCCAGCCAGGTGCCCTCGGCGTAGCGGATCGTGTTGAGCAGGGCGCGCCGCTCGGGGGTGATGCCGTAGGGGCCGGGGGCGCTCGCCACCACCGGCCGGGCGGCGGGCGGGGAAGCGGTTGGGGCGGCGGGCCGGAGCGCCGGTGGGGCAACGGGGACGGCCGGGCATTGCACCATCGGCAGCATCAGGAGCAGCACCAGCGTGAGCGGTCCCCGCTGGAGCGGCTTCGACGGCGGCGGGGGGCGACGCAAGGGCAGGCGGTCGTCAGGGATCCATGACCCTGCTCAGGCCCGGGGCCTGGACGCGAGACCCCGGCGCCCGTACTGGACAGGCGGCGCCCCGGTGTGCTCTCCGAACCGGCCCGGGCGGTGGGATTTCAGGAAACTTTCAGTCGGGAGCCGGGAGGGGCGGGGAACCGTGGGCCGCCGGTCACCCCGAGCGGGCCGCTGAGAGGCCGGGGTACAGCCAGGACGAACGATCAGTTGTCGTGATCAATACAGAACGATTGATTCACGCTTTTCTCCTGACCCTTGCCGGTGGAGCCGCACTCCGGTTCAATTCTGAGCCAGGAAACCGAGGGCCGCCCGGACCCGCTGCAGCGTCGCGGCGGCCACGGCCGAGGCCCCTTCCCGACCGTCCCTGAGGACCGCCTCGAGGTGGCCGGGGTCACGGCGCAGCTCCGCGTACCGCTGCTGCAGGGGCCGCAGGGCCTCCACCGCGGCCTCCGCCAGCAGGGGCTTGAAGGCGCCCCAGCCCATGGCGGCACAGTCCGCCGCCGCCCGCTCGCGGCCCACACCGGCGAGCAGGGCGTAGAGGCCGAGCAGGTTGTCCGCCTCCGGCCGCTCCGGGTTGCCGAACTCCAGGCCCATGACCGGGTCGGTCTTGGCCCGCTTGATCTTGCGGGTGATGACCTCGGGCGGGTCCAGCAGGGTGATGCGGGAGCCCTCGTTCGGGTCGCTCTTGCTCATCTTGCTGCGGCCGTCGGTGAGGCTCATCACCCGGGCCCCCTCCTTGAGGATCAGGGGCTCGGGCACCTTGAGGACCGGGTGCTCCGGATCCGGCGCGTAGCGGGCGTTGATGCGCTGCTGGGCGATGTCGCGGGCCAGCTCCAGATGCTGCTTCTGGTCGTCCCCCACCGGCACCAGATCGGCGTCATAGAGAAGGATGTCCGCGGCCATCAGCACCGGGTAGTCCAGCAGGCCGGTGGAGACGTTGTCGCCCTGCTTGAGCGCCTTCTCCTTGAACTGGATCATCCGCTCCAGCCAGTTGAGCGGCGTGACGCAGTTGAGCAGCCAGCAGAGCTCGCTGTGCTGGCTGACGTGGCTCTGCACGAACACCGTGGACCGCTGGGGATCGATGCCGCAGGCCAGGTACAGGGCTGCCGTGGTGAGGGTGTCCTCCGCCAGGCGGCTGGGATCGTGGGGCACGGTGATCGCGTGCAGATCGACCACGCAGAAGAAGGTCTCGTGGCTGTCCTGCAGGGCCACCCAGTTGCGGATCGCCCCCAGCCAGTTGCCCAGATGCATGGCCCCGGTGGGCTGGACGCCGGAGAGCACCCGGGGCCGCGCCGTCCTGGCGCCGGTGTCGCTCACGCTTCCGGGGTGGCGTCGCCCTCGCTGTCGGCAGGGGCCACCGCCCCTTCAGCCGCCTCAGGGGCGGCGTCCGTGGCCGCCACGGTCTCCTGGGCTTCGGCCTCGGCCTCCCCGGATTCGGCCGGAGCTTCGGCTTCGATCACCGCCGCGGGGGCCGCAGGCCGGCTGGGCCGGGCGAAGGGATCGATCCGGGGGGCCCCATGGCCGCCACGGCTCCCCTGGCGGGGCTGGCCATCGCCACCGCCGCGGCGGGGCTCCCCTCCCCGGGGAGCGGGGGCGCGGGAGCCCGCCTGGGCCCGGTGCTCGGCCACCAGGGCCTCAAGCTGGCCCTTCTCCAGCTGGTCGGCGAGGGTGCGCAGGGAGAAACCCAGCACCGCGACGGTGGAGCGCAGGCCGAAGGCCTCCTGCAGGGCACGGGCGGCCTGCATCTCGTTGTCACTGAGGCGGATGCGGAAGCCGCCCGGCTCCCGGTTCGGCCCCGATCGGCCGCCCCGCTCGGGGGCATCCCCGCGGCCGGAGCCCACGGGAAGGGGGGTGTTGGTGTCGTCCGCCATGGCCGCAGCCCGCAATCAGGGGCAAGTGTCGCGCATCGACGTCCGGCCGCCGGCGGCGTCAGGACCCAGCCACAGCAGCCGGTGCCTGCCCAGGCGGGCCTGGCCGTCCCGCCGCGCCAGCACCAGCAGGGGGACGGGACGGGGGCCGCCGGCGGCGAAGCGCAGCCGGTACTGCTGGATCAGGTCCAGGTAGGTCTCGAGCGTCCAGCCCTGGGTGCCCCGCTCCTGGGCGGCCCAGAACTTCCGCAGCGCCTCCCGGCAGGCGTCCACACCGAAGTCCTCCCAGCAGAGCCGTTCGGCCTCCCAGGCCGGGTGGCCGGCGGCCACCAGCTCCCGGTAGCGGCGCAGTTCGGGGGCCTCCTGGCTGCAGTCCGGCGGCAGGCGATAGGCGAGCCCCTCCACCGGGACCCGGCTGAGGCGCAGCCAGCAGCGCTCGAGCAGCAACACCGGCAGGCCGCCGTGCCAGTGGTCACTGACCTCCAGCTCCTTCAGGGCACGGCGCAGCTCCTCGCGGTGGGGGTCCAGCAGGAAGAGAGCATCAGCCGTGGCAGCCGAGCCAGACGTCGCAGCCGGGCCGGAGCGGGCATCGGAAGACGGCACGGAGGGGACCCGGACGACAACCTGAATCATGGTGCGTCCGTCGGGGGTCTGCAGGGACGGTGTCTTAAGGGAGGTGGACGCGGGGGTGGGAGCCCCGTCACTTCTGAGCTAGAGAGGCATCGCCGCCGGTACCCGCCCGTGACGTCCCCGGACCCCCTGCGCCCAGCCGCCCTGGCCTCCCTGCTGTCCACCGGGTGGGGCCGGCAGGCCCTGCTGCTCACCGGGGGGGTGATCGGGGGCGAGCTGCTGCTGCGGGCTCTCCCCGGAGAGGGACTGGGTCTGGTGGGGCTCGCCGGAGTGGCGGCGGGCTGGTGGTGGCTGGGCCGGCGGCCCGCCCGCCTGGCACCGCCCCGGTTGCCCGCCAGCTTCGACGCCTGGCTGCGGCGCTGCGAGGAGCTGCTGCTCCAGTTCGAGCATCTGGAGGGGGGGCCGGACGAGGGCGAGCCGGGCGAAGGCCAGATCCAGCGCCGCGCCGGCCTCGCCGCCCTGCGCCAGGAGGGGGCCCGGCCCGGTCTCCAGCTCGCCCTGGTGGGCTGCGTCGCCCCCGACGCCGCCTGGGCCCCCCAGCTCCAGGCGGCCCTGCGCGGCCGGCTGGCCCTGAGCCTGCGCTGGGGCGAAGCCCTGCCGGCGGTGAGCCGGGAGCGCCAGTGGCCGGAGGGCTTCGCCGCCGCCGACGTGGTGCTGTTCCACCTGGTGACCCCGCTGCGGGCCGCCGATCTGCGCTGGCTGGAGGCCGTGCCTCCGAGCCAGCCCCTCTGGCTGCTGGTGCAGCCGGAGGCTCCCTGCGACCCGGCCGTCCTGGCGTCCGAACTGGCCTCCCAGTGGCCCGGCGCCGCCGCCGACCGGCTGCTGCCGTGGGACGGCAGCCCCGAGGCCCTGGCCACCAGCCTGCAGCCCCTGGCCCGCTGGCTGGTGGCCGAGGGCCCGTCCCTGCGCCGGGCGACGCCCCTGCGGCGCATCGAGGCGCTGCACCGGCGCTGGCAGGCCGACCTGGAGCGGCTGCGGCGGCAACGGCTGGTCCAACTCCAGCAACGCACCCAGTGGATGGTGGCCGCGGGGGTGTTCGCCGCCCCCCTCCCCTCCCTGGATCTGCTGGTGCTGGCGGCGGCCAACGGCCTGATGCTGCAGGAGATGGCGCGCCTGTGGGGCTGCCCGTGGAGCGCGGAGCAGCTCAAGGCCGCCGCCATGGAACTGGGCAAGGCCTCCCTGTTGCTGGGGGTGGTGGAGTGGAGCAGCCAGGCCCTGCTGGCCGCTGCGCGTCTCCATGGCGCCACCTGGGTGGTGGGCGGGGCCATTCAGGCCCTGAGCGCGGCCTATCTGACGCGGGTGGTGAGCCATGCCATGGCCGATGTGCTGGCCCTCTCCGCCGGCGTCGAGGCCCCGGACCTGGAGCGGATCAAGCGGGAGGCTCCCCTGCTGGTGGCCCGGGCGGCCGAGGCGGAGAAGCTCGACTGGTCCCGCTTCCTGCAGCAGGGCTTTGCCTGGATCAGCCAGCAGCTGGGGCCAGCGTCTTCGCCATCGCTGGCCGCCCCGTCCCTGCCGCCGGCGGTGTGACGAACATTTCATGAACTCACTTCATGAATATTCATTGTGAATCCACCCGATTGCCTGAAGGTTCATTGCTGCCCGGTTCGGATTCCCTCGGGGTTACTTAATGTGAATCGACCTCCCTTGTGGAGGTATCACTGCCTATCCCTACCGTCTTACTTCCATGACCACTGCCATTCGCAGCGGCCGCTCGGAAAGCTGGGAAAGCTTCTGCGCCTGGGTCACCTCCACCAACAACCGCATCTATGTCGGTTGGTTCGGTGTGCTGATGATCCCTTGCCTGCTGGCCGCCACCATCTGCTACGTCGTCGCCTTCATCGCGGCGCCCGCCGTCGACATCGACGGCATCCGTGAGCCGGTCGCCGGCTCCCTGATGTACGGCAACAACATCATTTCCGGCGCCGTTGTTCCCTCCAGCAACGCCATCGGTCTGCACTTCTACCCCATCTGGGAAGCCGCCAGCCTCGACGAGTGGCTGTACAACGGTGGCCCCTACCAGCTGGTGGTCTTCCACTTCCTGATCGGCATCTCCGCCTACATGGGACGCCAGTGGGAGCTCTCCTACCGGCTGGGCATGCGCCCCTGGATCTGCGTCGCCTACTCGGCCCCCCTCTCGGCGGCCTTCGCGGTGTTCCTGATCTATCCCCTCGGCCAGGGCTCGTTCTCCGACGGCATGCCCCTCGGCATCAGCGGCACCTTCAACTTCATGCTGGTGTTCCAGGCCGAGCACAACATCCTGATGCACCCTTTCCACATGCTGGGTGTGGCCGGTGTGTTCGGCGGCTCCCTGTTCTCGGCCATGCACGGCTCCCTCGTCACCAGCTCCCTGGTGCGTGAGACCACCGAAAGTGAGTCGCAGAACTACGGCTACAAGTTCGGCCAGGAGGAAGAGACCTACAACATCGTGGCCGCCCACGGCTACTTCGGTCGCCTGATCTTCCAGTACGCCTCCTTCAACAACAGCCGCAGCCTCCACTTCTTCCTGGCCCGTGGTCGGCATCTGGTTCACGTCCCTGGGCATCAGCACCATGGCGTTCAACCTGAACGGCTTCAACTTCAACCAGTCCGTCCTCGACAGCCAGGGCCGGGTGGTGAACACCTGGGCCGACGTGCTCAACCGCGCCAACCTCGGTTTCGAGGTGATGCACGAGCGCAACGCCCACAACTTCCCCCTGGATCTGGCCACCGTGCAGTCCGTTCCCGTGGCCCTGCAGGCTCCGGCGATCGGCTGATCCCCGCGGCACCCGCGGTCGGCTCCGGCCCTCGGGCCGCTCTCCGATCCACCCCCCGCCCCCTCCGTCCCCTGCGGACGTCGAGGGGGCTTTTCCTTGGCGGCCATCCGGCCGTAGGGGACCCGCAGCGGCGGCCAGAATGTTCACTCCAAGCTTTCTGCTCGCCAACGGTCCCCATGCCCCAGCACCGCCATGACGGCCAGGGCCACCACGACAAGGCACCGCGGCTCCCTCTGAAGCGGGCCCTGGTGGCCGCCGCCCTGGTGCTTCCCCTGTTGGGCAGCGGCTGCACCCCCGGGCCCCGGAGCGGTGCCCCGTCCCCCACGCCGTCGATGACGGGGGCGGCCCCGGGGGCCAGCAACAGCGCCGGTGCTGCGGACCAGCGCCCCCTGGTGCTCACCACCTTCACGATCCTGGCGGACATGGCCCGCCAGGTGGCCGGCGATCGGGTGCGGGTGGAATCGATCACCCGGCTGGGGGCCGAGATCCATGGCTACGAGCCCACCCCCAGCGACCTGAAGCGGGCCTCGGGGGCCGACCTGGTCCTGGAGAACGGCTTCGGCCTGGAGCGCTGGGCCCAGCGCTTCTACGCCGGCCTCCCCGACGTGCCCCACGTGACCCTCACCGAGGGCATCACGCCCCTGCCGATCGCCGGGGACGCCTACCAGGGCAAGCCGAACCCCCACGCCTGGATGTCCCCCCGGCTGGCCAAGGTCTATGTGGAGAACATCCGCCGCGCCCTCACCCGGCTCGACCCCGCCGGCGCCGCCACCTTCCAGCGCAACGCCGCGCGCTACAGCGCCGAGCTGGACGCCCTCGACAGGGAGCTGCGGACCTCCCTGGCCCGGATCCCCCCCGGCCAGCGGGTGCTGGCCACCTGCGAGGGGGCCTTCTCCTACCTCGCCCGCGATTACGGCCTCACCGAGGCCTACCTGTGGCCGGTGAACGCCGAGTCCCAGGTCACCCCCCAGCGCATGGCCCGCCTGATCGCCCTGGTGAAGGAGCGCCGGGTGCCGGCGGTGTTCTGCGAGAGCACGGTCAGCGCCGAGCCGCAGCAGCAGGTGGCCAGGCAGTCGGGGGCCCGTTTCGGCGGGGTGTTCCACGTGGATTCCCTCTCCCTGCCGGACGGTCCGGCGCCCAATCTGCTGGAACTCCAGCGTCATAACGTGGAGACCCTGCAAGCGGGTCTGGCGGGGAGCTGAACCGATGCCCTCTCGCCCCACCCCCTGCACCGGCAACGAGCGCATCGCCGTTCGCAATCTCTGCGTCGATTACCACGGGGTGGTGGCCGTCCATGAGGCGTCCCTGCATCTCGATGCCGGCACCATCTGCGCCCTGGTGGGGATGAACGGGGCCGGCAAATCCACCCTGTTCAAGGCCCTGATGGGCTTCGTGCGCCCCTCGGCCGGCAGCATCGCCATCAATGGCCTGCCCCTGCGCCAGGCCCGCCGGGCCCGGGCGGTCGCCTACGTCCCCCAGACCGAGAGCGTCGACTGGAACTTCCCGGTCAACGTCCAGGAGGTGGTGATGATGGGTCGCTACGGCAGCATGAATCTGCTGCGCCTCCCCCGTCCGGTCGACCGGGAGGCGGTGCGGGAGGCGCTCGAGCGGGTGGACCTGTGGCCGCTGCGCCACCGCCAGATCGGCGCCCTCTCGGGCGGCCAGCGCAAGCGGGCCTTCCTGGCGCGGGCCCTGGCCCAGGGCGCCTCGGTGATGCTGCTCGATGAGCCGTTCAACGGCGTCGACATCCGCACCGAGAAACTGATGATCGAGCTGTTCGAGCAGTTCCGCCGCGAGGGGCGCACCCTGATGATCTCCACCCACGACCTGGCCCACGTCACCAGCTTCTGCGACCAGGTGGTGCTGATCAACAAGACCGTGCTGGCCTACGGCGAGACCTCCTCGGTGTTCACCAGCGAGAACCTGGCCCTCACCTTCGGCGGCCTGCGGCTGGAGGGCGAGCCGGCCGGCGACGCCGACCCCCACCAGGCGCCATGACGGCCGTGCTCACCTGGCTGATCGAACCGCTCCAGCAGGAGTTCATGGTGCGGGCCCTGCTGGTCAGCATGCTCGTCTCCTGCGTCTGCGGCCTGCTCTCCTGCTACATGACGCTGAAGGGCTGGGCCCTGATGGGCGATGCGGTGTCCCATGCGGTGATGCCGGGCGTGGTGATCGCCTACGCCCTGAACCTGCCCTTCGCGGTGGGGGCCTTCGTCTTCGGCGTCGGCTCGGTGGCCCTGATCGGCTACATCAAGCAGATGACCCGGATCAAGGAGGACACGGTGATCGGGCTGGTGTTCACCGGCTTCTTCGCCCTCGGCCTGACGCTGATCTCCAAGGTGCGCAGCAGCATCGACCTCTCCCACATCCTGTTCGGCAACGTGCTGGGCATCAGCTCCTCTGACATCCTCCAGACGGTGGTGATCAGCGTGCTGGTGCTCACCGTGCTGCTGGTGCTGCGCAAGGACCTGATCCTGTTCTGCTTCGATCCCACCCACGCCCGCTCCATCGGCCTCCACACCGGCGTGCTGCACTACCTGCTGCTGTCGATGCTCTCCCTGGCGGCGGTGGCGGGCCTGCAGACCGTGGGCATCATCCTGGTGGTGGCGATGCTGGTCACCCCGGGGGCCACGGCTTACCTGCTCACCGATCGTTTCGACCGCATGGTGTGGCTCTCGATCCTCTCGGCCGTGATCTCCAGCGTGGCCGGGATCTACTGGAGCTACTGGATGGATGCCTCCACCGCCGGCTGCATCGTGCTGGTGCAGACGCTGCTGTTCCTGCTCTGCTTCCTGCTGGCGCCGCGCCATGGCCTGCTGGCCCAGCGGCGCCGTTCGCCACGGGCCTCCCGTTTCCCGTCCGCGTGAGCGAGCCGGCCACCGAACCTGCCACGGTCCCGGCGGTGGACCAGCGCTGGCCCTGGTGGCCTCTGCTGCCCCTCTACCCCTACGGCCGCCGCCGCACCCTGGTGCGGGAGCTGGTCGCCGGGCGTCTCTGGAGCTTCGAGCAGCTGCAGGGGGTCTGGTACGTGGCGGTGCCGATCCGCATGCTGGTGCTGCGGGTGCGGGAGGGGCTGCTGCTCTATGCCCCGGTGCCCCCCACCGCCGAGGTGCGCGCCCGCCTGCGGGACCTGGAAGAGCGCCACGGCCGGGTGTGCACCATCGTGCTGCCCACCGCGTCGGGGCTGGAGCACAAACTGCCGGTGCCGGCCATGGCCCGGGCCTTCCCGGACGCCCAGGTGTGGGTGGCGCCGAAGCAGTGGAGCTTCCCCCTGCCGCTGCCGCCCGCCTGGCTGGGGTTCCCCGCCCGTCGCACCCGGGAGCTGCTCAGCGATGGGGTGCCCCACGGCGACCAGCTCGACTGGCTGCCCCTGGGCCCCCTGGATCTGGGGCTGGGCACCTTCCTGGAGATCGCCTGCTTCGATCGGGCCAGCGGCAGCCTGCTGCTCACCGATGCCCTGGTGGCGATCCCGCCGGAGCCGCCGGCGGTGTTCGATCTCGATCCCACGCCGCTGCTGTTCCATGCCCGCGAGCGCGGTGACGAACCCTTGCGTGATGATCCCCAGCGGCGGCGCCGGGGCTGGTGGCGGCTGGTGCTGTTTGCCACCTACCTGCGCCCCAGGCCCCTGGTGATCCCCCCCCTGGGCGAGGTGCTGCGCCATTGCCTGGCCCCGGGCTGCCGTGACGCCCGGGCCCACTTCGGCTTCTACCCGTTCCGTTGGCAGCCCGGCTGGCAGGCCGACTTCGAGGCCCTGGCTCCGGGGGGCCGCAGCAGCCTGCAGGTGGCGGCGGTGCTGGAGCGGCTGGTGTTCCCCCGCCAGCGGGGCGCGCTGGTGGCCTGGATCCGTGTGCTGGCAGGGCTGAAGGGCCTGCGCCGGGTGGTGCCAGCCCACCACGATGCCCCCGTCGCCAGCTCGGCCGAGGAGCTGACGGCCCTGGCGGATCGGATCGAAACGGGGGACTGGGCCCCTGATCAGGGAGCCTGGGAAACCCTCGCCGGCATCGACCGCACCCTGGTGGGGTTGGGGCTGGTGCCGGGGGAAGGGGACGGCTGAGGCCTAGAGCTCCAGTTCACCGGGGTCGTCGTCAAGGCCCCCCTCGAAACCGCCGCTACCGAGCATGGCCGTCTCCAGCTCCATGCGCTGCTCCATCTGGCGCAGGAAGTACCCGGTCATCATTGCCGAGGCCAGCAGGCCGGCGAGATTGTCGCGGCTGGCCTGGATCTTCACTTCGAACTGCTCACCGGGGAGCATGCCCAGCAGACCCTGAACGTTGTGGCGGATGATGTCCTGGATGTCGCCGGTGGCCGAGCGCGCCACCCTCTGCAGCACGTCCGGAGACTGTTCCTGCAGGTACTGAATCAGCGAATTGTCGCTGATCGCCTCGTTGTCGGCGGTCAGGAACTCCGGGTTGAACATTTCCCCTCCGGTGTGCTCTGCAACACGGCATGCACCCTAACGCAGGCTTTCAGGTGCTTTCTCCCCCGTGGGGAGGGGAGAACCCAACCGGTCCGAACCGGGCCGGAGGCCAGTAGCGCCAGATGGCGGTGCCGATCAGGTCGCTCTCCGGCAGGGGGCCCCAGAGGTGGGAATCCAGGCTGGCATTGCGGTTGTCCCCGAGCACCAGCACCTGGCCGGCGGGGACCAGCAGGGGCGCCAGGTCGTAGTCCATCGGTTCACGGGCCCAGTCCGGCTCGGCGGGGGAGCCGTTGCGCCAGAGACGGCCACCCTTCACCTCCACCCGATCGCCGGCCACCGCCACCACCCGCTTGATCAGGGCCGCACCGGGGTCATAGCCCGCCTGCTGCAGGGCGGCGGGCGGATGGAAGACGACGATGCGGCCAGGCTCCACCCCCGACCCGAAGCGGGGGCTGAGCTTCTCCACCAGGACCCGGTCCTGGAGCTGCAGGGTGGGCAGCATCGAGCCCGACGGGATCCAGCGGGGCTCCACCACCGTCCAGCGCAGCAGCAGGGCCACCAGCACCCAGAGCAGCAGGCGGAACAGCTGCGGCCCGAGGCCCCTGACGCCACCGGGAGGGGCCGACGGCGGCGCCGGCGGCGTGGGGGTGGGCGTGGCGGGGCCGCTGCCCATGGGAAACCGTCCGTGAGGATGATTCCCCCATCCTGAACACCGGAGCGCCCCCCTTGGCCGGGTCCCCGACATCGCTGGCCAATGTGCGGGCGGCCCTGACGCTTTTGGGGGCGCTGCGCCGGGGCGGCCTGACCCATGGGGTGCTCTGCCCCGGCAGCCGGTCGGCCCCCCTGGCGGTGGCGGCCGCCCTGCTGGAGCCCGGGGGCCTGCGGCTGCACACCGCCATCGACGAGCGCTCCGCCGCCTTCTTCGCCCTCGGCCTGGGCCGGGCCAGCGGCCAGCCGGCGGCCGTGATCACCACCTCGGGCACGGCGGTGGCCAACCTGCTGCCCGCCGCCGTGGAGGCCGACTTCGGCTCGGTTCCCCTGCTGCTGCTCACGGCGGACCGACCGGCCAGGCTCAAGGGCTGCGGCGCGAACCAGAGCGTCAACCAGGAAGTGTTTCTGGCCGGCAGCTGCCGCTGGCTGGGCGAGGGCGACCCGGAGGGGTTGGCCGCCATGTCCCCCGCGGAACTGGACGCCCTGGCCGGCCAGGCCCTGGCCGCCGCCCGGGGCGATGGGGCCGGCCGCTCCGCCGGCCCGGTGCACCTCAACCTGCCGTTCGACGAACCCCTGCATGCGGACGGTGCGGATCTCAGCCGCCTGGCCGCCGCGCTGGCCGGGGAGCCGCCGCCGCCCCCGGCGTCGGGGGCCCTGGCCACCCGCGCAGGCCGCCCGGCTTGCCCCGTGTCCCAGGCCGGCGCCAGCACAGCCCTGGATCCGGACCGGCCCGGCGTGGTGGTGGCCGGCCCCTGGCGCGGGGCCCCGGCGGCCTGGCCCGCCCACGTGGAGGCCCTGCGGCGCTGGCAGCGGCGCAGCGGCTGGCCGGTGCTGGCCGATGCCCTCTCCGGCCTGCGGGGCCTGCCGGATCTGGAGACGGTGACGGCCTACGACCTGATGCTGCCGGAGCACTCCGGCGGGGACGGGCCGGCACCCGGGGGGGATCGACAGGTGCTGCGCCTGGGCCCGTTGCCGGCCAGCCGCCGGCTGCAGCGCTGGCTGGCGGCCCAGGGGGGGGCCCAGGTGCTGGTGAGCGAAGGGGACGGGCGCCGCCTCGACCCCCTCGGCTTGGTGCGAGGCCAGGCGAGTGCCGGCCTGGCGGTCTGGCTGGCGGAGCAACCGCCGGCCTCCGGGGCGGGCGAGGCCTCCGGCGCCTCGCTGTCGCTGGCGGGCCGCTGGCGGCGGGCGGAGGCGGGGGTGCAGGCGCTGCTGGATAAGGAGCTGGCCGGTGAGAACGGAGAGCCGGCCCTGGCCCGCCGCCTCAGCCGCCTGCTGCCGGCGGGGCTGCCCGTGCTGCTGGCCAACAGCAGCCCGGTGCGGGACTGGGAGAGCTTCGCCGACCCGACCGCCCCGCCCCGACCGATGCACGGCTTCCGGGGGGCCTCCGGTATCGATGGCACCCTCTCCAGCGCCTGCGGCCTGGCCGAGGCCCTCGGCGCCCTGGTGCTGGTGAGCGGCGATCTGGCCCTGCTGCACGATGCCAACGGCTGGCTGTGGCGCCCGCAGCTGGGCGGCCGCCTCACCGTCGTGCTGATCGACAACGGCGGCGGCGGCATCTTCGAGCAGCTGCCCATCCGCACCCAGCCGGCGGCGGCGATGGATTTCGAGCGCCTGTTCGCCATGCCCCAGCCGGTGGACCCGCTGGCGCTGGCGGCGGTGCACGGCGTCCCCGGCCGGCGGCTGCAGAATCTGAAGGATCTGGAGGGCGCCCTGGCCTGGGCCCTGCCGCAGCCGCTGGCCCTGCTGGTGGTGCCCACCGACCGGCGAAGGGACGCGGCCCTGCGGCAGCGGCTGCGCACAATGGCCGCAGATCTGGCCGACCCTCTGGCCACCGGGCCGATCCCCTCCCCATGACCCCCGTTCCCCCAGCCTTGCCGCGCTGGACCAGCGCCGGCACCTACAGCGACATCCGCTTCGAGACCAGCGGCGATGGGATCGCCCGGATCAGCATCAACCGGCCCGAGAAGCGGAATGCCTTCCGGCCGCTCACGGTGCAGGAGCTCTGCGATGCCTTCAACCGGGTGCGGGACGACCCCACCATCGGTGTGGTGCTGTTCACCGGCGAGGGGCCGGCCGCCGATGGCGTCTGGGCCTTCTGCGCCGGCGGGGACCAGAGCGTGCGCGGCGACGGCGGCTATCTCGATGCCTCGGGGCTGCCGCGGCTCAACGTGCTCGACCTGCAGCGGATCATCCGCAGCCTGCCCAAGGTGGTGATCGCCCTGGTGGCCGGCTACGCCATCGGCGGCGGCCAGGTGCTGCACCTGCTCTGCGATCTGAGCCTGGCGGCCGAGAACGCCGTCTTCGGCCAGACCGGGCCGCGGGTGGGCAGCTTCGACGGCGGCTTCGGTGCCGGCTACCTGGCCCGGGTGGTGGGCCAGCGCAAGGCCCGGGAGATCTGGTTCCTCTGCCGCCGCTACGACGCCGGCCAGGCCCTGGCCATGGGGCTGGTGAACGCCGTGGTGCCCCTGGAGGAGCTGGAGCCCCAGGGGGTGGCCTGGGCGCGGGAGGTGCTCCAGCACAGCCCCACCGCCATCCGCTGCCTCAAGGCCGCCTTCAACGCCGAGACCGACGGGCTGGCGGGGATCCAGGAGCTGGCGGGCCAGGCCACCCACCTCTTCTACCGGACCAGCGAGGGCCAGGAGGGGCGCAACGCCTTTCTGGAGAAGCGGGACCCGGACTTTTCCGAGGCGCCCTGGCTGCCCTGAGGTGCCGCGGTCCATACTGCCGTTCCTGGCTGCAACGACCGGTGTCCGCCTATCCGATCCCGGACAACGAAGCCGAGCGGCAGGCGGCGCTGGACGACCAGTGCATCCTCGATACGGAGCCCGATGAGGACTTCGACCGCATCACCCGGCTGGCCAGCCAGATGCTCGGAGTTCCGATCGCGCTGATCTCCCTGGTGGACCGGCAGCGTCAGTGGTTTCTCTCCCGGGTGGGTCTGGAGCCGAGGGAAACGCCCCGGGAGCTGGCCTTCTGTGCCTACACCATCTGCTCCGATGACGTCATGGTCGTCAGCGATGCCACCGCCGATGCGCGCTTCAGGGACAATCCCCTGGTCACGGGGGACCCCCACATCCGCTTCTATGCCGGCGTCCCGCTGCAGACCCGGTCCGGCTTCAACCTCGGCACTCTGTGCGTGATCAGCCGCGAGCCACGGCAGCTGGCGGGCACCGAACACCAGCTGCTCAAGGATCTGGGCGGCATGGTGACCCAGTACCTCGAGTCGCGACGCAACAGCTATCGCTGCCCGCTCACGGGGCTCCAGAACCGACGCCCCTTCCATGAGGCGGGTCAGAGGGAGTTCCTACGGGCCCGGCAGAGCGGGGAGTCGCTCTCCCTGCTGCTCTTCGGCCTGGACGGTTTCGCGATGCTGCGACCGAGTCAGGACGGCCAGGCGGCCACCGCCCTGGCCGAGCGGATCCACACCGCCACAACCCTAGCCTGGAGTCTGGGGTTGCGCTGGACAACTAAGAATCTTGAGAAAGAGCGAGACCTGGTGTAACTACAAAACGTACCAGCAGAGTCATGAAAAGTGAAATGTGGTAGAAAGTGAACTCGGGAGAATGATGCTATCGAGATTCATACCGAAAAGCCCAGTAACATCGTTGAGAATAACTATTCGAACGCCTGAACAAAAACCTTCATTCCCCCGAAATGCTATCAGCAACGCGGAACTCCGTATGGCTCCGCGCTTTGTCAACATCAATCGCATGGATGCCAATGAACTGAAGACGATAGCTGATTCGCCCCGGTGAGAACTTCTCAATTGTATCGCCACGATCACCAGAGTTGTACACTATCATATCTTCAGCCTTATCTTTGCCACTAAGGAAAATATAGCCATCGCCTTCACCGCCGATCAATGCATCAACTCAATTGTTGCCATATATAAGATCATTGTATGGCCCCCGATAAGTCGGTCGTGACCATCGCCCCCCAAAGGTATCAGCGCCTAGACCGTCACGCAAGATATCACTCCCGCTCAGTCCTCTGAGAAAGTCATTGCCATCCTGGGCATTGATGACATCAGTTGTTCTCCCGAGAGGTAATGATGTAGGCAGTTTTGCTGTCAATACCTCAGGCCATCACGACGACTATGATAGCCACTGGGGCTACCAGTGGAAAACTCAGGGTAAGTTTCATTGCTGCATCACGGTGCCATGAATGGTTTCACAATGCTTAACCAGGTTGGGTTGTTCGACCAGGAAAAGCTTCAGGGGTGTGGGGATGGGAGAGAAATATATGTTGGCGAGGAAGCCGTAGATCGCGGCATCGGCGCTAGTGGGCAGATGACCGTGGACGAACGCCTCCGGCGGTACACGGCGGGCGAGCAGGGCTAGATCGTCCAAGCCACGGGCGTAGGCGGCAGCGGGCTCGAAGCGGCCGATGCCCTGGGCGGCATAGCGCTGGAAGTTGTACTGCCGGGCCCTGTCCAGGCCCGCCGCATCGAGGCTGGAGTGCTCCGCTAGTAGAGCGTCACGGAAGGCGGGCCAGAACCGCTCGTCCTTCCAGCGCGAAAAGGACATCACCCAGTACAGATCATCGAGCAGGCGCGAGAACAGCAGGTTTTGATCCCGTTCGGTCGCGGTCAGCCCCGCATCGATCGTCAATTGGCGGCTGGTCGAGAGATGGGCCAGGATCGCGTCGCTGTCGCCGACGGCCACCCCGTCGTCATTGATGTAGGGCAACTGGCCACGCGGTGCAGCCGAGGCGTCGAACAGATGCTCATGCTGGAAGGAAACACCAGCAAGTTTCAGAAAGGCGAACACCTTGAGCCCATAGCCGTTGTTATCGGCCACACCAAACAAGGTCGGATAGGAGTAAAGCGTCAGCATCGGGTGTCAGTTGGGAGCGCTGTGGGCATCATGGCTGGGCACCACCAGAAAGACGACAGGCTAGCTGTGTACTTCCACCAAGCTTTCCAACAGTCAAAGGGATCCGAGGTCTCCATAGTCGTGGTATCTCAGCCATTACCAGGCTCGCCTCCCACGCGTAGCCGCCCCAAGGCCCGACTGACCTTGATCAGTCAACAGCGCTTGATCTGCCGGCACAAAGTCGAGAGCGCGCCGCTCATGACTTTTGCAGTTAAGGCCGGAATGGCCCTGAGCCGCGATCACAAGTAGCGGACGTGCTTCCGTTCAGGCGGGCAAACGACCCTGAGGGATTGAGGTAATGTGCAACGCGCCAAGCGGCTAAGCCTCGGTCCGCAGAATCTCCAGTAGGCCATGGAGCTCAGTCACCCGCATGGTGCCGATGGTGGAGGAGAGGAGTCACCCTCGGGTATGAGACCCCCCTATTTCCCAGAGTAAATGCGTGCGCCCCCCCTCCTGAGCCGGACAGCCCGGACACGCCCGACAGGGTTTTGTTGCCGCTCAGGGTCCCTGCTTTGTATGGAAGGGAGACAAGACACTATTGTCTTGTGGTGGTATGTCCACCCAGTCCGGGCAGTCCGGATACAGCGAGAACTGGGACGAAGGGGCTGCCCCCCGCCTGTCCGGAGCTTGTTGACTCCCTGTCCGCCATGTACGTACCAGGGGTGCTCCGCCTTCCTCAATGAGGACCTGCGACCACGCACTCTGAGGCCATAAGGTTGACTCAGTTGACCCCATCAGGGATTGTACGGTCCATAACCTCCAGGAGCGATTAGAACGCCACCAAACTGCTGTCCCCTGCTCAGAGTTGAAATCAATGCGGATAACCCTGGCTGTGATTCAGCTCTCACATTCTTATATGGCGATGCTTGCGATGAGCAATAGCAGGATGGAGGAATTAAGACCAGCTTGTTACGGACTGGATCAAAACCAGCATCTGCAGGGGTAACGACTGAAATGAAAGTGAGTGGCTCTTTTCCGTTGTTTCTGATGCCGTGCACACACCCTTTGGGGACAACGACCACGTCCCCAGCTGTGATGGCGAGGGAAGCGCCTGACGGTTCCGTCTGGTAATCGCCCTGACCGGAGAGAATCTTCCAGGTGCCCTGACCGGAAGGGTGGAGATGGGCCGCGATTCGCTGGCCTGGCTTGACATACCAGGCGACGACTGCCTCTTAAGCCGTTTCCGTGATGACCGACCGTATCGGCTCATCGTCGGACGGCTGCATGAATGCATAGGCATGGAAAAGACAGCCGCTAGCCATGGCAAATCCCTTGCATGAGGTTTACAGCTGACGATGGAGTGGCAGCGGCATATCACCCTACAACGATTCTCTTGAATGGCCTGTCCGTGCCCGGAAAGGTCAGACAGGCAGGCACCCAATCCGATCAAGCGGCTTGCGGGTATTGACAACAAGCGTGAGCGGATCCGATCGGGATCCCAACCACGCCGCTCCCCACGAACCGTTCCCCATGAAGCCCCTTTCGATGTCCCTGGCAGGCGCCCTGGCCCTGACGCTCCTCGGCAGCTCCGCAACGCCCGGGCGGACCGAAGCCATGCAGGGCTCCGTCCCCACCCTGATCGCCCAAGCGGCACCAGTGGCTATGCAGAGCTTCCGCATGGCCGAGGCCCCCGTCAGCGGCAGCTACACCATCGTGAACAAGGCTGGCAAGCAATTATTGGTGCTGAGCGGCGACTTCAAAACCAAGGAAACCGCCCCTGACCTGAAAGTGATCTTCAGCCCTTCGGCGATGCCCCTGGCCAGCACCAATCCCCCCAGCTTCCCCCTCAAGGCCGGCACCTACACGGTGCTCGCCCCGCTCAAATCCGCCTCCGGCGCCCAGAGCTACGTGATCCCCGCCTCGATCGACCTCAGCCAGCAGGGCTCGGTGATGATCTGGTGTGAGGCGTTCAACGCCACCATGGCCTGGGCCCCCCTGAAGCCCTGAGCCATGCAGACCGTCGACTGGCTCTGGCTGCTCCATCCGGCCCTGGCTGTAGTGCTCGTCTACCCCTTGCTGGGCATGGTGCTGCGCCTGGCGCAGCAGACCCGGGATCGCCGCCTCACCCAGGCCAAACATCCCGCCACGGTGGGCCGGGACCATGCCGATCTCGGCAAGCTGTTGGCCGGTTCGGTGGTGGCGATCGTGCTGATCGCCGAAGCGGTGGTGATCGCCACCAAGCATCCCCTTTCGCCCTTCGAAGGGGGGGGACAACGGCTGGGGCTGTTGCTGCTGGTGCTTGTGGGATCGGGGATCGCCCTGGCGGCCCTCTGGCGGGTGAAGCGGCCCGCCTACCGGGCCAGCTTCGGCCTGCTCTGCTGGGCGGGGGTGATCACCCTGGGGATGCAGCCAGAGGTGTTCCGCCTCAGCGACAACCCGTTCGAGCTGGCCTTCTGGCAGTCGCACTTCTGGGGCGGCATCGGGCTCACCGGCCTGATGCTGTTCTCTGTGGCCTGCCGGCCGGAGATCCACAAACACCTACGTTGGCGCCGCCTGCACGTCAGCGCCAACCTCCTGGCCGCTCTGATCTTCCTGGCCCAGGGCATCAGCGGCCCTCGCGATCTGCTGGAGATTCCCCTGAGCTGGCAGAAACCAACGATCTATGCCTGCGACTACACGGCACGAACCTGTCCGCCGCCGGCACCCCGTTGACTTGGAAACGTCTTTGACCATGGAGTTGGCCTGTCCCCGATGCAGAACCCAGATCGCAACGAGCATCGCGCATTCGGCCTGCGTTGTGTCCCACCCGTGCCCCGACTGCGGCATGGTCATTCGGCCGCGCCCCGGGGAGGGGTGCGTCTTGAGCTCCTACAGCAATGGGAACCTTCATCGCAACACGTCCTATCTGTCGCGATGCTTACCCGATCGCGGCGAGCGCTTCCATGCCGTCGTCGGGACGAGCCCATTCACCAGTTATTACAGTGAGGGTCGACTCACCGAGTTGCTGGCCTGGGCCAACGAACATTTAGATCGCGTCGATGTGTTCGTTCCCGACACCCCGACGGTGTGGACATTGGAGGCGGGCGGCTATGTCCCTGAAGTGGCCGCCCGTAAGACCAGCCGACAAGTGCGACACCTCAACAACAAGATTGGTCGAGCCCGCGAAGCCGCTGGGACTGTCGGCAACCGGCTGCGGTTGCGTCCATGGACTCAGGTGACGCGGCTAGATCGTTATACCGCCTTTGAACACCGCAGCCACAACGCCTTCGCCACCGACCGGGGGTTTCAACAGGAGTGCCTTGCAGCAACGGACGACGTTCTTCAGAATCGGCGGCGAGAAGGTCATCACCCAAGCTATGACCAGCGCTTGGGCGCGGTAGACTATCTGATGGCCGAGCTAGCACTCATCCTCTACGGGCCTGAGCTCTTCGGCGTACAGACCTCAACGTTTGTCTACCACCGTTCGCTCCGGCTATTCGAGCGGATCTTCTCAGGTGACTTCTGGATCGGACCGTCGACTGGGCAGCATTTTGTGATCGCTCAGCAGCTGGCGGAACCGGTGGGTTCACTTAGTCGAGAGGCTGCATAACCAACACCGGCTGTGGCAGATCACGCCCAGCCAACAGAGACTCCCAAGAACAGGAGCGGGATACTGACGTCTCAATGAGTAGGCCTAAGGCCGTGCGGTCCACATTGACGCATGGTTAGCTATTAGCAAAGCAACTTACAGCCCACCGCGCTTACCTCTCTTGTTCGCATACATTGCACTATCTGCCGCATGCAGCATGTCTTCGATCGATGAATGCTTCAGTGGTTCATAAGAAAGAAGCCCATAGGAAAACCCGATGCTGTAGGGCAGGGCCAACGCGGCGAAGCGCGCTTGAAGCGCAGTGTCGAAGCGTTCGATGAGAACATCAATCGCGTCGGCATTGACGTTGGTCAGCAAGGCAACAAATTCGTCACCACCAAGTCGGGCGAACAAATCCGATGTGCGGAAGGATTCCCGCATCTGATCTGCAAACTCCTTGAGGACGCGATCACCTTCGGCATGTCCGTAGCTATCGTTCACATGCTTGAACCCGTCCAGATCAAAGAAGACCAACGTGGCAGGGAAACTCTGCCGCTTGCATATTTCCAGGCTGTACTTGCTGAGCGCCAGAAACCCTCGGCGATTCGAGATGCGGGTCAGTTCGTCCGAAATGGCCAACTGCACTGCCATGAACTCGCGTTCGACCATTCCGGCTAAATCCTTGAGCATCGATAGGTCGTCTTGCCCGAAGCTGCGGGGCTCTCGATCAATGATGCAAAGCGTACCTATCGCTTGACCACTCAGGGTGTGTAAGGGTTGGCCTGCATAGAAGCGGATATGCGGCGCACCTATCACTAGAGGGTTGTCAGCGAATCGCTCATCCTTTAGTGTGTCCTCGATAAGCAGCGTCCCCTGGTTGAGAATCGCGTGACCGCAGAAGGAGATCCGGCGGTCGGTTTCATTGACATCCAAGCCGAAACAGGACTTGAACCACTGCCGGTTCTCATCCACAAGGGATACCAAGGCGATCGGAACACCGAACAGCCGTCGCGCCATGCGGGTGACGCGGTCGAATCTCTCTTCAGGGGAGGTGTCCAGAATTGCCAACGACCTCAGCTGAGAAAGGCGCTCTTGTTCATCGATTGGAATAGCGGGGGATTTCATATTCAACTCCAGGAAGCTTCAAGGTCTTATTCTAAAGGATGTCTGGTGAACCCGGCTTGAACGAGCCAGCTAGACTTTTATTCTGTTGACCACGTTTGCATGAGTCTAGTGCAACCAGCTGTACAGAGTCTCCCTATATATCGATGGATGGATGCCTGCAGAATCGCAAGGGGTATAACCTTATCCGCTTCCACCGTGACCCTTCTGGCCTTAGGATACCTACTCAACCTCTGGGGCGTCGATGCAGGCGACACGGAAGGTGATCTTCCTCCCCGCTTCCTCCACGGGCAGCGTGTCGCCATCGCCGAATGACATCAACGTAGCGGCAGCGGCGGCCAAGGGGGTGAGGATCAGAATGCCTAGAAAGCACAGCTGTGGAGCGACCCGCAACTGTGCTATGGGAGTGTCGGGATCTTGGCAGCTGAACTACTGATTGGTGGGATTGCAGCCGGCTCAGGGCGATGTGCTCGGGGTGGTGAGAGAGCCAGCACATTGGCAAGAATCCAGGCTTGCCAGAGGGCGCCATCCCCCATAGCGCACTCGCCCAGGCCCGCAAGAGGGGACTGAACGGTACCCATGTCGTTTCAGCCCATCCAATGGCCGCCTCCACCGGTATTGGGAAGTGTGCCCCTCGTTCGATGCCCTCTCCTCTCCCACCCCTGGCCCGCAGAGCCGCCGCCGGGGGACTGATCGCCGCCGGTCTACTGGCAGCTGGATTCCTGGCAGCCTCCGCGATGGACCTCCCCAATCCGGTCTTGGCTGAGAGCCCTGCCGGCACTCCTGCCGGAACCGCCACGGCGGTGCTGGCTGGGGGGTGTTTCTGGGGCATGGAGGCGGTCTTCGAGCACGTCAAAGGCGTTACCGAGGTGGTGACTGGCTACGCCGGGGGTCCGGCGTCCACCGCCGATTACGAACGAGTGAGCAACGGCGACACCGGCCACGCCGAGGGCATCCGTATCACCTACGACCCCGCCCTGGTGAGCTATGGCCAGTTGCTGAAGGTGTTCTTCGCGGTGGCCCACGACCCCACGCAGCTGAATCGCCAGGGGCCCGACGTGGGCAGCCAGTACCGCTCGGCGATCTTCTCCACCAACACAGAGCAACGGCGGGTGGCCATTGGCTACATCGCCCAGTTGAACCGTGCCGGAGTCTTAACGAATCCGATCGTGACCACGGTGGAGACCTCGGGAGCCTTCACCCCCACCGAGGCTTACCACCAGGACTTCGTGGCCCGGAACCCCACCCATCCCTACGTGGTGTTTCACGACAAGCCCAAGGTGGCTCAGCTTGAAGCGGAGTTCCCAGGGTTGTACCGATAGGATTTTTTCAGTGCTGGTGCAGATGGTGGTTGAGATGGCTCGCCCTCGGGGGGAGGGAGGGGGACGTTCCATTCACCCGTGTCAGCTGAGGGCTCCCCGCCCATCACTGAACCGGACACCCGGACACCCCGGACAGTGGGAGCTTGCCCCTCACATGCTTGTCAGCTGGAAGGAGGGATCACACCAATTGTCTTGTGATGGGGGTGTCCACCCTGTCCGAGTAGTCCGGAGTGAGGTGGAGTCTGTGAAGTGACGGCTTGCGCTGCCCCGTCCGGGGCCTGTCCGAACAATGTCCGAGCCTGCTGGTGATGGAAGTCATGGATGGCGGGGCCGCGCTGTTGCTAACTTGGGAGCAATTCAGACTTTGCCAGGAATTCGCTGAGAGACTCTGCCGCCTCCGCGAGATCGAAGCGAGAAGCCCAGTCCAAGGGGAGTTCAAATTTGAGAGCAGCAGCTCTCGAATGATGAATTTACTGAAGCTTGGGTTCCCCCGATTCTTTGGACACCGATCAGGGGTTAATAGGTGTGAGTGTAGGGGCAGCGATGAACTGCTGCTCGTAGTCGATTGGACTGAGGTTACCCATCGTTGAATGGCGGCGCTTACGGTTGTTGCAACCCTCGATCCACAAACCCAGCTCCCACTGCAGCTTCTTGGTTGAGATCGGTTCTTCTCGATTGTCATCGAGGTCCAGTTCAAGAAACTTGAGGGTGGAGAAGATACTCTCCACCACAGCGTTGTCTCGGCAGCAGCCCCTGGCCGACATGCTGCAGACGATCGCGTGCCTGCAGAGCAGCTCGCGGTAGTCGCTGGCCCGGGATTGGCTTCCTTGATCCCTGTTGAGCAGCAGTTGCTCAGGCTCCACCTGCCGCTGGCCGAGGGCCCGGTGGAGAGCCTCGATCACCAGGGCGGCATCCATTCGGACATCGAGCTTCCAGCCGAACACACGCCGGGTGCACAGGTTGATCCAGACCGCCAGGTACCGCCTGCCTGCTGCGATGCGGATGTAAATGAAGTCACCTGCCCAGCAGCGGCTCGTGGCCGACGGCCGGAAGTCCTGCTGCAGCAGGTTATCCACTACGCCACTCGCTCCTCTGCTGGCCCTGGAGCAGGGCCGGAAGGGCCTGCAGGTCCTGGCTCTGAAATCTGCCCGGCGCATGCGCCTGGCGAAACGGTGACGACTCGCCGGATGCCTTGCAGCGCGCAGCTCCTGGTGGATCCGGGGCGAGCCGTAGAAACCACGGTGCTCCTGGAACACCGCCTGGATCTCAGCGCTGAGCTGGGCATTCTCCGCCGCCTGCTTTTCCGGCGCTCCCTGCCGCTGCCGCCAGGCTTAGAGCCCCCAGCGGCCCCCCAGCAGTCGGCACAACCACGAAACGGCGTGCTGGCTACTGAGCTCATCGATCAGGCGAAACCTCTCGGCGGCAGCTGCTCCTTGACAAAGTGCGCTGCCGCCAGCCTGAAACCATCCTTCGCCTTCCTGAGCCCATGGTTCTCCTTGCGGAGCCGGTTGAGCTCGGCTCTCTCCTCACTGCTGAGCAGTCCCTGGACCTGCAGGCCTGCCTGTCCACGATCGATCCGGGCCTGGCGCACCCAGCGGGCCAGGCTGCTGGAGGGAGGGCCAAGCCGATGGGCCACGCCACTGCACGAAAGGCGCTCCTGCAGGCAAAGCTCCACAGCCTCGGCCTTCTGCTGCGCCGTGAACCGGGGTCTGGTCTTGATGGGAGTAGTCATCGATGGACAGTCTGGTGGCCATGGCGCGACCGCTATCGACTTGTTCTTGAAAATGGAGGGCCCAGGATTCTGTTGGATCGCCATGGCCCCCCCTGGTGCGTGCCATTGCCTGGCATCGGCCCCAACAGCAGACGGCACCAGCGTTCTGCTGGCTAAGGTGAAGTCCAATGATGGATTTCCCTCCGGGCACAACGTGAACCGCCAAGCCATCCCGCCCCTGGCTCTGGCCCTTTGCAGCTGCCTCGTCGGATGGCCGATGCAAGCCGCTGAGGCCGTTGCCACAGGCATCGAACCGGCGGCGGCCAACCCGGTTCTGGCCACCACGGGCGTAGAGGCGGGCCAGGGCCCGCTGCAGTTGATTCTCGACCGCCGGCGGCGGCTGCTCAAGGTGATGGAGGGCGATCGGGAACGGCGCCGCTTCAAGGTGGGGGTGGGCATGCCCGGCTGGGAGACGCCGGTGGGTTCGTTCCGCGTGATCGAGAAGACCGCCTATCCGATCTGGGAGCATCCCGCCAAGGGTGTGCGCATCCCCCCCGGCCCCACCAATCCCCTCGGCTCCCGCTGGATCGGCTTCCACCGCGACTGCAAGGGCCGGCGCGGCTTCAACGGCCAGGAGCACCTGGAGGTCAAGGGATGCGTGACCTCCGGCTTCCACGGCACGCCGAATCGCAACAGCGTCGGCGGTGCCGTGTCCCATGGCTGCGTGCGTCTGTTCGACGAGGACGTCAGGGAGCTGTTCGAGATGGTGCAGGTCGGCACACCGGTGACCGTGCTGCCCTGAGCCCGCCGACGTCGGCAACCGGAGCGCTCCGGGGCAGCCCGTAGAGTTCCAGGCGCACCAGCGATCGAGCGCGGATGAGGGTTCTGTTTGCCGCTGCGGAGTGCGCACCCATGATCAAGGTGGGGGGCATGGGCGACGTCGTGGGCTCCCTGCCACCGGCCCTGGCGGCGCTGGGCCATGACGTGCGGATCATCATGCCGGGCTACGGAAAACTCTGGAGTCGGCTGGAGATTCCGGCCGAACCGATGTGGCGGGGCCATGCCATGGGCACGGATTTCGCCATCTACGAAACCCGTCACCCCACCAGTGGTCTGACGATCTATCTGGTTGGCCATCCGGTGTTCGATCCCGAGCGCATCTATGGCGGCGAAGATGAGGACTGGCGCTTCACCTTCTTTGCCAACGCCAGTGCCGAATTCGCCTGGAACGGGGGCTGGAAACCCCAGGTTCTGCACTGCCACGACTGGCATACCGGGATGATCCCGGTGTGGATGCACCAGGACCCGGAGATCAGCACCGTGTTCACCATCCACAACCTCCGCTACCAGGGGCCCTGGCGCTGGAAGCTGGACCGCATGACCTGGTGCCCCTGGTACATGCAGGGCGACCACACCATGGCGGCGGCCCTGCTCTACGCCGACCGGGTGAATGCGGTCTCGCCCACCTACGCGATGGAGATCCGCACGCCCGAGTACGGCGAGCGCATCGACGGCCTGCTCAATTTCATCAGCGGCAAGCTGCGCGGCATCCTCAACGGCATCGACACCGAGGACTGGAATCCCGCCAGCGACGCCACCCTGCCGGCCCCCTTCTCCTCCGGCGACCTCAGCGGCCGCAGCGCCTGCAAGCGGCTGCTGCAGGAACGGATGGGACTGAACGTCAGCCCCCGCTCCTACCTGATGGGGATGGTGAGCCGACTGGTGGACCAGAAGGGGGTGGACCTGCTGCTGCAGGTCGCCGACCGGGTGCTGGCCTACAGCGACAGCCAGTTCGTGGTGCTGGGCACCGGCGACCGGGGCTACGAGTCGGGCCTGTGGCAGATGGCGGCGCGCCACCCGGGCCGCTTCTCGGTGTTCCTCACCTACGACGACGCCCTGTCGCGGCTGATCTACGCCGGCAGCGACGCGTTCCTGATGCCGAGCCGCTTCGAGCCCTGCGGCATCAGCCAGATGCTGGCGATGCGCTACGGCTCAATCCCGGTGGTGCGCCGCGTCGGCGGCCTGGTGGACACCGTGCCCCCCAACGACCCCACCGCCGGCACCGGCACCGGCTACGGCTTCGATCGCTATGAGGCGATCGACTTCTACACGACGATCGTGCGCTCCTGGGAGGCCTACCGCAACGAGCCCAGCTGGCAGGAACTGCAGCGGCGGGCCATGACCACCGACTTCAGCTGGAACCGCTCCGCCCTGGAGTACGACGCCATGTACCGGGAGGTCTGCGGGGTCAAGGAGCCCACCCCCGATGCGGCCCAGGTGGAGCGCTTCTCCCAGGGTCAGGGGGCGGATCCGAGCCTGCTCCATGACGACTCCAGGCCGGAGGGGTCCCCCAAGGAGGCGCCGCCGCCCCAGCGGCCCCGCAACCCCCTGGCCCTGCTCCGCCGCCGCAACGACTCCTGAGCCAGCTCCCCGTGTCCGGCGTCCATGGCTGATCCGGTTCCGCCACCTTCCGAGCTGCCGGCGCCCTACGCGAGCCCCTGGGGCCGGCTTGGCCAGGCCCTGCGGGCCGTGCTGGCCTCCCTGCGCCTGAAGCTGCGGGAACTCTGGCGCCGCAACGGTGAAGGGGATCTGTCGGTGCCTGGCTTCTGGCCGCAAGGGTTGGCACCCCTGTTCTGGCCCCTGCTGCTGGCGGCCCTGTTGGCCCTGCTGCTGGCCCTGGCGGGCCAGGCCTGGCGCGGGCTGAGCCACCGTGCCGCCAGGCCGGCGGCAGGTCCTGCAGCCCCCCTGGTGGCTCCGGCCACCCCGGCGCCACCAGGCATCTCCGCTCCAGCCGCCAGCTCGCCGGGCGGCAGCTCGCCGGTCGCCCTCACGCCGGCCGCCTCCCCGCCCACGGCGATCACCCCGCCGCCCCTATCGAAGGCGGCCCCCATGCCCAGCGCCCCGCCGCCGGCCGACGCCGAGCCGCCGCCCGCCCTGGAACTCGACCCCCTTCTGGCCCTGCTGGCGGAGGATGACCCGCAGCACCTGATCGCCTCGGCCCACCCCGAGCCCGCTCAGGGGCTGCTGGTGCTGACGATGGCGCCGACCTACGCCGCCCTTGCCCCGGCGGGCCGCGGCCGCTGGGCCGAACGCTGGCAGGAGCGCGCCCGGGGGCTGGGCTATGAGCGCCTGGAGCTGGTGGACGGCCAGGGGCGCCTGCTGGCCCGCGGGGCGCTGGTGGGGTCCGGCATGATCCTGCTCGATCCCGGAACTTCAGGTTGATGCTGCTGCCGTTCGAGCCGTTGCGCCAGCTCTGGGGCGAGCCCCTGATGGCCCCCGGAACCGCTCCGCGCGCCCCCATCCGTCGCGTCAGCACCGACAGCCGCGGCGATCTGTCCGGCGCGCTGTTCGTGCCGCTGGTGGGGGAGCGCTTCGATGGTCACCGCTTCGTGGCTGACGCCTTCGCCGCCGGGGCGGCGGCGGCCGTGGTGCAGCGGGACCGGCTGGACGGGTCGGCCCTGGCGGAGCTGGTGACCGGCGGCGGCGGGCCGATCTGGCCCGTGGACGACACCCTGGCGGCCTACCAGCAGCTGGCCCGCCTCTGGCGACGCCAGCTGGGGCTGCCGGTGGTGGCGGTGACCGGTTCGGCCGGCAAGACGACGACGCGGGAACTGATCCGGGCGGCCCTGGCCCCCCTCGGGCCGGTGGTGGCCAGCAGCGGCAACGAGAACAACGACGTGGGGGCGCCGCTCACGGTCCTGAAGGCCGACACCGGCACCGCGGCCCTGGTGGTGGAGATGGGAATGCGGGGCCTGGGGGAGATCGACCGCCTCAGCCGCTGCGCCGAGCCGGATGTGGCCGTGATCACCAACATCGGCACCGCCCATATCGGCCGGCTGGGCAGCCGGGAGGCGATCGGCCAGGCCAAGTGCGAGATCACCGCTGGACTGGGACCGGAGGGGGTGCTGGTGATTCCCGCCGGGGATCCGCTGCTGGAGCAGTCCCTGGCGCGGGTGTGGCGGGGCCGGGTGGTGCGTGTCGCCCTGGAGGACGAGGCGGCCGACTTCCCGGCGGGGGTGCCGGCGGCGGAGCTGGTGGGCCGCCTGGATGGACGTTCCCTGATCCTGCTGGACGGCCCGAACCTGCCGCTGCCGCTGGAGGGCCGCCACAACGCCCGCAACCTGCTGCTGGCGGTGGCCGTCGCCCGGGAGCTGGGCGTGTCGGCGACGGCCCTCGCCGACCTGGCGGTGGATCTGCCGGGCGGGCGGGCCCGACGCCTGACCCTGGGCGGGGTGGAGCTGCTCGATGAGACCTACAACGCCTCTCCGGAGGCGGTGCTGGCGGCCCTGGAGCTGCTGGCGGCGCCGGGAGGCGCCTGCGAAGGCCGCCGTTATGCGGTGCTGGGCACGATGCTCGAGCTGGGGGAGCGCAGCCTGGAGCTGCACCGCCAGGTGGCGGGCCGGGCCCGGGCCCTGGGGCTCGACGGGCTGGTGATCGTGGCGGCCGAGGCCGAAGCCCAGGCGATGCTCGCCGCCGCCGCCGGATTGCCACGGCTGGCGCGGGCGGCCACGCCCGAGGAGGCGGCCACCGTGCTGCTCGACTGGCTCGAGCCGGGGGATCGGGTGCTGCTCAAGGCCAGCCGCGGGGTGGCCCTGGAGCGGGCGATTGCCGTCCTGGAGGCGGGCCTCGGCCCGGCCGCCTGAAGCATGCCGCTTGATGCGCACTGGTTGATGCGCACTGCTTGATGGGCACTGCTTGATGGTCACTGCTTGATGGGCACTGCTTCATGCGCACTGGTTGATGCGCGTTGCCGCTCCCAGCAGGATGGGGCGACCGCCGACCGCCTCCCGATGGTGAAACCCGTGTTCGTGACCACCACCTTCACGATCGAGGGCCATGCGATCACCGCCTACCGGGGCCTGGTGCGCGGCATCGTGGTGCGCTCTCCCACGCTGGTGCAGGGCTTCCTGGGCGGGCTCAAGCAGATCGTGGGCGGCCGGATCGGGGCCTACACCGAGATGTGCGAGCAGGCCCGGGAACAGGCCTACGAGCAGATGATCCAGCACGCCCGGGCGCTGGGGGCCAATGCGATCGTCGGCACCCGCTACGACGGCTCCGAGGTGCAGGGCGGCACCGCCGCCGCCACCGAGGTGCTCTGCTACGGCACCGCCGTGGTGGTGGAGCCGCGGCCCAGCAGCAGCGGCAGCAGCGCATAGAGGAGCAGCAGGGCCAGATAGACGCCGCCGGCGATCGGGTCGCGGCCGGTGAGGATGTCCTGCAACGGGCGCTGCAGCAGTAGCAGCCCCACCACCAGCTCCGCCGCCAGCATGAACGCCAGGGCGAGGGCTCCGGCGGCTGCCCGGCTGAGGGGGCCGCGGCCGGCCAGCTGCCGCCGCACCACCAGCCGGGCGGCCAGCACCATGGCCAGGGCCATCCACGGCATCTCCAGCAGTTCGGCCAGGCGCTCCCCCAGCCGCGGCACCAGCAGCGGCACCCGCACCGCCCCCAGAACGAAACCGGTGCCGAAGACCAGGGCGAAATAGGTGGTGGCGGCGCGCAGGATTCCCATGGCAGCGGCAGGGCGGCACCACCATGCTCGGCCTCCTGCCCCCCCACGGGCGTCTCTGTCCGATTCTGGAGAGAGCCCGCAGGAGTCGCCCGATGCCTGGTCAATACAGCACAGCCCGGCTCCTGGGAGCCTGGACGGGGGGCGCCATCGCCGCCGCCTCACTCCTGACGGGGGCGACCTTGCCCCTGGTGGCGGCCCCCCAGAACCCGCCGCTGCAGGGCACCACCTGGCAGCTGGTGGGGATCCAGTCGATGGATGACGCCCAGGGCCTGAGGCGTCCGCAGGACCCGTCCCGCTACACCCTCTCGCTCCAGGCCGATGGCCGGGCAGTCCTGCAGCTCGACTGCAACCGCGCCACGGGCACCTGGCAGGTGGAGCCCAGCGCCGACCCCGGCAACGGCGGCTTTCGCTTCGGGCTCCTGGCCAGTACTAAGGCCCTGTGCCCGGCGCCCAGCCTAGGGGAACCCCTGGCCCGCCAGCTTCCCTTCGTGCGGGGCTACCTGCTGCGGGACGGCCGCCTGAACCTGAGTCTGCTGGCCGATGGCGGCATCCTCATCTGGGAACCCCGCGCCGCCGCCGGGCCCGGCTACAGCAACCGGCCCGATCCGGCACTGGAGACGGCGATCCTGGCGGCCTCCCCCGACCTGCGCCGCCCCCTGGGCAGCGCCGCCGGGGGCATGGGGCGGGTCAGCTACGTGTACGGCCGCACCGACCTCGATGGGGATGGCCGTCAGGACGTGATCGTCTACCTGATGGGTCCCTACGTCTGCGGCACCGGTGGCTGCACGCTCGAGGTGTTCCGCCAGGAAGCCACCGGCTACCGCCGCATCGCCAGCTTCCCCACCAGCCGCCTGCCGGTGATCGTCCCGGCGGCGGGCCGCAACCGCTGGCGTGATCTCTGGCGCCTGCAATCCGGGGGTGGCGCCCCGCCCACCTGGGTGCGCGAGGTGTTCGACGGCCGGAGCTACCGCAGCAAGGAGCGCCTCCCGGCGGCCGGCGCACCACCGGCGGGCACCGCCGTGCTGAGCGGCGATCCCTCCCTGGCGGACGGGGCGCCGCTGATGCCGCGGCCCTGATCGATCCCGGTGGCCCCGGGCTGGCCCTCAGCCGTCGTCCGCCAGCCGCCAGTGCAGCACCTGGCCGGCATGGAAGGGCACCAGGGTGGTGGCGGCGCCGTCGGCGGCGTTGCCGTGCAGGCGGGGCGGCACCGTGTGGGGCTCCCGCACCAGGGTGATGTGGCCGTCGTTCAAGGGCAGCCCGTAGAAGGCGGGTCCGTGCAGGCTGGCGAAAGCCTCCAGCCGATCCAGGGTCCCCTCCTGCTCGAACACCGCCGCGTAGCTCTCCAGGGCGAAGGGGGCGTTGTAGATGCCGGCGCAGCCACAGGCGCTCTCCTTGGCCGAGCGGGGATGGGGGGCCGAATCGGTGCCCAGGAAGAAGCTGGGCTCCCCGGAGGTGGCCGCCTGGCGCAGGGCCAGCCGGTGGCGTTCGCGCTTGGCCACCGGCAGGCAGTAGAAGTCCGGCCGCAGCCCGCCCTGGAACATGGCGTTGCGGTTGATGTGCAGGTGGTGGGGGGTGATGGTGGCGGCCAGGTTGGACCCCGCCTGGCGCACGAAGGCAACGGAGTCGGCGGTGGTGATGTGCTCCAGCACCACCTTCAGGCCCGGATGCCGCGCCAGCAGCGGCGCCAGGTGGCGCTCGATGAACACGGCTTCGCGATCGAAGATGTCGATCTCGGCGTCGGTCACCTCGCCGTGGATGAGCAGGGGCATGCCGATGCGCTCCATCGTCGCCAGCACCGGCGCGATCCGGGCCAGGTCGGTGACACCGGCGGCGGCGTTGGTGGTGGCATGGGCCGGGTAGAGCTTGCAGGCGGTGAAGACCCCCTCCCGGTGGCCGCGCTCGATCTCCGCAGGATCGATCGTGTCGGTGAGGTAGGCGGTGAGCAGGGGGGTGAAATGGCTGCCGTCCGGCAGGGCCGCCCGGATCCGGGCGCCGTAGGCCATGGCGGCCGCCACCGTGGTGATGGGCGGGCTGAGGTTGGGCATCACGATCGCCCGCCCGAAGCTGCGGGCCGTGGCCGGGGCCACCATCTGCAGCAGGGCCCCATCGCGCAGGTGCACGTGCCAGTCGTCGGGACGGCGCAGCCGCAGCCGCTGGGGCGGGGCGGCGGATTCCAGCGGGGCCGCGGCCGTCATCGGTGGAGCACCTTGTCGGCGTTGCCCGTGACCAGGTAGCCGCTCAGGGCCAGCAGCAGCACGCTCAGGCTGAAGAAGGCCAGGGACGGGCCGTCCTTGATCGGCAGGGTGAGCATCGCCTTGAACGCGGACACGATCAGCGCCACCACCAGCACCTTGACCAGTTTCTCCTTCAGCTGGTCGAGGTTGCGGATGTCCAGCAGGCCGCCGCCCCCCTGGTCGTGCTCCCGGGCCGCCTCGATCGGGGAGATCAGCAGTTCGTAGACCCCGTAGCCGAAGATCAGCAGGGCGATGCCGATCAGGTAGAGGTCGATCCCCGAGACGATCGCCCCCAGCAGTTCGGCCACGAAGGTCTTGTCGAGCTGATCGACGTGCCCGAGGGAGAACAGCGCCTTGGCGATCTCCAGGGTGCCCAGCACGAAGGACACCACCGTGCTCACCAGGCTCATCACCACCGGCAAGATGGCGATCAGCCGCAGGCGCCACAGCACCCGCTCGAAGCGTTGCTCCATCCGCTTGAGGCGTCCCTTGAGTGCGGAGGCTATGGGGCGGCGCTGCAATCGCCTAACCCTAGGCAGCGCCCGGTTCAGCGCTGCGGACGCCCCAGCAGAAACACCACCGCCATCGCCAGATAGCCCAGGGCCCAGGGGGTGCCGCTGCCCCAGCCGGGGTCGAGAACCGTGTCGGCCAGGGTGAAGCTCCAGGCATGGATCAGGCCCAGCCAGGAGGCGGCGGCGGCCACCAGGGCGCAGAGGGCGGCGGCGCGGAAGCGCTGCTCGATCACGTACACCAGCATCGCCGCCAGCAGCATGGCCGCCAGGATCTGGCCCTGCTCGAGGGCGAAGGCGCCGGCGGCCCACACATCCGCCTGCTGCAGGGGCAGCAGCAGCTGGGGACCGAAGGGGTTGGCCGGGGTGCCGCTGCCCCCGGCCCGCAGCCCCGCCTTCAGCATCAGGGCCCCCCAGCCCGCCAGGCCGGGCAACAGCCCCAGGGCCACGGCGGGGGCATGGGCGGGGGGTGTGGCCTGGAAGGCCTGGGCCGCCATCACCAGGGCGATGTAGAGCACGATCGCCATACCGGCCTCGATCGGCACCAGCTGGCCCACCACCCCGAACAGTCCCAGCAGACAGCCCAGGCCCATCACCAGCCCGTTGAGCCAGGAGTAGCCGATGCGGGCGCCCATGCCCTTCCAACCCGGGTGGCCGATGTAGATGGTGGTGGGGAAGCAGGAGCCCAGAACGGCGGCGGCGACCGTGCCGATGCCGTTGATCACCAGGGAGCTCTTCACCGGATAGGCGTCTCCGGCCGCCTCGGCGCTCTCCAGGTTCTGCAGTGACGCCAGCAGGTTGAACAGACCCATCGGCACCGTCACCCCCAGCCAGGGGACCAGGGCGTCACGACCCTCCCAGAGGGCACCGAGGCGGGGCACGGGCAGGTGCAGGCCCACCTGGGCGAGGTTGGCCTGCCAGGTGGGGCCGTCCAGCCGCAGCAGACCCGTGGCCGCGGCCAGGACGATGCCCACCAGCACCGCCAGCAGGCCACCCGGCAGGGGCAGCCGCGCCTGGCCGAAGTAGGCCAGCAGGATCACCGCCAGCACCGCCAGCCCCACAACGGGGACGGCGTAGGTGCGCAGCAGGAACCCCAGGCCGATGTAGCCCAGGGCGATGCCGGCCAGGGTGGAGAGCAGGGCCGCCCGGGGCAGCCAGCGGCGCAGGGGGGCCACCAGGAAGGCGCCCCCCGCCTCGATCAGTCCCGACCCCAGGCAGGCCAGCAGGCCGGCGCGCCAGGAGAGCAGGGAGGCGGCCTGGGGATCCAGGCCCTGGCCGGTGGCCGCCAGCTTCACCGGCAGCATCACCAGGAACACGTAGGCGAACAGACTGACCGTGTTGATGCCGTAGGGCAGGGCGGTGCGGTCGTCACGGCCCTCGCGCCGCCCCAGGCGGTGGGCCTGGACGGCGTAGGCCACGTTGCCCACCACCAGGCTGATGCCCGTGGCCGGCAGGATCGTGCCGAAGATCAGGCCATCGGGATACCCGAGCACGCCGCGGCAGAGGGCCACGATCAGCAGGATCTGGATCAGGTTGTCGAGGCCCAGGCCCAGGAAGCCGTCCAGGTCGCCGCGCACCCACCAGCGGGGGGAGGCTCCGGTGCTCTCAGCCACGGGGCAGCCCCGCCGGCACCCGATCCGGAAACAGCACCCCATCGAGGTGGTCGCACTCGTGCTGCACCACCCGGGCGTGGAAGCCCTCCACCTCCCGCTCGAAGGGTTGCCCATGGCCGTCGAAGCCCCGGTAACGCAGGCGGCGCCAGCGGGGCACCCGGGCCCGCCAGCCGGGCACGCTCAGGCAGCCCTCCCAGGCGTCGTCGTCCCGGTCGTCGCCGAGGGGCGTTAGCACCGGATTGATCAGCACCGTCTCCGGGATCGGGGGCGCCTCCGGGTAGCGGGGGTTGCGGGTGACGCCGAAGATCACCACCCGCAGGGGCACACCGATCTGGGGGGCGGCCAGACCGGCCCCAGCGTTGGCGGCCATGGTGTCGCGCAGGTCGTCGAGCAGGGCCGGCAGGCCGGGGTCGTCGAAGCATTCCACCGGCGCACTCACCTGGCGCAGGCGCGGATCTCCGATGGTCAGCACGTCACGGACGGCCATGGGCGCCTCAGGATCGGTCCCACTGTGCCGCCTTCCGGCCGCCCCGTCCGTACCATCCGCTCATGACGCTGCGATCGGCGGTTCCATGGCCGTGAGCTCCCTGCGGGTGGCGGTGCTCTGCTGCGACGGCCTCTACCAGCGCCACCTGGTGCGGCGGGCCGCCGAGGACTTCACCCTGGTGGGCGTGGTGCTGCAGGTGTCGCCACCGGCCAGCCGCAGCCTGCTCTCCCGGCTGGCGAAGTACCGCCGGCCCCTGCGGCTGCTGCGCCAGCTGATCGCCCGGGTGCTGCTGCGGCCCCACGACCGCCGCGGCGCGGCCCTGCAGCGCCAGCTGTTCCATCACGGCGGCGCCCCGCCCGAGCTGCCGGACGGGGTGCCGGTGCTGGTGACCGCCGCCATCAACGAGGCGCGCACCGCCGACTTCCTGCGCCAGGTGGCCCCCGACATCGTCCTGGTGAACGGCACCCAGCTGCTGCGCCCGCCGGTGCTGGAGCTGATCCCCGCCATCCGCCACGGCCTCATCAACCTGCACACCGGGCTGTCGCCCTACGCCCGCGGCGCCAACTGCAACCTCTACATGCTCATGGAGGGACATCCGGAGCTGGTGGGGGTGACGGTCCACCACATCGACCCCGGCATCGACAGCGGCGACATCATCCTGTCGGCCCACGTGCCGATGCAGCCCGACGACAACGTCGAGACCATCGAGGTACGCAGCTTCCAGGTGGGCATCGAGCTGCTGATCGAGGCAGCCCACCGGCTCGAGGCCGGCACGGCGCCCCGGGTGCCCCAGTGGGAGAAGGGCAAGCTGTTCCTGCGGCGCACCGGCTACGTCTATGAGCCCTGGCAGCGGCTGATGGCCAACCGCCGCATCGCCCGGGGCCTGGTGCGCGACTACCTGGCCGACCAGGCGCGCCGCGACGGGGCCGTGCGGGTGGTGCGGGGGGAGCAGCCATGAGCCGCCTGGGGCGGGCGGCCAACCGGGCGGCGGACCTGCTGTTCCTGCCGCCGCTGGATCGCCTCTGGCTGCGGCGCCTGCGGGGCAAGGTGCTGTGTCTGCTGTACCACCGGGTGGACGAGCCGGGCCGGGAGCCCTTCCTCGACCGCTTCGGGGTGCCGCCGATTCCCCCCGGGGAGCTGGCCGCCGAGCTCGGTGTCCTGCGGCGCCGCGGCGCCCGCTTCCTCACCTACGCCGACCTGCGGGCCGGCCGCTTCCCCACGGGCTCCGAGTTCGGGGTGATCGTCAGCTTCGATGACGGTCTGCGCTGCAACTACGAGCAGGGAATGGACGTGCTGCGGAGCCTGGGGATTCCGGCGGTGTTCTTCCAGTCCACGGCGATGCACGCCGCCGGGGAGCTGGTCTGGGAGCACGCCCTCTACTGGTATGGCGCCCATCCCCGCCTGGCGCCCCGGCTGGCGGAACTGGCCAGGCAGCGGCTGGATCTGCCGGCCGATCTGGAGGGCGCGGCCCTGATCGCCCGGCTGCGGGATGGCACCCCCGTGGTGCGGGTGCGGGAGCTGCTGGCGGAGCTGGCGGAGCGCTTTGACACGGCCGGCGCACTGGCGGCAGCGGCCGCTCGCCTCTACCCCGGCGCCGACCACCTGCGCCGGGCCCGGGAGGCCGGCCATGAGCTGGGCAGCCACGGCCACCACCACGTGCCCCGCTGCAACATCAGCCCGGAGGCGTTCGAAGAGGAGCTGATCCGCTCGGCCGCCGCGCTCGAGCAGGTGCTGGGGGAGCCCCCCCGGGCCTTCTCCTACCCCTTCAACAGCCATCTGCCCGGCGACGGGGAGATCTGCGGCCGCCACTACCTCCAGGTGGCCACCGTCGACGCCGCCCTGATCACACCCGCCACCCCGGCCCTGGCCCTGCCCCGCTTCACCTGGCCGGGGCCCCACGCCAACCCGCTGCGCCGCCGCCGCTGGCTCTGCACCGGAACACTGGCCTGGCCGGGGAGATAGGGTCTGGATTCCTTCCACGTTGCGATGGCCTGGCCCCTGGCCGTGTTCGACGGGACCATCAGCCTCACCACCCTGGAATCCCTCCTCCACGACTGGGGGTACTGGGTGGTGTTCGTCGCCATGCTGCTGGAGAACGCCGGCGTGCCCCTGCCCGGGGAAACGGTGACCCTGCTGGCGGGCTATGCGGCCGGCAGCGGCCAGCTGCAGGTGCTCGGGGTGATGGGGGCGGCGGCCGGCGGAGCGATCCTGGGGGACAACATCGGCTACTGGGTGGGCCGCCGGGCGGGCTGGGGACTGCTGCTGCGGGCCGGACGGCTGCTGGGCCGGACCCCGGAGCAGATGGAGGCCCTGCGGGAGCGGTTCCTGCGCCATGCCGGCAAGTCGGTCCTGCTGGGCCGGTTCGTGGCGGTGCTGCGGGTGCTGGCCGGCCCCATCGCCGGGGCGGTCCGCATGCCCTACCGCCGCTTCCTGCTGTTCAACATGCTGGGGGCCGTGCTCTGGGCCTCGACGATGGTGGGCCTGGCCTGGCTCGGAGGCCGCTGGATCCCCTTTGAGCAGATGGTGAAGGGGGTTGTCGAGTTCGGCCTCGGTGCTCTGGTGCTGCTGGTGATCGTGCTGGTGGTGCCGAAACTGGTGGCCCGGTTCGAGGAGAGGGCCCTGGAGGGCAAGGGCGAGGAGCCTCCCGCCTGAGCGCCCGCGGGGCCGTCGCTGCCTAGAGCCCGAAGTGGCGGCAGATCAGCCAGGGCACCACCAGGGCCAGGAGGATCGAGAGCGGGGCCCCGTAGCGGGGCATGTCGAGGAAGCGGTACCGACCCGGACCGAACACCATCAGGTTGGTCTGGTAGCCGATCGGGGTGAGGAAGCTCTGGCTGGCGGCGAAGGTGATCGCGAAGATGAAGGCCATCGGCGGCATCGCCAGCCCCTTGGCCAGTTCGGTGGCGATCGGGATCAGCAGCACCACCGTGGTGCCGTTGCTGAGGGCCTCGGTGAAGGCCTGGCCCAGGACGAACACCACCAGCAGCACCCCATAGGCGGGCCAGCCCCTGAGGGACTGCAGCAGGTCCGTGGCCAGGGCCTCGGCCAGGCCGGTCTTCTGCATCGCCACGCTGAAGCAGGAGAGGGAGCCCAGCAGCAGGATCACGTCCCAGCGGATCGAGCGCAGCAGCTCGCCGGAACGCAGGCAGCCCGTGGCCACCATCGCCACCATCGCCAGCAGCACCGCGGCCATCAGCGGCAGCAGTTTGAGCATCGGCAGCAGGATCATCAGGGCCGCGATCACCATGCCGACGAGCTTGCGATCGGTGGTGGGCAGGTCCTTCTCGAGCTCGTCGAGCAGCACCAGATCGTTGTTGGCCTGCAGGCCGCGGATGGCATCCACCGGGGCCTGCAGCAGCAGCACGTCGCCGGCCTGGAGCACCACCCGGCCCAGCAGCTCCCGCAGCACCTGGTTGCCCCGCCGCACCGCCAGCAGGGTGGCGTTGTAGCGCTGGCGGAAGCGCATGTCCCGCACACTGGCGCCCGCCAGGGTGGAGCCGTTGGGCAGCAGCACCTCCACCACCCGCTGGGGGGAGGTGGTCTCGCCGGAGAGCTCCCGCAGATCCTCCTCCTGCTCCCCGATCGGCGCCAGGGTGACGGTGTGCTCCTGCTGGAGGCGCAGCAGGTTGTCCCGGTTGCAGCGCAGCAGCAGCCGGTCGCCGGCCTGCAGGGGCAGGTCGGCCAGGGGGGCGCTGAAGCTGTCCTGGCCCCGGTGCAGCTCCAGGACGTCCACGTCGAAGCGGCGCTGCAGGCGGCTGTTGTGCAGGGACTGGCCGATCAGCTCGGACTGCTCCGGGATCAGCACGTCGGTGAGGTAGCCGTCCCGGGCGAGGCCCCCCAGCAGGTCCTCGTCCCCCTGGCCACGGTCCGGCAGCAGCCGGTCGGAGACGGTGAGCATGTACAGCCCCCCCAGCAACCACACGGGGATGCCGATGGCCGTGAAGCTGAACAGCTCCAGGGAGCCGAAGCCCAGCTGGCGGCTCACATCGCTGGCCAGCAGGTTGGTGGAGGTGCCGAGCAGGGAGATGGTGCCGCCCAGCACGGTGGCGAACGACAGGGGCAGCAGCACCTTGGAGGGGGAGACGCCGCGGCGGTGGCACCAGCCCTCGATCACCGGCAGCAGGGTGGCCACGATCGGGGTGTTGGGGATGAAGCCGGAGATGGGGGCCACCACCCCCACCATCAGGGCGATCATCCGCCGGGGGCTGCGGACCGCCTCGGATCCGATCAGGGCCCGGAGCCGATCCAGGCCACCGCTGCGGAACAGCCCGGCGGAAACGGCGAACAGGCCCATCAGGGTGATCAGGGCAGGGCTGCCGAAGCCCTGCACCGCCTCATCGGGCTTGAGCACCCGGAAGCTGACCAACAGGGCGGCCGCCAGCAGGCCGGTGACCTCCGGGGCGAGCCAGCCGGTGACGAACAGCACCATCGCCCCGACGAACACCGCCAGCGTGATCAGTCCGGCCGGTGTGGCGGCGACCGTGAGGAACGCTGGCATCGGCACGTTCAGAGGTAGAAGCCGACCGTAGTGACGACCCGGGTGCCGCGCTCGCGCAGGGCGCGGCGCAGGTGGATCGTCGACTGGTTGTGCAGCAGGTTCTCCCAGCGGCGGCGGGTGACGAACACCGGCAGCACGACCACGCAGAAGGACCGGTGGTCCTTGTGGTGCTGCTGCTCGAAGCGCACCACGAAGCGGGTCACCGGGTCCACCAGGGAGCGGTAGGGGGAGGGCAGCACCTCCAGGGGCACCTCCGGCAGCTGGCGGCTCCACTGCTCACGGAAGGCCTCCCCCTGGTCGCCGGCGAGATCCACGTGCACCGCCACCAGGTCACTGGCGATGCTCCGGGCGAAGCAGAGGGCCTCGTAACTGCCCCGGTGCAGCTGGCCCACCAGCACCACCGTGGGGGTGCCGCCACCGGGCGGGGGGGGAGGCGGCAGGGTCAGGCGCCCGTCGGAGGCCATCTGCAGGCGCCGGGCGACGTGGTCGTAGTGGCTGCGGATGCGCCGGTACAGCATCACCAGCAGGGGGATGGCCAGCACCACCACCCAGGCCCCCTGGGTGAACTTGCTGATCAGCAGCACCGCCCCCACCACGGCGGTGATCAGCGCCCCCACCCCGTTGACCAGGGCCCGGGTGCGCCAGCCCCGATCCCGCAGCCTCCACCAGTGCATCACCATCCCGGCCTGGGAGAGGGTGAAGCTGATGAACACCCCCACGGCATAGAGGGGGATCAGGCGGCTGACGCTGCCTTCCACCAGCACCAGCAGCAGGCCCGCCAGGGCGCTGAGGGCCAGGATGCCGTTGCTGAACACCAGCCGGTCGCCGAGGGAGGTGAGCTGGCGGGGCAGGAAGCCGTCCTGGGCCAGAAAGGCCGCCAGCCGCGGGAAGTCCGCGAAGGCTGTGTTGGCGGCCAGCAGCAGGATCAGCAGCGTTGCCAGCTGCAGCACGAACAGCAACGGGCCGTCCCCGAAGATCCGCTCCCCCAGCTGGTACAGAAGCGTCGGGCCGTTGTCCTCCACCACCAGACCGCTCTGGCTGGCCAGGACGCTGATGCCGCTGAACATCACGGCCAGCATCAGCACCATCACCACCAGCACCCGGCGGGCGTTGCGCCACTCCACGGGTCGGAACGCGGCGACGCTGTCGCTGATCGCCTCGATGCCGGTGAGCGCAGCGCAGCCGGAGCTGAAGGCCCGCATCAGCAGCAGGGGGCCGATGGCCTGCAGCCCCTGGCGGCCCTGGTGGGCGGCCTCCAGCAGCCGCTGCTGCTCCGCCACCGGCAGGGGTGGCAGCTGGCCCAGGCCGGACTTGACCGCCCCGGCCACCAGCAGGGTGACGACGGCGGCCATGAACAGGTAGGTGGGCACGCTCAGGAACCGGGCGCTGGAGCTCACGCCGCGCAGGTTGGCGAGCATCACCAGCAGGACCGCCAGCAGGCAGAGGGGCACCCGCTCGGGGTCCAGCGCCGGAACGTAGGAGGTGAGGGCGGCGATGCCGGCGGCCACGCTCACCGCCACCGTGAGCACGTAGTCGATCGATAGCGAGGCCCCGGCCACCAGACCCGGCGTCTGCCCGAGGTTCTGCTGGGAGACCCGGTAGGAGCCGCCCCCGTGGGGGTAGGCCTTGATCGTCTGCCGGTAGCTGCTGGCCACCACCAGCATCAGCGCCACGATCAGGGCCGTGATCGGCAGGGTGAAGCCCAGGGCCGCCGCCCCGCCCATCCCCAGCACGAGCACGATTTCCTGGGTCGCATAGGCCACCGAGGAGAGGGCATCGGAGCTGAGGATCGCCAGGGCCTCGGCGTTGCTGTACCGCTCCTCGTGGTGGGCGCTGGTGGGCAGGGGAGTGCCGATGAGCCGGCGCCGCAGGTTGTCGAGGCGGGGCATGCGACGTCGACTCGGCCGTGGGATGCCTTAGGACGCTAGAGGCCGTGGTCCAAGCCGTCCTGGGCGCGCCGAACCGTCCGCCGTCCCCCTGGGTCGATCCGTGCGATGGCACAACCCACCCTGCTGAGCACCCTCCTGATCCTGCTGCTGGGCGTGCTGCTGGCCCGCCTCTCGGAGGGCTGGATGGCCCGGCTGGCCGTGCCCGCGATCGTCATCGAGCTGGTGCTGGGGTTCGTCCTCGGCAACACGGTGGTGCCGTTCGAGGCGATGGCGCCCCTGAGCGGCCTCACGGAGCTGGGGGTCCTCACCCTGTTCTTCCAGGTGGGCCTGGAGGTGCGCGGCGACCTGCTCCGCTCGCGGCGGGCCGCGATTCAGCGCACGGTGGCGTTGAGCTTCTGCACGCCGCTGCTGGCCTTCTGGCCCCTCAGGACCCTGTTCGACCTCCCCATCCCCACCACCCTCCTCTGCCTGGCGGTGCTGAGTGCCACCGGCACGGGCGTGACCCTGCGGGTCCTCGCCCAGCGGGGTGCCATCCAGACCCCCTCCGGCCGGCTGCTGGTGGGGGTGTCGGTGCTGGATGACCTGCCGGCCATCGGCCTGCTGGCGATCGCCACCGCCAGCGCGGGACTGCAGCTGGGAAGCCAGGGCATCGGCTGGGGGGGGCCAGTGCTGGGGCTGCTGCTGGCGGGGCTGAGCTGGCGGGCGGTGAGCCACTGGGCCCGCCGCCACAGCCGGCGGCCCACCAGCGCCCTGGCGATCCTGATGCTGCTGATCGGTTCGGCCTGGCTGGGGGAGGCCTGCGGCCTGACCAGCCTGCTCGGCGCCCTCTGGGGCGGGGTGCTGATGGCGCGGCTGGGGTCGGTGGAGGGGGAGGTGCAGCGGGTGCTGACCGTGCTTTCGGAAGTGTTCCTGCCCCTCTATTTCATCAGTGTGGGGATGCGGATCAGCGCCGGCACCCTGCTGCAGCCCGCGGCCTGGAGCCTGGCGGCGGTCCTGATCGTGATGGCGGTGCTGAGCAAGCTGGCCTGCGGCCTGGGCATCGATCGCCACGACCGGCGGGCCGGGGTCGACCGCTGGCTGGTGGTGTTCGGCCTGATCCCGCGGGGACTGCCAGGGCTGGTGTTCGCCACCACGGCCCTGAACCAGGGCCTGATCGATGCCGTGCAGTTCTCGTCCCTGGTGCTGATGGTGACCGTCACCACCGTGGTGGGCCTGCTGCTGCTGGAGCGGCGGCTGGGTCATGTGGCTACCGCTACCGAGGCCGAGAACGGCTGATCGAAGCCATCCCTTCCCGTGACTACTCTTTGAAGAATTCGTGAACGCCTGCTGTTGACCACCTCCCCTGCCGCGAGCCCCTGGCACGCCCTGGCTCCTGAGGCCTGCCTGCAGGCGCTTGAGGCCAGCAGCGACGGTCTGAACACGGCCCAGTGCGCCGAACGGCTGGCCCGGCTGGGGCCCAACCGGCTGGAACTCAAGGCCGGGCGCAGCAACCTGCGCATCCTCTGGGACCAGTTCAGCAACGTGATGCTGATCATGCTGCTGGCGGTGGCGGCGGTGTCCGCAGGGGTGGCCTACGCCGCCCAGCGGTTCCCCAAGGATGCGATCGCCATCGTGCTGATCGTGGGCCTCAACGCCCTGCTGGGCTACCTGCAGGAAAGCCGGGCCCAGCAGGCGCTGCAGGCCCTGCGCGACATGGCCCAGCCCCTGGTGACCGTGCGCCGTGACGGCATCTGGGAGCGGCTGCCGAGCGAGCAGCTGGTCCCCGGGGACCTGATCCGGGTCGAGGCTGGCGATCGGGTGCCCGCCGACGCCCGCCTGCTGGAGGTGGCCGAACTGGGCCTGCGGGAGGCGGCCCTCACGGGTGAGGCCGAAGCGGTGAACAAGCTGGCCGCGTTGGTGCTCGAACCGAGCACGCCGGTCCTGGAGCGCCAGAACTGCCTGTTCCAGGGCACCGAGGTGGTGCGCGGCCGCGGTCTGGCGGTGGTCACCGCCACGGGCATGCAGACCGAACTCGGCAAGATCGCCGAAATGATCAACTCGGCGGGGGGGGAAACCACGCCGCTGCAGGAACGGCTCGACGGCCTGGCCAACGTGCTGGTGGGCTCCGCCCTGGCCCTGGTGGCTGTCGTGGTGCTGCTGGGCTGGCTGCTGGGCCAGCGCCTGCTCGACCTGCTGGAGGTGGCCCTTTCGATGGCGGTGGCGATCGTGCCGGAGGGCCTGCCGGCGGTGATCACCGTGACCCTCGCGATCGGCACCCAGCGGATGGTGCAGCGGGCCGCCCTGATCCGCCGCCTGCCGGCGGTGGAGGCCCTGGGCTCGGTGACGGTGATCTGCACCGACAAGACCGGCACCCTCACCCTCAACCGCCAGGTGGTGCAGGAGCTGCGCAGCGGCACCACGGCCCTGGCGGTGAGCGGCAACGGCTACGACCCCCACGGCGACTTCAGCGCCGCCGAACTCACCCCACCCGCCGGAGCCGCCGGCGGTCTGGCGCCGGGGGGCCGGAACCTGTTGCTGCAGGCCGGTGTCCTGTGCAGTGACGCCGAGCTCAAGCAGGAACCCGACGGCCGCTGGGAGATCCTCGGTGATCCCACCGAAGGGGCCCTGGTGGTGGCGGCCGCCAAGGCCGATCTCGATGGCTTCGCCCTGCGCAGCCACTACAAGCGGGAGGCGGAGATCCCCTTCAGCTCCGAGCGCCAGCTGATGGCCGTCTGGGTGGAGGACCGCGAGGGCACCCTGCAGGCGCCCCTGGGGGCCAGTGCCGCCGGGTCGGCCACCCTGATGATCAGCAAGGGGGCCCCGGAGGTGATCCTCGGCACCTGCGACCGCTGGCTGGATGGCTCCGGCGTGGCGGCCCTCAGCGAGGAGCAGCGCCAGTGGTGGCTGGAGCAGGCCCGGGACCTGGCCGCCGCCGGCCTGCGGGTGCTGGCTTTCGCCTGCGCGCCCCACCACCGAAGCCCCGAGCAGGAACTGGAGCACCAGGTGCTGCTGGGGCTGATGGCCCAGCTGGATCCCGCCCGCCCCGAGGTGGCCCTGGCGGTCTCCCGCTGCCGGGAGGCCGGGATCCGGCCGGTGATGATCACCGGCGACCATCCCCTCACGGCCCGGGCGATCGGCGTCAACATCGGCCTGGTGGACAACACGGCCGAGGTGGTGCTCGGCCGCCAGCTGGAGGAGGCCGATGCCGGCGAGCTGGCCGCGATCGTGGGCCGCTGCAACATCTACGCCCGGGTGGCGCCGGAGCAGAAGCTGCGCATCGTCAAGGCCCTCCAGGGCCTGGGGCAGATTGTCGCCATGACGGGCGACGGCGTCAACGACGCCCCGGCCCTGAAGCAGGCCCACATCGGCGTGGCCATGGGCATCACCGGCACCGAGGTGAGCAAGGAGGCCTCCGACATGGTCCTGCTTGACGACAACTTCGCCACGATCGTCAATGCGGTGGAGCAGGGCCGGCTGGTGTACGCCAACATCCGCCGCTTCATCAAGTACATCCTCGGCAGCAACGTCGGCGAGCTGATCACCATCGCCTCGGCTCCGCTGCTGGGCCTGGTGGGGGTGCCGATGACGCCGATCCAGATCCTCTGGATGAACCTGGTCACCGACGGGGTGCCTGCCCTCGCCCTGGCCCTGGAGCCCGGCGAAGCCGGCCTGATGCAGCGGCCCCCCGCCGAGCCCGGCGAATCGATTTTCGCCCGCGGCGTCGGCAGCTACATCCTGCGCATCGGCGTCGTGTTCGCCGCCATCACGATCACGATGATGGTGCTGGCCTCCCGGGCCGGTGCCCCCTGGAAGACGATGGTCTTCACGATGCTGTGCCTGGCCCAGATGGGCCACGCTCTGGCGGCCCGCAGTGAGCGTCCCCTGGTGCAGGTGGCCCCATTCACCAACCCCTGGCTGCTGGGGGCGGTGGTGTTCACCACCCTGCTGCAGTTGTCCCTGCTCTACGTGCCGGTGCTGGCCACATTCTTCGGCACCGTTCCCCTCTCGGCCCGCGACCTGGGCATCTGCGTGGGGTTCAGTCTGGTGTTCTTCCTCTACCTCGAACTGGAGAAGGTGTGGCGCCTGTGGCGCCGGCGTCGCAGCGCCGACGCCTGAGCCCAGAGCCGCCCCCGGCCGACTGATAACAACCTCTTGATGAACCCATAGGGCTTTCCTTCCTGGAAAGCCCACCGCCAGCGGCCTGGGATCTTAGTGTTCGCCACCACGCGGGCCATCTCCGGTCCCGACCGTTCTCCCGCCATGACCCTGTTCTTCGCCCAGACGGCCTGGCTGGTGCCGCTCTACCCCCTGGTGGCGTCCCTGCTGTCGCTGCTCTGGTCCCCGGGGCTGATCTCACGCACGGGCCCACGCCCCTGCGGCTATCTCAACCTCACCCTGGTGAGCGTGGCCTTCGTCCACAGCGCCGCCGCCCTGATGGCGCTGCATTCCAATTCCGCCGCCGGTGCGGCCGCCCTCTACAAGCCCCTCGCCTTCGGCTGGACCTGGCTGGAGACCGCCGGGCTCAAGGTGAGCTTCGACGGCCTGATCACCGAGCCGGCCCTGATCGCGATGACGGTGATCACCGGCCTGCATGTGCTGGTGCAGATCTACGCCATCGGCTATCTGGAGATGGACTGGGGCTGGCCCCGCTTCTTCGGTTCCCTGAGCTTCTTCGAGGCCGGTCTGTGCGCCCTGGTGCTCACGGACTCGCTGTTCTTCAGCTACGTGATCCTCGAGCTGCTCACCCTGGGGACCTACCTGATCGTGGGCACCTGGTACAACCAGCCCCTGGTGGTCAAGGGTGCACGCGATGCGTTCCTCACCAAGCGGATCGGCGACCTGATTCTGCTGGCGGGACTGATCGCCCTGCTGCCGATCACCGGCACCTGGAACTTCCACGGGCTGCAGGCCTGGGCCGCCGATCAGGTCAACAACGGCAACCCCCTTCCCCCGGTTCTGCCGTTGATCCTGCTGGCCCTGATCGCCGGGCCGATGGGCAAGTGCGCCCAGATCCCCCTGCACCTGTGGCTCGATGAGGCGATGGAGAGCCCCTTGCCCTCCACCGTGCTCCGTAACTCGGTGGTGGTGGTGGGCGGCGCCTGGGTGCTGCTGCGGCTCGAGCCCCTGATCGAACTGAGCCCCCTGGTGCAGACCGTGCTGGTGATCGTGGGCGGAACCACGGCCCTGGTGGCTTCCCTGATCGCCCTCGCCCAGATCGATGTGAAGCGCGCCCTCTCCTTCCTGGTGAGCAGCTGGCTCGGCCTGCTGTTCGTGGCGGTGGGTCTGGGCGGCATCAGCGTGGCCGATCACCTGATGCTGGTGTATCCCCTGCCGATGGCCCTGATGTTGATGGTGATCGGCGCCATCGTGATCACCAATGTCACCCAGGACCTCACCCAGCTCGGGGGCCTGTGGAGCAAGCGTCCGCTGATGGGCCTGGCCTTCCTCACCGGCGCCGCCGGCCTGATGGCCCTGCCGCCGTTCGGTGGCTTCGCCGCCCTGCGCGAGCTCCTGGAGCTCACGGCCGAGAGCTCCCATCCGGTGCTGCTCGGTGCCCTGGTGCTGTTGACCAATGCCCTGATCAGCGCCGGCCTGATCCGGGTGTTCGGTCTGATCTGGGGCGGGCGTCCGTCGGTGTTCACCACCCGCTCCGCGGAGGTGCTGTGGCTGATGGCCCTGCCCACCTTGGTGCTCATGGGTCTGGTGCTGCACCTGCCGCAGCTGATGGTGATCAACGGCGTCTTCGCCCTGTCCCCCCTTCCGGGCTGGGGTCCGCTGGCGGTGCCCCTGCTGATCTCCACCCTCGTGGGCGGCGGCCTCTCGGCGGCGTTTTACCTGCGGCCCCACCCCCTGGCCCATCTGCCCGCCGCCCTCGGCGGCCTGCAGGACTGGCTGGCCCACGACATGCAGACCGAGCGCTTCTACCACCGCACCGTGGTGTGGCTGGTGGTGGCCCTGGCCCGGCTCAGCGCCTGGTCGGATGACCGGCTGATCGATGGCTTCAGTGGAGCCTCCGGCAGTGCCGCCCTCGAGGGAGCCCGTCGCCTCAGCTTCACCACCTCCGGCCGCACCCAGGCCTATGCCCTCACCCTCGTTCTCGGGGTGCTGCTGATGGCCGCCTGGCTGCTGGCCTCCGCCCCTTCCGTTCCGTCCGAACTCGTTCGCCCGTTCCGCTGATGGGATCGTCCTCGCTCGTGCTTCTCCTGGCCGCACCCCTGGCCGGCACCCTGCTGCTGCCCCTGCTGCCGGCAACCGTTCCTTCCGTTCGGGTCCGCGGCATCGCCGCCCTGTTCGGGGCCCTTCAGTTCCTGGTGGGCCTGCTCTGCTGGCAGCACCCCCCCGCCGACCTGCAGCTCTCCTGGCTGCCGAAACTCGGGCTCCGGCTCGATCTCGGTCTGGATGGCCTGTCGCTGCCGCTGATGCTGCTCACCGCGCTGATCACCTCCCTATCGATCCTTTCGGCAGCGGCGGACCAGTCCCGGCCGCGGCTGTTCTTCTCCCTGATGCTGGCCACCAACCTGGGGGTCGTCACGGGTCTGCTGGCCCGCAACGCCCTGCTGTTCCTGCTGGCCTTCGAGCTGGTGCTGATCCCGATCACCCTGCTGGTGGCGGTCTGGGGGGGCGAGAAACGGGCCGGTGCCGCCGTGCGTTTCCTGCTCTACAGCGCCGTCTCCGGCCTGGCCCTGCTGGCGGCCGTGCTGGCCTTCGCCTGGTTCAATCCCGCCGGTCCGCTCTTCGCTTTCGAGGATCTTCGCCAGGCCCAGTTCTCCCCCACGGCCCAACGCTGGATCCTGGCCCTGCTGCTGCTCTCCTTCGGCCTGAAGCTTCCCGTCTTTCCCCTGCACGGCTGGCAGCCCTTCACCTACGGCCAGGCGCCCACCCCGGTGGTGATGCTGCTGGCGGGCTCCGTCTCCAAGCTGGGCGCCTACGGCCTGCTGCGCTTCGGGGTGGGCTTCCTCCCGGACACCTGGGCCGCCTGGTCACCCTGGATCGCCGCCGCCGGCGCCATCAGCGCGGTGTACGGGGCGCTCAACGCCATCGCCCAGAGCGACATCCGCCGCCTGATGGCCTACAGCTCCCTCGGCCACATGGGCCTGCTGGTGCTTGGGCTGTCGGCCGCCACCCCCCTCAGCCTGCAGGGGGCGGTGGCCCAGATGCTCGCCCACGGCATCATCGTGGCCCTGCTGTTCGCCTGCGTGGGGCTGATCGAGCGCAAGACCGGCACCACCGCCATCCCCGAGCTCTCCGGCCTGATGAATCCCCTGCGCGGGCTGCCCTTCACCATGGGCATGCTGCTGCTGGCCATGATGGCGGCCGCCGGCATCCCCGGCCTGGCGGGCTTCCCAGCGGAACTGCTGGTGTTCGAGGGCAGCTGGACCACCTTCCCCCGCGCCACCCTGGTCAGCCTGATCGCCTCGGGCTTCACCGCCGTCTACGCCATCCGCCTCTTCAACAGGGTGGGCTTCGGCCGCCTCGACAACGAGCGCGCCGACTGGACCTCCACCTGCTGGAGCGAGCGGGCGCCGGCCATGGCCCTCGCCGTTCTGGTGGTCGCGGCGGGCCTCTGGCCCACGGCCCTCACGGGCTGGAGTGAGACCGAATCCACGGGCCTGGCCCTGCGCACCCAGCCGTTCCTCAGCCGGGATGCCGCCCAGCCCTTCACCCTCGCCGCCGCCGCCTCCCCCCTGGTCGCCGTCACCCTCCCTTCCGCCTCGGAGCTGCGCACGTCATGACACCCCCCACCGCCACGGCCCCCGAGACCATCACCGCCCCCCTGATCCCGCCCTCCACCCATCGCTATGCCGATGTGATCCACCGGCTGGAGGCCGGCGGCTCGATGCTGCCGGACACGCCGGAGAACCTGATGCAGATCATCGGCATCTACAAGGCCTATGCCGTGCCGATGGACTTCTACTGGCGCGACCTGCTCTACATCGCCGAGCAGGTGTTCCTCGATCCCCTGCCGGCCTTCAAGTACTTTCCCAGCCAGGAGTACCTCGATCTCCCCAATTCCTACGCCGGCGACCAGTCGAAGCTGCGGATCTGGCGTGGTGGTGAAAAGGCCCATCCTGAACTGCTGGCGTTCATGGAGAAGGGCGAAACCGGCAAGATGTCGAAGCTGCTCCATCATCTCTGGCACGACCGGATCAACATGGAGTTCGCCGAGGCGTGCATGGAGGCCATGCTCTGGCACCAGGGCATGGGCGGCCGCTTCTACGACTATCTCGCCAGTGACGCTTACCGGGTCAACGCCGATCGCGCCATCAAGGCCTACTTCCGCGGTAATCCGCTGATGCTCGGCCTCTATCGCCTGTTCCCTGAGATGTTCATGGAGCAGGTGAAGAAGATGAGCTACTACGCCAACCTCGGCCTGTTCTGGGAGGTGATGGCGCCGGTGTTCTTCGAGATGAGCGACATCTACGACGAGGGTGGTTTCAAGGGTGTTCCCGACGCCATGAACTTCCTGGTCAACGGCATCTTCGCCGTAGCGGGCCGGCCCATCTATCACCACGTGTTCATCAAGGGCGAGTGTTTCGAGATCATCCCCAAGAGCGAAGGCTTCACCTGGCTCTATGAAGCGGCTCTCCCCTACGTGGAGGCGGTCTTCTATCGCACGGCGCCATTTCGCGGCACCAAGAGCTACAACGCCCAGGCCTATCAGGTGCCTGCCGATCAGGCCGATTTCCACTACGGCATCCTCTATGCCGACGTGTTTCCCGTGGGCTCGGCCGGCATTCCGCCCACCCTGCTGATGCAGGACATGCTCCACTTCCTGCCCCCCTATCTGGAGGAGCTCTACAAACAGCACAAGCGTGGGGATGAGGACAAGCTCATCCAGCTGGGGATCACCTTCCAGCGCTCCATGTACAACGTCACCTCGGCGGTGATCCAGGCCCTGCGCTGTGCCCTGCTCTATCCCCTCGATGACACCGACCCCGTGCATCTGATGGCCAACCGGAAGTTCTTCGAGGCCCAGATGGACCGCTTCCTGCGGCCCGAGGCGCGCCTGCCCCAGATCCAGACCCAGGACTACCGCTAGGAGACCCATGGCCAACATCATCGAAACCGCCAAGGGGGCCGGCTGCTTCGCCACCCTGCTCACCGCCGTCGAGGTGGCCGGGCTCACCGGCGCCCTGGAGAGCCCCGGCCCCTTCACGGTCTTCGCCCCCGTCGACGACGCCTTCGCCGCCCTGCCCCCCGGCACGGTCCAGACCCTGGTGGACAACGTCCCCCAGCTGGCCCGAATCCTCAAATTCCATGTGCTCTCCGGGGCCTATCTGCGGGAGCAGCTGGTGACGCAGCCGGAATGGGAGAGCCTGGAGGGGGCGCCGGTGGCGATCCGCCGGGCGGACCCCTTCGAGGTCAAGAACGCCACCGTGGTGTCCGCCGACATCATCTGCGACAACGGCATCGTGCACGTCATCGACCGGGTGATCCTGCCCGGATGAACGGCGTGGCGCCCGGAGCCCGAAGGCGGTCCATCGGCCCGCTGGCCCTGCGGCTCGGGGCCCTTGGCGGCCTGGTCGCCGGCCTGGTGGGCTGCGCCGCCGGTAACGACGCCCCCGGCAGCCCCACCATGGCCAGGATCCGCGAGCGGGGACGGCTGGTCTGCGCCGTTGATGGAGCGGTGCCCGGGTTCAGCACGGTGGGCTCCGGCGGCGCCTTCGTGGGCATCGACGCCGATTTCTGCCGGGCCGTGGCCGCCGCCGTGCTCGGGGATCCCACCAAGGTGGAGTTCCGGCCGGTGACGGCGGGGGAGCGCTTCGTGGCCCTGAACAGCGGCGAAGTCGACCTGCTCTCGATCAGCTCCACCCACACCCTCAGCCGGGACGCCCCGGGGGGCAATGCCCTCAGCTTCGGCCCGGTGTTCTTCTACGACGGCCAGGGGGTGATGGTGCCGGCGGCCAGCGGCGTCCGCAGCCTGCGGCAGCTGGCCGGCAAGCCGATCTGCGTCGAGAGCGGCACCAACACCGAGCTCAACCTGGCCGATCGCATGCGGGAGCTGGGGGTCCCCTACCAGCCGCTGCGCTTCCAGTCGGGTGAGCAGGCCTACCCGGCCTACGAGCAGGGTCGCTGCGCCGCCATCACCAGCGACAGCTCCCTGCTGGCGGCCAAGCGCAGCGGCTTCAAGCAGCCAGCGGCCCACGTGCTGCTCCCCGAGCGGCTCAGCAAGGAGCCCAGCGCCAAGGTGACGATCCAGGCCGATCCGGCCTGGGCCGATGCCGTGCGCTGGATCACCCACACCCTGGTCCAGGCGGAGGAGAGCGGCCTCACCCAGGCCAACGTCGAGGCCCGCCTCGCCGCGGCACGGCGCGACCCCAGCCAGGCCGAGGCGCGCCGCTTTCTGGGGGTGGAGGGGGATTTCGGCCGCCAGCTGGGCCTCCCCGCCGACTTCACGGTGCGGGTGGTGAAGGCGGTAGGGAACTACGGCGAGCTGTTCGAGCGCCACCTGGGCCGCGCCACCCCCCTGGGCCTGGAGCGGGGCCTCAACCGGCTCTGGAGCGCCGGCGGTCTGCACATCGCGCCCCCCTTCCGCTGAGGAGGTTCCACAGGGCCTACCTGCACCGGCCCGCACCTGCAACAATGCGGCCACCTTTAAGACGCAGGCATGTTCCGGACCCGGACCCGCTCCCTGGTGGTTTCCCTCTGTGCCGCCGGCCTGCTGGCCGGTTGCGCCGGCGAAGGTGGCGGCGTGCAGAGCCAGAAGCTCTCCACGATCACGGGGCGGGGCAAGCTGATCTGCGGGGTGGAGGGCAAGCTGCCCGGCTTCAGCTTCGTGGGCCCCGACGGCAAGTACCTGGGCCTCGATGTGGACGTCTGCAAGGCGGTGGCCGCCGCGGTGCTGGGGGACCCGGAGAAGGTGGAGTACCGCGACCTGAACTCCAGCGAGCGTTTCGCCGCCCTGGCCAGCGGCGAGGTCGACCTGCTCTCCCGCAACACCACCATGACCCTGAGCCGCGATGCGGCCGGCGGCAACGGCCTCAGCTTCGCCCCCACCACCTTCTATGACGGCCAGGGGGTGCTGGTGCCGGTGGCCAGCGGCATCAAGGACCTCAAGGGTCTGGCCGGCAAGCCGATCTGCGTCGAGAGCGGCACCACCACCGAGCTCAACCTGGCCGACCGGATGCGGGAGCAGAACATCCCCTACACGCCGCTGAAATTCCAGACCAGCGACCAGACCTTCGCCGCCTACCTCGGCGACCGCTGCGTGGCCGTCACCAGCGACCGCTCCCAGCTGGCGGGCAAGCGCACCAGCTTCCCCAAACCCGACGCCCACACCCTGCTGCCGGTGGTGATGAGCAAGGAGCCCCTCACCCCCGCCACCACCAACGGCGATCCTGCCTGGGCCGATGCGGTGCGCTGGATCGTCTACGGGCTGATGCAGGCCGAGGAGAGCGGCATCACCCAGGCGAACATCGACGCCAAGCTGGCCGAGGCCAAGGCCAACACCAACCAGGCCGACCTGCGCCGCTTCCTGGGGGTGGAGGGTGACTTCGGCAAGCAGCTGGGCCTGCCGCCCGACTTCGTGGTCAAAGCCGTGAAGGCCGTCGGCAACTACGGCGAGATCTTCGATCGCAATGTCGGGCCCGCCTCCGCCCTCAAGCTCGACCGGGGCCTCAACCGCCAGTGGAAGGACGGCGGCCTGATCTACTCGCCCCCCTTCCGTTGATGGCGCCGGTGCCCCCCGCCGACCCGGCCCCTGCCCCACCCGCACCGCCTTCGCCACCCTGGTGGCGCGACCGCCGCATCGTGCCCTGGGTGGTGCAGGCCGTGGTGGGTCTGCTGGTGCTGCTGCTGATCGCCTTCCTGCTGGGCAATCTGGTGCGCAACCTCACCGCCGCCGGCCTGCTGCTGAGCTGGCGCTGGCTGCAGCAGCCCGCCGGCTTCGACATCTCGGAATCGGTGCTTCCGTTCAACGCCCAGCTGCCCTACTGGCGCGCCCTGGCCGCCGGTCTGGTCAACACGATCCGGGCGGTGGTGGTGGGTCTGGTGGGGGCCACCCTGCTGGGCACCCTGGTGGGGATGGCCTCCTTCAGCCACAACGGCCTGCTGCGGCGGCTGGCGCGGGTCTACGTGGAGGTGGTGCGCAACATCCCCCTGCTGCTGCAGCTGGTGTTCTGGTACTTCGTGGTGTTCCTCACCCTGCCCAACGGGGTGGCGGCGATCCAGCTGCCCGGGGTGGTGCTGGCCAAATCGGGCCTCTACATCGCCGGTTTCGGCGACGGGCTGCGCTGGATGGGACCGATGCTGGTCAACGGGGTCTGGCAGGCCCCGGTGCGGCTCAGCGTCGAGTTCGGCGCCCTGATCACCGGCCTGATCGTGTACTCCGGCGCCTTCATCGCCGAGGTGGTGCGGGGCGGCATCGCCGCCGTGCCGAAGGGTCAGTGGGAGGCGGCCTCCTCCCTGGGGCTGAGCTGGTTCGCCACCCTGCGCCGCATCGTCCTGCCCCAGTCCCTGCGGGTGATCGTGCCGGGCCTCAACACCCAGTACATCTCGCTGGCCAAGAACTCCTCCCTGGCCGTGGCGGTGGGCTACACCGACCTCTATTCCGTCGCCGAAACCACCCTCAACCAGACCGGACGGGCGGTGGAGGTGATCCTGGTGCTGCTGGCGGCCTACCTCACCCTCGATCTGCTGATCTCGGCCCTGATGAACGGTCTCAACCACCTGGTCCAGATCCGGGAGCGCTGAGATGAACGCCCTGCTGCGCCGCCTGCGCTCCGAACTGTTCGCCACCCCCGCCGACGCGGCGCTGAGCGTGGCCCTGATCACCCTGCTCAGCCTGGGGGCCTTCGGCTTCCTGCGCTGGGCCCTCACCCAGGCCCAGTGGGCGGTGGTGAGGGTGAACAGCACCCTGTTCGCCGTGGGCCGCTACCCGATCGAGCAGCAGTGGCGCCTCTGGCTGCTCACCGCCCTGCTGGTGGCAGCCAGCGGCGCCACCTGGGGCCTGCTGCGCGCCCACCCCCGCCCGGACCGCACCGGGGTGCTGTGGCCGAGCAACGACCGGCTGGCCCTGGGGCTGCTCGCCCTGATCGCCATAGCCGTGCCCTCGGCCCTCGGCCTGACCCTGGCCATCCAGGCCCGCTGGTGGGGGCTCCTCCTGCTGCTGGGCCTCTGCCGCTGGCTCGCCGGTCGCTTCGGGACCCGCCTGTCGCCCACCGGCCGGCGGCTGGCCGCCCTGGTGTGGCCCCTGCTCTACCTGGGGGGCATGGTGCTGATCAGCGGCGGGCTGGGGCTGGTCACCGTGTCCCCGTCGGAATGGGGGGGCCTGCTGCTCACCCTGCTGGCCTCGAGCTTTGCCATCCTGCTGTGCTTCCCGATCGGGGTGCTGCTGGCCCTGGGGCGCCGCAGCGAGCTGCCCCTGCTGCGCTGGGGTTCGGTGGTCTACATCGAGTTCATCCGCGGCGCGCCGCTGATCACCCTGCTGTTCCTCGGCCAGAACATCCTCGGCTTCCTGCTGCCCGGCGGGCTGGCCCCGGAGCGGGTCTGGCGGGCGGCCTGGGTGCTCACTTTCTTCGCCGCCGCCTACCTGGCGGAGGCGGTGCGCTCCGGCCTGGCGGCGGTGCCGCGGGGCCAGCTGGAGGCCGCCCGTTCCCTCGGCCTTTCCTATCCCAAGGCCCTGCAGCATGTGGTGCTGCCCCAGGCCCTGCGGGTGGCCCTGCCGGCCATGGTGGGCCAGTTCATCTCGCTGCTGCAGGACACCACCCTGCTGTCGCTGATCGGATTGCTGGAACTGCTCGGCACGGCCCGCACCGTGATGGCCAACCCCGCTTTCCTGGGGAGAAACGGTGAGGTGTACCTCACCCTGGCGGTGCTGTTCTGGGGCTGCTGTGCCGCCCTCGGTCTGGGCAGCCGGGCCCTGGAGCGCCGCCTCGATCCCCAAGCCGTACCCAGCGCCACCTGAGCTGCGTTCCCTTTTCCCTCCTTCTCCGCTCCGAACCCGCTTCCCGCCCCATGAGCCAACCCAGCAGCGAACTGATGATCGAGGCGCGGGCCGTCGAGAAGTGGTACCCCAATGGATTCCAGGCCCTGCGCGGCGCCAGCCTGACGGTGCGGCGCGGCGAGGTGGTGGTGATCATGGGCCCCTCGGGTTCGGGCAAGAGCACCTTCATCCGCACCTTCAACGCCCTGGAGGACTTCCAGAAGGGCAGCATCACCGTCGACGGCATCGTGCTCTCCAACGACCTGCGCAACATCGACGCCATCCGCCGCGAGGTGGGCATGGTGTTCCAGCAGTTCAACCTGTTCCCGCACCTTTCGGTGCTCGACAACCTGACGCTGGCGCCGGTGCTGGTGCGCAAGCGCCCGAAGGCGGAGGTGGAACGCCAGGCCCGGGCCCTGCTGGAACGGGTGGGCATCGCCGAACAGGCCGGCAAGTACCCCGGCCAGCTCTCGGGGGGCCAGCAGCAGCGGGTGGCGATCGCCCGGGCCCTGTGCATGGAACCCCGCATCCTCCTGTTCGATGAACCCACCAGCGCCCTCGACCCGGAGATGGTGCGGGAGGTGCTCGAGGTGATGCAGGATCTCGCCGCCGACGACATCACCATGGTGGTGGTGACCCACGAGGTGAAGTTCGCCCGCCACGTGGCCCACCGGGTGGTGCTGATGGCCGACGGCGAGGTGGTGGAGGAGGCCGCACCGGAGGTGTTCTTCACCAACCCCAGCCACGAGCGCACCCGCCGCTTCCTGGATCAGATTCTCTGACCGGGGCTGGGCGGAGGCCGCTAGGCCCTGGTCGCCCAGTCGGCGGCGTTGAGCTGCGGGAACAGCCCGTCCTCCCGCTCCACCCCCACCAGCCACTCCCGGGGCAGGTCGGTGCCGTGCTCGAGGGCATCGATCAGCCGCCAGAAGCGGTCGAGGTGGCGGCGGATCCGCTCCCGCGCCAGGCCGGTGGTGGTGCCGGCCCGCAGGATGAAGCTCCAGTCGGAGCTCTGGGCCAGCAGCAGTTCGCGGCCCGCCTGGGTGAGCAGGGCCCGCTGGGCGGTGCTGCCCACGCCCCGGTTCACCCGCTGCACCATGGCGCGGGAGGCGCGCTGCCACTCCGCCACCACCCAGGCGTTGGTGTCGTTCAGCCAGTAGTCGTGGTAGCCCCCCTGCCCCCAGCTGGAGGGGGCCGGCCGGCAGACCTGCAGGGACCGCCCCTCGCTGAGCACATCGCGCAGGTGGGTGAAGCGCACGTCCAGAGCCGGACCCTGGCGGAACAGCTCGGCCAGGAACCGGGGGCCCTCGAACCACCAGTGGCCGAACAGCTCCGCATCGAAGGGGGCCACCAGCAGCGGCGGCGGCACGATCGTCGCCGCCAGCTGCTCCATCTGGGCGGCGCGGCCCCGCAGGAAGGCTTCGGCGTGCTCCGTCACCCGCTCGGCCGCCCGCGCCGGGTCGTAGGGCTGCTTGAGCTCAAGGGGGCAGCCCTGGGCGGTGACGCGGTGCAGCTTGAGTCCGAGGGGGCGGCGGTCGTGGATCCCCTGGGTCTCCAGATCCGCTTCCGGCAGGTCCCAGCCCAGATCCCGGTGGAACTCCCGGTAGGCCCCGTCACCCGGGTAGCCCTGGCTGGCGCTCCACACCGGCAGGGTGGATTCGCTGTCACGGGCGAAGAAGGCCACCCCCGCCGGGGAGCAGATCGGGGCGTAGACCCCGTAGCGCGGACGGGGCAGGCCATGGAGCAGGCCGTGGCCGTCGAGCAGGGAATAGCGCAGGCCGCACTCGGCCAGGAGCCGGTCGAGGTCCTCGTAGTAGGCGCACTCCGGCAGCCAGATGCCCAGGGGCCGCACACCCAGCAGCCGCTGGTGCTCCCGAACGGCGGTGAGCAGCTGGGCCCGTACCGCCTCCGGCGAATCCCGCAGCAGGGGCAGGTAACCGTGGGTGGCGCCGCAGGTGATCAGATCGAGGACCCCCAGCTCCTGCAGCCGCCGGAAGCGGGGCAGGAGATCCCCCCCCATCTCCCGCCACTGGGCCTCGATGGCCGTGAGGGTGTGCTGCAGCTCGCGGGCCGGGACCTCCAGCTCGGGAACGGCTCCGTCAAGCAGAGTGCGGCGCAGGGCCAGCCAGGCCGGGAAGCGGCCGTTGAGGGCCCGGTCGCTCAGCAGCGACAGCAGGGTGGGAGAGAGGCCGAGGGTGAGCCGGGGCCGCTGCTGGGGATCGGCGGCCGCCTGCTCCAGCACCTCCAGCAGGGGCAGATAGCATTCCTGGAGGGCCTGGAAGTACCAGTCTTCCTCCAGCGAACCGGGCTCACCGGAGCGCACGTAGGGGAGGTGGGCATGCAACACCAGGGCCAGATCGCCTGCGGCCATGGGGAAACCCTCTGTGGTGCCACTCTACGTTCCGCTCCCTGACGGTTCCGCTCCCGGAGCCAGGACAGCCGGCCCCTAGAGTGGACCTAACTCATAGCTGTTCCGCCTAACCCCATGGCCCGCGATCCCGGCCGGGTATTGATCTTCGATACCACCCTCCGCGACGGGGAGCAGTCCCCCGGCGCCAGCCTCAACCTGGAGGAGAAGCTCGCGATCGCCCAGCAGCTGGCCCGCCTGGGGGTCGACATCATCGAGGCCGGCTTTCCCTTCGCCAGCAGCGGCGATTTCCACGCCGTCCAGCGCATCGCCGCCAACGTCGGCACCCCGGACGGGCCCGTGATCTGCGGTCTGGCCCGGGCCGCCAGCGGCGACATCAAGGCCTGCGCCGAGGCCGTGGCCCCCGCCGCCCGCCGGCGCATCCACACCTTCATCGCCACCAGCGACATCCACCTCGAGCACAAGCTCCGCAAGACCCGCGCCGAGGTGCTCGCCATCACCGCCGAGATGGTGGCCTATGCCCGCTCCCTCGTCGATGACGTGGAGTTCTCCTGCGAGGACGCCGGCCGCAGCGACCCGGAGTTCATGCATCAGGTGATCGAGGCGGCGATCAACGCCGGCGCCACCACGATCAACATTCCCGACACGGTGGGCTACACCACCCCGGCGGAATTCGGCGCGATCATCTCCGGCATCAACCGTTCGGTGCCCAACATCGACCGGGCGGTGATCTCGGTGCATGGGCACAACGATCTCGGCCTGGCCGTCGCCAACTTCCTCGAAGCGGTCAAGAACGGCGCCCGCCAGCTGGAGTGCACCATCAACGGCATCGGTGAACGGGCCGGCAACGCCTCCCTCGAGGAGCTGGTGATGGCCCTGCACGTGCGCCGCAGCTACTTCAACCCCTTCCTGGGCCGGCCCGCCGACCAGCGTGACCCCCTCACCAACGTGCGCACCGAGGAGATCACCAAGACCTCCCGGCTGGTCTCCAACCTCACCGGCATGGCGGTGCAGCCCAACAAGGCGATCGTGGGCGCCAACGCCTTCGCCCATGAGTCCGGCATCCACCAGGACGGGGTGCTCAAGAACCGCCTCACCTACGAGATCATCGACGCCCGCACCGTCGGCCTGGCCGACAACCGGCTCTCCCTCGGCAAGCTCTCCGGCCGCAGCGCCTTCCGGGCCCGGCTCGAGGAGCTTGGCTACACCCTGGAGCGCAACGATCTCGACGACGCCTTCGCCCGCTTCAAGGAGCTGGCCGACCGCAAGCGGGAGATCACCGACCGGGATCTGGAGGCGATCGTCAGCGAGCAGGTGCAGCAGCAGGACCAGCCCCGCTACGCCCTGCAGTCGGTGCAGGTGAGCTGCGGCACCAACCTCCAGCCCACCGCCACCGTCACCCTGCGAGACGGGGACGGCATCGACCTCACCGAGGCGGCGATCGGCACCGGCCCGGTGGATGCGGTCTGCCAGGCCCTCAACCACCTGGCCCAGGTGCCGAACGAGCTGGTGGAGTTCAGCATCAAGTCCGTCACCGAAGGCATCGACGCCATGGGCGAGGTGACCATCCGCCTGCGCCACCAGGGGGTGCTCTATTCGGGCCATGCGGCCGACACCGACATCGTCGTGGCGGCGGCCCAGGCCTTCGTGAACGCCCTCAACCGGCTGGTCTCCGGCGGCCAGCGCGCCCCGCTCCACCCCCAGAAGACCCCCCTTCCGGTGGCGGAACTGCCGCGTCTGTGAACGCCCCCAACCGCTCCCCGCTGGCCACCGGGCTGCAGCTCGCCCTGCTGCTGCTGGTGGCCGTGCTGCTGCTGCTGCCCCTGCTCTGGCTGGTCAGCACCTCCCTGAAGGGGCCGGCCGAGGACATCTTCACCAGCCCTCCGGCCCTGCTGCCCAGCCAGCCGAGCCTGGAGGCCTACGGGCGCCTGTTCGCCGCCAACCCGATGGGCACCTACCTGCTCAACAGCACGATCGTCAGCGCCCTGGCGGTGCTGGCCAACCTGCTGTTCTGCTCCCTGGCGGCCTACCCCCTGGCGCGGATGCGTTTCCGCGGCCGCGGGCTGGTGCTGGCCCTGGTGGTGGCCACGATCCTGATCCCCTTCCAGGTGGTGATGATCCCCCTTTATCTGCTGATGGTGCAGATCGGGCTGCGCAACACCCTCTGGGCCCTGATCGTGCCCCAGGCGGCCACGGCCTTCGGCATCTTCCTGCTGCGCCAGAGCTTCCTGGCGGTGCCGGTGGAGCTGGAGGAGGCGGCCCGGATCGATGGCTGCACCCCCATCGGCGAGTGGTGGAACGTGATGCTGCCGGCGGCCCGGGCCGACCTGATCACCCTGGCGATGTTCGTGTTCATCGGCACCTGGAGTGATTTCCTCTGGCCGCTGATCATTCTCGACGACCCCACCCTCTACACCCTGCCCCTGGGTCTGCAGCAGCTGGCCAGCAGCTTCTCCCTCGACTGGCGCCTGGTGGCGGCCGGATCGGTGGTCTCGATCCTGCCGGTGCTGCTGCTGTTCGTGCTGCTGCAGCGCTACATCCTGCCCAGCGCCAGCGGCGACGCCGTCAAGGGCTGAGAGCTCAGACGCCCACCAGTGCGCCATCCCCTTTGACACGGACCGTGTCGTAGGGGTGCAGCGGGCCCGGGGCATAGGCCTCGGCCGGATAGGGCATGTAGGCCTGATCGTGGAACTGCTGCACGACCTCATCAGCAACGAAGGCGCCGAGGCTGGTGAGCACGACCTTGTCCCCCTCGTCCTGAACCAGGCCGAAGGACTCGAGTCGCTTCAGCAGGGGGCCGAAGGTCTGATCGAGCTGGCGACCCCCGGTGACGGCCTCAAAGTGACTCCGCCAGAGCGCCCTGTTCTTCAGCGGCAGCACAACCGCCCAGCGGGCCTGCTCTTCGGCCGAGCGGAGGAGGCCCCGGTTGAGGGGCAGGCGGCCGGCGTCGATCAGGGCGTAGTACGCATCGAAATCCTGGGTGTTGAGCGCGAAGCGGTCCCGGAGGCTGCTGAAGGCCGTCAGGCCGAAACCGAGCTGATCGTGGAGGCCGCAGCACTGGTTGTCGGCATAGTGCGAAAAGTGCTGACGCTCCCTGGAGAACACCCGGCGGAGATTCTCGTGAAATCCATTCGCGTTGAGAAGATCGATGGCGAGCTGTTTCATCATGATCGTCTCCTCCAGGGAGGGCATCCGCTCGGGATGCAGATGCTGGATGGACTTGATGGGGCCCTGATAATCCCCATAGGCCTCCACCTTGAGGCGATACAACTGGATCTCCTGCACATCGAGTGTGACGGCCTGGCGGATCACATCCATCCAGTTCTCCAGGGTTTCGCCTGGATAACCGAAGATGAACTCGATGTTCAGCTGGAATCCGAGGCGCCTGCAGTTGTCGATGGCTTCGAGGGTCTCTTCGACGCCGTGGTGCCGGTTCATCTGGCGGAGAACCACCGGATTGAGTGACTGGACGCCGATGGTGAGTCGGTCAACGCCGTGGTCGCGCATGACCTGCAGCCGTTCGATGCCCTCCGGGCCGATCAGGGTGACCGGGTCGACGTCGTAGTTGAACTGGGTGCAGGCCGAAAGGTCCACCCGCTGGGTGAAGAAGTCCAGAAAGGATCGAAGCTGGTCGATGCTGAGATAGGTCGGAGTTCCACCTCCCACCAGCACGGAACGGGCCTGGATCCGCTCTATGCCGAGCCGTCGCATGGAGAGATCCATTTCACGCTCGAGAGCCGCCAGATAACGGTCCTTCTCGGGTGAACGCTCACCGAGCTGAACGGGATAGTGGCAGAACAGACAACGCGAACGGCAGAAGGGGATGTGGGCATAGACATCGAACAGACCATCCTCGGGCAGAGAATAGCCAGCGAAGAACTCTTCCTCCTCGACCGGGGGATACATCGTGATGGGCGGATAGTGAACGGAGGGGAAAAAGTCTCCACTGCTGCAGATTAATCCCTGCTTCTGCAGGGTTTTGTAGTCCTCCACCCGGCTGGATGCCCTGGCCATCAGCTCGCTAAGGGGAAAGGAGCGTTCAGCGGATGGGTTCTGGATCGTCATGGGGATCGGGGGGAGGGATGGAGTCTGAGCCAGGCAGGGAGACGAATGGAAACAGGATTGGCTGGTGGGATCAACCGCGGGACCACGGCAGAGGCGCGGGGCGTCGCAAAAGAAAATGTGACGGAAGAAGCATGGAAAAATGCCTCAGGCCTGGGCGGGGGTGTGCCCGTCCCGTTGGTTGCACTCTAGTCTCAGTCATGGCCATTCGCAGTGCCGTCGAAGAAACCGATGGCTTAAACCGACTGGATTGACTTCGTTGCTCAGCAGTCGTTTTATCCATGGGTGCAAAGAACCACCACACCTCCCATCGTGACCCCGGTGCCCAACAGTGAGCGCCGGCTGATCCGTTCCCCGAGCACAAAAAAAGCCAGCGGCAGGATGAAGATGGGTTCGGTGGAATTGAGGGTGTTGGCCACCGCCACATCGAGGTGCTTCAAGGCCACCAGGGAAAGCCAGAATCCGCCGAAGGTGACCACCAGGACCGAGGCGAAGAATCCAGCCAGATAGGCCCTGCTCCGGAAGGGTCGCAACCAGCCGGACAGCCGCCGGCTGACCAGCCCCAGCAGCAACAGACAGAGGGTGCCGGCCATCATCCGGATCCACGTGGCCTGGAGGGCGGACACCTGCTCGAGACCCTGCTTGGCGATGATCAGCGACAGGGACATGCAGACCACCGCCAGCAGGCCGAAGACCACCCCCCTGAGGCGGGAGGCGGATCGTTCTCCGGACGATTCGGACGAGAGCACCACCCCCACACCGAGACAGATCAGGCCCATGCCGATCCACTGGATCCCCGACGGCATTTCCTGCAGCAGCACTAGGGCCAGCACGGCGGTCAGCACCTGACCCAGCATCAGAAGGATGACCATGGCGTGGGCACTGAGCGCCTTGAGGGCCTCGAAGAAAAACACATCTCCCAGGCCGATCCCCACAACGCCACTGAGCACCAGCAGCAGGGCGGGGGTGAGCCCGATGGCTCCGGAGCCTGTCGTGGCGACGGCGAGACTGAGCAGCGCCACGCTCAGGACTCCCTTCCCAAGCGTCATCGCCAGGGAGGAGACATCGCGTCCCAGCCCCTTGAACAGGATCGAACCAAGGGCCCAGGACGCGGCGGAACCCAGGGCAGCCAGGGTGCCGATGAGTTTCGGCTCCAGCGTCAGCAGCATCGCCATCGGACCTCACTGGAGCCTGAAGGTGAGCACATACCGCTGGGGGATGAACTGCCGGGAACTCTCCAGGCGGAATCCATGGTGTTCCAGCTGGGCAATCACCAGTTCCTTGGCGATGTACGGGCCGTGGTAAGGGAGCTGGCTGTCCTCCACCAAGCTGTTGTCGACGATGACCAACCGGCCACCGGGCTTCAGGGAGTTTCTGATGGTGGCGAGCAGTTGCTCACGGGCGGACTCCCGATACACCAGATAGAGGATGTGGTAGAGGGAGCACATGAACGCCGTGTCGACCTTGGTCCCCACCGGCAGGCCGATGCTTTCGTTGTGGTTATTGATCGTGGTGATGGTGGTCAGTCCGGTGCGACGGATGACAGAGTTGATGTAATCAAGATGGGCCTTGACGGTGTCAATGGCATACACCCTGCCTGTGCTGCCGACCCGCTCCGCAAACAGGAAGCTGTAGTAGCCGGGTCCGCTGCCAATGTCTGCGACCGTTTCTCCAGGCCGTATCTGGAGGGAATTCAGAATCAGGCTGGTGCGTTCCCACTCCTCCCGTCGCGGGTTGTTGAACAAGATGGAGTCCTCGAGGAAGGCCAGGCGGATGCGGCCCTTCTCGGTTTCGAGGTCTTCGTAGGGGGCCAGCGCATACTTCCTGCCCAGGTACTCCCTGAGAAGAGCGAAATCATTCGCAGCGAAGAAAGCGTAATAGCTGGCGACCCGTGGATCCTGCAGCTGTTGCCGCTGCTGGTCTGGTGGGGAAAGGGCCAAGTCGGCGAACCACTGCAGCGCCGTGTAGTCGCCCCCGAAGTTCTCTCTGGGGATGATGCCGCTCCAGACGTCCCGGGCCGCCTGCAGCGCTTGGCGATCCCCATCGCTGAGGTACCTGAGCAACAGCCGGGCCGCCAGAGTCCCCTGCTCCGTAACGCCGAAGGAATCGATGCTCTCCAGATTGGCCAGCGATCGGCCGGATGTGATGGTCAGGACATAGCCGCCGGAGGATCGCTCCGGCGTGGCGGCCTCAGCCGGGGACGGTCGGCCCGGACCTATGACACCCGCCAACAGCAGAAGGACGCTGAGGAACCACCGACGCAGCATGGATGCGGGCATCAGGAGGGAAGGCCTGCGAGGCTGGCTGTCCTGGTGGAGCTGCACGGCTCCATTCCGGCGGATTCAATGGTGGCCAGGGCGTGCTGGAGGCCCACCACAAAGCGTTGCTTTGAGTAGATGTTGAACTTCTCCTGATAGCTCGGCGGCGTGAAGTTGACTGTCATCACGTTGGCGCCTGCCTCCAGCCCCCGCCGCTGGCCACCGGCCTGCAGCTTCTCCAGGGCGCTGACATTCGGGATCAGGGGAGTCCGGAGGCCGATGCGATAGATCGCCAGGATGTTGAGCGTCGTATTCAGCGAACCCTGGGGGCAGGATTCAAAGGGTGTGGACTGGTTGGCGATGAAGGGGGAGGCACTGACGAAGTCGGGACGGAGCTTGAGGGCGAGAAGCACATCGTCCACCAGCTGGGAAAGGTCCTGATCCGGCAGCCCGACGATGTTTCCCGTGCCGACGGCATAGCCCAGCTCCCGCAACTGACGGAGGCAGTCGAGCCGTGCCGGTAGCGATGTGCGGGTGATGGCCCGGTAGTGCGCCGGGCTGGAGGTCTCGAACTTCAGGATGTAGGAATCGGCGCCGAGTTCAGCGAACCTGCGGTACGTGGCCCTGGGTCGCTCCCCAAGGCAAAGCAGGATCCTGAGGTCGAAGCGGCGCTTGATCTCGGGGATCAGCTTCGCCACCATCGCATCGGCAGCGGGATCCTGGCCGGCCTGCAGAAAGGCGATGGGAATGCCGTTGGCGGCGATCTCGGCGACGATCTCCAGAATCCGCTCCGGAGTCATCCGGTAGCGCTCCATCTCGCCGTTGGGACTGCGCATGGCGCAGTAGTCACAGCTCTTCTGACAGTGATTCGAGATCTCGATCACCCCCCGGAGCGTGACCGGATCGCCTCCGGCCCGGCGCCGTTCCTGCCGGGCACGCTGGAACAGCTGTTCCTGTTCATCTCCATCGACCGTCAGCAGCCTGGCGATCCCCTCCCTGGTCGGGTTGCCATGGGCCAGCCTCTCGATGTCATCGGTGATGGGCATGGGGTGCATCCGCAGGGCGAAGGGGTGGTTGGAGCGACGGTGGTTGCGGATCGCCTAGGGGCGACAGGGCTCCGGCGGTGTCAGAGCCAGGGGCTTGCCCTCCATCTGCTCCAGCACCGTCCGCTGGCTGGCGGTCAGCACCCCGCGGCTGCGGGACTGGTTCTGCTGCAGCACGGGATCGAGCCGGGTGCGGTTGGCCTGCAGGGCACTGCAGGGGACCTCCCCGGCGGGCCCGCGGGCACGGGGGAGCTGGTGACCTTCCCCGATGGCATCAAGGGTGCGCTGGCGATCGAGGGCCAGGCTCCGCTGCTGATCCGGGGTCAGGTTGAGGGCGCCGGCCATGGCGGGATCCGCCAGTGCCGCCATATCCACCTGCAGGAGGATCTGGCGAAGCCGGGTGAGCTGCTCTGGCGTGAGGATCCCGGCCACCCTGGAACGCACGCTGCTGGTCAGAGCCTCAAGCTGGCGGCTCAGGGCCGCGATGCCGTCCGCCGCCCCAGCACCACGGCTGCGCCCCCCACCCGGCGGTCCGGCCTGGGCGGCCACCTGACGCAGTTGCTCGGCCTGGGCCTCTGTCAGCCCGAGGCGGGCGCGCATGCCGTCACTGATCAGGAGCTGCAGGGGGTCCTGTCCGGGGCTCGCTTCGACGATGGCCTTGAAGGCCTCCAATTGGGCGGGGCCGAGAATCTCGGCCACCCTCTGGCGTGACTGACGGGCGACCTCCTGCTGCTGGGCCTCGAAGCCCCGCACCGCCGCCACCGACGGGGAAGCCGACCCGCCTCGGGACCTGGCGCCGGCCAGGGAGCGGACCCGGGCCCTGGTGTCCCGATCGAGCTGCTGCAGTTCCTGGATCTGGCCCTCCGAGAGGGCGAGCTCCTTGCGGACCTCGGCAGACTGCAGCAGCCGCAGCGGATCGGCTCCCGGCCGGGACGCGCCGGGGAGCTGCATGCTCAGGGGGGTCGGCAGGGCGCTCTCGTTCAGGTCCTGGGCCTGGACAGGCCAGGTAACGATGGGCCCCAAAAGGGTGAGCAGAACGGCTACCAGACAGGCTCGCTTGGTCTCCATGGCATCAGGGGAGGAAAGGGGATACGGCTGATGAAGGGTGGACATCGGCACCGCTCCCTCCGGGTTCCAGCGGTCGTTCCGCTGCCGCCGTCGGCGCGGATTCCCGGCGTGTCTGGCCGTGGTGGGAAGGAGCGGCTCCTGACGGATCGCGGCTGTTCGGTAGCTAGCAGGACCAGCGCCTGTAAGCCACGACAAGTGGCCCTGGCGGGTGGGTCGTCACATTTCGCAACCGTTCTTCATGCCTGCGAATGCCGCTGTCGCCCCCCGCGCCCACCATGGCTACGTTGCAATCGTGGACCGCACGTTGGCCATCTCCGGCCAGGGACGGCCGCGCGCGACGGCACCAGCCATGAGGCACTGGCCATGAATCGTCGGAGCTTCCTCCAGTTCTCAGGAGCCGCTCTGGCTGCCCTCGGGTGGAACGCCCTGCAGCTCACGCAGGCCGGTGACCGCTACGCCAGGGTCCTGGCCCAGGGCACCCCCCGCAAACTGGCTCTGCTGGTGGGCATCAACGCTTACCCGGAATCCAGCCAGTTCGCTCCTCTGTACGGCTGTGTCACCGACGTACGGCTGCAGCGGGAACTGCTGATCCACCGGTTCGGCTTCCAGCCCAGCGACATCGTGACCCTCACCGACGCGAAGGCGACCCGCGCCGGAATCCTGGAGGCCTTTCAGGAGCACCTGATCCGCCAGGCCAGGCCTGGGGATGTGGTGGTGTTCCACTTCTCCGGGCACGGCTCCCGCATCGCCGACCCCGACCGGGACCACAACGATGGGCTCAACAGCACCTTCGTTCCCGTCGACAGCCGCCTGCCGGCGGGCTTTCCCGCCAGCGGTGGCGTGGTGCAGGACATCACCGGCCACTCCTTCTTCCTGCTCAGCCGGGCGGTGGCCAGCGAGAACTTCACCGCTGTGCTCGACAGCTGCCATTCGGGCGGGGGCACCCGGGGGAACCTGCGCATCCGCGCCCGGGATGGCAATGCCCGGCTGCAGATCAGCCCCGGGGAGCTGGAGCTGCAGGAGACGCTGCTGAAGCAGCAGAACTTCAGCCGGGACGCCTTCATCCAGCAGCGCAGGATCGGGGTCGCCAACGGGGTGGTGCTCGCCGGTGCCGCCAGGGATCAGCTGGCCGCCGACGCCAGTTTCGACGACGTCGATTCCGGGGTGTTCACCTATCTGCTGACCCAGTACCTCTGGCAGCAGACCGGCAGTACCCCCATCCGCACCCTGCTGCCTACGATCGCCCGCAGCACGACGCGGCTCTCCACCACCCGTCAGGAGCCGCTGTACGAAAGCAAGCCGGGCAGCGGCAACGAGCGCAGCGCCCTGTTCTTCCTCGACCAGACCGTGCCCCCGGGGGATGGAGTCCTGACCGGCATCAGTGGCGGCAGCGTGGAGTTCTGGCTCGGGGGCGTCGAACCGGAGGGACTGACCGCCCTCGGGCCGGGCAGTGTTTACCGGCTGGTGGACCACGGCGGAGCCGTCCTCGGAGAGGTGACGCTGGCTTCCCGCCAGGGTCTGATCGCCCGCGGCACGGTGCTGAAGGCCAGCGGGCCCCTCACGCCCGGCCTGCTGCTGCAGGAACGGTTGCGCGACCTGCCGCCGAATGTGGAGCTTGTCGTCGGACTGGACCCATCCCTCGGAGGGGACTTGCCCAACGCGGAGCGGGCCCTTCAGTCCCTGCCGCGGCTGCGGGTGACCCCGCTTCAGAAGCGGGACGTACAGACCATCCTCGGGCGTTATCGACCGGGACTGTCAGGGAGGCCGACGGCCGGCGCCGATCCCCCTCCCGAGGAGGGAAGCCTCGGTCTGTTCACCCCCGGCGGGGACCCGCTGGCCCGCTCCTTCGGCGGCCGCGGGGAGTCTGTGGCGGCGGCGGTCCAGCGGCTGCGCCCGACGTTCAAGGCCCTGCTGGCGGCGAGGCTCTTCCGGCTGGCCCTCAACGGCGATTCCTCCCGACTCCAAGTGGTGGTCTCGATGCGGCCGGAAGGTCAGCCGGACGCTCTGGTGGCGCGCACCCTGCCGACGCGGGGGCTGGCCGCCTCCAGCGGCAGCCCGGGGGGGCCGGCCAGTGGCACTGTCCTGGGTCCGGCCCGCCTGCCCGTCGGCAGCGCCGTGCAGTTCGAGGTCCGCAACCGGGAGGCGACACCGATCCACATGAGCCTGCTGGTGATCGATCCCACCGGTGAGATGACCGTCATCTACCCCAACAACTGGACCGCCGACGCCGAGGCGACGCGGGTGGCCGCAGGAGCCTCCCTGCTGGTTCCTGATCCGGAACGCGACGGGTTCCGCCTGGTGACCCAGGAGCCCAGGGGCCCTGTGGAGGTGCTGATTGTCGCCAGCCTCCAGCCGATCCACCAGGCCCTCAGGGGCTTACAGGCGATCGCCGGCCGTACCGGCCAGACGCGCGGTCCGGTGACCCTGGCCGAACCGGTGGCCGCCGTGGAGGAACTGCTTCGGGATCTGACGGCGGGTCCCGCCGCCACCCGGGGGCTGGCCGTGGAGAAACGGGGACTGGACAGCACCCAGATCGCGACCCTGTCGCTCAGCTTCGAGGTGATCTGAGTGCCCCCATCCCGTGCCGGTCCGGTACGACGGTGGCTGGCCTCCGGCCTGGTGCCCCTGGCGCTGCTGGGGACGCCGCCGCTGCGGGCCGCTCCGGCACCGCCAGCCAGCCCGGACCCGGGCCAGCCCGCCCCCCAGCCACCCCGGGCAGGCACGACGGCGGAGCAGCTCTACCTGGAAGGCCTGCGGCAGTCCAACGCCCAGCAGCTGCCGGCGGCGATCCAGGCCTGGGAGCAGGCTCTGCTCCTGTTCCGTCAGCGGGCCGATGCGGCCGGCGAGGCCCGCACCCTCGAGGAACTCGGCTTCGCCCACTACTGGCTCGAGCGCTACGAGCCCGCCCTGGCCTTCTTCCGACAGGCCCTGACCCTGCATCGCCGCCTCGGCGACCGGACACGGGAGGCCATCGTGCTCGGGCGCATCGGGGATGTCCTGGCCTTCCAGGACCGGCCGGCGGAGGCCCTGGCGGCGAGCCAGGCCAGCCTGAATCTGCTGGGGCGGGAGGCCCGGGCCGATCCAGCCACTCTGCTGCGGCTTCACATGCGGATCGCCTGGCTGCACGCCGACCAGCAAGGGGATCCCTTGGCCCTGCGCCACTTCCAGGACGCGCTGCGCCTGGCCGAGAAGCTGGACGATCCCGAGACGGCGCTCACGATCCGCACCGCCATCGGCGCCATCCAGCTGCGGCTGGCCCGCTACGACGCCGCGATCGCCACCCTGCAACCTGTCCTGGTCCAGATGGAGGCGCGCCGGAGCCCCCCGGGGGAACGGGCCCAGGTGCTGCAGCAGATCGGCTTTTCCCACTACTGGCGCAACGACTACGCCGAGGCCATCGACGCCTACGTCCGGGGCCTGGCCCTGGCCCGGGAGGCCGGCGACACCAGGAACCAGCTGACCCTGCTGCGGGGCCTGGCCGATGTCCACGTTTTTGTGGGCAACAACGAGGCCTCCCGCGGTTTCAGTCGCGAGGCTCTGGAGCTGGCCCGGACCTCGGGGGACCATCTGTCCGAGGCGGTCGCCCTGATCGCGCTGGGCGGCTTCGCCGCTGAGGACGGCGACACCGCCACCGCCGTCGCCCAGCTGGAGCGGGGCCTCGCCTTGGCCCGGGCCGGAAAGAACCGCAACCTGGAGGCCAACGCCCTCTCCGCCCTGGGCCACGCCCAGGCCGAACGGGGCGACGGAGGCGCCTCCCGTCGGGCCTACGCCCAGAGCCTGGCCATCTATCGGGAGATCGGCAACCGCTACAACGAGGGGATGATGCTGCTGGCCCTCGGCCACGGGGACCTGCGGCAGAATCAGACCGATCGCGCCAGCCTCAGCTACCGGCAGGCGCTCACCATCTACGAGGCCATCGACGATCGCTACGGCCAGGCCCAGGCGCTCGTCGGGCTGGGCCTGGCCCTGCACCGCGCCGGGCGTAATCAGGAGGCGGAGGAACCCCTGCGCCAGGCGGTCGCCCGCAACGAGGAGATCCGCGCCCGGCTGGGCCCCCGGGACGACCTCAAGGTGTCCCTGTTCGACACCCAGACCTCCCCGTACCAGGCGCTGCAGGTGGTGCTGGTGGCCCAGGGCCGCAGCGAGGACGCCCTGGTGGTGGCGGAACGGGCCCGGGCCCGGGCCTTCGTCGAGCAGCTCCAGGCCCGCTCGGTCGCCACCGGCTCGGCCCAGACCCCGGCAGCGACGGCGACGGCGGCAGCGGCACCGATGGATCTGGCGGCCATCCGGGCGGTGGCCCGCAGCCAGAACGCCAGCCTGGTCCAGTACGCCCTGATCAACGACAGGATCTACACCTGGGTCGTCGCCCCCGACGGGCGCATCAGCTTCCGCCGGCTGCAGAGTCCCGGGTCCCTGGCCTCCCTCGACCGCCTGGTGGTCGCCAGCCGCGAGGCGATGGGGGTGCGCAGCGCCCGGGGCCTGGCGGTGGTGGCCGCGGCCACCCCGGCGGCGGCCCGCCGCAGCGGCGCCTCCGACGGGGCCCTGGCGGACCTGCACCGCCTGCTGATCCAGCCCATCGCCGACCTGCTGCCGGCCGATCCCGAGGCGCCGGTGATCGTCATCCCCCAGGGGCCCCTGTTCTTCGTGCCCTTCCCTGCCCTGCGCGATGCCACAGGGCAGCCGCTGATCGCCCGGCACACCCTCCTCACCGCCCCCTCGATCGAAGTGCTGGCCATGCTCAGCCGCGCCCGGGACTCCCGCCCCCGGGGCGACGGTGGGCGGGGAGAAAGTGGGCAGGGAGAGGGCGGGCGGGGTGTGCTGGTGGCTGGCAATCCGACGATGCCGGCGATCGCCCTGCGGCCTGGCGATCCTCCGGTCCCCCTGGCCCCCCTGCCCGGGGCCGAGCAGGAGGCCAGGGCCATCGCGGCCCTGTTCGGCACCACCCCCCTGATCGGCGCCAGGGCGACCGAGACCGCCGTCGTCGCCGGCATGGGTCAGGCGCGGCTGGTGCACCTGGCCACCCACGGCCTGCTCGATGACGACATGCGGCAGCAGGTGCCGGGCACGATCGTGCTGGCGGCCTCGGACCGTGACGACGGGCTGCTCACCGCCGGGGAGATCCTGGGACTCTCCCTCTCGGCCGACCTGTTCGTGCTCAGCGCCTGCGACACCGGGCGGGGCACGATCACCGGCGACGGCGTCATCGGCCTGTCCCGGTCCCTGCTCACGGCCGGAGCCCGCAGCGTGCTGGTGTCCCTCTGGGCCGTTCCCGATGCCCCCACCACGGCCCTGATGACGGCCTTCTACAGGGAGCTGGCTGCCGGGCGCTCCAAGGCACGGGCCCTGCGGGCGGCGATGCTGGAGGTGCGGCGGCAGGAGCCCGATCCCGTCGCCTGGGCCGCCTTCACCCTGATCGGCGACACCGACTGAGGGCCCACCTGGCGCGGGTGAGGCAGGGGGAGCTCCCCTGGCCGCTCAGGGGCTGCCCACCGGCGGGGGGCGGAGCACGCCGCCGCCGTCGCCGCGCTCCGCCGGGGCCTGGGCGGGACGGCCGCCGGGCCCCGCCGAAGGCACCGGCGTGGCGGGGAAGGGGTCCGGATCCCTTTGGGGGCGCCGCACCGCCCGGCCCTGCAGGTCGGCCAGGGCGGAGCGCCACTGGTCCTGCTGCTGCTCGAGGGCCTCCAGCCGCTGGGCCCCGGCCTCCAGGGTCTGGAGGCGGCCCACCATCGCCCGCTGCTGCTCCTCCAGCACGGAGGTGCGATCGAGGGCGCGGCTGTTCTCCAGTCCCTGCAGGCGCTGCTCCAGCTTCATCAGCAGCTGGCTCTGTTCGCGCGTCTTCCCCAGGATCACCAGGAACAGCACGGCGAGCATGGAGCTCAGGCCGATCTGCAGCCAGCTGGTCCAGGGCGGCAGGCCGGCGGCCGGTGGCGGCGGACCGGGGACCGGGGGCGGGGGAGAACGCCGGGAACGGTCGTCTTCGCGGTCGGTGATCGAGACCATGCGCCCCCTGTGCTGACCCATCCTGCCCTGAGTGGCCCGGAGCGTCAGCCGCCGGCCTCCGGCAGCCCCGCCCCGCGGCGGGCGCAGGCCCCCGCCAGCAGCTCCGCCACGGTGGAGCGGTAGACGGCGGAGGCCTGCTCCGGATCGCGGCCGATGCAGGTCATGCCCAGCTTGCCGAACTCCGACAGGCAGCCCAGCAGGTGAAAGACGCTGCCCTGCAGCCGGGCGGGGTCGTAGTGGAGGCCGGCCTCGGCCACGATGTCGATCAGGTCGAGGGGCATCAGCCCCCGCAGGCGGGGATCGCTGAGGTTGTCGGTGGCCCGGTAGTGCAGCGGCTGGCCGGTGGGGGAGAGGAAGCAACCGGTGGCGGGATCGAGGCTGCCGGCGGTGATCGCCCGCAGGGCCATGAAGGGATGGGTGGTGCCCCCTTGGCGCAGGTTGACCTCGATGGCCTGCAGATCCCAGCGTTCGCCGAAGCGGCGGGCGATGAAGTCGACCCCGAAGCGCTCGAGGGCCCCTTCGGCGGCGAGGGCCCGGCCCACGGCCAGGCCGTGCTCCATCAGCGCCACCCGGTAGGGCTCGGCGGCGGGGAAGCGGCAGCCCAGGTAGGTCTGGCCGCCGGCACCACCGAGGATCTGCTCGTGGGTGGAGAGCACCTCCACCATCCCGCCCGGGTGGATCGTGCCCTGCACGCTCGGGGAGCGAAGGGCGTCACCGCCCTCCAGCCAGGCCTCGGCCAGGGCCCCCTGGCTGGCCAGCAGGTCCGTCCAGCCGGCCGCCGGCATCGGCAGGTCCTCGAGGGCCCGCCGGATCCGCCCGACCCGCTCGCTCCTGGCCAGCCCGGCCAGCCCCAGGGGGGTGAAGTCGACGCGGGCATTGCCCTCGCCGCTGAAGCCCTCGTTCAGCTTGATCACACAGCCCCCCAGCCCGGGGTCGCTCTCCCACAGGTCGGCCACCGCCTCCGCCAGGTCGTCGAGGCCGTGGGCCAGCCCGGTGCCGGGGGGGTGGGGCACGCCGCAGCGGGCGAACAGCTCCCGGCTGCCCGCCTTGGTGCCCCAGTAACCCAGGGCCGGGTCCGTGCCCAGCAGGGGCACCTGCAGGCGCTCGGAGAGGGTCTTCTCCAGCTCGGTCACCACGTAGCAGATGATGAAGCTCCGGCCCGGCCGCAGCCGCTCCCGGATCCGGCCGAGCAGGGCCGGCCGCTCCAGGAGCTTCTGAGTCAGGGGTCGGGCAGAGCCGTCGTCGGTGTCAAACAGGTGCAGCCGGCGGCGGGCATGGGAGGTGGGCACCCCCGGCATCAGCTCCAGCACCGCGTCCACCACCAGCTCGGGCAGCAGCTTGCTGGTCACGTAGACCACCTGCACGCCCGGATTGCGCAGCCGCATCAGGGAGAACAGCTGGCGCTCCTCGTAGTGGTGGGCCCCCGTCACCAGGGCCAGCTGGGAGGGATCCATGGTGAGCGAAGGCAGGATCAGCAGATCGAAATCCGCGCCCGCCCCGCCGCCGGCGTCGCCATGCTCCCGGCCCCACGGGGCCTGCAGCCCCTGCTGCAGTTCGCGGAAGCTCAGGGCCATGGCCGGATGGGCGGAATGTCGTCATGCTGACCACCACAGCGGCCAGCGCCAATGGAGTCGTTCACGGTGAGTGCCCTCGGGTACGGCGCCGCCTCCCTCACCACCCTGAGCCTGTTCCCCCAGGCGCTGAAGACCGTGCGCAGCGGCGACACCAGCGCCATCTCGCTGCGGATGTATGGCCTGTTCACACTGGGGGTGCTGGCCTGGGCCATCTACGGCCTGCTGCGGGCCGACGGTCCGGTGATCGCCGCCAACCTGATCACGCTGATCCCGGCCTCGGTGGTGCTGGAACGCAAGCTGCGGGCCCTGCTGGAGGGGAGGCGCTGAGGTGGCCGGCCCCATGGACAACGACGCCCTGTTCGTCGCCATCGGCGCGGTGCCGGGGGCCTGGCTGCGCTTCCGGGTGGTCAACCACTTCGAACCGATGCTGCCCCGCAAGCACTGGGGCACCTTCGGGGTGAATCTGATCGCCTGCTTCGCCATCGGCCTGCTGGTGAGCCTGGAGGCCAGCTGCGGCGGTGCAGCCGGTCGCACCCTGCTGCTGCTGGGCACGGGCTTCCTGGGCAGCTTCAGCACCTTCTCCACCTGGATCGCCGAGCTGCACGCGACCCTGCACCAACGCCAGCGCCGCGAGGCTGTCCTGCTCTGCGGCGGCTCGGTGCTGGGGGGCCTGCTGGCCGTGGCTGCCGGGCTGGCCATCGGCGGCAGCTAGGGAGGAACCATGGCACCACCCCCTTCCGACAGCCCAGCCAGCCTGCGCCGGGAAGCCCGGGACCTGCTGCTGGTGGCCGCAGGTGCGGTGCCCGGCGCCCTGCTGCGCTGGCGCCTGGAGGACGTCGGCAAGGGCCTGGAGGGGGTGCCCACCGGACTGATCGAAGCGGACCTGGTGGCCAACCTGGTCGGCACCTTCCTGATCGGTGTGATCGCCGGCCTGCACCCTCCCCGGCCGCGGCTGCTGCTGCTGGGCGGCATCGGCTTCTGCGGCTCGCTCACCACCTTCAGCAGCTGGATGCTGGAGATCAGCCTGGCGCTGCGGCGGGGTCGCCCCGATGAGGCGCTCGCCGTGGTGCTGGTCAGCCTGCTGGGGGGCCTGGCGGCGGTGACACTGGGGCTGGTGGTGGGCCGCTGGCTGGGGCGGTTCCGGCTCAGGCGCTGAAGGCCTTGCGGGGGGGGATGGGATAGGGAATGCGCCGGTGGCGCATGCGCTTCCAGACCCGCACGAAGGCGCGGATCACCAACTCCAGCTCCGCCCGGGAGATGCCGCTGCCGTCGAGCTGGCCGTCGTTCTGGCGGGCCTCCACCAGCCGCCGGACCATGGCCCGGGCCTCGGCCTCGGTGGTGCCCGGGGGCAGGGAGCGCAGGGCGGCCTCGCAGCCGTCGGCCAGCATCAGGATCGCCGTCTCGCGGCTGCGGGGCGCCGGACCGCGGTACCGGAACTGCTCCTCCCGCACGGAAGGGTCCCGTTCCTTGGCCTGGTGGAGGAAGTAGCCCATCTTCAGCCGACCCTGGTGCTCCGGGATGAAATCGGCCAGGGGGCGGGGCAGCCGGTAGCGGCGGGCCAGCTTCAGCCCTTCGTCGACATGGGCCTGGAGGATGGCGGCACTGGCGAAGGGATCGTCCAGTTCATCGTGGGGATTGGCTCCCTGCTCCTGGTTCTCGATGAACCACTGGGGGCCGTGCAGCTTGCCGACATCGTGATACAGGGCGCCGGTGCGGATCAGGTCCACGTCGGCCTGGATGGCGCGGGCCCCCTCCTCGGCCAGGCCACAGATCATCAGGGTGTGCTCGAAGGTGCCCGGGGCCTCCATCGAAAGGCGGCGCAGCAGCGGCCGCTCCAGGTCGGCCAGCTCCATCAGCCGGGCCCGGGTGAGCAGGCCGAAGAAGCTTTCCACCAGCGGTGCCAGCAGCAGTCCCGCCATCAGCAGTCCCGCCACCAGCAGGGCCTCCTGGAGCAGGTCCGTGCCGCTGAACGGCCCCGCGGAGGTCTCGAGGCTGTGCAGATGGAACAGGTGGATCAGCAGCCACTGCAGCAGCACGGCGCCAACGGGGAGGAGCAGGGCCAGCTGCAGCAGCTGGGCCCGGTTGCGCTGCCGCCCCGCCAGCACCGCCGCAACGGCGGCCACCACCGCTGCCACCCCCAGCTGGGGCACCAGCAGGCCCTCGACGGGGACCGGCCAGAGCATGGCGGCCACGGCCAGCCAGGCCAGGCCGGCGGCCGTGCCCAGCCCCTGGGAGAGCAGCAGGGTGGGGGGAACCAGCAGGGCCAGGGGGCTGACCTGGCTGCCGAGCCAGAGTTTGCACCCCTGCACCAGCACCAGCATCGCCAGGGTCAGCAGGGCCTGGCGCGGCTCGAGGCTGGCGCGCCAGCGGCGCATCACCAGCAGCATCACCCCGCAGGCGGCGAGGGCCTCACTGAAACGGCCCAGCCAGGCCACGGGCCGGGGCCGATGGTTGACCAGATCGAAGTGCTCCAGCACATCAAAGGCCTGGGGGCTGATCGGTTCCCCCTGCCGGGTGATCAGGTCGTTCTTGCGCACCCGGATCGTGGGCAGCCCCTGGCGGGTGAGCAGGTCCTCGATGCGGCGCTGGCTGAGAAAGCTGTCGCTGCGGAGGTTGGTGCGGCCCTGCAGGCTGGCGGCCAGCAGGCGGCTGCCCAGGCTGCGGGCGGGGGGCGAGAGGTCCTGCAGCTGGAGCTCCGCGGCCGTGAGCAGCTGGCCCTCGGACAGGCTGGCGACGACGCCCTGGCTGAGCATCCGCTGCTGGGCCCGTCGCAGGGACACCTTCCAGCGCATCAGCTCTGGGGGAGTCAGCCCCGTCAGCCAGCGGCGTTCTTCTTCGGTGAGATTGAGGGAATCGGGCCGGGGCTGGTCGTCGGCAACCGTCTGGCGCACCCGCTGCAGCCGCAGCTCCAGCTGCTGCACCAGGGCTTCACTGGCCTGGGGGTCGACCACCTGAATCTGGCTGCGGGGCAGCATCTGGCTGCGGCGCTGCTCGAGGTCGGTGCTGTCGATCACCGTCGCGTCGGTGGGGGCGCGGGCCGTGAAGGGTGCCGGCATGCCGGGACGCAGGTTGGGCTCCACCAGCCAGGGCCAGCTGGAGAGCAGGGCCACCAGCAGGCAGAGCAGCAGCACGAGCAGACCGCCCCCGGGGCGCCAGGCCATCAGGGCCTGGCGGGGACGCTCGAGCCGCAGCAAGTGGCGCCACAGTCCCCTGATCCGCCGCAGCCCGAATCTCATCGGTCCAGGTTAGCCAACGGATGCGGCACCCTTTTCGCAGGGTGTCGGTGCATGCTGGGGTCCGGCAACGCTTCCCCCCCATGGCCACCCTTCTCGATGGCAGGCGACTGGCGGCGGCGATCGAAGAACGGCTGAACGCCGTGATCACCGATGGGCTGGCGATGGCGGGACGGCCCCCCGGTCTGGCGGTGCTGCGGGTGGGGGATGACCCCGCCAGCGGCGTCTACGTGGCCAACAAGGAGAAGGCCTGTCGCCGTGTCGGCATCCGCAGCCATGGGGGCCATCTGGCGGCGGACACCCCGGCCGAGGAGGTGCTGGCCCTGATCGGGCGCCTCAATGCCGACCCGACGGTCGACGGCATCCTGCTGCAGCTGCCCCTGCCGCCGGGCCTCGATGAGGGGCCGCTGCTGGCGGCGATCGACCCGGACAAGGACGCCGATGGGCTGCATACCCTCAACCTGGGGCGCCTGCTCAAGGGGGAGCGGGGGCCGCGCAGCTGCACGCCGGCCGGCGTGATGGCCCTGCTCAGGAATGCCGCCGTGCCGATCGCCGGCGTCCGGGCCGTGGTGGTCGGCCGCAGCATCCTGGTGGGCAAGCCGATGGCCCTGATGCTCCAGGCCGCTGATGCCACCGTCACCATGGCCCATTCGCGCACCCATCACCTGGCCGAGGTGACCCAGGAGGCCGAGATCCTGGTGGTGGCGGCCGGCCGCCCCCGGCTGATCGGCGCCCAGCACGTCCGGCCGGGGGCGGTGGTGGTGGATGTGGGCATCCACCGGCTGGAGGGCCGGCTCTGCGGTGATGTGAACTACGAAACGGTCGAGCCGCTGGCGGCGGCGATCACGCCGGTGCCCGGAGGGGTGGGGCCGATGACCGTGGCGATGCTGCTGGTCAACACCGTGCTGGCCTGGTGCGAGCGCCACGGGCTGGAGCATGACCTAGGCGATCTGCTCCACTGAGTTCGCTTCCAGGAGGGTGAAGGGAACGGGGGTCTTGAGGAACTCCAGGAAGGCCATCTGGGGCAGGGGCCGGCTCAGCAGGTAGCCCTGAATCTCATCGCAGCCGAGGGCGCGGAGCAGGGCCAGCTGCTCAAGGGTTTCCACCCCTTCGGCGAGCGTACGCATGCCCATCGAGCGGGCCAGATTGATGATCGTCACCACGATGGCGCGATCGTCTTCGCTGGCCACCAGATCGCGGATGAAGGATTGGTCGATCTTGAGCCGATGGGCCCGGATCCGCTTCAGATAACTCAGGGAGGAATAGCCGGTGCCGAAGTCATCAATGGCCAGGCGGATGCCATGGGCGTAGATCTGCTCCATCTGGGCCAGGGCCTTCTCCGGATCGGTGAGTGTCACCGATTCCGTGAGCTCCAACTCCAACCGGTCGGGCGGAAACCCTTCAGCCTGAAGCTGTTCGATCACCATCTGGATGAGATCCCCATGGTCAAACTGTGCCGCAGAGATGTTGACCGAGACGGTCAACAGCGTCGATCCCATGTCCGTCCAGCAGTGCGCATCTCGAAGGGCGCAGCACATCACCCACTGGCTGACCGGGAAGATCAGACCGCACATTTCGGCCAGGGGAATGAATTCGGACGGCAGTACCGGACCCAGATCGGGATGGGTCCAGCGGATCAGGGCCTCGGCCCCGAAGATGAGGTTGCTGCTGAGATCGAGCTGGGCTTGGTATTCCACTCTGAGTTCTCCACGTTGGATGGCCTGGTGCAGGGCGTTGGTGAGCCGCAGGGCGCGGATGCTCGTTTCCTGAACGCTGGGAGTGAAGAACTGGAGGCCGTTGCGGCCGGCAAGCTTGGCCTGGTGGAGTGCCATGTTGGCGTTGCCCATCAGCTGCTCTGGTGTGATGCCATCGTCGGGGAAGTTGGCAATGCCCACCGAAGCGGTGAGGAACAGGGGTTCGGCGCCGAGGCTGAAAGCCTTGGCGACGGAGTTCCGCAAGCGTTCCGTCATCGCCAGGGTGGCCGTGGTATCCGAATCGGGGAGCACCACAACGAATTCGTCTCCACTGGTGTGGGCCAGGGTGTCGCCGTCCGCCAGGTTGGCCTTCAGGCGCTTCGCCATCTCCAGCAGCACCCTGTCGCCGATGGCATGGCCCAGGTTGTCGTTGACCTGCTTGAAGTTATCGAGATCGAGGACCAGCAGGGCCAGAGGCAGATTGGATCGCCTGGCCAGATCAAGGCCGTGGCGGATACGATCCTGCAGCAGGGTGCGGTTGGCCAGGCCCGTGAGGGGGTCGAAATAGGCCAGTCGCTCGATCTGCTCCTTGGCGAACTTGCGCTCAGTGATGTCACGGGTCACCCCGTGGAGCTCCACCCGATCAGTGCGTTTGTTGCGCACCATCTTGGAGACCGATTCGGTCCAGACCCTTGAGCCGTCCTTGCACAGAAGTTCGGCCTCGTCGATCGAGACGACGTCACTGCTGCGCAATCCGGCGCTGAACTGGGCCAGATCCTGGCTGATCTGCCCTTTCAGCCGCTCGGCGGCCTCCCCACCGAAGGCCTCACCGAACGGCCTGGCCATCACCTCCTCGACCGTGAATCCCTGCAGCCGCAGCACGGAGGGACTCACATACAGGTAGCGAAGCGTCTCAGGATCCAATGACCAGATCACTTCATGGGTGGACTCGGTGATCTCCCTGAACTTCTCCTCGCTGACCTTGACCGCGTCCTCGAGCGCTTCACGGGTGGCCTCGAGGCTGAGCCGGTCGAGGGCGACATCGATGCCACCAACCAAGTCGAGCAGCAACTGCTGGCTCTTGACATCGAATCGGTCGGTTTCATTGGCGTAAATCCCCAGACCACCGATCACGACCCCGTCGCGATGCAGGGGCAGGAAAGCGGCAGCCCCCCATCCATAGGGGCGGGCCCGCTCGTGCCAGGGCACGCACGAGGAATCCGTCATGAAATCACTGATCCAGAAGGGGTGGTTGTCCCGCAGGGCGCTCGCGAAGGGGCCCTGCCCCTTCGGGTCTTCCGGATCAAGGCTGATCTCCAATCCATCCAGATAGGCGCTGTCGTCGCCGAACCAGGCCGCCGGCCTGATCCGGCGGCTGGAGGGTTCGATCATCCCCACCCAGGCCAGTCGCATCTCCCCCGAGGTGACTGCCAGGCGGCAGATCTGCGCCAGCATCTCCGAAGGGTCCCGTACTCTGGCCACCACCTTGTTGCAGGCGCTCAAGGTGGCGTAGAGCTGGTTGAGGCGCAGAATTCCCGCCTCGTAGCCTTTGCGCTCGGTGATGTCCCGGCAGAGCATCAGGTAGCGGGGATCGTTCCGGTTCTCCTGTTCCTTTCTCGCGATCGAGAGCTCGAACCAGTTGACGCCCCCGGGCTTGGCCATCTCGATCTGCCGCCTGGGGGAGCGGCCGTCCACGGACGCGTCCGCCAACGCCAGCGCTTGCAGCATTGTGGTGGCGGCCGCAGGGGAGAGAACATCCTCCAGATGGGGGCGGACGTCCGGGTTCTCCGGCAGATGGAACAGCCCCCGTTGGGCACTGTGAATCGCCAGGATCTCCCCGGACGCGGAGATCTCGATCAGGGGGTCGGGAATGGAGTGGATGATGGCGCTGAGGTCCTCTCGGTCCCGCTGCAACGCCTGGGTCCGGCGCCCCACCTGTCTGCGCAGACTGGCCGTCCAGAGCGTGACCACACCCCCGCTGGCCAGGATCAGGCCAACAACGAGGGCCACCTGCGGCCAGGCCCAGCCGAGACCCCTCATGCCGGCGAAGCGGCCCAACGGCGCAGGGGCGCCTGGGTGATCGGCAGCCGCACCCTGGAATGTCTCACCTTGAGAAGTCACTAAGGATGGATAGATCAGCCTAGAGAGCTTTCAGGGATCCGATCCCGAAAGCCTCTCCAATGCATCCCAGTGCAGCGCAACCGATCCCAAACTGTTGCGCACACCCGGCACCTGCCACCATCGGCCTGAGAGAATCCGCGCGAAGACTCAGGACCCCATGACCTCGGCGGTGAGCACGGCCTTCGACTTCACCGCCTACCTGGAGGCGGCCCGCTGGCGGGTGGAGGCCGCCCTGGAGAGTTCCCTCGGTCCCGAGCGGCCCGAGTCGCTGCGGGAGGCGATGCGCTACTCCCTGCTGGCGGGCGGTAAGCGCCTGCGGCCGATCCTCACCCTGGCGGCCTGCGAACTGGCGGGCGGCGACGCCGATCTGGCCATGCCCACGGCGGTGGCGATGGAGATGATCCACACCATGTCGCTCATCCATGACGATCTGCCCGCCATGGATAACGACGACCTGCGCCGCGGCCGGCCCACCAACCACAAGGTCTACGGAGAAGCCAAGGCCATCCTGGCCGGCGATGCCCTGCTGACCCGCGCCTTCGAGATGGTGGCCCTGCGCAGTCCGGGGGTTCCCCCCGAGCGGCTGCTGCAGGTGGTGGGCGAGCTGTCCCTGGCCTCCGGCGCCCCCGGCCTGGTGGGCGGCCAGGTGGTGGATCTGGAGTGCGAGGCCCGCCAGGTGGATCTCGACACCCTCGAGTACATCCACCTCCACAAGACCGGCGCCCTGCTGCGCGCCTGCGTGATCTCCGGTGCCCTGATCGCCGGAGCCTCCGAGGAGCTGCTGGCGGCCCTGCGCACCTACGCCCGCGGCATCGGCCTGGCCTTCCAGATCATCGACGACATCCTTGATGTCACCGCCAGCAGCGACGTGCTGGGCAAGACGGCGGGCAAGGACCTGGCCGCCGACAAGACCACCTACCCCAAGCTGCTGGGCCTGGAGGAATCCCGCCGGCGCGCCGATGCCCTGGTGGGTGAAGCCAAGGCGGTGCTGGAGCCCTGGAGCGCCAAGGCCGCGCCCCTGCTGGCCCTGGCCGACTACATCACCAGTCGCGACCGATGAGCGAGGCCATCGGCGCCTTCGATGCCCTCGGCGGGCTGCTGGACAACGGTGTGCTCGCCTGGGGTCTGGCCGCCTGCGGGGTGGCCCAGCTCTCCAAGCTGCTGATCGAGCTGGTGGTGCACCGCCGCTGGCGACCGGCGGTGCTGGTCGAGACGGGCGGCATGCCGTCGAGCCACTCCTCCCTGATGACGGGCACCGCCGCGGGCCTGGGCTGGGAGCTGGGATTCGCCGACCCCCTGTTCGCCCTGGCGGCCGTGCTCTGCTTCATCGTTCTCTACGACGCCAGCGGCGTGCGGCGGGCCGCCGGACTGACGGCCGAGCGGGTGAACGGGCTCCCCGACGGCCTCTGGGACACCCATCCCCAGGACGGCCCGCCGGAGGCGGACCCGGTGCTGCGCCCCCTGAAGGAGAACCTTGGCCACACCCGCGCCGAGGTGCTGGTCGGCAGCCTGATCGGCCCCCTGGTGGCGCTGCCGGGCCTGGCCCTGCTGGGATCGCCCTTGCAGATCGCCCGGGGCGCCGGCTGGCTGCCGCTGGGGTGAGCGATCACACCGGCCTGAGCGACGACCAGCAGCAGGCGGCCGCCGCCTTCGCCGCCTGGCTGGAGGCCCCGGCCGACGGGGTGCCGTTCGTGCTGGAGGGCTACGCGGGCACCGGCAAGACCTTCCTGTCAATGCGGTTCCTGGCCCAGGCGGAGCGGGCCGGCCTCTGCTGGACCGTCGTCGCCCCCACCCACAAGGCGGTGGGGGTGCTGCGCCACCACCTCGCCCTGGCGGGTCTGCACCCCACCTGGTACCCCTCCACGATCCACCGGCTGCTGCGGCTGAAGCTGAAGCGGCAGGGGGACCGGGAGCGCTGCGAGGAGACCCTGCAGACCGCCCTGGCGCTGGAAAACCTCGGGTTGGTGCTGGTCGACGAGGCCTCCATGGTGGATGGCGGCCTGCTGGAGATCACCCTGCGCTGCGCCCAGGCCTACCGCACCCGGCTGGTGTTCGTGGGGGATCCGGCCCAGCTGCCGCCGGTGGGGGAGGAGCGAAGTCCGGTGTTCGCCCTGGGGCGGGCCCGGCGGGTGGCCCTGACCCGTGTGGTCCGCCACGGGGGCCCGGTGCTGCGGCTGGCCGGCGGGCTGCGGGAGGGGGCCCTGCCCTGCCGGCGGCCGCCGCTGCTGGATCCGGTGCGTACCGCGGAGGGCCGGGTGTCGCTGCTGGGGCGGAGCGACTGGCTGGAGGCTGCCCAGGCGGGCCTGCGCCGCAGCGCCGAAGCCGACGATCCCGACCTGGCGCGGATCCTCTGCTACACCAACCGGTCCCTGGAGCGGCTGGTGCCGATTGCCCGCCGTGCCCTGCACGGTGCCATGGCCGACCAGCTGCCGGTGCTGCCCGGCGAGGTGCTGATCACCCGCACGGCCGTGATGGCGCCGGCCTGCCGGGAGGGGGACGCCGCCGCCGAAGAGCCCGACCTGCTGCTGGGCAGCAACCGGGAGCTCCTGGTGCGGGACGTGCGGCCCGACCGCTGCGACCTGGCCGAATTCGGCGTCGAGGCCTCCCTCGGCGCGGCGGTGATCGACACCCTCAACGCCACCGTGGAGGCGGGCGAATCCCAGCTCAACCTGCGCCTGCTGCCGCCGATCGGCAGCACGGCGCGGGCCTGCCTGGATGGGGTGCTGGAGCGGCTGCGGCTGCAGGCCCGGGAGGCGGGCCAGAAGGACGGCAAGGCCCTCTGGCGCCGCTTCTTCCTGGTGCGCGACGCCTTCGCCTCCCTCGGACCGGCGGCCGTGCTCACCGTCCACCGCAGCCAGGGCAGCACCTTCGGCGAGGTGTTCATCGACGAGGACGTCTTCTGGCCCCGCGACCTCGCCCTGCGCCAGCGGTTGGTCTACGTGGCGGTGAGTCGGGCCAGCCAGGCGGTGACCCTGATGGCGGCCGCCGCGGACGCCGGCGATCGGGAGCACTGGGACCGCTGGCTGCGCGACACCGGCGCCGCCGCCGGCAGCACCGGAAACGGGGATGCACAAAAAGGCCCCGACCCGTTACCCTCTTGACGACGATGCGTGGTGGACGTCCGATTCGTGCTGGAATCCCGTCCCCTGTCCGCACCGTTCGGCATGGCCACTCCCCAGGCCGGAGCCTTCCAGTGGATCGGCACCACCCCGGCGCCGGAGGCCAAGCCGGCCGACGCCGGCGGCCACGCGGGATCGGGCGGCGGTGAGCTGCTGACGGACGTGGGCGCCCTGGGAATCACTGCGGCCCTGGTGGGCGTGGTGGTCCTGGTGCGGCGCTGGCTGATGCTGCGCTCCCGCCAGCCCCTGCCCGGCCTGCCCAAGGAGCGCGTGCTGCCCCTCTCCCGCCACGGCACCCTGCACGACCCCAAGTATCTGGGCCGGATCCTGGAGGCCGAGGAGCCCCCGACGGGCCCCTGAGCACTCACCCCGCCCGCAGGCCTTCGATGCCCTGCCAGCCCAGGTAGGCGGCCAGGCCGAAGCAGATGGCCGCCACGATCAGTTCGGCGTTGTCGAAGAGCCAGAGCTTGCCCGCCTGGAGCACCGGCAGGAGCCGCTCCTGCCCCACCAGCACCAGCCCCGCCAGCGGGAGCAGCAGCAGGGTGCCGGAGAACAGGCTGAAGACCACCGTGGTCAGCACCTCCCGGGGCCGACTGAGCCCGGCCTCGAGCAGGCTGGCGGCGGTGCGGGCGTAGAGGAACAGGTCGTCGGGGCTCGATACCTGCACGGCGGCGCTGAGGCCGAGCAGGAGCGGCAGGGGCAGGGCGCAGAAGCCGTCCAACCGGCGGGTCCAGCCGGGGGGACCGCCCCCCTGGCGGCTGCTCAGCAGACCGTTGAGGCCCAGGGCCAGCAGTCCGCCCGCCCCCAGCAGGTCGAGGCCGGTGCGTTGGTCGGTGCCCCGCTCCATGGTGAGCAGCAGGCCGTGGCCCACGCTCAGCAGCAGGGCGATGGCCGCCGCGGAGGTGAGCAGCCAGCCGAGCACGAACCAGCTGCCCCGGCGGAGCGGGCTGGGGCCCAGCAGGATCAACAGCAGCAGGCCGATGTGCAGCGGACTGAAGCTGATCGCCAGGCCGAATCCGAACAGTTCGCTCCAGAGGCTGGGGGTCGGCATCGCTGCGGTCCGTGACGCCCCATTGTCCGGTGCCGTGACGCGACTGGCCGGCGGCGGCCGGTGCTCAGGGGCGGATCTCGAACCAGTCGGTGCCCGCCACGGCCACCTGGCCGCTGGTGACGCCACTGACCTGGGCCCCCTGGGGGCCCTTCTCGCACCAGAGCCGCAGTTCCACCAGGCGGTCCGGCAGCCCCTCGGCCTCCACCTCCACCGAACCGTCGGGACGGTTGCGCACCCAGCCGCTGAGGCCCAGGTCGATGGCCTTCTGGCGACAGCCCATCCGGTACCCCACCCCCTGCACCAGACCGCGGACGCTCATGCGCCAGCGCTCCTGGGGCGTGGCCGTCACCCGGAGACTGGGTTGCAGGAAACGGCGTTCCTCGGCAGCGGCGCGGCGCTGGCGGCGGATCTGGCCAGTCTCGAGGGAATCGCCGGGCATCCAGCCCAGTGGAGGTGCAGCCAGGTGGCGTGAACGGTCGGCGCGCTCCATCCTTCGATCCTCCCGGGTGATCCCCATCCTTCAAGTTGCCACAGGCTCTGGGCCTCTGCCAACACGTCGCCGCCGGAGGGCTGGGCCAGCAGCTGCCAGCGGTGGAACTCATGGCCGCAGAGGGATTCACCGCGGCGCACCAGCAGCCCGTCTTCCATCGGCAGCGCCTGCCGGTAGCCAAGGCTGAGGGGCCCCCGGCGGGCACGGAAGGGGAGCAGGCCCGCCATCGGGTGGGGCAGGCCGTCCGGGTCCTCCAGCTCCCGGCCCAGCAGCAGCAGACCGCCGCATTCGGCCACGATCGGCAGGCCGGCCCGGGCGGCGGCCCGGAGGGATCCGAGGCTGCGGCGGCTGGCCGCCAGCCGGGCGGCATGGAGTTCGGGGTAGCCGCCGGGGAGGAGCACCGCCCGGCAGTCGGGCGGCAGGGGATCGTCGGCCAGGGGGCTCCAGGACATGGGGCTGAGGCCGCAGGCCTGGAGCAGCTCCTGGGCCTCGGGGTAGCGGAAGTGGAAGGCCGCATCGCCGGCGATCGCCACGGGCAGGGGGGGGGCGGCGCCGCCGGCTCCCTGCCCCAGGGCGGATCCCGCCCCAGCCCCAGCGGCGGCCCGCTCCGGCGGGACCTGGTCGAGGCACCAGCGGATCGGATCGCGCCGTTCCGGCGCCGGCGCCGGCGGCGCCAGCAGCGGCCACAGCCGCGCCAGGTCGAGGTGCTCCTCGGCCAGGGCGGCCCAGATCCTCTGGCGTTCGCCCAGGTCGCCCAGCTCCCCCGGGGTGAGCAGCCCCAGGTGCCGGGAGGGCAGCTCCAGGCTGGGGTGGCTGGGCAGCACCCCCAGCAGGGGCACCTCGATGGCGGCCAGGGCCTCGGCCAGGAGCAGCCGGTGCCGCTCGCTGCCGACCCGGTTCAGCACCACCCCGGCCAGGGTCACCCGGGGCGGGCCGTGGTCACGGAAGCCGCGCACCAGGGCCGCCAGGCTGCCGGCCTGGCGCGACGCCTCCACCACCAGCACCACCGGCAGCCCCAGCAGGGCGGCCACGGCGGCGGAGCTGCCCTCGCTGCCGGATCCGCGGCCGTCGAACAGGCCCATCACCCCCTCCACCAGCACCCGTCCGGCCCGGCCGCCGTGCCAGCGGTAGCTGCGCCGCACCCACTCCTCGCCGCAGAGCAGGGGGTCGAGGTTGCGGCAGGGCCGGCCGGCCACCGCCCCCAGCAGCTGGGGGTCGAGGTAGTCGGGCCCCACCTTGAAGGGCTGGATGGTCTCCCCCCGTGCCCGGGCCACGGCGGCCAGGCTGAGGCTCAGCAGGGTCTTGCCGCTGCCGCTGCAGGGGGCCGCGATCAGGCAGCTCATGCGATCGGCGGCATCGGCCGCTCCGGCGGGAGGTGCCTCAGCCTGGCAGCAGGCTCGCCGCCAGCGGCGCGGCGGCCGCCAGCAGCGGCGAGGTGGAGTCGTGGCCGCCCGAAAGCAGGCGGGCCATCTCCATCTCCTCGCTTTCTTCCGGCAGGGGCACCACCCCCTCCGCCAGCTCCATGCTGGCCATGCCACCGGATTCCAGCCGCATGCAGCCGCCGGACTCCGAGCAGAGAATCACGCACAGGGGGGGGCGCTGCTGCGGTTCACAGATCAGCCGCATGCCGACGATGGCGCCGGGGTGGGTCTTGGGTGCGCCCATGGGCACCGGCATGAGGGTGAACTGGACCGCCACCCCGTCGGTGCGCTCGAACTCCGCCGTGATCCCCGGGCCCGGCCCGTCCACCTCCACCGCGTAGCTGGTGATCAGGTGCCAGCCGAGGCGGTCGGCGATCCAGGCGGCCAGGAGCAGCCCCTTCACCGGGTGGTCCCCCTCGACGTCGATGTCGAGCTGCACCACGTGGCCGAGGGCATCGCGGCGGGACGGGGGATCGAACACCATGGCCAGGGATTCGCGCCAGGTGCGCAGCCGCAGCCAGTTGAGGTCGTTGACGGCCTGGCCGGCGCTGATCCGGGCCAGCATCAGGTCGAGGCAGCGGCGCGGCTCCCCGAGGGAGCTGTCGATCACCAGCCGCCGGGGGACCGGCGCCAGGGCCTCGAGCATCTCGGAGGGCTCATCCAGGCTGCTGTTCCACCACACCCAGCAGGGCAGGGTGTCGTCCACCAGGGAGCCGATCAGATCGAGGCTCTGCTTCAGGGCGCCCATGCCGCCACGCAGCACCACCACGTCGCCGCAGGCGGCACCGGCGCCCCCCTCCTCCGGCAGCGGGCAGTAGGCCGCCACCAGGGTCTCGAGCGGATGGCCCGGATCGAGGGTGGGGGCCAGGGTGATCAGGCGCCGGGGCATGTGGGCGCTGATGGCGCTCTCGACGAACTGGCCACGCAGGTCTTCGGTGCGATGGTTCCCCTCCTTCTGGCCGATGGCCCAGGCCAGGCGGGGATCCATCGGTGCGGTGCTGTAGGGCAGACCGGTTTCCGGCACGGCCTGGCGGGCCGCCTCCAGCAACTCCGTTCTCAGCAGGCCGGTGATCGGGCCATCGACCCGGCCGATGCGCACCATCTGCTGCTCCAGCCAGGACGGCTCCCACACCACCAGGGTGAAGGTGGCGGCCCCGGTCGAGCCCTCCAGATCGTGGGTCCAGAGGCGGTGCAGGTAGGGATTGACCTCCTCGGGAGGCAGATCGAGGGGGGCCTGGAGGGTGAGCTGGGGAGCCATGGGCGCGGAAGGGGGCGGGGATCGCGGGGCTGCGGAAGGGGAAGGGGGCGCGGGGCCCTGGGGCCGTGCGTCAGGGACGCCGCCAGATCAGACCGTCCCTGGCCAGGAGGCCATCGGCGGCGGCGGGACCCCAGGTGCGGGCCTCGTAGGGCTGAACCGGCAGCTGCCAGGGGGATTCCTCGATCAGGGCCAGCAGCGGCGTGTACAGCCGCCAGGCCGCCTCCACCTCATCACTGCGGGTGAACAGGGTGGGATCGCCGAGCATGGCGTCGGCGAGCAGCCGCACGTAGCCCTCGTCGGAGGGCTCGCCGAAGGATTCGTCGTAGCTGAAGGCCATGTCGACCGGGCGGCTGCGCATGCCGGAGCCGGGGGCCTTGACCTCGAACTTGAACTCGGCCCCCTCGTCGGGCTGGATGCGCAGGATCAGCTGGTTGGGGGTGGGGGCGCCACCGGCGGCGTCGAACAGGTGCACCGGGGCCTCCCGGAAGGTGAGCACCACCTCGCTGAGGCGCTTCGGCAACCGCTTGCCGGTGCGCAGGTAGAAGGGCACCCCCTGCCAGCGCCAGTTGTTGATGGCCACCTTCATGGCCACATAGGTTTCCGTGGTGCTGTTGGCGTTCACCCCCGGCTCCTGGCGGTAGCCCGGCAGGGGCCGGGCCATGCTGCCGCCGGCGGCGTACTGGCCCCGCACGCAGCACTTCCAGGGCTCCTCCTCGTTGGCCAGGCTGGCCGACTGCAGCACCTTGGCCTTCTCGTTGCGGATGGCCTCCGGATCGAAGCGCCCCGGGGCCTCCATGGCGGTGAGGGCCAGGATCTGGGTGAGGTGGTTCTGCACCATGTCCCGAAGGGCGCCGGACGACTCGTAGTAGCCGGCCCGCTCCTCCACGCCCACGGTTTCAGCCGCGGTGATCTGGACGCTGGAGATGTAGTTGCGGTTCCAGATCGGCTCGAAGATCGTGTTGGCAAAGCGCAGCACCAGAATGTTCTGGACCGTTTCCTTGCCCAGGTAATGGTCGATGCGGAACACCTGGCTTTCCTTGGCACAGGCCTGCACCACCTTGTTGAGGGCCTGGGCGCTGGCGTAATCGCGGCCGAAGGGCTTTTCGATCACCACCCGGCTGCGCTCGGCATCGGCCAGCAGGCCGGCACCGGCCAGGGCGCGGCAGCCGCTGCCGTAGAACTCCGGCGAGACCGAGAGGTAGAAGGTGCGGTTGCCCCGGGTGGCCCGCAGCCGGTCGATGCTCTCCAGCCGCTGGCCGAGGCGCACCAGGTGCTCGGGCTGCTGCAGGTCGACCGGCTCGTAGAAGAGACCCTGGGCGAACTGCTCCCAGGCGGTGCGATGGGAGGCGATCTCATCGGCCAGGGCGGCGCCCATCTTTTCGCGGAACTCCTCATCGCTCCAGGGCCTTCGGGCGCAGCCGAGCACGGCGAACTCGCTGGGAAGGCGTCGCTGGCGGAACAGCTCGAACAGCGCCGGGATCAGCTTGCGGTGGGTGAGATCACCGCTGGCCCCGAAGATGACGATGCACTGGGGCGAGATCACCCGCTCCTGGCGCAGGCCCACCCGCAGCGGGTTGGTGAGGATGGCGGTCATGGGGAGGGCGTCCGGTCACCCCTGGTTTAACGGCGGCGCAGGCCTCCCGCTGCATCGCCGCCACAGGGACCCTGCCGGTGTGTGCATTCTCGGATCGTCCCCCATGAAAAAGGCCCGCCGGTGGCGGGCCCTGGGTCGACGGCCCCTTGGGGGCGTGGGGTTCAGTAGGTCTCCACGTGCCAGCGGTCGGCTTTCTTGAGCTGGGGCCGCAGCTCGCTCCAGTCGAGGCCCTTGGCGGCGGCGGCGGCGGTCATGGCCTCGTCGATGCCGGGCTCCATGCCGCGCAGACCGCACATGTAGACGTGGGTCCTGGGATCTTCGATCAGGGAGAAGATCTCATCGGCGTGCTCGGTGACCCGGTCCTGGATGTACATCCGGCCGCCGCTGGGGTTCTGCTGCTCGCGGCTGATGGCCTTGGTGTAGCGGAAGTTCTCCGGGTACTCGGCCAGGTAGCGCTGGAAGTCGTCCTCGTAGAGGAGGTTGGGGGTCTTGGGAACCCCCATGATCAGCCAGGCCTTGCCGCGGAACTGGTATTCGGGGTTCTTGGCGCGCTCGCCCGGCTCGAACATGCGGCGCAGGTAGGCGCGCATCGGAGCGATGCCGGTGCCGGTGGCCAGCATGATGATGTTGGCATCCTCATCGGGGGGAAGGAGCATCTCCTTGCCCACCGGGCCGGTGATCTTCACCTTGGCGCCGGGCTCGATGTCGCACAGGAAGGTGGAGCAGACCCCGTTGATGGTGGTGCCGTCCTTCTCGTACTGGAGCTGGCGGACGCAGAGGGAGACGGTGCCGCCCTCGCAGTTATCGCCGTGGCGGGTGCTGGCGATCGAGTACAGACGCAGCTTGTGGGGCTTGCCGTTGGCGTCCTCGCCATCGGGAATGATGCCGATGCTCTGGCCCTCGACGTAGTGGAGGTTGCCTTCCGAGAGGTCGAAGGTGATGTGGTTCACCCGGCCGATGGCCCCTTCGGCCAGGAGGCTGTAGTTGTCGAGGACGGTGCCGATGAACGGATCCTTCGGCTTGTAGAGGTTGACCGGGACGTCGGCGTGGCTCACGGGGGCTTTCTTGGCGGGGGTGGGGGTGGCGGCCGGGGCGTCGGAGACCGCTGCGTCACCGGCGACTGGGGTGGGGGGGCCCTCGGGCACCTCCTCGGCGGTCACGGCCTTGATGCGACCGCCCTGCTGGGCGATGGTCTGCATCAGGCGCTGCAGCTGGGGGAAGGGCACGGTGATCCGGCGCTCGGCCCGCCGCTGCACGCCGACGCCGAAGCCTTCGACCACAACCGTGAACATGCGGCCGTCGGACTGGGTGGCCTTGCCGGTGGAAACACGCATGCGGGCGTCGGAGCCGAAAATCGGGCCGATCATAGAGAACTCGCCCCACACCCCCTCGGTGCGGATTCGTTGACCGGAATCCGGACACACCGGTTAGTTTGTGTTCCGTCGCACCATTCCCGGTGCCGACCGCTGCCACCCTCACGCAAGCCCCGAGCGAGCTCCGATCCGTCTTGGCACAGCTTCTGGCGTCGTTTCCCAGCCCCGTGCACCTCCCGTCAACCGAGGCCATGGTCGCCAGAGAGGCCAGTTGCGCCCTCGACACGATTCAGCAGGAGATGGAGCGTCTCCCCCAGGGCACCCGGCGCCTGGCGGTGCAGCTGCGCCTCGATCTCGCCCCGGAGTGGATCTGGGCGGTGCTCACCGACTACGACCACCTCGACCGTTTCATTCCCAATCTCGCCAGCTCCCGCCAGCTCTGGCGCCGCGGCAACCTGGTGGCCCTGGAGCAGGTGGGCACCCAGCAGTTCTGCGGTCTGCGCTTCAGTGCCCGTGTCCAGCTGGAGCTCAGCGAGGAACCCGAGCAGGGGCGCCTGGCCTTCCGGATGCTGGAGGGCGATTTCCGCTGCTTCCAGGGCATCTGGCAGGTGGGCGTCGACGCCACCAGCACCTGGCTCCTCTACGACCTCACCGTCCAGGGCAAGCCGGGCATGCCGATCGGCCTGATCGAGCAGCGGCTGAAGGAGGATCTGGCCAGCAACCTGCGGGGTGTGCAGCGGGAAGCCCAGCGCCGCGCCCAGCTGCTCTGAGGCTCTTCCCCATACGGCCCTCCTGCCAACGGCATGGCGTGCAAGCTGCTGAACAGCAGCTCTAAAAAAGTGGCGCGGGTCAGGACGAAACCGCCCCGAGCCCGGAACCGATGCATACCCCCAAGGGGATTCGAACCCCTGTCGCCTCCGTGAAAGGGAGGTGTCCTAGGCCTCTAGACGATGGGGGCGAGGCCACAGCCGGCTCAGCGCCGATCTGATGTGCTGGACGCTACGGGCCGGAGGGACCCTTCGTCAAGGAAGGTCCTCGGCGGCGGGCCGACCGGGGGCGGAACGGTCCGGTTCCGGGGAGCTCTGGCCGGTCCAGACCGGCACGGTGAAGTTGAAGCAGGCGCCCTCACCCGGCTCGGACACCACCCAGATGCGGCCGCCATGCACCTCCGCGATGCGGCGGCACACCGACAGGCCCACGCCGAAGCCGGAGGTGGTGCCGGAGGTCTGGGGCAGCCGCACCCGGTCCTGGAAGATGCGGTGCTGCTCCTCACGGGGAATCCCCGGGCCGCTGTCGCAGATGCTCACCTGCACCCACTGGCTGGTGCGGTGCATGAGGCTGAGGCTCACCTTGCCGCCGTCGGGGGTGAACTTGAGGGCGTTCTCCAGCAGGTTGAGGAACACCTGGCGCATGCGCCGCTGGTCGGCGTGGACGTCGGGCAGGTCGGCGGGGATGTCGGTGACCAGCTGCAGCCCCCGGCCCACCCAGAGCTTCTCCAGCTCCAGGATGGCCTCGGCGGCCACCTGGCTCAGGTCCAGGCGCTGGGGGTTGAACAGGGCCTCCCAGCGGGTGGTGCCCACCTCCAGCAGGTCCCGGGAGAGGGCCTCGATGTCATCGAGCCGGCGGTTGAGCACGTCGCGGAAGCGGCTCTCGTCGATCTGGCCCAGGGCATGGCTCTGAAGGGCCAGCTTGGCGGCGGTGAGGGGGGTGCGCAGCTCGTGGGCCACCATGCGCAGCAGCCGTTCCTGGACGCCCAGCCGCTCGATCAGGGTTTCGTTCTCCTGACGCAGCACCAGCAGCTGGTCCTCGAGCTGCACCTCCCGCTGGCTGCGGCTGCCATCCATCTCCGCCGGCCGCAGGCTGAGCCCCAGGGTGGTGACCACCTCCATCTGCTGCCAGCGGGGCAGCCAGATGCGCAGCTGCTGGGCCAGGGTGTTGCCGGCGAAGACCTGCTTGGGCAGGGGATCGAGCTTGATCAGGGCCGGGGTGGCCACCAGCCGGTGCAGTTCCAGCAGCTCGGGATGGTCGGCCGGATCGGCCACCTGGAGGGAGACCTTGCAGGTGCAGTCCTCTGATTGCAGGAAGGCCAGCAGGGCCCGCAGGTCGGCGGAGGCCATGTGATGGCGGGCCGCCACCAGCAGCAGCTTGAGCGGTTTCTGGGCCTCACCGGTGACGGGGCCGGCCTCGGCCACCGCCGGGGGCGGCGGCGACGGCGACGACGGCAAGGGCGGGAAATCGGGCTCCCCCAGGACCGGCAAAGGCAGGGATGCGGCAACGCCCCCAACCTTATGGGGTTTTGGGCAGAACCCGGAAACGTCGCTAGCACTTCAGGGATCGCGTCCGTACGCCTGGGTGGGCCCGCCATGACCACACCGACCCAGCCCGGTCTCTCCAGGGTTCCTGCCGTGCAGAGCCGCATCCGCCTCGACACCAGCCTGCGGCGCTGGTTCGCCCGCAACCTGGGGCTCTGGCGCTCGCGCCGCACCTATTTCTTCACCGAGGACGACGCGGTGCTGCGGGTGGACATGAACCTGCGCATCGAGGTCCACCGCGAACTGGTGGACGGGGATGAGGGCTACCGGTTCACCTGGTGGGCGGAGGGCCACCAGCCGTTCTTCGACACCAAGCCCGACTACCGGCCCGAGGGCACGATGGAGGCCTGGCTGTGCGGTCACCAGCTGCGCCGCAGCTGCGGCTACCTGGCGGGGGCCCCCACGGTCAGCCAGATCCGCCAGATCGATGAGCACACCATGGCGTTCCAGTCGCATTACGACGACTGGGAAGTGCTGGAACAGATCCGCCTGGTGGACCAGGACCGCTACCGTTCCCGCTCGATCCACACCTGGCGCCACGGCAGCCTCGAGCTGGTGGAGCACCACCACGAGATCCGGCTGGAGGCGGCGGGAGAGCCGATCGGTTAATCGCTGTCAGGGCCGGGGCCCCGGCGACTGGGCCGCCTCGCGGAGCGGTCTCAGCGGCGGGTGTGGCGGCTGCTGCGATGCAGCACGATGGTGGTTCACGGATCCCCTACCCCTTGTCTCTCCTGCTCCGCCGCTCCCGGCCGCTGCTGGCGCCCCTGGTCGCCATGCCGCTGCTGCTGGCACCTCTGGCCGCCCAGGCGGCACCGGCCACCCCCGCCGAGATGGGGCTCTACACCCGCATCGGCGCCGTGAACGTCTGCATCTCCCGCGCCGCCGGCGTCGACTTCGAGAAATCGGTGGGCATCGCCGGCGAAACCATCGCCCAGCTGATCCTCGGCCAGCACAAGGGCGAGATCCAGCAGGTGGGCACCAAGGCCCTCACCATCGAGGAGCTGCGCCGCGGCGCCATCAACTCGGCCGTGCTCGGTGCCGCCGAGATCTGCCCCAAGGAGGTGCCGGCCGACGTCATGAAGAAGGTTCAGGACGCCATCAAGCAGCAGGGCGCGGCCCGGCCTGGGGCCCCGGCTCCTGCCACTCCGGCGGCCCCCAGGTAAGCCTGGGATGACCATCGTCCGCCTCGCCGACTACCGTCCGGCGCCCTACCTGCTGGAGCGCACCGACCTGACGGTGCGCCTGTTCGCCGACCATGCCCTGGTGGAGGCGCGGCTGGCGTTCCTGCCCAGGCCCGGCGCGCCGGAGGGGCCGGAGGTGGCGGCTGAGCCGCTGGAGTTGCGGGGGGTGGATCTGGAGCTGCGGGCCCTGGCGCTCGATGGCGTGCCCCTGCCCCCCGAGGCCTATCGGCTGGAGGACGACCGCCTGCTGGTGCTGCAGCCGCCCCAACGGCCGTTCGTGCTCACCAGCACGGTGTGGCTCGATCCGCGGGCCAACACCAGCCTCGAGGGGCTGTATGTGAGCGGGGGGATGGTCACCACCCAGTGCGAGGCGGAGGGCTTCCGCCGCATCACTTACCACCCGGATCGCCCCGACCTGCTGAGCCGCTTCCGGGTGCGGATCGAGGCCGACCGGGACAGCTGCCCGGTGCTGCTCTCCAACGGCAACGGCATCGAGGCCGGCGACCTGCCGCCCGGGACAGGCGGAGAAGCCCGTCACTACGCCGTCTGGGACGACCCCTTCCCCAAGCCCTCCTATCTGTTCGCCCTGGTGGCGGGCCGGCTGGAGGAGGTGCGCGACGCGTTCCTCACCGCTGACGGCCGCACCGTGCAGCTGCGTCTGCACGTGGAGCCGGGCGATGCCCCCTTCACCGCCCACGCCATGGCGTCCCTGAAGCGGGCGATGGAGTGGGACGAGCGCGTCTATGGCCTGGCCTACGACCTCGACGAATACAACATCGTTGCGGTGCGCCACTTCAACATGGGCGCGATGGAGAACAAGAGCCTCAACATCTTCAATTCCAAGCTGGTGCTGGCTGATGCCGCCACGGCCACCGATGGCGAGCTGGAGCGGATCGAAAGTGTGATCGCCCATGAGTACTTCCACAACTGGACGGGCAACCGCATCACCTGCCGCGACTGGTTCCAGCTCTCGCTGAAGGAGGGCCTCACCGTCTTCCGGGATCAGAGCTTCTCGGCCGATCTGCATGGCCATGCGCTCAACCGGATCGAGAACGTGGCGATGCTGCGCAACACCCAGTTCCGGGAGGATGCGGGGCCGACGGCCCATCCGGTGCAGCCGGACCAGTACCAGGCGATCGATAATTTCTATACCACCACGATCTACGAAAAGGGATCGGAGGTGATCCGGGTGCTGCACACCCTGCTGGGGGAGGAGACCTTCCAGCGGGGTATGGCGCTGTACGTGGAGCGCCACGACGGCACCGCCGCCACCTGCGAGGACTTCGTGCAGGCGATGCAGGATGCCGCCGGCGAACTGGACGACAGCTGCCGCCTGCCGCCCTTCGATTTCGGGCAGTTCCGCCGCTGGTACCACCAGGCGGGCACGCCGGTGCTGCGGATCCGGCGCCGCTGGAACAAGGCGGCGGGGACCCTGGAGCTGTTCGTGCGCCAGTCCACCCCGCCCACCCCGGGCCAGCCCCACAAGCAGCCCCTGGTGATCCCCCTGGCCGTGGGCCTGGTGGGCCAGGCGGGCCAGCCCCTGCCGATGCGGCTGGTGGCCGAGGACCCGGACCATGGCGCGGCGCCCCTGCTGGGCCGCCGCTGGGGGGCGGGCACCCGGCTGCTGCTGATCGATCAGGAGGAGCAGGTGTTCCGCTTCGAGGGGCTGCCGGCCCAGGCGCCGCCACCGGCCCTCTCCCTGCTGCGCCAGTTCTCGGCGCCGGTGAAAATGGCCTTGGGGCGTCCCTCCAGCGAGCTGGTGCACCTGCTGGCCGCCGACAGCGACCCCTTCGCCCGCTGGGACGCGGGCCAGGTGCTGCTGCGCCGCGCCCTGCTGCGCCGGGCCGCCGGCCGGGTGGATGGGGGGCTGGAGGACGCCCTGATCGACGCCTTCGGGCGGATCCTGGCCGATCCCTCCCTCTCGGAGGCCAGCCGCAGCGTGCTGCTCGCCCTGCCGGGCCTGGCCGAACTGGAGGATGGCGCGCCGGAGCCCGATCCGCCGGCCCTGTTCGCCGCCCTGCAGGCCCTGCGCCGCCGCTTCGGGGAGGCCCTGGCCGACCCCCTGGAGCGGGCCCTGGAGCGGGTCAGCGCCCAGTGGTCGTTGGCGTGGCCCGAGGGGGTGGGCGACCGGATGCTGACGGGCTCGATCTGGAGCTGGCGGGTGGCGGCCGGGTCACCGGCGGCGATCGCGGCGGCCCGCGCGGTGGTGGATGGCCCCTCGATGACCCTGGCCCGGGCGGGCCTGCGGGCGCTTCAGGACCATCCGATTCCTGCCCGCCAGGAGGCGGTGGACGCCTTCTACGCCCGCTGGGAGGACAAGCCGGTGATCCTCGATTCCTGGTTCGCCCTGGAGGCGTCCGCCCCGTTCGCCGATGGGCTGGAGCGGGTGCAGCGGCTGCTCGACCATCCCCGCTTCGATCCGGCGGCGCCCAACGCGGTGCGGGCGGTGCTGGGGGGGCTGGCGGGCAATCCGCCGGTGTTCCATGCCGCCGACGGCAGCGGCTACCGCTTCATGGCCGGCCAGATCGCCGCCCTCGACCAGCGCAACCCGATCACGGCCTCGCGCATGGCCAAGGTGTTCAGCCGCTGGCAGAGCTACAGCCCCGACCGGCGGCAGCGGATGCGGCAGGCCCTGGAGGGGCTGGCGGCCGCCGAGCTCTCCACCAACACCCGTGAGGTGGTGGGCCAATGCCTTGGAGCGGCCGGCGGGGACGGCTAGCGGCCGCCGAACACCTCGCGGTTGAGGCGCCGGAAGGCGGCCTGGCGGAAGGCGGCCCCCTCCGGACCGGCGTGCTGGCCCCAGAGCCCCTCCCAGTAGAAGAAGATCACCCCGTGGCCCCGGGCGGCGGAGAGACGCACCTTCTGCTCCAGGGTGGCCATGTCGGGGGTGCGGCCGCCGAAGCCGGAGAGGATGCCGATCTCCACGGGCATGCCCCAGCGGCGGGCCTTCACCAGCGCCGGCTGGTCGAGGTCGCGGGCGAACCCCTTCACTGAGTAGGCGTAGTTCTGGACGATCAGGTCGTCGACCAGTTCGCCCAGGGCCCAGAGCTCCCAGTCCTGCAGCCAGTGGTTGTAGGCGAAGCGGAAGGGGCCGGGCGAGAGGCTGATCACCGTGCGCCGCGGACCGCCCACCTCCTGCAGGGTGGCCCGCAGTTCCCGCAGCAGGGCGGTGAGCTGCTGGCGGCGCCACTTCATCCAGTAGCGGTCGTTGAAGTTGGTGGGCGGCTCCCGGCCGGTGTCCGCCAGGTAGAGGGCGCGGGTGTAGGGGTCGTAGCCCAGCTCCACCGGCCAGGCGAAGTGGTCGTCGAGCTGGATGCCGTCCACGCCGCAGCGCTGGACGATCTCCTTGATCAGTCCGATGAAGCGGGCCCGCACCCCGGGGTGGGCCGGATTCAGCCACACCCGCAGGTCCCTGAGCGGGGAGGTCTTGAGGTTGGCGCCATGCATGGCGTAGAGGGCGCTGCCGTCGGAGCGGCGCAGCACCCATTCCGGGTTCCGCTCAACGACCTCCGCATCGGCCGGCTCCATCAGGCCGTACTCGAACCAGGGGATCACCTGCATGCCGCGGCGATGGGCGGCCTTGGTGAAGCGGCAGATGGGGTCGAGGCCGGGATTGGAGCGGGCCAGGGCCGGCTCCAGCGGCGCCCAGCGGCTGCGGTGGAAGGTGGCACCCCGGCTCCAGACGTTGGGGTAGAGGGTGTTGAAGCCGGCGGCATCGAGCTGCGCCACGGCGGTCTCGATGCGGGTCGCGTCGTAGTAGAGGGGGCTGGGGCTGTTGGTGAGCCACACCCCGACGCGGCGCTCGAAGCTCTTCGGCAGGCGGCCCTGGGGGACGGCAAGAGCGGGCGCTCCCACGGTGAGGGCCAGCACGGTTGTGACCAGCACGGTGAGGGGCACCGGCAGGTGGCGCTTGAGGTGGGCGAAGCGCTTCAGGGGCACCCGACGGACGGGTGGTTCGGGAGCGACCATGGCGGGGCCGCTCAGCGGAACATCGAGCTGACCGAGCTCTCCTGGTGGATGCGCCAGATGGCTTCACCGAGCATGTTGGCCACCGACAGCACCCGCAGCTGGGGGAAGTGGAGATCCGGGCCCAGGGGGATGCTGTTGGTGACCACCACCTCCTCGAACAGGCCCGGCTCGGAAAGGCGCTCGATGGCCGGGGGGGAGAACACGGCATGGGTGGCGCAGGCCAGCACCCGGGCGGCGCCGCGGGCCCGCAGCAGCCGGGCTCCCTGGCAGATGGTGCCGCCGGTGTCGATCATGTCGTCGATCAGGATCGCCGTCTTGCCGGCCACATCGCCGATCACGGTGAGGCTCTCGGCCACGTTGTGGCCGGAGCGGCGCTTGTCGATGATGGCCAGGGGCGCATCCTTCATCTGCTTAGCGAAGGCCCGGGCCCGGGCCACGCCGCCCACGTCGGGGGAAACCACCACCACCTCACCGAGATCGCGGGTGGCGAGGTAGTCGACCAGCACGGGGGAGCCGTAGATGTGGTCGCAGGGGATGTCGAAGTAGCCCTGGATCTGGGAGGAGTGCAGGTCCATGGCCAGCACCCGCTCGACGCCGGATTTGACCAGCAGGTTGGCCACCAGCTTGGCGGTGATCGATTCGCGGCCGGCGGTCTTGCGGTCGGCGCGGGCGTAGCCGTAGTAGGGGATGACGGCGGTGATCTGGCGCGCCGAAGCCCGACGGCAGGCGTCCACCATGATCATCAGCTCCATCAGGTGATCGTTCACCGGAGCGCAGGTGGGCTGGATCAGGAAGACGTCGCAGCCGCGGATCGACTCCTGGATCTGGATGTAGACCTCGCCGTCAGCGAAGCGCTTGATCACCCGCGGGCCGTCGGGAACGCCGAGATAGGCGCCGATCTCCCGGGCCAGATCGGGGTTGGCATTGCCGCAGAACAGCCGCAGCCGCCGGGGGTCATGGCTGGTGAGGGGCGGGTGCCCGCTCTGCTCCACCCGTTCAGCGGTCGAGAAAGTGGACAAGGGCGCAGGCGGCGATGCTTCGCAGCACGATGGTAGAAGCGAGCCGGCCCAGACAGTGCAAACAACCATGTCGGTTTCAGGGTTCGGCGCGGGGCCGAAGGGCGGCCTGCTGCTCGTGGGCCTGGGGCGCCAGCAGGAGCTGGAGGGCCTGGCGGCGGTGGCGGCGCGGCTGGCCGCCGCCGAGGGCGTGGCCGTGCGGCAGCTGGCCGGCGCCGGCGACCCCGATGCCGGCCTGGCGGCCCTGACGGGGGCGGCGACGGGCCCGTGGCTGGCGGCCCTGTCCGTCGACCCCGGCCTGCCGCTGGAGCGGGGCGGCAGCTGGGCCGAGGCGCTCGGGGCCTGGCGCCAGCCCTGCCTGCTGGTGGTGCGCGGCGAGCAGCTGGACACGGGGCTGCCGGCGGCCGGCGCCGCCCTGCTGGAGCGCTGGCGGGTGCCCCTGGCGGGGCTGGTGCAGGTGGGCGGCGACTGGCAGCCCACGGAAAGGCGCCGCGATGGCCTGCCCTGGCTGGGCTGGTTGCCGGAGAGTGGCGAACCTGACATCGCGGAGATCGCCGCGATTGAGCGGAACGAGCAGGCGATGGCGGCGCTGCGGCAGGTGCTGCGGGGCCGCTGGCGGGTGCTGCAGGCGGCCTAGCTCTCGTGTCCCGCCAGGGTCGTCAGCGGAGTTGCTCGACGAGCCGCTGGCGGGGCGGGCCCAGCCGGGCTCACGCGCCGCCCCGGACGCTCACTCGCCGCCCTCGGCCTCCTCGCCCTCTTCGGCCTCGCCCCCGGAGCCGCCGGCTCCGCTGGCCCCCGAGGCCGCGGGCTCCATGGTGACGCCGAGCTCGCGACAGGTGCCGATCGGATCGACGCCCGGTGCCAGGCCGAGGGCCTTGCGCAGGGCATCGATCTGGCCCACCGACTGGAGGTCGATGGTGCTGGCCACCTGCTGGCAGGCGATCGTCTGCAGGGCCCGGCCGTCGGGGCGACCGCAGCCGGCCAGGAGGCCGAGGGCAAGCAGGGCGGCGGCAGGCACAACCCGGGTCATGGGGATGTCACAGGGAACGGCGGACAACGTAAGGGCCCTCAGGTCCGCCCCGGCGACAGGGCGGGCACGGCCGGATTCACTCCCCCAGGGCCTCGGACACGGCGCGCTGGAACACCTCCTCCTCTGGGGTGACGCCGGTCCACTGCTCGAAGATCTGCTTGGCCAGCTGCACCAGCATCTCGACGCCATCCACCACCGGGCAGCCGTGGCTGCGGGCCGTGGCCAGGAAGGGGGTGATGCGAGGGTTGGTGATCACATCCACCACCACACAGGCCGGATCCACCGTGTCCCAGCGGACGGGCACGGGCTCCAGCTCCGGCGCGCAGCCCAGGTGGGTGGCGTTCATCAGCAGGTTGGTGCCCGCCGGCACCACCACCTCCCCCTGCCAGGGCTGCCACACCGCCGGCACGCCGGAGGCGCGGGTGACGGTGTCGGCCACCTCCTGGCCCTGCTCCTGCCGCCGGGTGATCAGGGTGAGGTGGGCCGCGCCGGCCCAGGCCATCTCCACCGCCATCGCCCGGCCGGCACCGCCGGCCCCGAGCATCACCACCCGCCGGCCCGCCAGGGGCGCCAGCTTCTCGATCGCCTTCACCACCCCCTTGCCGTCGTTGTTGTGGCCGATCAGGCGGCCCGCCTCGATGGTGAGGTAGTTGGCGGCGCCGATGGCCCGCACGTCGTCATCGACCTCATCGAGCAGGGGCAGCACCGCCACCTTGTAGGGCACGGTGATGGCCATGCCGCTGTAGCCCAGGGGCACCAGGGCCCGCACCGCCAGGGCCAGGTCCGCAGTGTTGGCGATGTCGTTCTTCCAGAACTGCCAGCACAGCCCGTGGTGGGCATACACCGCATCGAACATCCGATCGATCGGGTTCTCGGCCACCGGATGGCCGAGCATGCCGGTCATCTGCTTCTGGGGAGGGATCAAGGCGGGCCGGCGGGAGGCCCCAGGGTGGCAGGGGTGGGGAGATGCGGCACCCGGATGGTTCGTTGACGCGATCGCTTCCTGCAGCCTCTGCATTGACTTCACCCCGCTCTGCTGTTTCGCACGTGGGGGAGGCATGAAGGTGGCCAGGACCCCTAGCTTCCGGGCCATGGATAGCCCAGGGCGCCACACCCCTTGACCCCCAAGCCCCCCATCCCGGTGCCAGGATTGCGTCGAAGCCTGATGCTGATCGCCTTGGCCCGCACCGCCGAACAGGCGAGCCGCTACTGCCTCAGCTTCACCGCCGCCAGCTTGAGGCCCGAACTGGCCAGCCTGATCGCCCAGGTTCACCTAGAGCAGGGGGACTGGCGCAAGACCAAGGCGGTTGTGCTGGAGCGGAATGCCCTCCAGGCGCGTTCGGCCAGCACGGCCAAGCGGCTGGAGTCCGAACTGCGGCAGCGGTTGCAACAGCTCAACCCATCTCAACTCGAGCTGCTGGCGCGGGGCAGCAGCGATGAGCGCAACGCCATGGCCTGGCTGGCCGTGCTCAAGCGGATCACGATCGCACTCGACCTGACCCACGAAGTCCTGGCAAAGAAGCTCAGCAGCCTCGATCCAGTTCTGCGTCGCTCCGACATGGCCGGCTTCTACGAGGCCTGCGAACGTGCACACCCCGAGGTGGCAGCTCTGTCTCCTTCCTCCCAGCAGAAGATCCGCTCCACCCTCCTGCACATGCTGCGTGATGCAGGCCTGTTGGCAGGGAAAGCCGGCAAGGGAGGAACGCTCGGCACGGTGCAGCGTCCCCAGCTCTCACCGAAGGCCCATGGGCTGGTGGAGCAGGAAGGCCCGGCGCTACTGGGTGGCTTTCTGCTCAGTCCAGCGCCGACGGTCAAACCGGCAGCCAAGCCGGTACGCCGTGCGCAACGGATAACGGCATGAACAGCAGCGTCACCGGTCTCGATAAACGCCTGCAGCAGGTGCTCACTCGCCCCGAGTTCCTGGAGATGCGGGGGGTGGCCAAGGAGGTGCCGATCTTCATTCAGACCTACAGCCCGGCTGACGAAGACCAGCTGCGCGTGGTGGTGAAGGGCGCCGAGCAGTTTCTGCGTAAGCAGGGGCTGCGGGTGAAGCACGTGGATCTTTTTGAGCTGGTGCTGCAGCTTCTTGAGGCCAAGGGCTACCTCGATGTGGTGCTGCAGGAGGAGGCCAGCTGGAGCAAGAGCGACCTGTTCGACACCCTGCAGAACGTGGCCGAGCCCACATCGGCGCTGGTGCCGAAGCTGATGGAGGCGCTGGGGGATGACACCCAGATCAGCCTGATCACCGGCTCAGGGCGGGTGTACCCGTTCCTGCGCACCCACACCATCCTTGAGGCCCTGCAGCCGGCGATGGTGCGGCACCCGGTGGTGATCTTCTTCCCCGGCGAGTACTCCCAGGACGCCGACGGCGGCTCCTACCTGCGCCTGTTTGGCACCACGACGGCCAGCAAGATCGAAAACCCGCATTACCGCGCCACCAACCTCGCCTACTTCGCCATCAAGAGCTCATGACTGCCCACACCATCCAGGAGCTCTTCGCCAAACCGGTGGATCGCCCGATCGACGGGGTGATCAAGGCCGACGACGAGCGGCATCTCCAGATCGAACTCGATGAGTACGTGGTGACCCGGGAGGTGAGCAAGGGGCTGGGGGCCTTCACCGACGCCTACCTGCACAACCCCACCGCCAATGGCGTGTGGATCTCGGGGTTCTTTGGCTCGGGCAAGTCGCACCTGCTGAAGATGCTTTCGCTGATGCTCGACAGCGAGAAGAGGGTGGGCGCGCAGGACACCCGGCCGGTGGAGATCCTGCTGCCGAAGGTGGAGGACGAGATCATCCGCGCCGACCTCAAGAAGGCGGCGGCGATCCCTGCGCGCAGCCTGCTGTTCAACATCGATCAGAAGTTCGATGGCATCGGCGGCACCCACGAGGCACCGATTCTGGAGGTGTTCATGAAGGTGTTGAACGAGCTGCAGGGCTACTACGGCAACCAGGGTTACGTGGCCCAGTTCGAGCACGACCTGGACAAGCGCGGCCAGTTCGAGGACTTCAAGCAGACCTACGAGCGGGTGAACGGCCGCAGCTGGACCCACGACCGCGACGCCGTGGCCACCGTCACCAAACGCAGCTTCGCCAAGGCCTATGCCGAGCAGTTCGGCGGCAGCGAAGACGACGCCATCAAGGTGATCAATGACGCCAAGGACAGCTACCGCCTCTCGATCGAGGGCTTCGCCGGCCGGGTGAAGGAGTACCTCGACAGCCAGCCCCCCGGCTTCCGGCTCAACTTCTTCGTGGATGAGGCGGGTCAGTTCATCGGCCAGGAGCGCAGCCGCCTGCTCAACCTGCAGACCGTGGTGGAGAGCCTGGCCACCGCCACCGATGGGCGGGCCACGGTGTTCATCACCTCCCAGGCCGACCTGGAGGGAATCCTGGGCCAGGTGAAGTTTGAGCAGGCCGACGACCTGAGCAAGATTCAGGGCCGCTTTAAAACCAAGCTGACCCTGGCCAGTGCCGATGTCCAGGAGGTGATCCAGCGGCGCCTGCTGGCCAAGACGCCGGATGAGCCGGAACAGCTGATCGGAATCTACGAGCAGGAGAAGGAGAACTTCACCACCCTGTTCCGCTTCGGGGATGGCTCGATTCAGCTCAAAGGGTGGCTGGACTGCCAGGGCTTCTGCGGGCTGTACCCCTTCCACCCCTATCAGCTGAGCCTGTTCCAGCAGGCGATCCAGAGCCTGGCGACCCACAGCATCTTTGAGGGCCGCAACATGGCCGTGGGCGAGCGCTCGATGCTCTCGGTGTTCCAGGAGGTGGCCAAGGCGATCAAGGAGCTGCCGGTGGGCCGCCTGGCCAGTTTCGATCAGCTGTACGACGGTATCCGTGACGTGATCCGGGCCGACAAGCAGCAGACGATGGTGACGGCCCAGAACCAGCTGGGGGAGCTGGAGCTGCGCATCCTCAAGGCCCTGTTCCTGCTCAAGTGGGTGCCCCAGTTCAAGAGCACAGCGCGCAATATCGCCATCCTGCTGATCAATGAGCCCAACTTCGACATCCGGGCCCATGAGCAGGCAGTGAAGGAGGCCCTGATCAACCTGGAGAGCCAGAGCTATCTGCAGCGCAGCGGCGAGGTGTACGAGTTCCTCACCGACAAGGAAAAGGATGTGGAGCAGGAGATCAAGCGGGTGGAGGTGTCGGATTCGGTGGTGGTCAAGACCCTGCACGGTGTGGTGTTCGACGACGTGTTGCGCAGCAACAAGATCCGCTTCGAAGACAACGGCAACGACTACCCCTTCTCCCAGAAGATCGATGACGGCCTGATCAAGGGCAAGGAGAGCGACGTGGTGGTGAACCTGGTGACGCCGGAGCACCCCAACTACGGCAGTGAGGGGATCCTCCACAGCCGCAACATGGGCGGCACCGAGCTGATGGCGATCCTGCCGGCGAAGGACCGGCTGCTCGATCAGATCCGCAGCCACCTCAAGACCGACCTCTACATCCGCCAGAACAGCGGCAGCGAAGACGAAGCGCTGAACGCGATCCTGGCGGTGCGCGCCAAGCAGAACAGTGCCCGGCGCCAGGAGATCACCCGCCAAGCCGAGGAGCTCCTGCGCACCGCCCCCTTGGTTGTGAACGGCCAGACCCTTTCAGTGGGCGAAGGCGACCCCAAGACCCGTTTCAGCAAGGCCTACCAGGAGCTGATCCGCTCGGCCTTCCCCAAGCTGAAGATGACTCGCGGCAACTTCAGCGAAGCCACCGTGGCCCAGGTGGTGAGGGAGCAGGACGACCTCTTGGAGGGATCGGCGATCCAGCTCTCGGAAGCGGAGCAGGAAGTGCTGGTGGATGTGGAGCGACAACAGAAGCTGGGCGAGCGGCTCAGTGCAGAAGAGCTGGTGCGCAAGTTTGAGGCGCGGCCCTATGGCTGGAGCAACTGGGCCACGCTCACCTTCATCGCCCGGCTGTACCGGCTCGGGAAGCTGGAGCTGCGGGAGAAGGAGCTGCTCAGCAGCGTGGAGGTGATCGAAGCGCTCACCAACAGCCGCCGGCTGGGGGGTGTGAGCGTGCGCAAGCAGGAGCAGTTCGATACGAGCACGGTGAATGCGCTGAAGCGCTTCCACCAGGAGCTGTTCAACGTGCAGAGCATCGGCACCGATGCCCGCAGCACCTGCGAAGCCTTCCGGATGGCCATGCGTGAGGAGGCCCAGGACCTGCGCGAGATCGCAGCCCAGGCCGCCAGCTATCCCTTCCTGGCAGCGGTGAAGCCCTGGGCCGAGCAGGCCGAGGCGATGGCCAGGAAGGACGACGGCTACCTCCTCAACCAGCTGGGCACCTTCAAGAACAGCTGGCTGGATGCCGAGGAAGACCTGCTCACTCCCCTGAAACAGTTCCTCAATGGCAACCAAAAAGCGGTGTACGACGAGGTGCGGGCGTTTGAACTCCGCTACGGCGATGAGTTCGCCGACCTGCCGGCCGAACAGGTGGCACCGCTGCGGATGCTGCTGGAGAGCGACAAGCCCTACGCCGGCGGCCTGATCCCCCAGGCCAAAAGCGCGATAGTCGAGCTGCAACGGCAGCTGGCTGAGCGGCTGGCCGAAGCCAAAGCCAAGGCACTGGAGCAGATCAGCGAGCAGGAAGGCCGGCTGAAGGCCACGGCCGACTTCCAGAAGCTCGACACGAGCCAACAGGATCAGGTGCTGGCAGCAACGGCAGCTGCCAAAAGCGATGTGGCGGCTGCGAGCCAGCCCGGAAGAGCCTTGCTGCGGGTGAACCGCTACCGAGCTGAGGAGGTGCCCAAGCAGCTGCAACGGATGGCGGCGCTGGCAGCCCCGGCGGACACATCAACGGCAGCGCCGATCACGGTGGTGGCGGCCTCAGCCCTGAGGGTGAACTGCCTCCTGAGCCAGATCACGAACGAGGCGGAGCTGGGGCAGTGGTTGGAGGCTATGCGCGCAGCCGCCCAAGCCGAGCTGGATCAGGGGCACCGGATCAGCCTGTGAATCGCTCAGCCGGTCGAGGGTGTGGTCAGCTTCAGGCCGGGGAAGGCCTGGATGTAGCGGCGACGATCGCGGGTGAGCAGGGGAACGCGCTCCACCAGGGCATGAGCGCCGATCAGGAAATCCGCCAGCACGGTCTGCCGGGAACCGCCACGGGCCCGGTAGTCGGCGTGGGCGCGAGCGGCCAGGAAGGCGGCCTCACGGGGTATGGGGCGGTAGTCGTAGAGATGGGCGGGCAGGAGGTCGTCCACGGCCTCGATCGTGTCGCAGGCGAAGGCGATCTCGGCGTAGACGATCGGATTGATCAGTACCGGTCCGACGTCCAGCCAGCGGTGGAGTTGCTCCTCGCTCCAAGCCAGCCAGCGGGGGTCCGCCGTGATCACATCGAGGATCACATTGGAATCCACGAACACCATCAGGGCTGCTCTTCCCCGCGGGTGAGGGCGAGCAGTTCATCGGTGCTGAGTCGAGTGCGCAGCCGGGCCCGCCTGAGGCGCTGCACCCCTTCACTGCCGGGTGAGGTCTCCTGGGCCTCCTTTTCGATCACCACCCGGCCGCCTTCCACCACGAAGCGCACCCTGGTGTGGGGCAAGAGGCCGCACTGCTCGCGGATCCCCAAGGGAATGGTGACTTGCCCCTTGCTGGTGATCCGCATGACCAGAACGGTAAGCAGCACTGGTAAGAATCTTACTGGCGTTGCCGTTGAGCCAGCTCGCACGTGGGCTGAAGGCCTGGGAGCCGGGGCACCAGATCAGCCTGTGATGGCCCCAGAACCCAGGCCACGACTGAACCAGCCTACCAACTTAAGCGCAATTAAGTTATGAGCGCGATGGCCAGGTGGGGCATTTACGGCAGGAGGCGCAAGCGGGCGGAGCTGCCTCAGGTGCTCGGCTCCCTGCACACCGGGATGCAGGCGTTGCTGGAGGACCGCAGTGCCCCTCTCTACCAACGCCTCACCGACACGATCAGCCTCGCCCACCTCGACATCGCCTCTCTGCTGGAGCGGATGTTCTTCAGCAGCAGTTCCCCGCTACGCACCGAGGCCGACAACTGGTTCCTGCGCGAATTCCGTGGGCGTTACGACCTGGTGCTCAAGTACGTGGCCCGCCATCCGGGCTGCACCCATGCCGAGCTGCAGGCCAATGCCGATTCGGTCGCCCCCGAGATCGGCAGCCAGGTGGGCGGCTACCTCAAGACGTTGGAAGAGCGCTACGAGATGGTGGAGAAGCGCCTGCCAGTGTTCGCCAAGCCCAAGGCTCGCAAGGGGCACTACACCATCCGCGACAACTTCCTGCGCAGCTGGCAGGATGCCCTGGAGCGGCTGGTGGGACAGCTGTATGAGGAACGCAGCCGGCTCGGCCTTGGGGATTTCCCGCTCAGCTCGCGCACCCAGGGATGGTGGGACAGCCGCGACACCGAGATCGACCTGGTGGCCCTCGATGAACCCTCGCAGCGGCTGCGGCTGGGCAGCTGCAAGCGATCGGAGCTGGCGCTGGTGAAGGATCTGGCCAACTTCGATGGCCATGTGGCCCGCTTCCTCAAGGCCTTCCCGCGGTTTGAGGCCTGGCAGGTGGAGAAGGTGGCCATCGCCCCCTCGCTATCGCCCGAGGCCCGCCAGGCCATTGCAGAAGCCGGTTACCTGCCGCAGTCCCTGATCGATCTCACGGCAGAACTGCTGCCAACCAACTCAGGCGCCGGCCCTTGACGGCGCAGCCAGCTGCCTGACCCCGTCCCGACTGGTTCCACCCAATCCCACCGCCATGCCCGTCAACACCGCTGCCCTGAAGACCTTTGCTCCGGCAATGCGGCGGCAGCTGCTGGAGGCGGTGGGCCGCAAGCTGGATCTGCTGCTCAACAGCCAGACGCCCGACACTCTCAGCACCTACGCCAAGCAGATCGCTGAGCTGCGTGAACAGGAGGGGGAGAACCGCGAGCAGCTGCAGGAGAAGGTGGCATACACCTGGTTCAACCGACTGTGTGCCCTGCGCTATCTGGACGCCAAGGGCTGGCACCCCTTCGGATGCAGGGTGTTGATGCCGGCTGTTGAGGGCGAAACCCAGCCGGAACTGCTGAAGTTGATGCGAGCCGGCAGCCTGCCCGCGGAGCTCAAGGCCCACACCAACGAAGCACGCCTGCATAGGTTGCTTGATGGCCAGATCCCGCCAGCGGTTGCCGGGGCAGATCCGCAGGGGGAGGTGTATCGGGAGCTGGTGCTGGCCAGTTGCCGCTCCTATCACCAGCTGCTTCCTGAACTGTTCGAAGGACTGGATGACGCCAGTGAGTTGCTGTTGCCTGACGACCTGCTTAGCGAAGGCTCGATCGCTGGTGGATTCCGCAGTGCGATCAGCGACGAAGACTGCGCAGACGTGGAGATCATCGGCTGGCTGTACCAGTTCTACATCTCCGAGAAGAAGGATCAGGTGATCGGCAAGGTTGTCAAAAGCGAAGATATCCCAGCTGCTACCCAGCTCTTCACGCCGAACTGGATCGTGAAGTACATGGTGCAGAACTCCCTCGGCGCCACCTGGTTGGCCACCTATCCAAACAGCCCGCTCAAGGGCCAGATGGAGTTCTACATCGAGCCTGCAGAGCAGACTCCTGAGGTACAGGCGCAGCTGGCGGCGATCACACCAGAGAGCCTCAATCCAGAAGAACTCACTCTGATCGATCCGGCCTGCGGCTCGGGCCACATCCTGGTGGAGGCCTACGACCTTCTGAAAGCGATCTACCTGGAGCGGGGCTATCGGCAGCGCGACATTCCTGAGCTGATCCTCACCAAGAACCTTTACGGGCTCGACATCTGCCCCAGGGCCGCACAGCTCTCGGTGTTTTCGCTGCTCATGAAGGGCCGCGAGGACGATCGGCGGCTGCTGGATCGGGGAATCCAGCTGAACGTGATGGCGCTGCAGGACAGTACGGGGCTGAACGTGGAACGGTTAGCGGAGAGCATGGATCTGCCTGCAGCGGGCGTCAGCCGAGCCGATCTGCGGATGTTGGTGGAGCTGTTTGCCCATGCCACCACGTTTGGCTCGCTGATCCAGGTACCAAGAATTCTTGCCAAAAAACTACCGGCGCTGAGCCGCCTGGCGGAGCAAACGAGCCATGATCTGTTTACTGCGGATGACCCCCACCAACTTGAAGTGATGGCGCGACTGGCGGCGATCTTGGCTCGTCGCTACGACGTGGTTGTCGCGAATCCCCCTTACATGGGAAACAAGTACTTTAACGAGTCCTTGAAGCTATTCGCCAAAAAAGAATATTCAGAAGCAGCGGCAGACTTGTATAGCTGCTTTATTGCCAGAAATCTTCTGTTCGCAAATGAGACAGGAAAGGTTGGGATGATCACTATTCCCAATTGGATGTTCCTTAGCACTTTTTCGAAGCTACGAGCAAAGCTGCTCCGAGAGAGCTCCATAATGAATCTCTTGCATAACGGCAGAGGTTTGTGGGGAGCTGATTTCGGGAGCTGCGCTTTTGTGCTGCTGCGGAGTGGCGATCAGTCATTTGCCGGAGTCTACAGAAGACTTTTTCTCAAGCAAGGCGAGGTTCAGGACAATATCGCCATCAAGAATAATTTTGCCAATGAGGCAGAGTATCCTGGCTATCAGGTCACCACTCTGGCATTGTCTGAAATTCCGGGAGCCCCAATTGCTTACTGGATAAGCCCGGCCATCCTGTCCACATTTAGATACGCAAAGCTCAGATGCTTTACCGATGGCGAAGGCAAGAACGTTACATCGGATAACGAAAGATTTGTTCGCTTCTGTTGGGAAGTAAATAGTTCACAGGTTGGCATTGGCCAAAAGTGGTTGGCCTACGCCAAGGGAGGATCGTTCAGAAAGTGGTCAGGAAATCTTGATCACGTTGTCGACTGGTCCGAGGAGGCCAGGAGATTTTATAAAGTCAACCACGTGGCGAGGATTATTCCAGAAGATCTCTGGTACCGCGAAGGGATCACTTGGACAGACGTCACCTCGGCAGGCACCGCATTTCGATCTCTGCCACCGAATACAACGTTTGACGCTACCGGGCTGACGATTTTCGTCTCAGCCGAACGAAACCGAATGGAGTTGCTTGGGTTGCTGAATTCGGCATACGCCAGATCAGTGCTACCTTTGCTGAATCCAACGCTTCATGTACAGCTTATCGACGTAAAAGCCTTGCCCATCGCAGATAATTTGCCTAATGTCTCAAAGATCGTTGAAAAATGTGTCGAGCTTGCGCAGGGCGACTGGGATAACTTTGAGACTTCACACGGATTCCGCGCCCACCCACTGTTAGATTCACGGGTGAATCGCGCCACGTTGGAGACCAGCTGGCTGAATTGGCAGGCGCGGAGTACAGCCGCTATTCGCCTGATGCAGGATCTTGAGACGGAGAATAATCGGCTCTTCATTGCTGCCTATGGCCTGGAGGGCGAGTTGCAGCCCGAAGTACCTGAGGATCAGATCACTCTCGCCCGCGCCGATCAGCGCAAGGATGTGGCGGCCTTTCTCTCCTACGCCACCGGCTGCATAATGGGCCGCTACAGCCTCGATCAGCCTGGCTTGATCCTGGCCGACTCACGCTCCAGCCAATCTGAACAACTCGCCGCCTACGAAGAAAAAGTCGTCAAGCCCCTCAGCGAAGTCCAGTTCAATCCCGACCCCGACGGCATCCTCCCCGTGCTCGATGGCGAGTGGTTTGAAGATGACATCGTTGCCCGCACCCGTGAGTTTCTGGCCGTTACCTTCCCCGAGAGCAGCCTCGCCGAAAACCTGCGCTTCATCGAGGAGTCCCTCGGTAAGGACATCCGCAAATACTTCTGCACCGAGTTCTACAAAGATCACCTGCAAACCTACAAAAAACGCCCGATCTACTGGCTGGTGCAGAGCCCCAAGAAAGGTTTTTCATGTCTGATCTACCTGCACCGCTACACCAAAGACACACTCAATCTCGTTCTCAATAACTACTTCCGTCCCTACCTGCAGAAACTGGAAGCCCGCCTGGCCCAGCTCGGCCTCGATCAGCTCAACGACGCCCTGCCCACCCGCGACCGCACCGCCGCCCGCAAGGAAGCCGAGAAGATCGCCAAGGTGCTGAAAGAATGCCAGGCCTGGGAACAGGATTCTCTGCTGCCCCTGGCCCAACAACGCATCGAGCTCGATCTCGATGACGGCGTCAAGGTGAACTACCTCAAGCTCCAGGACGTGCTGGCGCCGATCCCTGGCCTGGCCGCCAAGGAGGATTGATCCCATGACAGACCCAGTACAGGAAGCCATCGCCGAGATGGTGTTCGCCGATCAGCTGGTCGATGTCCATGAGCTTGAAGTGCTCACAGAGCACCCTTGGTTCCACAGCTACCAACAGCGGCGCGAACTCGACCCCGAGGACTTCAGCGCTCGGTTGATGACGGCCCACGACGATCCCACCGTAGACATCCAGGCCCTCCGGCGCCTCACAAGCGATGAGCAGGAATCCCTGCTGTGTCTGTTGGCCGACCTTGCCGCCATCGACGACCACACCGATCCACGCGAAGAGCAGGTGCTTGCCCGCCTGGCCCAAGGCCTACAGCGGCTCCCCCCCTCAGTGGCCACCCGGCTGAGCGAAGCCCGCCAACGAACAACAGCGCTACGGGACCAGCTCAACCAGCCCAAGCCGCCACCCAGGACGCGGGTGCGGCTGCTTCGATTTGCCGAGCGGACCATCGGCGTGGCCGCCGTGGATGCCGTCACGGCCAAGGCTGGCCAGGGGCAGCGGGTGAAACTCTGGCGCCGCCAGACCCTGTTCAATCACGGTGCCTACAGATCCAGTCTGGAGCAGATGCGCCAGCTCACCGCCAAGCTGATGCCCCAGACCCAGACAACCCTGGAGAGCGCCGCGCAATCCCTGCAATCGCTGCAGGAGGGTTTCGCGGGCATCACCAGCACTCTCCTGGCCTCTGAGCTGCCGAAAGACAGCCAGGAGCAACTCGAAGCCTTGCTCATCACGGTGCGGGAGCGCCTGGAGCGCATCGTTCAGCAGGATCTCGACGGCCTCCGCAACGACCTTCTCGCCAAGCAGCGCAGCCTCAGACAGTTCTGCATGGCCGCCATCGGCCGCACCATGGCAGGCAAGAGCACCCTGATCGCCTCCCTCACGGGCCGGGATCAGGGAGCCATTGGCAATGGACAGCAGGGCTTCACCCGCTACAACCGCGCCTACAACTTCCATGGCCTCCGGCTGATCGACACCCCCGGCATCGGTGCAGCTGGCGGGCAGGGTGAAAACTTCGAGCAAGCCGCCCTCCGCGATACGGAGGTGGCCCGCGCCATCTTCCCCGAAACCGATCTCGTCTGCTTCGTGATCGACAGTGATTCCACCGTGCCGTGCACCAGGGAGCTGATGCAGCAGCTCCATCGACGCGGCAAGGCGTTTCTCGTGCTGCTCAACGTGAAGGTGGGCCTTCAGGGGGGAATCGATCGGCTGCGCAGCCGCCTGGAGGCCAAGTTCGCCAAGGAAGGTCAGCAATCGATCAGCGGCAACATCGCCGCCATCCGGCGGGATCTCGCCTTGGCCATCGGGGAAGAAGAGGCCGCCAGGGTTCCGATCCTTCCCATCCACGCCAAGGCGGCCTTCAAGGCCAAGCAATCCGCAGACCCCATCGAAGCGGAGAGCTGGCGCGAGCTCAGCCGTCTCGATCAGGTGCTCGAACACCTCGATGGGTTAATCACCCAACAAGCACCGGAGCTACGGCGCCGAACCCTTCGCGCCAACCCGCGCCAGGAGTTGGAACGCATTGCCCACGACCTGGGAACGCTGGAAACGTCCCTCGCGAACCAGGCCCGAGTGTTCCTGGAAACCCAGAACAGCACGGCCAAGCAGGTGCAGGAGATCTTCGCCGACCTGCAGCGTGAGGTGCGCAACCGCATCGAAGCCATCTTCCAGGCGCTCGACGTATGCGCCACGAGCTTCAGTGCCGATAACTACCGCCGCAACGGCAAGGAGATCGAGCGCCGCTGGAAAGCAGAGCTTGATCGTTTCGGCCTTGCCAGCAGGGTTGATGATCTGGCGGCCTGGCTCAAGGAGGAACTGGCCATGCGCTTGGACGCCCTTCAGAACGACATCCGTGACAGGTTGCAGTTTCAGGTGGGCGCGGCAACACTCCGCAGCCGCCTGGAGTTTGATCTGGACATCGGCTTCGAAGAAGCTCTGCGCAGCAACGTCAAATTGGGATTCAAGATTTTGTCGGGATTCATGGCCGTCTTCATGTTTATCCCAAGCCCGATTCAGCCATTTGCCTGGCTGGGGAGTCTGCTGGCAGGCTTCGCGCCGATGCTGATGGATTGGCTCATCCCCGGCGGTGAACAACGGCGCAGGGAGGCCCAGAGGGCTCTGAAGGACAAGCTCCTGGAAAGTCTCCGGATTCCCAGGGCTCAGCTCGGCCAGCAGTTTGATGAGGCTCTCTGGAGTCAGCGCGATCAGGTGGCCGCAGCCATTGCCCAGGGGCTGGGTGGCAGCAGGACTGCCCTGCTGGCCTTTCGCGAGCAGCTTCTGATCACCCAAGCCGAGCTGCTGCAGAGCCTCACCTCCCTCGACTGACCACTCCCTCTTCCACTTTTTCCATGGCCAGCTTCCAACTCCCCGAACTGCAACACCGGATCCAATCCAACCTCGATGGCCTCCAGGCCTTCCTGCTGGCCCGTGGTGAAACCGCCCTTCAGGAGAAGGCCAACGCCCTGCAACAGCAGCGCCTTGCCCTGGGCGAGAGGGCATTACTCAGCCTTGCCTTCAGCGGCCAGTACAGCGCCGGAAAATCAACCATCATCTCGGCCCTCACCGGCCGCAGCGACATCCACATCTCCGCCGATGTGGCCACCGATGAGGTGCAGGCCTACCGCTGGCGAGACATCGAGCTCTGGGACACGCCAGGTCTGTTTGCTGATCGTCCGGATCACACCGCCAAGGCCGAGAAAGCGCTGCGTGAAGCTGATCTGATCGTCTACTGCCTCACCACCAACCTGTTCGACAATGTCACTGCTGCCGACTTCCGGCGGCTTGCCTTTGAGAACGGCTTTGCCCCCAAGATCTTTCTGGTGGTCAACAAACTCTCGATGGTGGATGTGGAGGACACCGATGCTTACATCGCCAACCTGACCATTTCGATCGACCGCACCCTCGCCCCCCATCACCTGAGTGGCTTCCACCACGCCTTCATGGATGCAGAGGAGTTTCGCGAAGGGGTAGCGGATGAAGATGAAGGCCTGCTGAGCTCCAGTCGTTTCGAAGGATTCGTCCAGCGGCTCAATGACTGGGTGAAACAGCAGGGTCTGCTGGCACGGCTGGACCCACCCATCCGCCTCGGACTGAGCTGCATCGATGAGGCCCTGGCCACCCTGCCGGATGGGACCTTCGAGCAGAACCCGGAACTGTTCCTGCTCAATCAGCAGCTGCGCATCGTGCAGAGCCAGCAACGACGCACCGCCGCAGAAGTGAGCAGGATTGCCACCAGCGTGGTGCAGCACGTGCGGTTGCTAGGCGAACAACTTCTCAGTGGTGAGCTTGGAGAAGAGGAGAGCAAAGCCGAATCGGGCTTCCGGACCGGATGTGAAGCGATCAACAAGTCGGCATTTGATGATCTCAACGGCATTCTCCAAGAAGCCTATGAACAACTCCAGACCAAGCTCGACGACTTCGCGCGTGAACCCTTTGTGGCAGAGTACTTTGCCAGCGTCGAGGCCGGCACCGCCGGATCTGTGCCCAAGCCAGCCGAGGCAGCAGGTACGAAGAGCAATCCCATCAATGATATTGCCAAGGATCTCCTTGGCAGGGGAGCAGAAAAGTTTTCCTTGCCTGGTGGAATTCTTTCCAGCTCAAGTCAGGTCGCAGGCACTACCGGGCATCAGCTTGTCTACACCGTTGGAAAGTTTCTTGGCAAAGATTTCCGGCCGTGGGAAGCGGTGAACATCGCCAAGGGCCTCGGGCAGGTGGTTGGGATTCTGAGCATCGCCCTGGCTGCCTATTCGGTTTATGACCATGTCAATGAGGAATCGAAAGCGGAGGAGCGCCAGCGCCAGGCTGATAACCAGCTCAGTGAGGCCCGCTCGCAGATCCGCAAGCTAGCCGAAGCCATGGCTGCCCAGCTCCAGGACACCTATCAACAGGAGTACGACCTGCCGGTGATCGGCGTCATCCTGGAGCGCCTCAACGCCGCCCGCGACGAGGTGCTGGCCCTTGAAACCAGCAACAAGGAGCTGGTGGAGGCCCTCTCCGGGTACCGCACGGAGCTCAAGGGTTGCCTGGGCGAGCTCTATGGCCAGCCCAGCCCCAGCTCCTCGGCACTCTGAAAACGAGTAACCGCCGAATATTCGGAAATCAAGTATTGTGCGTTTATTCGGAATCCGAGTGAGCATGGGCGGAGATGAGGCGGTCATCCGTTCACCGGCCCAGCTGGGTCAGCTGGTGCAGGCCCTCAGGCGCCAGCGGCACCTCAGCCAGCGGGAATTGGCCCAGAGCGCTGGCGGCATCAGCCAGGCGCGGATGTCGGCCCTTGAGCTCCATCCCGAGCGCCTCACCCTCGATCGCCTGCTGCTGATCACCGCCGCGCTCGACTTGGAACTTGTGGTCCGCCCCAGAAGTGCGGCCGAGCCCGTGGCGGAGTGGTGATGGGGCGGCCAAGGCAATCGCGTGAGCTGTCGGTATGGATGAATGGTGAGCGGGTGGGCACCTGGGTGCTGCCCGGGCGCGGTGTTCAGGAGTTCCATTACGCCGAGAGTTGGCTGACATCCCCGAACCATCGCCCCCTGTCCCTCTCGCTCCAGCCCGTGCCCGGAGCCACGGAGTTGCGAGGCCTTGCGGTGGAGGCCTGGTTCGAAAATCTTCTTCCCGACAGCGCCTCCATCCGCCAGCGCGTACAGCAGCGCTTCAAGGCCGCCAGCACCGGTGCCTTCGATCTCCTGGAGGCTGTTGGTCGTGATTGCGCAGGGGCTGTTCAACTCCTGCCCCCTGGCGAGCAGCCCTCCGGACTGGATCGCATCGAAGCGGATCCCCTCACCGACAGGGCCATCGGGCGCCTGCTGAGGGGTGTCGCTTCGCCGACGGCCTCAGCACTGGCCGGGCCGGCGGAAGAGGAGCTGCGGCTTTCGGTGGCCGGCGCCCAGGAGAAAACGGCGCTGCTGTTTCACAACGGCCGTTGGTGCCGCCCCTTGCGCAGCACCCCCACCAGCCATCTGTTCAAGCTCCCCATCGGAGTGGTGGGAACCGGCCAGATCGATCTCAGCACCTCGGTGGAGAACGAATGGTTGTGCGGCCGCCTGCTGGCGGCCTACGGCCTTGATGTGGCCAGCGCTCAGATCGCCGCGTTTGAAGGGCAGCGCTGCCTGATCGTGGAGCGCTTCGATCGCCGGCTCCATCCCAGCGGCACCCACTGGCTGCGGCTTCCAACAGAAGACTTCTGCCAGGCCACCGCCACCCCACCCCGGTACAAATACGAAAGCGAAGGGGGCCCTGGCATGGTGACAATCAGCCAATGGCTCGCCCAGTCCGCCACCCCGGAGAAGGATCTGCAAACCTTCTTCTCGGCCCAGGTGCTGTTCTGGATGTTGCGTGCCATCGATGGCCACGCCAAGAACTTCAGTCTCTTTCTTCAGGCGGGAGGCCGCTATCAGCTCACCCCTCTCTACGACGTCCTCTCGGCCTGGCCCGTCATTGGTAAAGGCGAGGGCCGGTATGCCCAGCAGCAGATCCGCATGGCCATGGCCTGGCATGGAACCAAGAGCCGCACCTACAAACCCCTGCAGATTCAGCGACGTCACATGATCGCCACGGCCTCTCGCATGGGGCTGGCCGGCCGTGCTGATGACCTGCTGGAGTCCTTGATCGCCAGGACCCCAGGGGCGATCGCCGCAGTCAGCGCCCAGCTTCCAAAGGATTTCCCGGTGGCCGTCTCAGAGCCGATCTTCGAAGGGCTGCGCACCTCCGCGGTTCAGCTCAGCAGCCATAAAATGCCCTCCAACGCAGGGATTGCGGGCCACCGGCACCTGGTTTCCGAGGCAGGCCAGCCCCACCCATGACCATCACTCCCACGAGCCTCAGGATCCAGGACAGCCTCGACGCCGCGCTCTCCCGCAGGCGCGTGGTGCTCTGGTACGACCCCAACGGGGAATGGGCCTCCGAATTCGAGAGCTATCAGCCCGCCAGCGCCGAGAAGCTGAAGGTGGTGGGCATCGAGTTCTCGGTGAAAGTGGCAATCAGCCGCGCTCCGCTGAGCCAACACTTCCTCCTCTACCTCCCCTCCGCCAAACCGCCGGAGCCCCAGAACTGGCTCCTGGATCTGCTGCTGGCCGGCCATGAGTTCACCGCCGACCGCGCCTCACTCGACATCCAGGACGCCGGACTCACGCTGGAGTTCAAGGAGCTCGCCCAGCAGCACAAGGCCTTCTTCCGCTCGCCGGTTCGCACCAGCAAGCTCAAGGAACTGCTGCGTCCCAACGACGACGACGTGGCCGTGCGGCTCAAGATGCTGGCCGTGCTGGCCAAGCAGCCGCCCGACATCGACAAGTTGCTGCTGCACGCTTTCAGCCAGCTGGATCCGGCCAATCCCGACGCCGATGACCCCGTGGAGGCCCTCTACGGCAGCCATCAGCTGAGCCGCCACTTCTGGCAGGCCGTCGGCGAGAAGTTCGGCTACCGCTGCCCTGAGCCCAACCTGCGCGACTTCGCCGTTGCCCTGTTCAACAGTGTCAGCGGCATCGGCCCCTCAGGCGAGCTGCTGCCCCACGCCCGCGTCTTCCAGAGCATCTGGAAGGACAGCCTGAGCGCTCGCAAAGCCTTCGAAACATGGAGTGACCACCTTGCCGGCGTATTGCGGGTGGAGGAGCAGCTCAACGATGCGCCCGACAGTTACGACCCGGACGACGACGACAGTTACGAGCTGATCGAGCGTTTTGTGCTCAGCCGCCTCCTGCAGCGCTTCCAGAGCAACGCCTCAGACGCCAACCTGCTGGAGGCGATCCGCAACCGCAGCAGTTCGTGTTGGTTCGAGAAGCACCAGCACGGCTATCGCGCCTTGGAGCTGGCCATCACCTTCCGGGGCCTGCTGGCGAAAGCCGATCTGCAGGTGCCCAGTTTCGAGGAGGGCCTGCAGCGCTACTGCAACGGCTGGTGGCGGCTGGATCAGGCCTACCGCCGCTGCATCCACCACGCCCGCGCCTATCAACAGCCCGGGCTGCTCAAGCCGCTCCGCGACTGGTTGGAGGCTCAATACGTCAACAATGTGTTGCTGCCGCTCACCAATCGTTGGAGCGATCAGGTGGCCGGGCTCAGCAGCTGGGGGAGCGAGGTGCTGCCGCGGCAGAAGGAGTTCCACATGCGTTATGTGCATGCTCCCCTCAGCTCCCAGGGGCTCAAGCGCCTGTTTGTTGTGATCTCCGACGCCCTGCGCTACGAGGCAGCCCGCGACTTCGCCGATCGCCTCACCAGCCAGGCCGGCAAGGGCTGGCAGGCCGAGGTGGACGCCCTTCTGGGAGCACTGCCCACCTTCACCCAGCTGGGGATGGCGGCCCTGCTGCCCGGGGCGCAACTGGGCCTCAACCCCGCCGATGCCACGGCCCTGGTGGATGGCCAGAGCGCCACCGGCACCGAGAACAGAAGCAAGATCCTCAAGTCCTACGCCAATGGTCGCGCCAGGGCGATCCTGGCGGAGGACTTCCTCAACCTCACCTCCTCCAAGGAAGGGGCCGAGCTCACCCGCGACCACGACCTGATCGTGATCTATCACAACCGCATCGACCGCATCGGCGACAAGCGCGAGAGCGAAGCCGACACCTGCCTGGCGGTGGAGCACGCTTTCGAGGATCTTGAGCTGATCCTGCGCAAGATCGCCAGCCTCAAGGGCAGCCAGGCAGTGATCACGGCGGATCACGGCTTCCTGTTTCAGCAGGAGCCCGTCGCCGCCAACGACCGCTCCCAGTTCCCCGCCGCCAAGGAGCTCACCTTCAAGAACCGACGCTTTGCCCTCGGCACCGGCATCCAGGCCAGTGCCGGCCACAAGGTGTTCAGCGCCGCCGCACTGGGCCTGGGCGCAAGCTGGGAGGCCGTCTTCCCCCTCGGGCTCGATCGCTACCCCCGCTCGGGTTCGGGGTCACGCTTCGTGCATGGCGGCACTTCCCTCCAGGAGGTGGTGGTGCCGGTGATCCGGCTCAGGCGCGAGCGCAAGGTCGAGACCCGCGTGGTGGAAGCCGAGCTGCTGCGGGTGCCCGCCAAGGTCACCACCGGCAGGCTGTCCTTCGGCCTGTTCCAGCTGGAGCCGGTGGAGCCTCGCAAGCGGCTGCCGTTGAAGCTGCGCATCGGCCTCTACGCCAAGGCGGATGGGGCCCTGCTCTGCGCCCATCGAAGCGTGCTGCTCGATTCAGCGGCCGGCGAGGCCCGCGAGCGGGAGCAGCAGGTGATCCTGGAGCTCTCCAACGCCGCTGCCGACTACAACAACCAGGTGCTGGAGCTCCGCCTGGAGCAGCAGCTTGAGGGTGTCGCCACGCCCGTTCCCTACAAGACTGTCGAGATGAAGCTGCAGCGGCCCTTCGGCAGTGACTTCGACGATTTCTGATCCTCTCCATGACCCTCACCACTGTCCCTGCAGCCCATAGCCCCCTGGATCAGAAGATTCTTGAGCACTTCCATGGCCTGGTGGTGCGCAAGGACCTCACCACCGAACTCAAGCAGAACGCCGTGGTGCCCACCTACGTGCTCGAGTACCTGCTCGGACAGCACTGCGCCACCGATGACCCCACCCTGATCGCCGAGGGGTTGGAGTCGGTACGTCGCATCCTGGCCAAGCATTACGTGCACCGCAACCAGGCGGAGCTGGTGAAATCCACCATCAAGGACAAGGGCACCCATAAGGTGATCGACAAGCTCACCGTGACCTTCAACGACAAGGCAGGGTTCCACGAGGTGGAGTTCACCAACCTCGGCATCAAGAAGGTACCGATCGACGATTCCTACGTGAAGCGGTACCCCAAACTGCTGGTGGGTGGCATCTGGGCGATCACCGATGTGGAGTACGAGCTCCCCGTTGACCCCAAGGCCAGCCCATGGCAGATCGCCGGTGTCAAACCGATTCAGGTGGCGGGTGTCGATCATGATGCCTTCCTCGCCGGCCGCGCTCGATTCAGCACCGATGAATGGATGGATGTGCTCATGCAGAGCGTGGGCTTCAATCCCGTGCACTTCAGCCGCCGCGCCAAGCTCCTCACCCTGATCCGGCTGATTCCTTACTGCGAGCGCAATTACAACCTGCTGGAGCTGGGACCCAAAGGAACCGGTAAATCCCACATCTTTGCCGAGTTCTCCCCCCACGGCATGCTGATCTCCGGATCGGAGGTCACCGCCCCCAAGCTGTTCGTGAGCAATGCCAACGGCAAGATCGGCCTGGTGGGGTATTGGGATTGCATCTGCTTCGATGAATTCGCTGGCAAAGACAAAAAGGTTGACAAGACGCTGGTGGATATCATGAAGAACTACATGGCCAACCGCACCTTTTCGCGCGGCATCGAGCAGCTCACCGCGGAAGCCTCAATGGTGTTCATGGGCAACACCCAGAAATCCGTGGCCTACATGCTCAAGCACTCCCACTTCTACGAGCCCCTGCCCGATAAGTACATCGATTCAGCCTTTCTCGATCGCATCCATGCCTTCAACCCCGGCTGGGAGGTGGCACCGGTTCGGCACGAGCTGTTCTGCACAGGCTATGGCTTCGTGGTCGACTACATCGCCGAGGTTCTCAAGCGCCTGCGCACCGAGGACTACACCGGCCTCTACAAGCCCTTCTTTGAGGTCACCTCCGAAGTTTCCACCCGCGACCAGACCGGCTTCGAGAAGACCTTCTCCGGGCTGATGAAGATCCTTCATCCCAACGGCAAGGCCACCCCGCAGGAGATCGGTGAATTGCTGGACTTCGCCATGGAGTGTCGCCGCCGGGTGCGGGAGCAGATCCTGCGGATCGACGACACCTTCAAACCCAACGACTTCGCCTACAGGGATCAGCAATCCGGCATTGAGGTGCTGGTGCTGACGCCGGAAGAGCAGCAGTACCCAGCCTTCTCGGGGCTCCGGCCTCTCTCGTCCAGGACCACCGCTGACGACATCACCGAATCACCTAGCCATCAGCAGCCCGATGCCCCAAACCCCGTTGAACAGGCCCCGCAGGAAACACCGGAGCTTTCCACACCTTCTCTCAAGGAGCGCCATCTGGTGGTCCCTGAAAACTCCAGGGGTTGGAGTTACAGGCGCCTGTTTGGCGACTACCTCATCGGCGCCAGTGGCATCATCATTCGGGATCCCTACATCCGTGCCTTCCACCAGATCCGCAACCTGGTGGAGTTCCTGCGCATGGTGAACGAGATCACCCCCATCGGCGACGAGGTGAACGTGCATCTGATCACCGGCTCCGACCAGGAATCCATGGAAAAGCAGGTCGAAAACCTCGGCCAGGTGCAGGACTCCTTTGCCGGCACCAGCACCCCCTTCACCTGGGAGATCGATGCCAGCCCCAACTTCCACGCCCGCAGCATCACCGCCAGCACAGGCTGGAAAATCACCCTGGATCGGGGGCTCGACCTCTTCCAGTGGTTTGAGTTCAACGCCTTCAACGCCGCCGCCGTTGTTCAGGAGGCCCGGCTGGTGAAGGGTTGCGAGATCAACTACATCGCGGTGAAGCCCTGAGGGCAGTGTCAGGGCCATACAGCCGCTCACCAGCGCACCCCTCGTGCGAAAGAGTGGTGGGGTCTCCCCGGTTGCTGTCGCCATGGCGCCCCTGCGCTGCCACCTGCTGATCGGCCAGCCCGCCAGCGGCAAGACCACCCTCGCCCGGGCCCTGGCGCCCCTGCTGGCCGGCCCTGGGGATCCCCCCGCCCTGGTGCTCTCCACCGACGCGATCCGGGCGGAGGTCTTCGGGGATGCGGCGGTGCAGGGCCCCTGGGTCGACATCCAGCAGCGGCTGCACCAGCGCCTGGTGGAGGCCGTGGCGGCCGGCATCCCGGTGATCGTGGATGCCACCCACGCCCGCCGGGCCTGGCGGCTGGCGATCACCCAGGCCCTGCCCCTGCCGGCACCGGTGGAGTGGATTGGCTGGTGGCTGTACACCGACCTGCCCACCTCGCTGGCGTGGAACGCCCGGCGCAGCCGGCCGGTGCCGGTGCCGGTGATCCAGGAGATGGCGGCCGCCCTGGCCGATCCCCACTTCGGGCCGATGCGTGCCGAGGGCTTCGCCGCCCTCTGCAGCGTGGTGCCCACCCACCACGACGACCTGACGCCGGTGCTGCAGGCGGAGCTGGCGGCGCTGGATCGGCGCATCCGCTCGGCCACCAATCGGGAGCGCCAGGTGCAGCGCCACGGCTACTCCCGCCTGCTGGATCAGGAACGGTTGCTGTTCCTGATCCGGCTGCTGAGCACCTGGCCCGACCTGGCGGCCAGTGATCCCGCCGGCGCCGAGGAGCTGGGGGCGATCCTCTCCCCGTTGCCGGAGGGCGATCTGGCCGATCGAGCGGCGGCCTTCCTGGGCCGCCTGCATGGCGATGCCTACGCCGATGCGGCCGCGATCCGGCGGGATCTGGCCTGGCTGGAGGCCAACGGCTTCTGCAGCGCCGTGCCCAGCACGACGCCGATCCAGCTGGCGCCCCTGGCCCGGACCTCCCACGGGGCCGTCCATGGCGGCCTGCCGCCCATGGGCGACGGGCCGGTGTTCCAGCGGGTGATGACCCTGCTGCGCCACCTGCTCCAGGAGCCCTTCGACCGGCCGGCCGAGCGCGGCGGCAACCTGCACCAGCACCTGATCGCCGCCACCGAGGCGATCCCGGGGGCCTACCTGCCGGGGGAAACGGCCACCCTGCGCAAGGACCTCGAGAAGATCCTCACCCCCTACGGCTTCCGCCACCGCAACGACAACGTGCGCCACGGCTACTGCCTCGGCACCGCCGTGCTCTCGCCGCCGCGGCTGCGGGAGCTCCACAACGTGGTGCGCCAGACCGCCGGGCGCCTGGCCGACCCCTCCGCCCAGGACCTGCTCACCGAGCTGGACGAGCGGCTGGGCTGGTCGGGCATCAGCGCCACCGAACAGGCACCTGTGCGCAGCTACGCCCGCCACGCCGTGGTGGACATGGCCCTGGTGCGGCGCGATTCGCTGGCCGCGCCGCGCCGCGCCGAGGCGATCGAGACGGCGATCGTGGAGCACCGCCGCGTGCTGCTGAAGCGTTTTGCGGAGATGGGGAGCTTTGCCGACGGCCCCAGCGGGGAGCTGCGGGTCTGGCCGCTGCAGCTGATCTTCCACAACGTCGGCTGGTATCTGCTGTTCGAGGAGGACCACCTCGGCCACGACCAGGGTCTGATCCGCTGCGAGCGGCTCGATCGCCTCGCCCTGGTCCAGTCCCGGGGCGACCTGCGCCGCAACGCCGACAGCCACGGGGCGGCCCTCAGGCGGCTGGAGCGGCTGCTGCACCACAGCGGCGGCATCTACTTCGGCATCGACCTGGAGCAGCAGCGGCAGATCGCCGGCCCGTCGGCCCAGCGCCGCAGCCAGGCGCTGGTGACCCTGCGCTTCTGCTGCGCCCCCTGGTCCTTCGCCTTCATCCGCGAGGGCCTGCAGCGCTACCCGATCGAGCACACCCGCTTCTCCCGGCCGCTCCCGGGGGACACCTGGTGGCACCACCCCAAAGCCCCCCACGTGCTCGAGCCCGGCCCGGCCGGCAGCAGCCACCCCTACCCGGTGGAGCTCGACCTGCCGCCCTGGACCGTGGCCGCCGACATCGATCTGCGCAGCTGGCTGTTCGCCTTCGGCGGCGGCATCCGCATCGAGAGCCCAGAGGCCATGCGCCAAGAGCTGCTGCAGCGTTGCCGGGAAACCATCGAGGCCAACGGCACCCCGGAGGCCCAGCCCGCGGGATTCAGCTTCCGCCGGCGCGCCCGGCCCGACTGAACGTCAGGGTCCGAGAGAGGCCACCGGCCGGCCTCAGATCTTCAGGGTCACCCGGCTGAGCAGGGTGCTGGCGCCGGTGGCGATGAACTGGACCCCGATCGCCAGGGTGAACAGGCCCATCACCTTGATCAGCACCGTCATGCCCACATGGCCCAGCAGCCGGGTGAGGCGGGTGGCGAAGGTGAACATCACGCCGATCAGGGCCGCCATCGCCACGATGGCCCCGAACAGTTCGAGGCGGTGGTCGAGGGTGCGGGCCGCCTCGGCATACACCGTGATCGTCGACATCGTGCCGGCGCCGGTGGTGAGGGGCAGGGAGATCGGCACGATCGCCGAGGAGGTCATCTGCCCCACATCCATGCGCGAGACATCGAAGCTCTTCTCGTGGGAGTCACCGGGATCGGTGGCGTTCAGCATGCTCAGGCCGCTGAAGCCCAGCAGCAGGCCGCCGGCGATCTGGAAGGCACTGACGCTGATGCCGAAGAACTGGAGCACCGCCGTGCCCAGGACAAAGGCCCCCAGCATGATCAGCAGGCTGGAGAGGGTGGTGATGCGGATCACCCGCCGCACCTGGCTGCTCGGCAACCCCTGGCTCAGGGTGAGGAAGGGGCCGATGGCGGGGAAGTTGTTGGCCACGGCGAACAACCCCAGCAGGTAGTGCTGGAAGGTGCTCGGCACCAGCAGCTCGGGAGGGACGGCCATGGTGCCCACTATCGCTAGGGAGCGGCCGGCGGCTTCCACAGGGGCGGCGGCGCACCCGCCTCCAGCTGGCGCAGGCCCTTGTGCTTCTCCTCGGCGGGCTTCAGCGGCAGGCTGGCGAACTGCACCGGCTTGCTGCCATCCAGCCCGGCCGCCAGCAGGCTGAGGGTCTCACCCGGCGACAGGTTGGTCTGGACCTTCGGCTGCAGCTGGCCCACCAGGAACGGCAGCTTCGCCAGCCGCTCCGGCTGCAGCATCCGCTCCCGGAGGCTGCTGGCCACCAGCTGCTGGTTGCTGCGCCGGCCGGTGTCGCCCAGCCAGGGATCGCGGAAGCGCACCAGCTGCTCCACCTTGTTGCCCCCCAGCTGCTGCAGCCCGGCCTCCAGGTCGATGGTCAGTTTCTGGGTCCTGTCGGTGTAGCTCATCCGCCGCGGCGGGCTGAGTTCCAGCCCCCCCAGGCCGTTGACCAGATCCCGCAGCGCCCCCCGGGAGAGCACCAGGTAGCGGTCGGGGGCAGGGGGCTCCAGCCCCACCAGCTCCCGCACCGCATCGGCGGTGAGCGCCACACCCCCGAGGCGGAACGCCTCCCCCAGCCGCTTCGGACCCTTCTGCCCGGGCAGGTTCACCGCCAGTTCGGTGGGCAGGTTGAGCACCTGCAGGGGCCCCTCGGGATTGACCCGCACCAGCAGCAGGGCATCGGCGTTGGCCGGCCCGGCGGGGGCGGCCTTGTTGACCGGCGCGCCGATGGTCTCGGCGTCGCTGCCGATCACCAGCAGGGTGATGGCCCGCGCCGGCGGGGCGGCCAGGCTGGCCGGGCCCACCTCGGGTGTGGGCGCCAGGGCCCGGTCAGGCATCGGCCAGAGCAGCCCCAGGACGCCCATCCCCACCACGGCGCCGGCGGCGGTGATGCCGAGGCTCTTGAGCAGCCGTCCGGTGGCCAGGCGCCGCTTCGCAGCCGGGGGCTGGGCCGTGGGGGTCCCGTTGCCGGGGGCCGGGGGTTCGTCGGGGCGGCGGGGCTTCCGGCGGGCGGGCATCGGGGCCGAAACGGAGGGGGGCTGGGGGCACTCTCGCGCAGGCGACGCCGCCCATCGGCCCGGAGGCCATCGCAGAGCGGCGGCATGGGAGCGCAACGACGGATAGCTTGAGCGTCGAGCTCCTGCGCCCACCACCGCTTGTCCTCCGTTCCTTCACCGGCGCCGTCGTCCCTGGCGCCGCACGATCGAGCCCGACCCCTGGCCAAGGGCAGCCCCAAACCGGCCAAGGATCTCTGCAGCGACTGCGGGCTCTGCGACAGCCGCTGGGTGGCCTACGTGCGCCGGGCCTGCGCCTTCCTCGAGCAGCGCTTCGAGGCCATGGAGGAGCAGGCCCACGGCCGCAGCCGCCGCCTCGACGACGAGGACGAGCTCTACTTCGGCGTGCACCAGCGCATGGTCACCGCCCGCCTGCGCCAGCCGATCGAGGGGGCCCAGTGGACCGGCATCGTCAGCCGCATCGGCGTGCGGGCCCTGGAAACGGGGCTGGTGGATGCGGTGCTGTGCGTGCAGCAGAGCCCGGACGACCGCTTCACGCCCGTGCCGGTGCTGGCCCGCACCCCCCAGGAGGTGCTGGCGGCGCGGGTGAACAAGCCCACCCTCTCCCCCAACCTCGAAGTGCTCGAGCAGCTGCCAGGCAGCGGCATCGAACGGCTGCTGGCCATCGGCGTGGGCTGTCAGATCCAGGCCCTGCGGGCCGTCCAGGCCACCCTGCCCCTGCAGAAGCTCTACGTGCTCGGCCTGCCCTGCGTCGACAACGTCAGCCGGGACGGGCTGCAGACCTTCCTGGAGAGCGCCAGCCGCTCCCCCGACACGGTGGTGCACTACGAGTTCATGCAGGACTTCCGCATCCACTTCCGCCACAGCGACGGACAGGAGGAAACCGTTCCCTTCTTCGGCCTCGACACGCCCGCCCTCAAGGACGTGTTCGCCCCCAGCTGCCTGAGCTGCTTCGACTACACCAATGCCGGCGCCGATCTGGTGGTGGGCTACATGGGCGCCAGCTTCGGCCGCCAGTGGGTCACCGTCCGCAACCCCCTCGGCCAGGAACTGCTGGATCTGGTGGAACCGGAGCTCGATCTGGCGCCGGTGACCAGCTCCGGCGACCGCCGCCAGGCGGTGCAGCAGGGCATCGACGCCTACGAAAAGGCCCTCAAGCTGCCCATGTGGCTCGCCGAACTGGTGGGGGTGTTCGTGCAGCGCTTCGGGCCGAAGGGGCTCGAGTACGGCCGCTTCTCGATCGATTCCCACTTCACCCGCAACGCCCTCTGGCTGCAGCGCCACCACCCGGAGAAGGTGGACGCCCACATCCCGGCCTTCGCCCGCCGGATCGTGGCCCGCTACCGCCTGCCGACACCGTGAGCGGCGACCCCCGGGCCTGCGGCGTGCTGCTCCACCCCACGGCCCTGCCGGGCACCCCGGCCTGCGGCAGCTTCGGGGCCGCCGCCCGCGACTGGATCGACCTGCTGGCCGCCGAGGGGGTGGGGGTGTGGCAGCTGCTGCCCCTGGCCCCCACCGACGGCACCGGCTCCCCCTACAGCTCCCCCAGCGGTTCGGCCCTCAACCCCTGGCTGATCGATGCCGACGACCTGGTGGTCGACGGCCTGATCACCGCCGCCGACCGGGACGCCCTGCCCACCGGACCCGAGGATCACCTCGATCCAGGGGCAGCCGGCGCGCGGGCGGCCGCCATCGCCACGGCCCTGGGCCGGCGCTGGGCGGAGCAGCCGCCGGAGCGACGGGCGGCCTTCGATCGCTGGGAGGAGCGCCAGCGTTTCTGGCTGGTCGACCACTGCCGCTTCATGGTGATCCGCCGCCTCCAGGACGGCCGGCCCTGGTGGGAGTGGCCCGAACCCCTGGCCCGGCGCCAGCCCGCCGCCCTTCGGGCCCTGGTCGACGCCCGGAGCCAGGCCCTGCAGGAGGAGGCCCTGCTGCAGTGGCAGCTCCAGGTCCAGTGGGGCCGGCTGCAGGAGCGGGCCCACCGCCAGGGGGTGCGCCTGGTGGGGGATCTGCCCTTCTATGTGGCCCACGACAGCGCCGATGTCTGGAGCCAGCGGCGCCTGTTCTCCCTGCGCGCCGGCGGCGGCCTGGTGGAGCAGAGCGGGGTGCCGCCGGACTACTTCTCCGCCACCGGCCAGCTCTGGGGCACCCCGGTCTACCGCTGGTGGGTGCACCGGCTCACGGGATTCCGCTGGTGGCTGCGGCGCTTGCAGCGGCAGCTGGAGCTGATGGATCTGCTGCGGCTCGACCACTTCCGGGCCCTGGAGGCCTACTGGAGCGTCCCCGGCGCCGATGCCACCGCCGAACATGGCACCTGGCGTCCCTCCCCCGGCGCCGCCCTGCTGGGCGGCCTGCGGTCCCGCTGCCGCCGCCAGGGACGGCTGCTTCCCGACGGCCGGCTGCCGCTGATCGCCGAAGACCTGGGCGTCATCACCCCGGCGGTGGAGGCCCTGCGGGATCGTTTCGCCCTGCCGGGGATGAAGATCCTCCAGTTCGCCTTCGACGGCAACGACGACAACCCCTACCTGCCGGCCAACTACAGCGGCAGCCGCTGGGTGGTGTACACCGGCACCCACGACAACGCCACCAGCCTCGGCTGGTGGCGGGATCTCGACGACGGCGCCCGGGGCCGGGTGGCGGCGGTGGTGGGGGCTGAGGTGCGGGCGCCGAGCTGGCAGCTGCTGGAGGTGGCGCTGGCCTCGCCGGCCGATCTGGCGGTGGTGCCGCTGCAGGACCTGCTGGAACTGGGCGATGAGGCCCGCTTCAACACCCCCGGCACCATCGAGGGCAACTGGAGCTGGCGGCTGTCGCGCCCCGTCCCCGCCCTGGCGGGGCCCCTCCAGGGCTTCGGCGCCATGGCGGCCCGCTACGGGCGGGGGCGCGGGGCGGCGGCCGGAGCCGGAGCCGGGGGCGGGTAGAGGAACTGGGCCTGGCCCTGGGGCGTGGCCGCCACACCGCCGGGTTCGGCGGCCCCGGCCGGAGCCAGCGGCTGGCCGTTCCAGCGCACGGACCCGGCCGGCGGCGCCGGCTCGAGCCGCAGGCTGAAGGGGGGCAGCACCGGCAGGCTGAGGCTGCCCTGCACCGCCGGCAGCTGGGTTTCGACGCCCCGGTCGCTGCGCAGGGACAGCCGGGTGGGCCTGGCCAGCTCCAGGCGCAGCAGGCCGAGGGCGAGATCGGGGCGGTTCTGCCTGGTCTCGCGGCGCAGCCGCTGCAGCCCCTGGCCGGCGGCGGCCTTGCCCAGGGGGCGCAGGTCGGGATAGGCCCCCAGGATGGCCCGGTCCGCATCCTCCAGATCGGCCCGGTCGCTTTGCTCGGCGCTCAGGGGCGGGATCGGCCGCAGCACATGCAGCCCCTGGGCGGCCAGCCGGCGCTGTTGCAGGTTGAGCCCATAGATCAGACCGCCGCAGAGCACCGCGTAGAGCACGGTGCCCTGCCAGGTGGTGAAGACATCGATCGAACCCGGGGTGAAGCGCAGCAGCACCGTGTCCCGCCGCCGGCCGTGGTGGCGGTCCTGCTCCGGTGGCAGCACGCCGTCCAGGCTCCCGCCGGGCAGCTCCAGGTGCTGCTCCAGCAGCGGCAGCATCGTGCGCAGATAGGCCGCCTCCGGCAGCCGGTCCCGCCAGCCCCGCTCCAGGGCCTCCAGCACGGCGGTGCTGATGCGGGTGTCGAGGGCAAGCTGGCGCAGGCCGAGGCCGCGGCTCTCGCGGGCCTCCCGCAGCTGCTGGCCGGCGACCAGGAGGGGATCCTGGGGCCGCTCCTCGACGACCGGACGCGACGGGCGCTGGCCCGGCAGGCGCTCGCGCAGGCGCTGGAGCAGGGGCTTGGCCGGAGTGGGCAAGGAAGGGGGGCTCAGGGAGCGACGGCCAGGGGGCCCCATTCTCCCGGTTCGACCCTGCGCCAGGCCCCTTCCTCCAGATCCCCCAGCGACACCGGGCCGATGGCGATCCGGCTGAGGTCGAGCACGGGGTGGCCGAGGATCTCGGCGGTGCGCCGGATCTGGCGGTTGCGGCCCTCCCGCAGCACCAGCTCCAGCAGGGTGGCGCCGCGGTGGTGGCGCAGCCGCCGCAGCTCCACCGGCAGGCTGGGCAGGCCGTCGAGGGGCACGCCGGCCCGCCAGCGCTCCAGGGTGGCGGTGCGGGGCAGCCCCTCCACCCAGACCCGGTAGGTCTTGCGATGGCCGTAGCGGGGATGGGTGAGGCGCAGGGTGAGGGCGCCGTCGTTGCTGAGCAGCAGGGCGCCGCGGCTGTCGGCGTCGAGCCGGCCCACCGGGTGCAGGCCAAGGCGCAGTTCCGGCGGCAGCAGCTCCAGCACGGTGGGGCGGCCGTGGGGGTCATGGCAGGTGCTGAGCACCCCGACCGGCTTGTGCAGCAGCAGGGTCAGGGTGGTGCTGGGCAGCTCCAGAGGCTGGCCGTCGACGCTGATCCGGTCGCAGGCGGGGTCGGCCCGGTCGCCGAGCCGGGCCCGCTCGCCGTTGACCCGCACCCGGCCGTCGCGCAGCCAGGCCTCGGCCTGTCGGCGGGAGCAGAGCCCAGCGGCCGCCACGAGTTTCTGAAGCCGTTCGGCGCCCATGGCTCCATTGTGGGCACCGCTCCAGGTCGGAGCGAGTCCGTGAAGTGATGGTAGATTTACGAAACCAAATGGTTTCGTAACAAGGGACGATGCCTTCGATCACCGTCACGGCTGCTTCCACGGTTACGGCTGCCTCAGCGTCCCTGCTGGTCCCCACCGGCGATTCGCTGCGTTCCTACCTGCGGGACATCGGCCGCGTGCCGCTGCTCAGCCATGAGCAGGAGATCACCCTGGGCCGCCAGGTCCAGGAGCTGATGACCCTTGAGGAGCTGCGCGAGGAACTCACCCTGCGCTCCGGTGGGGAAGAGCCCAGCCCCGAGCTGCTCGCCGCCGAGGCGGGCCTCACCCCGGCGATGCTGCGCAAGCGCCTGCACGCCGGCCGCCGCGCCAAGGAGCGCATGGTGGCCGCCAACCTGCGCCTGGTGGTGAGCGTCGCCAAGAAGTACACCAAGCGGAACATGGAGCTCCTGGACCTGATCCAGGAGGGCACCATCGGCCTGGTGCGGGGCGTCGAGAAGTTCGATCCCACCCGCGGCTACAAGTTCTCCACCTACGCCTACTGGTGGATCCGCCAGGGCATCACCCGGGCGATCGCCGAGAAGAGCCGCACCATCCGGCTGCCGATCCACATCACCGAAACCCTCAACAAGCTCAAGAAGGGCCAGCGGGAGCTCAGCCAGGAGCTCGGCCGCACCCCCACCCTGAGCGAACTGGCGGTGGCGGTGGAACTGCCCGAGGAGGAGGTGAAGGATCTGCTCTGCCGCGCCCGCCAGCCGGTGAGCCTGGAGACGAAGGTGGGGGACGGCGAGGACACCGAACTGCTGGATCTGCTGGCCGGCGACGACCTGCTGCCCGCCGATCTGGTGGACGGCGAATGCCTCAAGGGGGACCTGCGGGCGCTGCTGGAGCAGCTGCCGGAACTGCAGGGGCGGGTGCTGAAGATGCGCTACGGCATCGACGGCGAGGAGCCGATGAGCCTCACCGGCATCGCCCGCACCCTGGGCATGAGCCGCGACAAGACCCGCAACCTGGAGCGGCGCGCCCTCGAAGGCATCCGCCACCACTCCCGCTCCCTGGAGGCCTACCTGGTGGCCTGAGCCCCCGGGGGCCCAGCCGCCGGCAAGGCCAGGGCCACGGCCATGAAAAAGCCCCCGTTTCCGGGGGCTGCCGACCGTTTAGGTACAGCTCAGTAGCGGGCGCGGCCGCCGCCGGCGCCACCGCCGCCACCACCACCGGTGCGGGGCTGGGCCTTGTTGACCCGGATCATCCGCCCCATCCACTCGACGTCCTGGAGGTCGTCGATGGCCTTGGTTTCATCGGCCTCGTTGGCCATTTCCACGAAGGCGAAGCCGCGCTTGCGGCCGGTTTCCCGGTCGAGGGGCAGGCTGCAGTTACGCAGCGCTCCATACTGCGCAAACAAATGGTTGAGATCATCCACCTCCGCATCGAAGGAGAGATTTCCAACGTAAATCGTCATGAACAGAGAAACAATTATGAACGGATTCGTCGAAAGCCCTTACTGGACGTTGTCACTCGCCGAAGAGAAATCTTTGAATCACCAGAAGCGTACAGCCTGGGTGGGCTGGCAGGCTGGGAACCTTTGCAGGGCGGACCGATGAAGGAGCAGGCAACGGCCATCGCCCTGGTGGCGCTCTGGGTGCTGGGCTGGGGTGTGGGCGGCTCGCTGATCGATGCCGGCCTGATCGGCGCCGGCGTCTACGACCTGGATGGGGGCCAGCAGGGAACCCTGATCACCTTCCTGCTCTGGAGCCTGCTGTGGGGTGGCGCCGGCCTGAGGCTGTGGCGCCGCAGGGTGGGCGGCGGAGCCAATGCCGGTCGCGAGGACGACGGGAGCAAAGGAACGGGAACTCCCTGAAACCGCCGAAAGTCCGGCTTACTTGCGGATGCCGAGCAGCTGGGCGCCGTAGTGCTCGCTGAACTCAGCCTGGTGCTGCCAGGCCGTGAGGAGGGTCTTGGCGACCTTGCGGAGTTCCTCGATGTCGTTGCAGCTGTCGATGGCGCGGGAGTGAACCGCGATCGAGAACTGGCGGTTGAGGGAAAGGGAGGCCTGCATGTCCTGCTTGCGTTGTATCAGAACGTTACAAGCAGTTGCCGGTTGGCGGGTGGATGCTGACCGAACGGCTATCCGCACCGGGCTCAGAAGAACTGGTCGAAGTTGTCGAAGTCCACGGCGCTGAAGGTGCCGTCCTGCACCTGGGCCATCAGGCGCTCCAGCTGCACCCACAGGGCACCGCCGGTGAGCAGCGACAGCACGAAGGCCACCAGCAGGGCGGCACCGGCGGCGAAACCGAACACCTGCAGGCTGGCGCCGATGAACAGGGTGACGCCGATCACCAGGCCCGCGTAGGGGAGGGTCGTCTCCAGGTTGGCGATCGGCAGCAGGGCCAGCCGGTCCTGCTTCCAGCCCTCCAGCCGGTTCTGGACCATCCGGGCGAAGGTGAGGCCGCACAGGACCGCCATGGCCAGGCCGATGCCGGCCAGCATGTAGGGCGGGTAGGTGAGCGGGGCGTACTCCAGCAGGATCTCCAGGGCGTCCAGATCGCCGTAGTCGCCGCTGGCCTGGTCCAGCCCCGCCTGCCGGAGGGTCACGGGAGCAGCGTCGAGGGCGGCCAGCAGCAGGGACACGGCGGAGATGGGGACGGGCGATCGCGCCCGACCCTAGGCGCCGGAGCCGCACCTTCAGCGGACGCCGTCGACGGAACCCCTCAGCCGAAACGGCTGCGGAAGCGATGGACCAGGGCGTTCAGGGCCAGCAGCAGCACTCCCACGCCGACGAACACCAGACCCCGCAGCCCCAGGTCGGCCTGGGCCATGTCGATGGCCAGCAGCCGCAGCAGGCAGGCCCCCAGGCCCACCAGGGCCACCTGGCGGAACTGGGGCTCCCGCAGCACCACCCCCAGCAGGTAGACGGCCAGGGCCTCCGCCGTCCACAACAGGGTCAGCAGGGCCCGGTCGTAGCCGCTGGCCAGCACCACCGCCACGGCGATGAACAGGGGATGGCCGAGCCACAGGTTGCGGCGGCGCGCCACCCGCCCGCCGACCCAGGCCAGGGGCGGCCATCCGCCTGGCTCGGGCAGCCGTTCGAGGTCGAGCCAGCGACGGCAGGCCAGGACGAAGGCCGTCTGCAGGGCGATCGCCACCAGCCCGGCGGTCTGGGCCGCGCCGGTGGCAGGGGGAAAGGACGGCAGGCCGACGCTGAGGCTGACCAGCAGGGTCCCCACCGCCAGCCAGTAGACGATCACCCCGTAGACCTGCAGGCGAATGGCGAAGCACCGCACCAGCGCCGGGCAGACCAGGAGCAGGGCCAGCAGGGTCCAGGCGACGGCTCGCCACGGGGCGCTGATCTCCCCCTGCAGCAGCACCACCACCCCCAGCAGGGATCCCTCGAGGAAGCAGGGCTGCACCGCCTTCCAGCTGGGCAGCCGCGCCAGGTCAGGTCCGGCCCGGAAGAACCAGCCGTGGAGGCCGACGGCGATTGCCAGCAGCTCGATCAGCAGGCGGCCCCGCACCTGCAGAACCCCGAGCGTCACCAGCTCCTGGCTGGGTCCGATCACCACCAGGAACGCCGCGGCGAAGGCCGCCAGGTACGCCAGGGAAAGCCCGAGCGCCACCCGCACGGCGCCCCCCCGCAGCCAGCGGCTGCCGGCCAGGGCCCCGGCGGACAGCAGCAGCCAGGCCGCCCCCGGCAGCAGCGGCGAGATCGGCTCGAGCAGCCACAGCACACCCAGGCCCGCATCGACGCCCAGCAGCGCCAGCCCGAGGCCCTGGCGGCGGCCGCCGCCAGCGGCGACCGTCAGCAGCAGGGCCAGCACCGCCAGGGGCAGCAGGCGGGCCAGCAGGGGCAGCGGCGGCCAGGGGGCCTGGATCAGCAGGGTCAGCCAGCCGGCGCCATGGGCCAGGGCGATCGCCGCCGTCATGGCGCTCAGCAGGCCGGGGGGGCGCCAGCGACCCGCCGCCACCAGAAAGGCGCCCATCACCACCAGGCTCAGGGGCGACCGCCAGTCCTCCGGCACCACCAGGGCGGTCCCGACCGCCACCAGGCTGCCCGCCAGCCAACCCGGCAGGGGCGGCAGCGGCAGGGGCACGGCGCGGCGCTGGAGCAACACCTGCATCCCCACCGTCAGGCCCGCCCCGACCGTCAGCACCGCCCCGGTCTGCAGCTGATGCACCGGGTCGCCGCGCAGCAGCGCGGCCCCCAGGCCGCTCAGGGCCAGCACCAGAGCGGCGGCGGCGCTGAGCCACCAGCCGACGCGGACCAGGGGCCCGGAGCCCTCCCGCACGGCGATGGCCAGGAACAGCAGCGACTCCAGCAGCACCACCCCGGCCAGCAATGGCCCATCGGCGATCAGCGGGGCCAGGCTCAGCAGGGCCGCCAGCACCAGGGTCTGGCCCACCAGGCCGTCGCCCAGGGCCAGCCAGCGCGGTCCCCGTTGCCGGGCGCCGCGGCCCAGCAGCAGCGCCACCCCGGCGGCCGCCGCCAGGGCCCCGGCGCGAACGACCGCCGCGGGTGGATAGAGCAGCAGGGCCAGGCCGAGGCCGGCCCACGGGCTGATCAGCAGGGCCACCGACACGGCCTGAGGCCGGGCCGGCGCGGCCCCCGGGCGGTGCAGCCGCAGCAGCCCCGGGCCGAACACCAGCGCCGCCGCCAGGACAGCACCAGCGGCCAGGGCGGGGGAGGCCGCCAGGGCGGGGCCGTTGCGCAGGAACCAGACCACCTGGAAGGCGCCGAACAGCCAGCTGACCACGAGCCGGTGCCGCGGCCAGCGGTGCCGCAGGGGCAGCTCCGAGCCCACCAGGGCGATGGCGCTGGCGATGGCCAGGGCGGGGCCGCCCTGGGGGCCGATGGCCAGGGGCACCAGGCTCACGGCCACGTGCAGCGAGGCGATCGCGGCGGTGCGGGCGATGGCGGCCAGGGCCAGGTTGGCGGCCACGCCCGCGGCCAGCAGGGCCAGGGCCGGAATCGGGTCATCGATCCACTGGAGCCCGAGCTGGGGCAGGCCGCCGGCGGCGGCGCAGGCGAACAGGACCAGGGCGCCGCCACCGCTGCGCATGGCGTCGGTGAGGTCGCGCCAGCGCGGGCGCCGGCCCCACAGCACAGACGGCAGCGCCAGGGCCCCGCCCGCCAGCAGGGTGAGCAGGAAGCGCTCGCGGGGCCCCAGCTGCAGGCCCGCGTTGATCGTCAGGAAGGTGACCCCGGCCACCACCACAAGCACGCCGAGCAGGCCGCTCCAGTTCTCCACCAGCAGCCGCTCGATCCGCTTCCAGGGGCCGCTTTTCGTCGCGCGGGGCCGCGGAGCTGCCGGAGGCGCCGGTGGGCGGAGCGCGGGGGTGGCCACCGCCGCCGCCACCGGCTCGGGTTGGGACGTGGCTTCGGTTTCGGCTTCGGCTTCGGCCTCGGGGGTCGGTGGAGGGAGCTCCTCAGCGGCGGCGAGCCGGGCCGGTTCGGGCGTGGTGTCGCCATCGAGCCGCTGCTGGAGCACCTCGCTCCACAGCGACAGGGCGAAGAAGCGCTGGCTCAGGGAGGCGGCCTGCTGCTCAAGGCGACGGATCCGCCGCTCCAGGGCCCGGACCTGCAGGATCCAGCCCCCCGTCAGCAGGGCCAAGAGGATCAGCAGCAGGGCCTCGTTCAAGGGGCCGGCGGACGTGGGGGGACGACCCAGCTTCGCCTGGCCCGGCGCTCAGCGCACCGTGGGGCCTCAGGCGGCGAGCGGATTCAGGCGGGACAGCAGGCCGGTGGCCAGCTTGCGGGCCGAGAAGGTACGCCGCACCAGTCCCAGCAGGGCCTGGAGATCATCGGTGTGCAGCCGGTCGTGGCTCACCAGGCTCAGCAGCAGCCGCTGGCGCAGGCTGGTGCCCTCCTTGCCCAGCAGCAGGCGCAGGCCGTCGCGGGCCACCGGCAGCAGATCGGTGGAGGCTGAACCGTTCTCGACCACGGCCAGCAGGTTCTCCAGCCGCTCCACCCGCAGGCGGCCGTCACGATCGAAGATCACCTCCAGCAGCTTCTCGCGCATCTCGGCGGTGTCACCGGCCAGCAGACGCTTCGCCACGTAGGGGTAGGCCACCCGGATGATGCGGAAGTCGGGGTCGAGCCGCATCGCCAGGCCTTCCTGGCTCACCACCGCCCGGATGATCAGGGCGAAGCGGGCCGGCACCCGGAAGGGATAGTCGTACATCAGCTCCGAGAAACGATCGGTGATCGCCTTGAAGTTGAAGCTGCCCACGTTCTCCCCCAGGGCCCCACCGAGCACCTCCTCGAGGGCCGGCACAATCGGCCCCAGGGGGGTGCTGGGGTTGAGGAAGCCCAGGGCGACGAAATCCCTGGCCAGGGCGTCGAAATCCCGGTTGATCAGATGCACCACCGCCCCGGTGAGGGTGAGCCGGTCGGCATCGCTGAGGGAATCCATCATGCCGAAGTCGACATAGGCCACATGGCCCAGGCCGTTGGTCTTGCCCGGCAGGGCGAACAGGTTGCCCGGGTGGGGATCGGCGTGGAAGTAGCCGAACTCCAGCAGTTGCTGCAGGCCGGCGATCACGCCGGTGCGGATCAGGGCCGCCGGATCCAGGTGGTGGGCCTCCAGCTCGCGGCGGCTCTGCAGCTTGGTGCCGTTGATCCAGCTGGTGGTCAGCACCCGGCGGCTGCTGAGGGGCCGCACCACCGCCGGAACGGTCACCTCGGGATGGTCCTGGAACAGGCTGGCGAAGCGTTCGGCGTTGTCGGCCTCGCGCCGGTAGTCGATCTCCTCGAAGAGGGTGGAGCCGAATTCGTCGATGATCGCCCCGAGCCCGAAGCCCAGATTCAGGGGCAGGAAGGGGGCCGCCAGCACCGCCAGGGAGCGGATGATGACCAGGTCGCGGCGCAGGATGAAGGGCAGGTCGGGCCGCTGGACCTTCACCGCCACCCAGTGGCCCTCCGCCAGGCGGGCCCGGTACACCTGCCCCAGGCTGGCGGCCGCCATGGGGTAGTCGGGGAACTCCTCGAACAGCTGGTGGGCGGGGGCCCCGAGCTCCTCCTCGATCAGCGCCAGGGCGACCGGGTGGGGGAAGGGGGGCAGGTCGTCCTGGAGGCGGGCCAGTTCCTCCAGCCAGTCGCGCCGCACCAGGTCGGGGCGGGTGGAGAGGGCCTGGCCCACCTTGATGAAGCAGGGACCCAGGTCGTTGAGGGTTTCGAGGATGGCGCGGGCCAACCGCTGCTGCACCCGGGCGTCGGTGCTGCTGGATTGCACGGCCAGCCGCAGGCCCAGCCCCGCCAGGCGCCACAGCACCACGATCAGCCGGCTGACCAGAACCCAGGGTCGCCGCAGCAGCCAGCGCAGGTCGGCGTTGGGGTCGTAGCGGGGGGTGGGGGAAACGTCCTCGGCCAGGGTCCTGCCCCATCGATGGCCAGACTCTAGGAACTGCGTTCCCCGGTCCATGGGCCCCTTCTGGCGGCCAGCGCCGCTGGCCCTGCACCTGCCGGCCCACGGCCGCGGCCGGGCCCTGGCCCCCGACCTGCGGCGCCTGCTGCGCCAGCCTCCCGGACGCTGGGATCTGCCCGAACTGCCCGGCTTCGGGGGGCCGCTGGAACCGGAAGGGACGGTGGCCGAGGCCCAGGGGCGCGCGGCGACCCTGCTGGGGGCCAATCGCTGCTGGTTCGGGGTGAATGGCGCCTCGGGGCTGCTGCAGGCGGCCCTGCTTGCCCTCGGCCCGCCGGGCTCCCGGGTGCTGCTGCCCCGCAACCTGCACCGCAGCCTGCTGCACGGCTGCGTGCTGGGGGGCCTCGAACCGCTGCTGTTCGATCTCGCCAGCGATCCGCTCACGGGCCTGTGGCAACCGCCGGAGCCCGAGCGGCTGGAGCGGGTGCTGGCGGCGGCGGCCGCCCTCCCCGGCGGGCCCGTGGCGGCCCTGGTGCTGGTGGATCCCACCTACCAGGGACTGGCGGCCGATCTGCCGGCCCTGGTGGCCCTGGGCCACCGGGCGGGCTTGCCGGTGCTGGTGGACCAGGCCCACGGCGGCGGCGGGGCCCTGGCCGCCGGCGCCGATCTGGTGGTGCTCTCCGTCCAGAAGAGCGGCACCGGCCTGGCCCAGAGCGCCGCCCTGCTGGCGCAGGGCGCACGGGTGGGTCCCGCCGCCATCGAGCGGGCCCTGCTGTGGCTCCAGACCTCCAGCCCCAGCGCCCTGCTGCTGGCCTCGACGGCTGCGGCCCTGGAGCACGGCGCCAGCTGTGCCGGCCGCCGCCAGCGCCAGCGGGCCGAGGCCCGGGCAGGCCGGCTGCGCCGGCGGCTGGAGGGCCTGGGCCTGCCGCTGGTGGCCAATCGCGATCCCCTGCGCCTGGTGGTGGCCACCGCCCCGCTGGGGATCAACGGCCTGGAGGCCGACACCTGGCTGCTGGAGCGGGGGGTGATCGCCGAGCTGCCGGAACCCGGCGCCCTCACCTTCTGCCTGGGGCTGAACCCGCCCCGGGGGGTGGAGCGGCGCCTGCCGCGCCAGCTGGAGGATCTGCGCCGGGCCCTCGGCGGGCCACCCCTGCCCCCCTTCACCCCGCCCCCCCTGCCGCTGCTGGCGTCGCCGGAGCTGGCGATCGGCGTGGCCTGGCGGAGCCCCGCCGTAGCCATCCCCCTGGAGGAGGCTGCCGGCCGGCTGGCGGCGGCACCGCTCTGCCCCTATCCGCCGGGGATCCCGCTGCTCGTGCCGGGGGAGCGGATCGATCCGGCCCGCGCCGCCTGGCTGCTGGAGCAACGGCGTCTCTGGCCCGGTCAGATCGCTGATACGGTGAGCGTCGTGGCCGGTTCGTGAGCCCGTTGCCGAACCCCTTCCACTGGGATTTCGTCACCCCCGGACTGCCGGACAGCGCCTTCGAGGACGCCCCGGGCTTCAGCCCCACGCCGCTGGAGCTGCGGGTGATGCTGCTGGCCCACCTGCGGCCCCGGGCCGATTCCCTCGTCTGGGACGTGGGCGGCGGCACCGGCGCCCTGGCCCTGGAGATCGCCCGGCTGATGCCCGGTGGCGCGGTGCACACCCTGGAGCGGGATCCGGAGGCGATCGAGCTGCTGGAGCGCAACCGGCAGCGTTTCGACATCCACAACCTGCACATCCACGCCGGCGAGGCACCGGAGGACCTGGCCCTGCTGCCCCCCCACCCGGACCGGGTGCTGCTGGAGGTGGGGCGGCCCCTGGAGGACGTGCTGCGGGCCGTCTGGGAGGCGCTGCAGCCCTCCGGACGGCTGGTGATCAGCACCGTCAACCTGGAGGGCCTGGTGAAGGCCACGGACACCCTCGCCCAGCTGGGCGCCCACGATGTCCAGGTGGTGCAGGCCACCGTGCACCGCATGCAGCGCCGCGGCAGCCAGGCCAAGCTGGCGGCCGCCGAACCGCTGTTCGTGATCGCCGCCGAGCGCTGAGTCCAAGCCCTTGCTTCCCGCCCCCCGCACCGCCACCTCCCTCCCGCGCCTGCTGAGCGGCTGGCTGGCCGGCGGCTTCGGGCTGGTGGTGGTGGGCCTGGGGGGCTGGTGGTTCACCGTGGCCGTGGGGGTGATCGTGCACCTGGGCCTGCTGGAGTTCTTCCGCATGGCCCAGTTCAAGGGCATCCGGCCGGCCGTGAAGACCACCCTGGTGGCGGTGCAGTTGCTGCTGGTCTCGACGCAGGTGGCCGCCGGCAGCCTCTGGGGGGGGAGCGGCATGGCGGGCGACGTGGCGGCGGCGGTGCTGCCCGCCTCCGGGGCGGTGATCTGCGGCTGGCTGCTGCTGCAGCCCGTCACCGGCACCATCGCCGACATCGCCGCGTCGGTGTTCGGCCTGTTCTATCTGGGCTTCCTGCCCAGCCACTGGATCAAGCTGCGCGATCTCACCGATCCCGCCCTGGCCCCCGCCCTCGACGGCCTGGGCTGGCCCTGGAGCCCGGGCATGGCCCTCACCCTGCTGGCCTGCCTGATGATCGTGGCCACCGACATCGGCTCCTACGTGATCGGCCGGCGCCTGGGGCGTCACGCCCTTTCGCCGATCTCCCCCGGCAAGACGGTGGAGGGGGCCCTGGGCGGGGTGGTCTGCGCCCTGCTGGTGGGGGGCCTGGGCGGGGTGCTGCTGGGCTGGCGCTGGGGCTGGCTGATCGGCGCGGTGCTGGGGGCGGTGGTCTCCCTGTTCGCCCTGGTGGGTGACCTGACCGAATCGATGATGAAGCGGGATGCGGGCCTGAAGGATTCCGGCGATGCGATCCCCGGCCACGGCGGCATCCTCGACCGGATCGACAGCTACCTGTTCGTGCCGGCGGTGGTCTATTCCCTGGTGACCCTGGTGCTGCCCCTGCTGCAGCGGGGCTGAAGTTTTCCCACGGAACCCCACGGGCGCCGGACCCCCTCAGGTTCCGGACTCAGGGGGAGACCCGGGCCTCCCCCTCCAGATGCAGCAGGCCGGCGCCGAGCTCGGCCCGCTCGATGCGGATGTTGGGGTCCATCGGCAGCCGGGCCTGGGGCGTCCCCTCGGCGCAGCGCAGTTCCACGGTGCCGCCGTCGGCCCGCACCACCACCTCCCGCTCCACCGGATCCCGGTCGCCGCTGGCGAAGGCCCGCAGCAGCAGCCGGTCCTCCCGGATACGCAGCCCCGCCAGGGGCGTGAGGCCCAGCAGATCGTCGGCCAGGCCGTCGCCGAGGCCGCGCCAGGCCGGGGTGCTGAGGGAACGGCTCAGCCCATCGCCGCTGAAGCTCACCTGCCCCTGGATGCGGAAGGGCGACTCCAGCTTCACCGCCTGGTTGCGCACCAGGGAACCCATGCGCACCTGGATGCCGTCGCAGCGCAGCTCCACCTCCTCGATCTCCATCGCCTGGTAGACCACCCGCCGGGCCCGCAGCCGCACGCCGTCGAGCCGCCCCCGCAGCAGCCGCAGCCCGGAGCCCTCCAGGCGGATCTCCAGCCGTTCGATGGCGTCGCACTGCTGGCGCAGCCACAGCTCCAGCCCCCGGGCCAGCAGGCCCATCACCGGGCCCTCGGTGGGTCTCTCGCCGTCCGGGGTCTCGCTCATCCGCCACCAGGGGACAGGGCTCCCCAGATTCTCACTCCATCCGGGGCCCTTCCGTCCGGGCCTGGCGGGCGGCACGGAAGGCCTCGGCGGCCGTGATCGCGGCCAGCAGCAGCAGCCCGCCCAGGCCGATCAGCTGGTCGGTGGGATCGGCGGCCGTGGGGTCCGCCCCGGGGCCGCCGCCGCCCAGAACCGCCCCGAGCAGGAACCAACCCGTGGCCAGGGCCGTGGTGATCCAGTAGGCGCGCCAGCGGCGCTGGTAGATGTAGCCGCTGCCCAGGCCGGGCACGACGTTGAGCAGGGCCCCCAGCCAGGGCGCGGACGCCGCCAGGATGGTTCGATCGTCAGGCGTCATCGGGGTCGCTCCATGGCTGGATCCGGCACCGAGTCTGGCCAGCCACCGGGGCGGCCGGCGCCCTCGCTGGCAGTGATCGGCGCCGGGGTGGCCGGCTGCGCCCTGGCCGCGGGGCTGCGGCGCGGGGGCTGGGCAGGATCGATCGTCCTCTGGGAGGCGGGCCGGGGCCCCGGCGGCCGGGCCGCCACCCGCCGCTCCCGCCACGACCCCGGCTGGCACATCGACCACGGGGCACCGCTGTTCAACCTGAGCGAGGGGCCCGAACCGGAGCTGGTGGAGCCGCTGCTGGCGGGGGGCTGGATCGAGCCCTGGCGGGAGCCGGCGGCGCTGCTCGACGCTGAGGGGGCCCTGGGGCCAGCCGATGGGGATCCCCTGTTGAGCGGCCGCCTGTATCGGGGCCGCCGGGGTATGGACGACCTTGGCCGCGGGCTGCTGGCCCTGGCGGAGGCCCCGGCGGTGGTGCCGGCGGTGGTGCCGGCGGCGCCCGGGAGCCTGTCCTGCCGCTACGGCACCCTGATCCACCACCTGGAGGTCCGGCCCGGCGGGGGCTGGCGCCTGGCCGACGCCACCGGGGCGGTGCAGGGGGAGGCCGACTGGCTGGTGCTCAGCGGCACCCTGCTGGCCCATCCCCGCGCCCGGGAGCGGTTCGGCTGGCCGCAGGTGCCGCTGCAGAGCGCGGCGCAGGGCCTCGGCGATGCGGAGCTCGAGGCGGCCTTGGCGGCCATCGCCAGCATGGAGATGGAAGCGCGCACCAACCTGATGCTGACGATCGAGCCGACCGCCGCCGCCCGCTGGCTGGTGATGCCCTTCCGGCTGCTGGGCCTGAACGGCCCCGCCCAGCGACGCTGGGGGCTGCGGCGGCTGTCGATCCAGCCCCTGGCCGATGGCCGCTGCGCCGTCGTGGCCCATGGGGTTCTGGCGGAGCCCGATGACGCCGCCGCGATCACCGCCTTGGAGCGGGCCGTCACCGGGGCCCTGGCCCCCTGGCTGGGCGATGGGGCCGGCGCTGCCGAGACGCTGGTGGGGGTGGAGCGGCGTCAGCTGATGCGCTGGGGGGCCGCCTTCCCCAAGGGCCCCGGGCTCCCGTCCGCCGCCACGGTCTGTCGGCGCAGCCGGGTGGCCTTCTGCGGCGACTTCATCGCGGGGCCGGGCTTCGGCCGCATTGAGGGGGCCCTGCGCAGCGCCCAGGCCCTGGCGGGCCGTCTGCTGGCCCTGGTGCTGCTGCTCGGCCTTGCCCTGGGCAATCCGGCAACGGCCACGGCGGCAGCCGCGACCACGACCATCCCCTACCGCTGCGACGGCGACCTGCTGCTGGCGACCGCTGACAACGGGGCCGTGGATGCCCCGGGCATCCCCAACACTGTCGCCGGCACGGTGCCCGGCGCCACCGTGCTGCTGGAGTGGCGCGGCCTGAGCCTGCAGCTGCCGCGCACCAACAACGCCGGTCCGCCCAGCTACACCGACGGGATCTGGTGGTGGAGCCTGGAGGATCCGGCCCAGCCCCGCTTCCTGCACCGCCGCGGCGCCATCGAGAGCTTCAGCTGCCAGGCAGTTCCTGCCGCAGGGCCGCCAGCCGACGGCCGTTGACGCCCAGGTCCGAATCCCCCAGCCGGGAGCTGGAACGGGCCTGCAGCACACCAGACGCCGGCGGGGCGTAGAGCTCGAGGTCGTCGACGAAGCCGAACAGCCGGCTGGTGGCGGTGGCGTGCAGATAGGCGCCGTCCCGCTCGAGGATCCTCAGCCCCTCGGTGGTCTCCAGGATCGGCACCAGCGCGCCCAGGGCCGCCTCAGGGTCGGCGAGCGGCCAGTCGACCCTGGCGCAGTGGGCCGGCGCCCCACAGGGGGAGAGGGAGCCGCCGTGCACGCCGAGGTCCTCCGGCACCGGCCCCTCCATGTGCAGGAGCGAGGCCTCGGCCCGGCCGGGAAGCGCCAGGGCGGGGACCCCGAGCAGCAGCACGAGCAGCAGGCCGGCGATCAGACGCGGCAGGGAAAGGCGAGGGGCAGAGGTCATGGGTGGGTGGGGATCGGGGCGCAGGGAACGCCCAGCCAGGCGGCGGCGACCTGCTCGGGCTGGTCGATGTGGGGCAGGTGGCCGCAGGCCGCCAGTTCGGTGATGCGGGGACCCAGCAGGGCCTGGGCGGCGCGCTTCTGGGGGGCCCGCAGGATCCGGTCGTCGGCCCCCCAGAGCACCGCCAGGGGCTGGGGGGGCAGGGGGTCGCCGCAGCCGGCGAAGCCGCCGCTGCGGGCGAAACGGCCCAGGGCAGCGGCCCAGCCCGGCGTCTGCAGGTGCAGCGAGGCGATCTCCAGCTCCGCCGGACCCACATCCCGCTCGGGGTCGGCGAAGGCGCTGCGGCAGAGGCCTTGCCGCACCGAGGGCAGGGCCAGGAAACGCACCCCCAGCCCGTCCAGCAGGGGCGGCAGGGGCATGGGCCGGCCCGTGAGACCGGCCGGGGCCAGCAGCAGCAGGCGCTCGAAGCGTCCGGGATGGCGCCGGGCCAGCTCCACCGCCACCGCACCCCCCATCGAGGCACCGATCAGGCCGAGGCGGCGGCCCCCCCAGGACTCACGCCGCTCCAGCTCCTCCAGCAGCGCTTCAAGGTGGGCCAGCACGGCCTGGGGGGTGTACTCCCGCTCCACGGGCCTGGGACAGAATCCGAACCCGTGCAGGTCCGGGATCAGCAGCCGGTGATGGGCCGCCAGAAGGGGGGCCAGGCGGCGGAACTCCAGGAACGAGCTGTCGAAGCCATGCAGGAGCAGCAGGGGCGGACCCTCCCCCAGCACGGCCACGGGCCAGTGCCCCGGGTGCTGCGGCAGCTCCCACCATTCCACCCGGGCGGCCAGGTCGCGGCCGAGGGGATCGAGCAACGACGCGGCGGCGGTCGCGACCAGCTCGCGGCCACTGGGGGGGCCGGCCGTCACGCCTGCTGCCGCTCGGCGGTGGCGCCCACCATGGCGGCAAGCAGATCCTCGGGGGCCACCGCGAAGGGCAGCCGGTGCAGGTCGGAGCCCTCCCGGCAGGCAAAGCGACAGACCTGGCGCAACTGCTCGAGGCTGGCGCCGGCCAGCCCCAGGTCCTCCAGATCAGTGGGCAGGCCCAGCCGGCGGAAGAAGGGCAGCAGCTGACGCCGGGCCTGGGCCGCCAGGCGATTACCCGCCAGCTGCTCCTCCAGCCACAGCTGCACCAGCACGCCGAAGCCCACCTTCTCGCCATGCAGGCAGCCGTGGGTGGCGGCGAGCTGGGTGAGTCCGTTGTGGACGGCGTGGGCGGCCACGGTGCGGCAGCGGGCCCCGCCGATGCCGCCGATCAGGCCGGCGGTGAGGGCGCAGCCCTCAGCCACCCGCACCCAGGCCTCGCCGGAGGGGTCGGCGAGGGCGGCTTCCCCCTCGAGCAGCAGCAGATCGCGCAGCAGGCGCGCCATCTGCACCGCCTGCTGGATCAGCCCATCGCCACTGCTGCCGCTGCTCACCGAGGCCTCGTACCACTTGGCCACCGCATCGGCGATTCCGCTGGCCAGGGTGCGCGGCGGGGCCTGTCGCACCAGGGCATGGTCGAAGACGAGCAGGGCCGGGCAGCGGTCGAGGGCGACATCCCCGAGGAAGGCGCCCTCGGGGGTGTAGAGGTTGGCCAGGGCCGTCCAGCCGGCGCAGGTGGCGGCGCTGGTGGGCACCGTGATGCAGGGGAGGCCGAGCCGGTGGGCCAGCAGCTTGCCCGCGTCCAGCACCTTGCCGCCACCGGCGGCGATGACCGCATCACAGCCGGCGGCCGCGGCGTTCCGGGCCAGGGGGCCGAGGTCGTCGTCGCAGCAGTCGCGCAGGTCCTGGCTGACCACGGGACAGGCCCCGCCTTGCTCCAGGTCGGCGGCCAGTTGCTGACGCAGCCCGTAGGTGGAGGCACTGCGGCCCAGCAGCAGAGGCCTCCGGCCCAGGTCAACGATGCGGGGCAGGGCCTCGCGCCAGGCTCCCTCCCCACGGAGGACCACCGCCGGGGCGATGGCCTGGGTCTGAAGAGGATCCGTCATGGCCGCCATCTCATCAAAGAAATGTAGAAGTCGGCCGATCCGGGTCGCGATCGATCAGGCGCTGGCGCTGGCCAGCTCCGGGAGGGATGGGGTGACCGACTGCTTGCGGATCACCACCTGCTTGTCGTCGTCGACATCCACCAGGCAGGCATCGCCTTCACCGATCCGGCCGGAGAGGAATTCCTCCGCCAGCGAATCCTCGAGCAGGCGCATCACGGCACGGCGCAGGGGACGGGCGCCGTAGCTGGGGTTGTAGCCCTCCTCGACGAGGCGCTCCTTGAAGGCCTCGGTGACGGACATGCCGATGCCCTTGTCCTGCATGCGGGCGAAGACCTCCCGCAGCATGATCTCGGCGATCAGCTTCACCTCGTCGCGGGTGAGCTGACGGAAGACGATGATCTCGTCGAGACGGTTGAGGAACTCGGGGCGGAAGTACTGCTTCAGCTCCTCGTTGACTAAGGAGCGGATGCGGTTGTACTGGGTCTCCTCCACGTCGCCGCCGCCGAACTCGAAGCCAAGGCCGCCGCCACCCTTCTCGATCACCTTCGAACCGATGTTCGAGGTCATGATGATCAGGGTGTTCTTGAAGTCGACCGTGCGTCCCTTGGAATCGGTGAGCCGGCCGTCCTCCAGCAGCTGCAGCAGCAGGTTGAAGACATCGGGGTGGGCCTTCTCGATCTCGTCGAACAGCACCACGGTGTAGGGACGCCGGCGCACGGCCTCGGTGAGCTGCCCGCCTTCGTTGAAGCCCACATAGCCCGGAGGCGAACCGATCAGCTTGCTGACGGTGTGGCGCTCCATGAACTCGCTCATGTCGAGCCGGATCATGGCGTCCTCGCTGCCGAAGAAGTAGGCGGCGAGAGCCTTGGTGAGCTCCGTCTTGCCGACGCCGGTGGGGCCGGAGAAGATGAAGCTGGCGATCGGGCGGTTGGGGTTCTTGAGGCCGACCCGCGCCCGCCGGATGGCCCGGGACACGGCCTTGACGGCCTCGTCCTGGCCGATGAGGCGCTGGTGGAGAGTCTCCTCCATGTTGAGCAGCTTCACCGACTCGCTCTCGGTCAGCTTCTGGACGGGCACGCCGGTCCAGGAGGCGACGATCTGGGCGATGTCCTCCTCGGTGACGAGGGGGGAGCGGCTTTCCTCACTGGCGTCATCGGCCACGGGGCCGCCCAGCAGGGCCGGGGTGTCGGTCTCGCCGGAGGCACTGGCTGGTTCGTCGTCGCGACGGGCCTGCAGGATCGTGCGGATCTGGTCGCGCAGTTCGACCTCCTTGTCGCGCAGTTCACCGGCCTTGGTGAAGTCCTGCTGGCGGACGGCATCCTCCTTCTCCTTCTGGACGCCGCGCAGCTGCTTGTCGACCTCCTTGGCCGCCGGCGGCAGCTTGGAGTTGAGCAGCCGCACCCGGCTGCCGGCCTCGTCGATCAGGTCGATGGCCTTGTCGGGCAGGAAGCGGTCGCTGATGTAGCGGTCGCCGAGGGTGGCGGCGGCGACGAGGGCCTCATCGCTGATCTTGAGGCGGTGGTGCTGCTCGTAGCGCTCCCGCAGCCCCTTGAGGATCTCAATCGTGTCGACGACGGAGGGCTCGCCCACCATCACCGGCTGGAAGCGGCGTTCCAGGGCGGCGTCGCGCTCGATGTGTTTGCGGTATTCATCGAGGGTGGTGGCGCCGATGCACTGCAGTTCACCCCGGGCCAGGGCCGGCTTGAGGATGTTGGCGGCGTCGATGGCGCCTTCGGCGGCACCGGCGCCGATCAGGGTGTGCACCTCGTCGATCACGAGGATCACGTTCCCGGCGGAGCGGATCTCCTCCATGATCTTCTTGAGCCGTTCCTCGAACTCACCCCGGTACTTGGTGCCGGCCACCAGCAGGCCGATGTCGAGGGTGAGGACGCGCTTGTCCTCGAGGATGTCGGGGATCTCACCCTGGGTGATCCGCTGGGCCAGGCCCTCGGCGATGGCGGTCTTGCCCACGCCCGGCTCACCGATCAGGACGGGGTTGTTCTTGGTGCGGCGGCCGAGGATCTGGATCACCCGGTCGATCTCGTTCTGTCGTCCCACGACGGGGTCGAGCTTGGACTCGGCCGCCAGCTGGGTGAGGTTGCTGCCGAATTCGTCGAGGGTGGGGGTCTTGGTGGAGCCCTTGCCCGAGCTGCCGGAGGCCACTTCGGCCGTCTCGCCCAGCATGCGGATCACCTGGGTGCGGACCTTGGCCAGGTCGACGCCGAGGTTCTCGAGCACCCGGGCGGCCACGCCCTCGCCCTCACGGATCAGCCCCAGGAGCAGGTGCTCGGTGCCGATGTAGTTGTGCCCGAGCTGGCGGGCCTCCTCCAGGGAGAGCTCCAGCACCCGCTTGGCCCGCGGGGTGAAGGGGATCTCAACGGCGACGAAGCCGGAGCCGCGGCCGATGATCTTCTCGACCTCGACCCGGGCGTCCTTGAGGTTGACCCCCATCGACTTGAGGACCTTGGCGGCGACACCGGTGCCCTCGCCGATCAGGCCCAGCAGGATCTGCTCGGTGCCGACGAAGTTGTGGCCGAGGCGGCGGGCCTCTTCCTGGGCCAGCATGATCACCTTGATGGCCTTCTCGGTAAACCGCTCGAACATGGGGCGGGACCAGATGCAAGTGGCACCAACCTATCAGGATTGAAGGGCCGTGTGGGAGGTGGGGAGCACACTCCTCAGAAACCCACGTGCCGCAGGCGCTCAGACGAATCAGAACACAAACGAAGGGCCAGGATTGACAAGAAATAGGTATAGGAATCTACGGTTATCCACACCCCTGTCACATTGTCAGGTTCCCAGGGTCAGGTTGACCCATTGGATCAGGGCGTCCTCCCCATTGCGGTAGTAACCATGACGGATGCCGGCGGTGCGGAACCCCAGGGCTTCGTACAGGGCGATCCCCGGGCCATTGCCGGCCGCCACCTCCAGGGTGGCGTGGCGGGCGCCGCGCTCGCGGCCGGCCGCCATCAACGCCTGCAGCACCCGACGCCCCAGCCCCCGGCGGCGCTGGTCCGGGGCCACCGCCACCAGGGTGATGTGCAGCTCGTCGACCACGAGCCAGCCACTGGCCATGGCCAGCAGGTCGGCCCCCCGGCGCAGCCCCAGGCCCGGCCGGCCCTCCTCCTCCAGCTCCCGGCGCCACTGCTCCAGGCTCCAGAGGCCGCCAAGGGCGGCCCGGTCGAGGGCCAGGCAGGCCGCGGCGTCCGCCGGGACCAGCGGAGACAGGGTCGGGTCGGGCAGCGGTGGCGGAGGTGGCGCCGGCACGGCCGTTGGACAAGAACATCCTTACGATCGGACATCCTGACCCCACCGACGAACAGGCCGCCATGGTGACCAGCGCCTCCCCGGCGACCGATCCGGTCGCTCCCCTTTCCGCGGCCCCGATCGCCTCCGGAGGTCCCTTCGAGCAGGGAGCCGATCCGCTCAGCCCCAACCGCAACCTGGCTCCGCTCACCGCCCGCCTCGATGCCCTGGGCCGCCTGGAGGTGGGGGGATGCCTGCTGAGCGACCTGGCGCGCACCTACGGCACGCCGCTCTACGTGCTCGATGAGGCCAGCCTGCGGGCCACCTGCCGGGCCTACCGGGAGGCCCTGGACGCCCACTACCCCGGCGAGGCCCTGGCCCTCTACGCCTCCAAGGCCAACAGTTCCCTGGCGATCACGGCCTTGGTGGCTGCCGAGGGCCTGGGCCTCGATGCGGTCTCGGCCGGGGAGCTGCTCACGGCGCTGCAGGGCGGCATGCCGGCCGAGCGGATCGTCTTCCACGGCAACAACAAATCCGCCGAGGAGCTGCAGCTCGCCGTCGACCGCGGCGTGACGGTGATCCTCGACAACTGGAACGACATCAGCCTGCTCGCCACCCTGGCGGCCGGGCGGCCCGCGCCGGTGCGGGTGCTGGTGCGGTTCACCCCGGGCATCGAGTGCCACACCCACGAGTACATCCGCACCGGCCACCTCGACAGCAAATTCGGCTTCGACCCCGACCAGCTGGAGGCCGTGCTGCGCCACCTGGCCGGCTGCCCCTGGGCGCGGGTGGATGGCCTGCATGCCCACATCGGCTCCCAGATCTTCGAGCTGGAACCCCACCGCGACCTGGCCGGGGTGATGGCCGAGGCCCTGGGCCTGGCCCGTTCCCTCGGCCACCCCTGCGGCGACCTCAACGTCGGCGGCGGCCTCGGCATCCGCTATGTGGGCTCCGATGATCCGCCGAGCATCCAGGAGTGGGTGCGGGTGGTGGCGACGGCGGTGGCCGAGGCCTGCGGCCAGCGCCAGCTGGCCCTGCCGCGGCTGCTGTGCGAACCCGGCCGCTCCCTGGTGGCGACGGCGGGGCTGACGCTCTACACCCTGGGCAGCCGCAAGGAGATCCCCGGCCTGCGCACCTACCTCTCGGTGGATGGCGGCATGAGCGACAACCCGCGGCCGATCACCTATCAGTCGCTGTACACCGCGGTGCTGGCCGACCGGCCGCTGGCGGAGGCCACCGAGGCGGTCACCGTGGCCGGCAAGCACTGCGAGTCCGGCGACGTGCTGCTCCACGACGTCCGTCTGCCGGCCACCGCCCCCGGGGACGTCCTCGCCGTGTTCGCCACCGGCGCCTACAACGCGTCGATGGGCTCCAACTACAACCGCATCCCCCGGCCGGCGGCGGTGCTCGTCCACGACGGCGTGGCCGAGGTGGTGCAGCGGCGCGAGCAGCCGGAAGACCTACTGCGCTACGACGTCCTGCCCCACCGGCTCCTGCCGGTATCCTGACCGCGTCAGGCGGCCACCCGTTGAACCGGCCTGCCCCTCCCTTGTGTTGTGATCTGGCTGCGGCTCATCGATTTCCGCCTGCTGCTGGATCTCCTGTTCGCTTCCCTGCTCGGGCTGCTCCTGCTGGGCCGGGTCACGGAAGCGCGCACCCTGTGGCTGCTGCGCGGCTACCTGTTCCTGGTGGCGCTGGCCTGGTTCGTGCAGCGTTACGCCAACCTGCCCCTCACCAGCAGCCTGGTGGATGCGCTGGTGCTGGCCTGCAGCCTCGCCCTGGCGATCCTGTGGCAGGGGGAACTGCGGCGCCTGATGGAACTGCTGGGCACCGGCCGCCTTGGGGTGCTGTTCGCCGACCGCAGCCGGGACCAGCTGGCGTCGGGGTCGGTGAGCCTGCTCACCGAGGCGGCCGGGCGTCTGTCCCAGGCGCGCTGCGGGGCCCTGATCGTGCTCGACCTGGGCAGTGATCTGCGCCCCGAGGACTTCCTCAACCCCGGCATCCGCATCGATGCCCAGCTCTCCGTCGACCTGCTGCTCAACCTCTTCGCGGTGGACACCCCCCTGCACGACGGGGCAGTGCTGGTCCAGAAGAACCGCATCGTGGCGGCCGGGGTGATCCTGCCCCTCTCCCGCCAGGGCCTGAACCGCTACGGCACCCGCCACCTGGCCGCCATGGGACTGACCGAGCGCCACGACGGCTGTTTCTGCATCGTCGTCTCCGAGGAGACGGGCACCCTGTCGCTCGCCTCCCAGGGCCGGCTGGAGCGGCCGATCACCAGCAGCCGCCTTCACGACCTGCTCACCGACGCCCTGGCCTCCGCTCCCACGGGGCGTAGCGTGGCGTCGGACCCGCCGGAACATCGCGGATGAGTCGCGCCCTGGCGACCACTCCATCGTCCGATCCCGACCAGCTGCCCGCCCAGCTGGATCCGGCTCGGCTGCCCCGCCACGTGGCGGTGATCATGGACGGCAACGGCCGCTGGGCCCGTCAGCGGGGGCTGCCCCGGGCCATGGGCCACCGGGCCGGGGTGGAGGTGCTGAAACGCACCCTGCGCCACTGCAGCGACTGGGGCATCGGCGCCCTCACCGCCTACGCCTTCTCCACCGAGAACTGGACCCGGCCGGGCGAGGAGGTGGCCTTCCTGATGGCCCTGTTCGAACGGGTGCTGGCCAAGGAGCTCGAGGCCCTCGAGCGTCAGCAGGTGCGCATCCGCTTCCTCGGCGATCTGGAGCCCCTGCCGGAGGGTCTGAAGGTCCTGATCAACGACGCCACCGAGCGCACGGCCGGCAACAGCGGCATCCACTTCAACGTCTGCACCAACTACGGCGGCCGCAGCGAGCTGGTGCGGGCGGCCCGCCGCCTGGCCGATCGGGCCGCCCGCGGCGAGCTCGACCCCGCCAGCATCGACGAGGAGCTGTTCGCCTCCGAACTGTTCACCGCCGGCGATGCCGACCCCGACCTGCTGATCCGCACCAGCGGCGAGCAGCGCATCAGCAACTTCCTGCTCTGGCAGCTGGCCTACGCCGAGCTGCACATCACCGAGGTGCTCTGGCCCGACTTCGACACCGAGGCCCTGCTGGCGGCGCTGCTGGATTATCAGGGGCGCCAGCGCCGCTTCGGTGGCGTCCAGAACGGTGTGGAGAACGCCCCATGACCCTGCGCCACGACTGGTCCCGCCAGGAGATCCAGGACCTGCTCGACCTGCCCCTGGTGGATCTGCTCTGGCAGGCCCAGGCGGTGCACCGCCGCGCCAACCCCGGCTACCACGTGCAGCTGGCCTCGCTGCTGAGCGTCAAGACCGGGGGCTGCGAGGAGGACTGCGCCTACTGCCCCCAGTCGATGCACCACCCCAGCGACGTGGGCGGCCGGCCGGAGCTGGCGGTGGAGCCGGTCCTGGAGCGCGCCCGGCAGGCCAAGGCGGCCGGCGCCCACCGCTTCTGCATGGGCTGGGCCTGGCGGGAGATCCGGGATGGTGCCCCGTTCGAGGCCATGCTCGCCATGGTGCGGGGGGTGCGGGAGCTGGGCCTGGAGGCCTGCGTCACCGCCGGCATGCTCACGGACGGCCAGGCGGCCCGACTGGCGGAGGCGGGACTGACCGCCTACAACCACAACCTGGACACCAGCCCCGAGCACTACGACCGGATCATCTCCACCCGCACCTACCAGGAGCGGCTCGACACCCTGCAGCGGGTGAGGAGCGCCGGCATCGACCTCTGCTGCGGCGGCATCATCGGCATGGGCGAGACGCCGGACGACCGGGCCGCCCTGCTGCAGGTGCTGGCCTGCCTGGATCCCCATCCCGAGAGCGTGCCGATCAATGCCCTGGTGGCCGTGGAGGGCACTCCGCTGGAGAACCGGCCGCCGGTCGACCCCCTGGAGCTGGTACGCATGGTCGCCACCGCCCGCATCCTCATGCCCCACAGCCGGGTGCGGCTCAGCGCGGGGCGCGAGCAGCTGGGACGGGAGGCCCAGATCCTCTGCCTGCTGGCGGGGGCCGATTCGATCTTCTACGGCGACACCCTGCTCACCACCTCCAACCCGGCGGTAGCCAGCGACCGGGAGCTGCTGCGGGCCGCCGGGGTGCGGGTGCAGCTGGAGGGGCAGCCCGCCACGGCCGCCCCGGCCGCTCCCGCCACCGCCATCGCCGGCCGCTGAGGGTGCAGGTCGCCAGCTTCTACCGGTTCGTCCCCTTTGGCAGCGAGGAATTGCCGCTCTGGCGGGCCCGGCTGCTGGCCCTGGGCAGCGAGGCCGGCCTGAAGGGCACGGTGCTGCTGGCGCGCGAGGGCATCAACGGCACGGTCTGCGGACCGGCCTCCGCCGTGGCCGCCCTGCTGGCGCTGCTGGAGGCCGATCCCCGCCTGGCCAGCCTGGAGGTCAAGCGCAGTGAGGCCACCGGAGCGGTGTTCCACCGCTTCAAGGTGCGCCTCAAAAGCGAGATCGTGACGATGGCCGAACCTTCGGCCCAACCGGCCCTGGGCACGGGAATCCCGGTGCCCCCTGCACACTGGAACGCCCTGCTGGATGACCCCGACACCCTGACCATCGACACCCGCAACCACTACGAGGTGGCCCTGGGCAGCTTCGCCGGCGCCATCGACCCCGGCACCGAGAACTTCAGCGACTTCCCCGCCTGGGTGGAGCGGCACCTGCGGCCCCTGGTGGCCCAGCGGCGGCCGCAGCGCCTGGCCCTGTTCTGCACCGGCGGCATCCGCTGCGAGAAGGCCACCGCCCACCTGCTGAACCAGGGCTTCGACAACGTGCTGCAGCTGCAGGGGGGGATCCTCAACTACCTGGAGCAGGTGCCGGAAGCGGAGAGCCGCTGGCACGGCGAGTGCTACGTGTTCGACCAACGGGTCGCCCTCGACCACCGCCTGCAGCCGGGGACCTACCACGTGTGCCATGCCTGCGGCCTGCCCCTGGCTCCCGCCGACCTGGGCCTGGAGAGCTTCGTGGCCGGGGTGAGCTGCCGCCACTGCATCGATCGCTTCTCTGACGCCGACCGGGAGCGGTTCGCCGAACGCCAGCGCCAGATGCGGCGCGCCGAGGCTTCCGGTGTGGCCCATATCGGACGGGTGATGCCCACCGTGGGCGGCTGAGCGGATGGCGCCGCGCCTGCCCATCCTGTACAGCTTCCGCCGCTGCCCCTACGCCATCCGGGCCCGGCTGGCCCTGGCGGCGGCGGGGCTCACGCCGGGGCTGGATCTGGAGCTGCGGGAGGTGCACCTGGGGCGCAAGCCCCCCGAGTTGCTGGAGGCCTCCCCCGCCGCGACCGTGCCGGCCCTGGTGCTGACGCACGACGCCGGCCCCGATCCCCAGGGCGGCGCCCGGGTGCTGCCGGACAGCCTGGCGGTGATGGCCTGGGCCCTGGACCGCCACGATCCCGGCGACCTGCGGCGCCTGGGGAGCAGCAAGGCCGCTGGGCAGGAGCGGGCCCGGATCGCCACCCTGATCGAGCAGAACGATGGGGCCTTCAAGCACCATCTCGACCGCTTCAAGTACGCCCACCGCCATCCCGGCGCCGACCGGGAGCAGCATCGCGGGGCCGCGCTGTCGATCCTGCGGGACTGGAGCGCCGCCCTTGGGCCGGAGGGCTGGCTGGTGGGGGGGCGGCCATCCCTGGCCGACCTGGCCCTGCTGCCCTTCGTGCGCCAGTTCCGTCTCGCCGATCCCGAGGGGTTCGACCAGCTGGGAGATCTGGCTCCGCTGCAGTGCTGGCTGCATCGCTTCCTTGAGGGACCCGAGCTGGCCGCGGTGATGGCCGGGGCCTGGGCGCCCCGGCGGCCCTGGCGCTCCGGGCAGTGGATCTATCACCTGGCCCTGGCCGACGACTGGCGGGAGGCCAAGACCCGCGGGGTGTACGAGCGCTCGACCCGCGGCCAGTCGCTGCAGGAGGTGGGCTTCATCCATGCCAGCGGGGCCGACCAGGTGGAGGGCACCCACGGGCGCTTCTACGCCGATGCGGGGGAGGTGCTGCTGCTGACCATCGACCCGCGGCGCCTGACCACGCCGCTGCGCTGGGAGCCGGCCCCGGAGAGCGGCGAAAGCTTCCCCCATATCCACGGACCGCTGCCGCTGGAGGCGGTGCTGGCCGCCGAGCCTTACCCACCGCCGCCGGACAGCGCACCATGATGAACCTGGAGGTTCTGGAGCGGCAGGCCCGGGAGCGCGGCCTGCTGCTGCGGCTGCAGGTGCAGGGGATGGCGGGGGTGCGGGGACTGCGGGTGGCGGTGGCGCGCCCCCGGCCGGAGCAGCCGCCCCTGCTGCTGGGGGAGCTCAAGGGGTGGTGCCTGCCGCTGGCCGATGGCCTGCGGCTCGACACGATGCGGGTGCAGGGGGAGCGCAGCGAAGCCGTGGGGCCGCTGATCTGGGCCGCCACCTTCGCCTGGTCCCTCGAGGAAACGCCCTGCCGCTCGGCGCGCCTGCTGGCGATCCGCGATGGGGAGCGCCAGCATCGGCGGCTGGTGCGCTACTTCCGGCGGCTCGGCTTCACGCCGCTGCGGGAGCTGGGCGGCGGCCCGCTGGATCTGGCCCCGCGGCTGGTCTGGGGCGGGGCGGGGCTGCTGATGCGGGGCGACTGCGACGAAGGCCTGCGCCGCAGCGCCCGCTGGCTGACGTCACTCCGGTGACATCTACGTTGGATCCGGGTATCGAGCTGGACCATGGCCACCGCCTCCCTGACCATCAACAACCAGTCGGGAGGCAGCCTCTACTACTACGTCGTCGGGCCAGGGTTCAGCGTTGAGCCGCTCCAGCCCGGCCAGAGCAACAGCCTCTCCCCGGGTCTGAACAATGTTCCGATCCTGGCGGCTCCTCAGATGAGGATCTACGTCTCGAGCTCCGCCACACTGTTCGCCAACCCTGGCCAGGAACCGATCGGCTGGAACATCACAGCGCCCTTCTCCTTCTACGAATACACGATCGATGGCAGCGGCTTTTCCGCTGATATGTCGTATATCGATGACTGGGCCTATCCGATCCAGACCAGCATCACCGACAGCAGCGGAAGCGTCCACAATTTCGGCTTTCTGAACGCGGCCGCGATCGCCATGGATTTCGCCGCCATGCCACCGGGCGGATTCACCACCAGTGCCGCCTCTGGGAAGGGTGTCGGGACAGCATCGAATCTCTGGGATGCCCCGAACCGGCGATTCGTCGGCCCGATGCGGCTCTGGCAGCAGCAGGTGATCATGGCCAACGCCGTGCAGAAGGGGCTACCGGCCTACTGGCCGCCGAATGCTCCCGCGGGCTGGATCCAGTTCCTCGAGGAGGTCCCCTACGGGCCATCCCCCTTCGGCTACCCGCGCTCCGCCGGCGCCAGCAGCCTCAATCCCCAGCAGACCTATCCCGCCTTCGGCTTCGATTTCTCCATCAATACCTCCTGGGGCGCCATGAACGGCGGGCAGGGTGCGCAGGTGCCCCAGCCAACGGGTGAGAAATACTATGCCCACAACTGGAATGTATGGAACTATGGCTACACCGACGCCGATCCCAGTGCGGACAAACCCAATCCGAACTATTCCTTTGAATCGAATGCCTACACATCCATCCTCCGCTCCCAGGCGGCGCGGGAGAAGGCAGCCGGCCGACTCCCCGACACCGCCGGAACATCACCAACGGCCGGAAACCCGAACTTCGTCGGCTTCTATACGGCGTCCAAGGACGACTACTACGGCACGTTCACGGTCGCCGCGATCGCCAATGTCAGCCTCACCATCGGAGCCCTGGCCCCGTCCAGCATCGGCACCAGCGGCCAGGACAGCATCGTCGGCACTGGCGGCCACGACATCATCTCGGGTGGCTACGGAGCCGACTGGCTGGCTGGCGCCCCCCTGGCCCCGAACTGGTCCGCCCCCAACAACTTCCGCGACCTGGCCTTCTTCGGTCTGCCCGGAGTGCCGGCCCAGTGGAAAGGTCTGGTGGGCGGTGGCCGCGATACCTTCGTCTATGTCCGGGCCGACAGCAGCCTCAGCAGCCCCCAGTGGCGCGATGTGATCACCGACTTCGCCGCCGACGACAGGATTGATCTTTCGAGGGTGGACGCCGACAGCCGCCGGGCTGGCCTCCAGTCCTTCAACTGGATCGGCTCCAGGGCGTTCTACGGGGAGGCGGGCCAGCTGCGGCTGGAGCAGAACCGCCGCCAGAACCACGCCCTCCTGCAGGGGGATCTCGACGGCAACGGCAGCAGCGACTTCGAAGTGATGCTGATGGGAACGGTCCAGTTCTCGGCCTCCAACCTGATCCTGGCCTGAGGCTGAGCAGAACAACCGAGGAGACCTGCGCTGGGCACCGAGGGGTTCCGGCGGTGAATCAAGGCAGCATCGGCGTGGCGTGGACCCGGGGTCGGATCATGCGGCGCTGGTGGCGCGCTTCGAGATCGGAACGGGAGCGGAAGCATCCGGGCGGGCGCGGTTGCGGTTGCGGCGGCAGCGCTCGGAGCAGTAGCGCACCTCGTCCCAGACATCCTTCCACTTCCTGCGCCACTGGAACGGTCGTCCGCAGACCGGGCAGATCTTGGTGGGGCGATCCAGGTGATGGGGCATCCGGCCAGGGGGATGGGGGACACCAGCCTGACAAAAGTGAACCCGCCCCCGTGACACGATGGAGCCAATGGCTGACCCCAGCTTCTATCGGATCGGCCGCACCGGCCCGGCGCTGCGTGTGGCGTCAGCCGAGGAGGCTGTGGGCACAAGCGAAGCGGACGGGTTTGCCTGGCTGCATTACCGCGAAGCCAGCAGGGACGAACTGGACCACCTCGTCGGTCTGCTGGGCCTGCACGCGCTCTCGATCGAGGATTGCTTCGATGATCATCAGATTCCCAAGATCGACGATTTCCCCAACAACACGTTCATTCTCTTCAACACGTTTCGGTACGACCGTGGCGTCCTGGAGGTGGGTGAGATCAACCTCTTCCTCGGCCAGCGATTTCTGGTCAGCATCAGCCATCTGGATGCCAGGCATCGCTCCTATCTCGATGGGGTGGAGACGATGGTGGAGAGGGGGATTGAGGAGGCCCGCCAGGGTCCGTCCCACCTCATGCACCTGATCCTCGATCAGGTCGTCGATCAGAAGTTCGTGGCCATCGAGGCGCTCGAGGATGAGTTGAATGGAGTGGAAGAAGCCCTGATGGCGGATCCGGCGAGTTTCCAGCCGGCCGAGCTGATCCGCTTCCGGCGCTATCTTCTGCGGCTGCGCAAAAGCCTGTTTCACGAACGGGAGATCCTCAGCAAGATCTGCCGGGGCGATTTCCCCTTGGTGTCGAAGAAGGCGATCTACCACTATCGCGACATCTACGACCATCTGGTGCGCTTCTACGAGGTCACCGAGTCCTACCGGGACATCGTCACCAGCCTGATGGAGATGTACCTGTCGATGCTCAACAATCAGATGGCCAAGGCCGCCAACGACACCAACGCCACGGTCCGGCGCCTGACCCTGATCACGACGATCTTCATGCCGCTGACCCTGCTGGCGGGCATCGGCGGCATGTCCGAGTGGACGATGATCACAGGCCCGGACAACTGGCGTGTCTCCTATCCGGGCTTCATGCTCGCCATGGTCGTGATCGGCTTCGCCAGTTATGTCTTTCTCAGCCGCCTGGACCGGAACCGCATCGCGACGCGGCGCCCTCAGTTGAGCCGGCGCTGGCGCGCCTGACGGCGGGAGGCGGCCTGGACAGTCCTGAGCTCGTCGGCCTCCTCCAGCAATTCGCCGGAGAGGGACTCCAGATCGTCGGCCGCCTTCTGGAGCTGGGCGCTGAGCCTCAGGCCCTCCTCGATCGACTGGCCATAGGCCTCACTGGCCTCATCGATGGCCGCGAACAGCTCCCTGAACTCCTCCGGTGGCTGGGCCTCCCAGTCGGGATAGGCGGCCGCCGCCTGCTGCAGCACCTCCAGGGCGGTACGCCAACTTGCCTTGCGGCGGAAATCGAGATGGCGCAGGTCCTGGTTGGTGCGCTTGAGCTCCCGGGTGCTGGAGACCCCGGCCAGGGTCAGGACCTCGCGCTTCAGCTCGTTGATGGCGGGAGGCTTCGGTCGGGCCGGCGTGGAGCGGGGGGATGGGGGTCTGGCCATGGCCCTACTCGGCCAGGCCGAGGCCCAGCTGCTCGCCGGCCCGGAGCCGTTCCAGCTCCCCACGCAGCTGCCGGGTGGTCTGCCGTTCGGCCCTGAGGGCCTCCTGAAGTTCGTCGCGCTGGCGCCTGTAACGATCGGTGTGGGCGACACGGCCGCCGAGGCTCTGGTTATTCCTGGCCAGTTGCCGGCGACGTTCCACCTCGGCATCGAGGGCCCGCTGCAGGGCCAGCAGCTCCTTCTGCAACTGCAGCTCGGCCCTGGACTGCTGCTGCTCGGAGCACAGCGCGGCATTCTCTGCCTCCAGGGCCTGGAGGCGGGCTTCGAGGCGATCGATCATCACCTGTTTACCCCGCAACACCTCTTTGAGCTGGTGCAGCACCGCGCGCAGTCGGGAACGGTCCTTCTGCTGGGTGCGTGTGTTCTCTTCGCACTGCCGGGCGTAGTCCCTCAGCAGTCCCGTGCGCCGCTGCAGCACCTTGGCGGTGCACTCGTACTTGATGATGGCGATGACGCGGCAGCGCTCAAGCTCATCAAGGTCCTGAACGGCCTTGAGGCGTCTGAGATCGTCGTAGTTGGTGCACTCATGTCGCAACACCTGGGTCGGCACATGCTCCTGAGCGCCGATGCGCGGCAGGTTCTTCAGCCGGACACGATCGTGCCAGTAATCGAAAAGAGCCTTCTGGTCGACAGCTTCGAGCATGGCGCCCACTCCCTGGTGCGTGGCCGATCGCAGAAAGACTTTAGGAACCTGATCCGCTTGGCCGGTCACGGCTGGGAAGCAAACGTGTCACGGCGTCTCTCGAGCCGCAGGAGGCGCTGGGCGTGGAGGTCGGTCTCCGCCGACCAGCCACCCGGTAGCGGCTCAGGCGGCTCCAGCTCCCTGGCAGGCGGTTCCTGGGCGGGTTCCACCGGCGGCGGGCCATCCAGGGTGGCGACCACGAACAGGGCCACCAGCAGTTCCGCCAGAAAAGGGAGATCGATCATGGGGATGGACATGGGCGGCAAGGACATGACGTCGTTCTGCAGCCACCTTCCACCGAGCATGGGGAATTGGGGTCCATTCTCCTGCGAAGAACGAATGGACCCGCTCAGCCCAGCACGCCACCCAGACGGATCAGGGCACCCACCACCACGAAGGCGATCGCGAGGGCGGTGATGGCACGGATGTGCCAGGCCAGGGCGGCGGTGGCGCCCAGCAGCAGCAGCTTGGTGCCCACCAGCACGCCGATTGGGCTCGCTGGGTTGAACAGTCCATCGAAACCAGGCAGCAGGATTGAGCCCATCCAGAGGCCCGTGATCACCTGGATGGCGAGGGCCGTGAGGCCGAGGGGCTCGAAGATCGCCTCGAAATCGCGGATGCGTTCAGCGCTCCGCTCCCGCAGGGCCCTCGGCAGCACACCCAGATCCAGCACCAGGTGGCCGCCGGTCCACACCGTGGCGGCCAGGGCGTGGACGATCACCAGAAACGGGAAGGGGGCCATGGCCTCGACGCAGGAGGAGCTCCCACCCTGGTGGCGCGGGCGCCCCGACGAGCGAGGAGCGACGGGCAGTGGCGTCAAAATCTGTAGCAGTAGATACAGTTGAGGGGAGAACTTCAGAGGCAGGACACCCCCCATGGCCAGCGGTAGCTTTCCCCATCAGTTCGAAGGCAGTTTCTCAGCCTTCAAGGAGCGGCAGCTCGTGTTCGCGCTCACCCGACAGCTGGCCGACGCCCAGTTTCGGCGGGGCGACCGTTCCCTGAGCGAGCGCCTCTGGCAGGAAGCCGCCGCGGAGGCCATGGACGCGGAGCGCATCACCGGCCTGCTCTACGGCGTCCATGACCATGACGACCCGGCGGCCATGGAGGCGGTGGATCGCCTCTACCGCGAGCGGCAACGGGAGGCCTTGCGCCGTGCCAGCACGCCTCTGGCCCGGTTGGCGCGCTTCACCGGGCGTCGCCCGGCAGACATGTCCAGGCGTCACCGATCGGCGAGGCCGGGTCAGCTCCCCCTCGCCGGCTCCGGCCGCTGAGGCTGCCATCCCATGGACAGCGGCGAACAGGATGAGCAGGACCAGCTGGAGCGATTTCTGGAGCACGCGGCAGCTTCGGAGACGCTACGGACGCGGCTGAGCGGGATGGATGCTTACCAGGTGGTTGCCATCGCCGCCGAAGAGGGGTTCGCTTTCGGCGTGACCACCCTGCATCGAGCCGTCTGCACCGGCTACGTCATGCGCCGGCCCCGCTGATCGGAACCTTCAGGCCACGAAGCGCCCGTAGAGCCAGCGCACGAACCCTCCGACCAGCGGCACCGGGGTGAAGGTGGGGCCGACGAAGTCGAAGTAGTCGCGATGGTCGACGATCCGGCCGTCGGCGCCCAGGCGGAGACGGCTGGTGCCGGGATAGAGGAATTCGATGCCCTTGATCTTCAGGCCCATCGTCCATTCCACGAAGGCCACATCGCCGCTGAGGGCCACGGCACCAGGCTCGAGGAAGACGTCATCGCAGCGCTGCAGCAAGCCCTCCTGGGCCACGATGTAGGCCTCGAGGCCCTGCCGTTCTTGGGTGGGGTCGGTGAAGTGGACGTTCTCGTCGTAGAGCGCCCGCCACTGCTCCGGCGTGGGCCCCGGAGCGCCGTAGGGCTTGGTGAACAGAGCCCGGAGGGCGTCTTCCCCCAGCGGTGGCTGCAGCAGGGCGGTCATGGAAGGGGGGTCTCTCAGGAGGCGACCGCCCGGGGCCGGGTCAGGGCCAGGGCCGCTCCGCCGATGGCCACAAGGCCCAGGGCTCCGGCTGCGGCCAGGAACACCAGGGTCTGCAGGAACAGGCCCAGGGCCGAAGCGGCCTTGATCTGCACCCGGGCCTTGATCAGCAGGGTGAGCAGCAGCAGCACCGTGGCCTGCAGGCCGGCGATCCGGGCCGCCGTGAAGGGGCACAAGGGGGGCGGGAGCAGCATCGGCAGCAGAGCGATCAGAAGCAGAAGGGCAGGAACTGGGTGCGGCAGGCGGCGTAGCCGTCGGTCAGGGCGCCGAGGCCGATCTGGTGGGCGATGCCGGAGCCGGTGATGGCTTCGGTGAGCACGCCGATCACCAGACCGAGCATGGCAGCACGGCCGTTGAAGAGTTCGACGCGCTTGAGCTGCTCCATGTGGATGGAACGCTCAGTGTCGCCCTGGAGGAAGGCGTCGTTGGCGGGGGTGTTGGTCATGGGTTGGGCAGGGAAAGGAAAGGAAAAGGGCTGGGCCGTTGGTCGATCAGCCGAGGCCGATCTGGGTGAGGATCCCCTGGCCGGTGAGCAGCTCGGTGCCGAGGCCGATCACGAAGCCGAGCATGGCGAGACGGCCGTTCCAGGTTTCGGCGAAGGTGACGAAGCCGAAGCGGGAGGAAGAGTCGGTCATGAGTGTTTCAGTTTGTTTCGTAGATTGTAACAGGTTGTAAAGGTTTGCGTCAAGCATGGCCGCAAGGGCAGGTAGCGGGGGCAAGAGGCGCAGTCAACGGCGGCCCCGTACCATCGGAATCCTCTGCCTCCCGGTGGATGTCGAGCGCCTCCCTGCCGGCCGAACTGGTGCGGCGCTACCGCCGGCTGTTCAGCTTCTACGACCGCGACGGCGACGGCCGCCACACCCTGGAGGGTGACTTCGAACCGGTGGCGGTGCGGATCGCGCGGCGCTGGCAGGGCCGGCCCAGCCGCTTCCCGGATCTGCTGGGGCTGCTGCTCGACACCTACCGGCACGAGAACGCTCGCCGCGACCGGAACCACGACGGCACGGTGGATGAGGACGAGTTCCTGGCCTCCCATGGCCGGGTGTTCGCCGCCTTCGGTGCCGATCCCCAGGCGGCGCGGGAGTTCATGGCCCGCTCCGCCGGCGGCTTCTTCGACGTGCTCGACCTCGATGGCGATGGCCAGCTCGAGATCAACGACCTGGCCGCCTTCGCCGCCGCCTACGGCCATCCCACCACCGGCATCGCGGCCAACCTCGATCGGATGCTCACCGCCCTGGGGCTGCCCCACGGCCGCCTGCCGCGGCAGGCCTTCCTGACGCTGGTGGAGCAGTACTGGTTCGATCCCTCGCCGGACGCCCCCGGCCGCCACCTGTTCGATGGGGTGGACCTGGGCTGACGTCAGTCCGGCAGCCCATAGCCATCCAGGCGGGTACTGGTTCCCTTCGCTCCAATCCTGGCGGCCACCGGATCGTCGTAGGCCACCCAGGCCAGCAGCTGGTCGCCACGGCGCTGCACATCCAGGCCCTCCGGTTTGTCGCTGCCCTGGCCGGGGCGACCGGGGCGACCATCCCGGATCCACAGCACGGGCTCCGTGGTCTCCAGGGTGACGCCGTCCTTCGGGGGTGAACCCTGCGGGCCAAGGGCGTTGCGCCAGCGGTGCAGGTAGCAGGGGCCCGCCAGGTCCATCGTCGGCCCGGCCAGCACCAGCACGTCGTCGCTGCCGGGGACCACGGCCAGATCCCGCACCGCCAGGCCGCTGAGCGACAGGTAGCGGCAGCGATGGGCCTCCAGGCTCAAGGTGGGGCCGTCGCCATCGAGGCCGCCCAGACGGAGGTCGAGCACCAGGGCGATGCCCCGCAGGACCGGTCCACGCAGCCCCACCAGCACCCGCTCGCCCCGGGCGGCGATGCCTTCGATATCGAGTCCGTTGTCCTTGCTTGGGATCGCCAGAAACGGGGCGATCCGCCGGTCGCTCGCCAGGGCCTGGGTGAGGGCATCGCGGCCCTCGGCGGCATCGAAGGCCAGCCGCAGGCAGCCGAGCACATGGGCGTTGCGGCTCTGCCTGTCGTGGAGCTTCAGGGATCCTGCCGTGGCGTCGTACTTGCGGCGGCGCAGGGAATGGGAGCCCACCATCCAGAGGCGATCACCATCACGGGCCAGGCCCTCGAGGTCCGATTCGCCGTCGTCCTTGCCACCGGCAAGACCGAAGTCCCTCAGCTTCACGGCGCTGAGGTTGCCGTAGTGGTGATCGCCGAGGCGGTCCAACCGGTAGAGGCTGCGTCCCTCATCACCCCCCAGCCACAGCACCCGGTCGAGGGCCACCAGGGCGGAGAGGTTCTGCCGCAGTTCCTCGGCTTCCGTGTCCTTCGCGGGGGACAGATCCAGGAGGCGCTGGTGGGTCGGGACGGCCAGGGGCAGATCGGCGGCCGGCTCGGGCATGGGGGAAGGCGGGAGCTTCTTTCCTTGGTAGTGGGGCGTTGGGGAGTGTCAACGTCAGCTCCCGGCGTTCGCTAGGGAGGCGGCGGCGGCAGGGGCGGCGATGTAGCTCCGCGCCCCCCGGAGGCCCCCAGCGGCTGCTGACGGGGGCCCAGCATCTGGGCCAGCCCGGCAATGCGCTCCTGGGGCGGCTCGGGGCCCAGGCTCCACAGGCTCTCGAAGTAGAAGAACGCCACCCCCAGGCCCCGGGCCCGGTTGGCGGCCAGCTTCTGGGCCATCAACGCCAGGGGGGTGGGTCGGTTGCGCTGGCCGCTCAATACGGCGATGGCGGTGGGGATGCGCTGGCGAGCCTCCTGCACTTCCGGCCGGCCGAGGTGGGGGTGGTAGCTCTCCAGATCGGGCCGGTAGATCTGCACCAGCAGTTCATCGGCGATGCCGCGCCGCACCCATTCGCGCCAGTCCTGCAGCTGCAGCTTGTAGGCGAAGTCGTAGTAGTTGGGGGAGATCGAGATCAGGGCGCCGGGGCGGGCGGTCCGCACCGCCTGGGCGAGGCGCTCAAGGAAGGCGGTGATGCGGTCGGCGCGCCATTTCACCCAGGCCGGGTCCTCGGGATTGGCCGGTGGATCCTTGCCCGTGTCCTTGCGGTAAAGCGCCGTGGTGAAGGGGTCGTAGCCGAACTCCCGCGGCAGGCTCATGTGGTCGTCGAACTGGATGCCATCGGCTCCCCAGTCGTTCACCACCTCCAGCACCAGGTCGGTGATCAGCTGCTGCACTTCCGGCCGGAAGGGATTGAGCCACACCACCCGGCCGGCGGCACTGGTGGAGGTGAGCCCGCCGTCGCGGGTCTGGGTGAGCCAGCTGCGGTGCCGCCGGGCCAGCGGCGACTCCGGTGGCGCCATGAAGCCGAACTCGAACCAGGGGATCACCTTGAGGCCGCGGTGGCGGCCGGCACTGATCAGCTCGGCCAGGATGTCCTGGCCCTGCAGGCCGCGGAAGGTGAAGTCCTGCAGCTGGCGCGCCTAGCTCACCCGGCTGGGGTAGTAGGGGAAGCCGCCGTTCCAGACCACCGGATAGAGCCGGTTGAAGCCCAGCTCCGCCAGCTGGTCCACGGCGGCCTGCATGCGGTCACGGTCCCGCAGCACCGGCATGTCGTTGGCGGTGAGCCACACCCCCCGCAGCTCCTCGGGCGGCTCCACAACTGTCGCGGGCGGCACCTGGGCTTTCGCGGGCGGCAACAGGAGCGGCAGGCTCGCCGGCAGACCCGACAGGACGACGGCCAGCAGGGCCCCGCAGAGGACCAGGCTGATCCAGCGGAGGGGGCCGTGTCGGTTCAAGCCGGCCATGGCATCGGGGGATCAGCGCTGCTGTGCTCTCCACGATGGGGCCGGATCCGTCCCGCAGCGGCCGGGCGCCGCCGGGCGATCAGGTGGCGCCACGGGCCCGTTAGGGTCCGTGGGCGTCATGGCAACCGTGATGGGCCTGCTCGTGGACGGGGTCTGGCAAGACCAGTGGTATGACACCGGCAGCAGCGCCGGGCGCTTCGAACGCTCGCGGGCGGCCTTCCGGAACTGGATCACCCCGGACGGATCGGCCGGTCCGAGCGGTGCGTCCGGCTTTGCCGCCGAGGCCGGCCGCTACCACCTCTACGTGTCGCTGGCCTGCCCCTGGGCGCATCGCACCCTGATCGTGCGCGCCCTCAAGGGGCTGGAAGAGCTGATCCCGCTCTCCGTCGTGCACTGGTTCATGGGCGAGCGGGGCTGGACCTTCCAGGCGGGGGAGGGGGTGGTGCCGGATCCCAATGAAGGCGCTGAAGCCCTGCACCAGTTGTACACGGTGGCCGATCCCCGCTATTCCGGGCGCGTCACCGTACCGGTGCTGTGGGACAGGCAACGGCGCACGATCGTGAACAATGAATCCTCCGAGATCATCCGGATGTTCAACGGCGCCTTCGATCATCTGGGCGCACGGGAGGGCGACCTCTATCCGGTGGAGTGGCGTGAGCAGATCGACCACCTCAATGAGCGGATCTACGGCACGGTGAACAACGGGGTGTACCGCTGTGGTTTCGCCACCACCCAGGAGGCCTACGAGGAGGCGCTGGGTCCGCTGTTCGGCACGCTCGACTGGCTGGATGGGCACCTGGCGACCAGGCGCTATCTGCTGGGATCGGCGATCACCGAGGCCGACTGGCGCCTGTTCACCACCCTGCTGCGTTTCGATCCGGTCTACGTGGGGCACTTCAAGTGCAACCTGAAGCGGCTGGTGGATTACCCCCACCTGTTCGCCTACACCCGCGATCTCTACCAGGTGCCGGGGGTCGCGGAAACCGTGAACATGGCGCACATCAAGCGCCATTACTACCAGAGCCACACCATGATCAATCCCACCGGCGTGGTGCCGGTGGGCCCGGAGATCGACTTTCTGCTTCCCCATGGCCGGGAGCTGGTGGGAGTGGCGACGGATCCTGCGGATCGGTCGCATGGAAGCGACTGATGGAAGCGACTGAAATCGCGGCAGTCGCTCTCCGGGCCATCGATCTCACAAACACAGCATCAGTCACGAATTTGGGAGGCCTCCTGGGCGCCTTGAAGTGCCCTTGAGACTGGCTTGAAAGCGATGGCCTCAGGTCAACGGGGATGGCAGAGTCTGATCAACGACTGATCAACGACTGAACAACGAAGTCAACAAGCTGTCGCAGCCATCACACAGGGCGAGCTGGTTGACGACCTCTCCGATGAATGCACCTCAAATCAACTCGGCCGAGGCATCTCCCTGCTGGCCATGGAGCCTGGGCTCAACATGGAGCCTGGGAAGGGAAAGGCACCGAGGGACCAATGACTGCTGGCGAAAATCTCGATTGTGCAGATGGAAGGCTCATCCGGAGAAGAGTCGATCCATGCCCAGAACAGCAATTCCCGCCTGGCATCCACCACCCAGACGCCGTTCAACCATGGCGTCGACCAAGCTGCAAAGGTGCTGAATCGCCTGGTCCAGAGTTCCAGCGAGGCCTGTCATGCGTGCGACCAACAGCAGGTCTTCCATCTCCATCTGAAGCTCGGCGGCAAGAAACTGACCCCGGCCTCCGCCATTAGGCCCATGGCGGGGAAGCCGGCTCCCTGGCGATCGAAGCGCTGCGCAAGCAGGAGGAAGGCAAGGGCAGCAATGGCGAGCCCTCCGTGGACGCCCCCGCTCAAATCTTCCACAAGAGCGGCACCGACCTGGCCAGGAGGCTGATCGCCCAGATCGACACCCTCAGACCGGCCTCAACACCGGTGGGTGCCTCTCTGGCCGGATCCGGCAACACAAAGCCGGGAATCACTCCCATCGACCTGAGCGCATGGACGAACGCGCGCTCCGCCCCCGCCGGCTCCATGGAACTTTGGCTGGCATCGAAAGGGACCCGCTGCAAAACGGCACTCGCCGTTCGGGGCGGGGTCAGAGTGAGGGGTGCCCAGCCATCCCGTTCCCCTGGACCACCCCCTGCTGCTGAGCGCCACGGGTCTGGAGCGACAGCTGGGGGAACGGCGGCTATGAAGCCAGCTGGATCTCGCTCTGGCCGGCGGTGATCGGCTGGGACTGGTGGCGCCCTCGGGGTCGGGCAAGACCCTTCTGCTGCGCACTCTGGCCCTGCTTGATCCCCAGCAGGCGGGGACGATCCGCCTGCTGGGACGGTCTCCGGCGGCATGGGGTCTGCCACGCTGGCGGGCCATGGTGCAGTATCTGGCCCAGGGGCCCGTCGCCACTGGCGGGACGGTTGAGGCGAATCTTCGCGGGCCCTGGCGGTTCCGGGAGCGACGCGGGCAGGGAGGCTGGAGCCCCGAGCGCATCACCGGCTGGCTGGCGGCCCTGGGGCGCGATCCCTCGTTCCTGGACTACGACGCCGAGCGGCTGTCCGGTGGCGAGCTGCAGCTGCTGGCCCTGCTGCGGGGCCTGCAGTTCGATCCCACCGTGCTGCTGCTGGATGAACCCACCGCCTCCCTCGACGGAGCCACCACCGCCGCCGTCGAGGCCCTGCTGATCGCCTGGCTCTCTGCAGGTCCGCGCGCTTGCGTGCTCATCAGCCATGACGGCGAGCAGATCGGGCGCTTTGCCACCTGCACCCTGGAGCTGCCGCGATGACCCCCTCGAGCGCCGGCGCCCTGTCGATCAGCGATGGCCGCCTGGTCCTCTCCGCCCTGCTGATCCTGGTGAATGTGGGGCTGTCGGCGGCGCTGCGCCTGGGCCTGAGCCGCAGCCTGCTGGTGGCGTCGGTGCGGATGGTGGTGCAGCTGCTGCTGGTGGGATTTGTGCTCGAGTGGCTGTTCCGCCAGGACCAGGCGCCTCTGATTGTGCTGGTGGGGGCGGCCATGGCGATGATCGCCGGGGTGTCCGCCGTGCAGCGCACCCGGCATCGCTTTGCCGGCATCTACCTCAACAGCCTGCTGTCGGTGATGGCCTCTTCGGCGCTGGTCACGGGGCTGGCGGTGACAGGGCTGATCCGGCCCCAGCCCTGGTACAACCCCCAGTATCTGATCCCCCTGCTGGGGATGGTGCTGGGCAACACGCTCAACGGCCTCTCCCTGGGTCTCGATCGCTTCATGGAAGGGCTGCGCAGCGGACGCGATCAGGTCGAAACGGATCTGGCTCTCGGGGCGACCCGTTGGGAGGCGTGCCAGTCGGTGGTGCGCGACGCCATCCGTGTGGCCATGATCCCGACGATCAATTCGATGATGGTGATGGGCCTGGTGAGCCTGCCCGGGATGATGACCGGACAGATCCTCCAGGGGGCGGCGCCGGCGGCGGCGGTTCGCTACCAGATCGTGATCCTGTTCATGGTCGCGTCGGCGACGGCGCTGGGGGTGTTCGGTGTCGTGGGCCTGGCCTACGCACGACTCACCAGTGCCGACCATCAGCTGCGACTCGATCGACTGGTGCGGGCGCGGGGGAAGTGATGATCTGAGGCATTAACCGTGGCACTCGCAGCCACAGCCGGCGTGGCAGGGCTCCTGGTTGGGATGGCCCTTGGCACAGGCGTCGCTGCAGAACAGCAGGGCACCGTTACGGAACGGGGTATCCAGCTGGACCGTGCAGTGGCAGTCAGGGCAGGCGCACTGCTGTGTGGCGGGTTTCTCCAGGGTGGCGGTCATGGGATCTCCGGGTGGCAAACCATTGGCCTCAGTCTGATGCCGGCAACGCCGGAGAGGAACACCGGCTCGTCATGACCACCGTGGCTGAAGGATCCATCAATGGCTGCAAGACCCCGGCGCCCTGCTCAATGGCCCCCTTCCGGCATCCCCTGCAGCAGCGCCTCAACGCTGGCCACCTTGTCTTCCAGCGTCTGGTCCCGATCGGTGCGGGTGTTGACCTTCACGGTGGTGTAGATGCGCGGACAACCCATCGCATGCACCGCCGTATGGCAGGCCTCGATCGCCCGGAACACCGGCGCCCACTCACCCTCGATCGCGGTGCCGTTGGGGTGCAGCTGGACCTTGAGGCCGGCCTCCAGCAGCACCCGCTCACAGGCCGCGATGTAGGGCGCCAGGTTGACGCCGACACCGATCGGGACAACGCAGAGATCGACGATCACCTTCATCGGAATGCCCCGGAGGCCCTGTGGATGGGGTCCATCCTCGGGTGACGTTGCCGGCCATCGGACGCCATGGGCTGGTGGCCAAGGTCAGGATTCTGGGGGTGGCCATGCCGCTTCACACCGTTGGGGTGGCTCTCCGGCAAGGGCGCACCAGCAGGCCATCCTTCGGGGAGGGGCTGGGAATGACCAGCAGCGTCAGGTCCTGATCCGGCTCCAGGGCAAGGCTCAGCTGCTTGAGCAGCCCCGCCGCCAGCAGACGGATGTCCAGCTCCGCCAGCGCCTTGCCCAGACAGACCCGCTCACCACCGCCATAGGGCAGCAGGGTCATGGGTTCGGCACCACCCAGATGCCGCCGGGGCCGGAAGGCGGCCAGATCCTCAGGGTCTGGGCCGTGGCGATGGCTGGCGGTGATGCTCACCTGCACCACGCGATCGGCCGGCACCAGCACACCGGCCAGGGCGATGGACTCCCGGGTGCGGCGAAAGAAGCCCCCCACCGGCGTGGTCAGCCGCATCACCTCCTTCACCACCGCATCCAGCCGGGGGGCCCGCACGGCGTCGTAGGCGCTCATGCCGTCCCCCTCGGCAGGGGGCCAGGACAGGCCGTCGAGTTCCTCCCGCAGCCAGGCCAGCTCGGCGGGATGCCGCAGCAGGGTGAGCAGCAGGCAGCTGAGGGCGGAGGCGGTGGTTTCGTAGCCGGCGAACAGCAGCAGGAGCAACTGCTCGGCCACATCGTCGTCCGCCAGGGGGAGGCCGGCTTCATCGAGGCCGCCGGCCAGCAGGTCGAGGCCGCCAGCCACGAGGGGGGCTCCGGAGGCCGAGGCGACCTGGGCCTTCTGAAGCACGGAGCCGAGGCGCCGCAACAGGCGCTGCCGAGCCTGGCGGGCGCGGGCGAAAGGACTGCCGGGAAGGGCGACCGGGAGGGAGAACAGGCCCTGGCACCAGAGTTCGAAGTCCCCGAACAGGGCGTCGCGATCGGCGCCATCCAGGCCGAGCACCGTGGTGGCGATCACGGTGAACGCAAATCGCCGCAACCGGGGCACCAGGGCCACGGGCGCTGGAGCATCCAGCAGCTCCTGGTTGAGACCCTCCACCAACGCCGCGATCGCCGGGCTGTAGCGCCTCAGGGCGGCGGAGGCGAACAGCTGGCCCACCACCCGACGGCGTGCCCTGTGATCGGCGCCGTTGCGGTTGGCCAGCGACAGCGGCCCCAGCAGTTGCCTCACACTGTCCGGCCACCAGCCCTCGACCGCGTCAGCCTGGGCGAACAGGTCGGCGATGGCCTGCCCACCACGGATGAACACGGTCCGCTGCCCCAGCAGGCTGGTTTCGTAGACATCGCCATAACGCTCAAAGCGGGAGCGGGCGAAATCCGGATCGCGAAAGAAGGCGAGGGTTTCGAGCACGCCGCTCACGGCTGCTGTGCTGGGGAGGGGTCGAAGGCTGGCGGGATCGGGGAGCAAGCCGCGTCATCTGGAGTGGTCCCCAGGCTGGCAGCCAGGTGATGGCGGTGCGAGACCTGGCGGCAAGCGCCACAGCCTGCCGCGGCGGCGATGGACAACGGGACCAACCGGGTGGCCCCGCCTACCAGAGACCGTCACTGGATGACAGGCGATCCTTACCAACGACGTGAATCAGGATGGGCTCAATGGATGCAGACAAGCTGCAGGCAAGAGGGCATCTCGAAGCAGCAGACACCCTTACACTTCAACCCTCAAGACGTAGCGATGGAACCGAGGATGGGCCATGCGCTCTAGGAGATGGATGCGCCTGATCAAGGAAACCATGGCGGAATGGAAGAAGGACAACGTGCCCCTCCACGCCGCAGCCTTGGCGTATTACACGATCTTTTCGTTGGCTCCACTCCTGCTGATCGCCATAGCGGTCGCAGGAGCCGTCTTCGGCGAAGAGGCCGCCCGGGGAGAGCTGATGCGTCAGATCCAGGGACTGATGGGCAAGGAGGGGGCAGAAGCGATTCAAGCGATGATGGAGAACGCCAGTCGGCCTGGATCGCAAGGCGTGCTGGCCTCAGTGGTCGGGTTCCTGCTGTTGCTGCTGGGGGCCTCGGGGGTGTTTGGTCAACTGCAAACAGCCTTGAACACGATCTGGGATGTGGAGACAAAGCCAGGGCACGGATGGCGTGACGCTCTGATCGCCCGGTTTCTTTCCTTTGCCATGGTTCTGGTCATTGGTTTTCTGCTGTTGGTGTCACTGCTGCTTTCCAGTCTTCTCGTAGCGGCTGGAGATGCGCTCAACCGGTTGATGCCAGGGCTCCCGATCCTGGGGCAGGCCCTGAACCTGGTGATCGCGTTGGTCGTCATCACGGTTCTGTTTGCATCGATTTACAAGTACTTACCTGATGTGCGGGTACCATGGCGGGATCTATGGGTGGGTGCGGCGGCCGCGTCCATACTGTTCAATCTCGGCAAGACTGTCATCGGGCTCTACATCGGCAACAGCAGCTTTGACTCCACCTACGGTGCAGCCGGCTCACTGGTGGTGCTGCTGATCTGGATCTTCTATTCGACGCAGATTCTATTGATTGGTGCGGAGTTCACCCAGGTCTATTCACGCAACCAGGGGAAGCTCAGGCAGGCATGACAACGGTCCTTGGCTGAGCGGCGGTTCCGCTGCCAAGGCGCCCATGCCATCTGACGCATCGGCAAGGGGGATCGTGATCCTTACCGCCAGCGCCAAGCCCGCGCCCCATTCACTGGTTGGAATCAATGGCCAGAACAACACCGGAAAAACATCATGGCCACAGATGACTCGTGCGCTCTTCAACGTCATGACTGGCAAAGGCCAGTGACAGCCGCAGGGAGGACGACACATTCGATGAGTCAGCGCTGCGTGACGATGCATGTTCGCTGCACATCATTCGGCGCAGCCTTCAACAGCACTTAGGGTTGAATTGTCCATCCCAGGAGAGCCGACATGAAGAGTTTCATAATGTCTATTGTTTCGTTGGCCCTACTGATGACGTCTCTGCTACTTCCAGCTCCGGTGATGGCCCTTTCGAATCCAATGGTCCAGTCTCAGACACTGCTCGGAGCCAAAGCAGACAAAGTCCCTGCCTCAACGCAAGAAACAGACAGCAAACTTCAATCCACCATCGGCGCTGTCACAGGGGACGGGGGCCAGACGGGGAAAAAAGGAAACACCCAAGACAGGGCCGAGGATGGCCAGAAGGTCGATCAGATGACCAATGAATTGGTCGAGGAAAGCGGCACATAGGCTCCCAGGCCTTCAAGGCCCCCCCAGGCAGGGCCCTGGCCAGTCTCGGGGGCCAGTCATGAGATGGCTGCATGGCCGTTCCTGCGGCGGCTGCAGCCTCGCGGATGGTCCCCTTGAGCCTGAGCGGAGGCTACTGAGAGGACGTGGCCAGTGCAGCGGTCCGGCGGGTACTGTTCGCGCCAGCCGAAGTCCGTGACCGGACCAGCCCCGATGCATTGCCTGACCTGCCACTCAGGATCGATGTGTCCTCACCCGTCCGTCAGAGGCTGGTTCCGCTGTTCGGCCAACTCGTTCCGGCAGGAGATTCCAGTTGCCCGACAGAAAACGGAGAATGAATCATCTGGAGGCAGGCTCTGTCAGACCCCGGTCCAACCGGGGGAGTTTGACATTCCCCGAACCGTCAATCGGGGCGACAGGATTCGAACCTGCGACCTAGTGCTCCCAAAGCACCCGCGCTACCAAGCTGCGCCACGCCCCGTTACCTCCACCTTAGTCCACGACCGAGCGCGTGGGCCTGCCGTGACGGAAAGCCCGACACGGCAAGGGCTCGACGTCCCCAGGGGGCGAGAAAGCCTCCGTGACCGCAGAAACTGCAAGCCTTCCAGCATGAAGGATTCCCCCCCATCCGGTCCCCACCCGACGTCGGCGCCAGTGCGGAAGCCCCATCCTGCTGAGCGACGCGACATCCATCCACGAGGGCTCAACTGTCCCTCTCGCCAGGGTCCAGCATGGAGACATCGACTTGTTCCGCAACGACTCTGGATCAACACCTCACGCCTGCGAACGGCAGTCAGACGTCAAGGGATTCAGGCGCCAAAAGGGCTTTATCGAAGTATTGATCGAGAATTGTTCCAGGGAGCAATGGCCCATCGGTGAACGCAAGGCCGACAAGGATTTGATGACTCAAAATGTTCATCCACTTCACACAAGCGGAGAGGTAGACACTCTGGAAAAGACCATAATCGCTGATATTGAGGAAAACGTGGTCATTGGTCTGAACGTCAAGAGATCCCCGTCGAACAATGCAAGCGCCGGCCCTGCTGATGTCGCCCAAGGTAACGAATCCTGTGCGCCCGGAGGGCAGATGGAGGCTCGCGGGAACCCCTGACGGCAGAGCCTGTCGGAGCGAGCTTCGACGCTCAAACAACAGCCTTTCTCCTCCAGCATGTGTGGATGACATCAAATCCAGGATCTCCCTCAGAATTTCAAGGTAAACACCGCTTGCTGCTGTGTCAACAACGGAGCGATGAGCCATCGATCTGATGCAGAAATGAGGCCTCAAGGCAAAGAAATGGTTAACGTTTCATGATGAGTCTCTCGGCCTTGCAGGGAGCAACGACATCAAGGTCGAAGACGGTGACGCCAGCTTCAACAACCAACGTGTTGACGTCGCCCGTCTCGCCCCGGGTCTGGAAGCTCCCCACCGCAGGGGCCGAGGAGAACCAGGAAGTCAAGCAACGCACCCCGGAATCATTGGCGAGGGCATCAATCTGCTAAGCCATCACGAACCCTGGTGGGATTGACACAGTGTTGGCCTTGTTGAGTTGAGCGGCCCTGCTGCAGTTTCGCTGAAGCCGTTCTGCTGATGGCAGGATGGCTTGATCACCCAAAGGGCTCAGGTGAGAGTGAATCCATCGCGGCGGTGAACTGGCCAGCGGAGGGAAGGGCCAGGCGTTGGGATGGGGCCAGGGGGACGTCGGGGGAAAGTCCTGCAGCCAGCGCCTGGCCTGTCGCGGTTGGTTCCATCCACAGGCCAGGGATGCAAGGTTCGACAGAACCAGGAATCACGGCAGATCGTCCTGGCGGTTGAACCGTCACTTCACGCACGTGCCACCAGCGGAAGGGCTCACGCTGCCCAGGTCCAGGTGAGAGACCTCACGGTGCTGCGGCGTTTCCGGAGAACAACCGGATCCCCTCTCAGCCCCAGCGCCGCCTGCGGCTCACCGCCACGCTGCCATCGAAGCCGGGAACCGGCACCTGGCACTTGCTGACCTCCACCGCCAGGGGGATCGGCCCGTAGCAGGCCTCCAGGGCGTCGAGGATCTGCTCGCTGTAGTGCTCCAGGGTGAGGCAGCGGATGGTGCGGGCCTGCGCCTGCAGAACGGCGATGCCGCGGCCGTAGTCGTAGCCCTGGCTGAGGTCGTCGCTGCGGGCCGTGGCGGCCAGATCCGCCCCCAGGGAGAAGGCGATCTCAAACCACTGGCCATGGAGCCGTTCCTGCTCATAGGCCCCCACATGGGCCCACACCCGCAGGCCCCGCACGTGGATCGCCTCGGTCACAGGGGCAGGGGGCGGTGGCTGAAGCTCCGCGTCCCGTCGGCGTAGTCGGCGGCGATGTGGCCCTCGCCCCGCAGCCGGTAGCGGTAGGTGACCAGCCCCTCGAGCCCCACCGGGCCCCGCGGCGGCAGGGTCTGGGTGCTGATGCCGACCTCGGCGCCGAAGCCGTAGCGGTTGCCGTCGGCGAAGCGGGTGGAGCAGTTGAGGAACACCCCGGCACTGTCCACAGCCCGCAGGAACCGCTCAGCCGCTACTGGATCGGTGCTGGCGATCGCATCGGTGTGGCGGGACCCGTGGCGGCGGATGTGTTCCAGGGCCGCCTCCAGGTCCTCCACCACCTTCACGTTGAGAATCAGATCCGAGTACTCCGTGTCCCAGGCGTCGGGGCCGGCGGCCTGAACCACCCCCAGGGCGCAGGCGGCGGCATCGCCGCGCAGCTCCACCCCCGCCGCCGCGAAGGCCGGCAGGGCCGCCCCCAGGAAGGCGGGGGCGATGGCCTGGTGCACCAGCAGGGTCTCGATGGCGTTGCAGGCCGCCGGGTACTGGGTCTTGCTGTCGAGGGCAATGCGCAGGGCCAGGGCCGGATCGGCGGCCTGATCCACGTAGAGGTGGCAGATGCCATCGGCGTGGCCCAGCACGGGGATGCGGGTGTTGTCCTGGATGAAACGCACCAGGGCGTTCGATCCCCTGGGGATGATCAGATCCACCAGGCCATCGAGCCGCAGCAGACCCAGGCTCTCCTCGCGGCTGGTGAGCAGCTCCAGGCAGCCGGGGTCGACGGCGCTGCCGGCCAGGCCCCGCTGCAGGGCCGCCGCGATCGCCTGGCAGCTGCGGCTGGCCTCCCGGCCCCCCTTGAGCAGGGCGCCGTTGCCCGAGCGGATCGCCAGCGAGGCGATCTGCATCACCGCATCGGGCCGGGCCTCGAAGATCACCCCCAGCACCCCCAGGGGCACGCTCAGCCGCTCCAGCACCAGCCCGTCATCGAGCTCGGTGTGCAGCTGGCGCCGGCCCACGGGATCGGCCAGGGCCGCCACCTGGCGCACCCCGGCGATCGCCCCCGCCAGCTTGGGGGCATCCAGCTTCAGACGCGCCACCAGGGCCGGCGCCAGCCCCTCGGCGGCCGCGGCGGCCAGGTCGGCCCGGTTGGCCTCCAGGATCCCGTCGCTGGCGGCCTCGAGGGCGTCGGCCATCGCCGCCACGGCGCCACGGCGTTCGGCGTCGCTGGCCTGGCCCAGGGCCATGGCGGCCCGGCGCACCGCCGCGGCCCGCTGCAGCAGCTGGGGGTCGGGCTCCGGCACGACGCTGGCGGGAGAGGTGAGGGTCTGGCTCATGGCCCCCATCATCCCAAGCGGTCCAGCGCCAGCCGCACCGCCCCCAGCCGGCCGGCACCGTTGCCCAGGGCGCAACGGCGGATCGCCAACCCCTCCCGGCTCACCGCCAGGACCCGCTCCTCCACCTCCCGCCAGACCGCCGGCAGGAAGTGGTGGCTGGCGGCGCTGAGGCCACCGCCGATCAGCACCAGCTCCGGGGTGAGCACATACAGCAGTGAGCTGAGCCCCACCCCGAGGGGACGTCCGTAGGCCTCCCACACCGCCAGGGCTTCGGTGTCGCCGGCGTCGGCGTGTCGACAGAGCTCGCGCGGATCGAGCGGGCTGAGGCGGGCCAGGCCGCCGAGGCTGCAGAACTGCTCCAGGGAGCCCCGGTTGCCGCTGCGACAGGGGGGCCCCTCAGGATCCACGCCGATCAGCCCAGGCTCAGCGGCCGCGCCGCCATGGCCGGTGAACAGCCGGCCCCCCAGCAGCACCGCCCCGCCCACGCCCGTGCCCAGGGTGAGCAGCAGCACGTCGCCCACACCGCGGGCGGCCCCCAGCCAGGCCTCACCGAGCAGGGCACCGTTGGCATCGTTGCCCAGGATCACCCGCCGCCCCAGCCGGGCTTCGAGCCAGGCGGCCAGGGGCACATCCCGCCACCCCGGCAGGTTGATGGAGATCCGCGCCACCCGACCCGCCGCGTCGCAGGGTCCCGGCAGGCCGATGCCGACCCGGTCGGCGAGGCGGTCGGGGTCGATCGCGTCGACCGCATCGGCCAGGGCCATGCAGACCGCCCCCGGCACCGCCGGCTGGGGCGTGGGTACCTCGGCCTCGGCGAGCACGGTGCCCTGCTGGTCGCAGCGGGCCAGCTTGATGGCCGTGCCCCCCAGATCGATGCCGATCAGCTGGGCCTCACCGGGAGGTCGTTCGCGGGACGACGCCATCGCCGCACCCTACCCAGCGGAGCACCCGCCGTCCCTCAGAAGCGCAGGAACACCTGCAGCAGCGATTGCCAGGCCCCCTCGGTGTCGACGGAGGTCTGCAGGTTGAAGGTGTCGGAGGCCTTGTAGGTAAGGGTCACCTGGGGAGGGACATCGGAGCGGTTCGGGGCCGCCAGCACCGACATGCTGAAGCGGTTGGTGATGTCCACCCCGATCTCGGCGCCGAGCACCAGCTGGGGCGGCACCCGCCGCCGGGTGGTGCCCTCCTGCTGGGTGTCGATCGCCTGGTTCACGTAGGTGGGATAGAGGGCCAGACTCACCCGCTGGCCGAAGGCATCGCTCAGGGACGACAGCAGCGGCGAGAGAAGGGTCTGGCCCACCACCGTGGCCAGGGCGGCCCCGGCCCCGCCGCCGCTCAGACCCGCCAGGGAGTTGCCGCCGATCAGGGCCACCAGCCGCTCCTGCGGCAGGGGCGGGCTGCTGCGCAGCTTGAGGTTCTCGGCGATGCGGTCGGCCGGACCGCTCACCGATACCACCACCAGGATCAGGTTCAGCTGGTTGAGGGCCGAGAGACCGGCCTGGTTGGGGGCGTTCTGCACCGAGGGGCCCACGTCCCCCACCCCGGACGGTGACAGCACGCTGAGGCTGTCGGAGATGCGGGTGCGCAGGGCGATGTCGAGGTAGGGCACCAGCCCCAGAGAGGGGGTGAAGACCGCCACGTTGGGGGCGTCGGGGTCGAGGCTGAAGCTGGTGGTGAACAGGTTCAGCCGTCCCCCCAGCAGCCGCACCACCCCGGAGGCCCGCAGGGAGGGATCCAGGCGGCCGGCGATCCGCAGCTGACCGGCGGTGGTGAAGTTGGCGATGTTGGGGATCACCACCCGCAGATCGGGCCCCAGCCGCAGGATCATGTCCTCGAAGGCCAGGTAGGGGAAACGGGGCACCGAGGAGCGCAGGGCTTCGGCGGTGGTGGACTCCACATCGGGGCCCAGCAGCACCAGGGGCTGCTGGAAGTTCCACTTCGACTCCAGCAGCTCGGGCATGGTGCGCGGCTGGACCGGCTGATCGGACACGGGCTCGCTGGCCGCCAGCTGGCCCGGCTGGACGTTGATGGTGCCGCGGCTGATCGCCACGTTGCCTCCGAGCACCGGGGCCAGCAGGCTGCCGCTCAGATGCAGCTGGCCATCCCCCACCGCCGCCAGCCTTGGCACCTTGAACGGCACCTGTTCCAGCTTCATCACCAGGGTCCGGTCCTGGGCGAGGGGCCGGAACAGCCCCAGGCGGCCCTCGCCGCCCACCAGCCCCTGGGGCCCCACCCGGGCGCGGAACTCCTGCACCACCAGCTGCTCGAAGTCGAACAGGATCGTGGCGTCCACCTCCCGCACCTCCTGGCCGATGAAGCGGCAGCGGAGCTCCCGCAGCCGCAGGAAGCCGTTGGCGATCGGGTCGTCGAGGCTGCCGCGCACCAGCAGCTGCAGGTCGGCGCCGCCCTCCTGCCACTCGAAGGCCTGCCCCCCCAGGCGGGTGAGGAAGCGGAGGCCATCGCCCCGGGTGGCGAGGCGCAGCTCCAGCCCCTGCTGGGAGGCCACCAGCGGGATCGTGCCCGCCAGGTCGACGCTGCGGGAGGCCCCCTCGGCCCGCAGGGCCAGATCCAGGACAATCCCTTCGTCCCTCAGCTCCACCCGCCCCCGCTCCAGCTCCAGTGCCTGCTCCCCGAGGCGCCCTTCCACCAGCGCCAGGTCGAGGGCCAGCTCGGGACGGGGGCCGCCCAGCCGGTAGCGCCCCTTGGCGGCCAGGCTGCCGCGCAGGTTGTCCGGCAGTGGCGTGAGCAGGGCCAGCAGGGAGAGGGGCAGGTCGGCGAGGCTGAAGCGACCGCTGCCGCCGCTGAGCGGCCCCTCCAGCCGCACCTCGAAGGGCTTGCCGGCGAGGGCCTGGGCCCGGTCGCCCTGGTTGAACCAGAGGTGGCCGGTGGCCCGCAGGTCGGCCCGGGTGCGGGCGAAGTCCGGGCCGCTGAGCACCAGATCGGCATCGATCCGGGCCTGCAGCCGTTCCAGCTTCTCGGCCCGGCTGGCCCGGCTGGCCTCCTGCTCCCGGGCGGCGACCCGCTCCTCGGCCTCGGCCAGGGCGCGCAGCTGGTCGGCGACCGTGCCGGCCATGGTGTCGACCACCAGGGTGCCCAGGTCACTGGCCCGCCCGCGGGCCGGGGCCGGCGCGCCGCGCCAGATCGGCCAGGCGTCGGTGAACTGGCGAAACAGGAGCGTGGAGAGCTGACGCGCTTCGAAGCGGGCCCGGAACGGGCCCCGCCAGCGGCCGGACACCGTGGCGGCGATCGTGCCCTGGCCCAGGGGCTCGATCACGCCCTTGACCTGGTAGCGGCGTTCGTCGTACTGCACGTCGGCCTGGATCCGCCGTCCTCCGACCCCCAGGAACTCAGGCGAGAGCAGCTCCACGCGGCCATCGAAACCGAGCGGCTGCAGCCCCAGCCGTCCGCTGCCGCTGAGGTCCCCCTGCAGCGGACGCAGGCGGCGCTGCGGGCCGGTGGCCACCGCCAGGCCGCGCAGGGGGAAGGCGCGTGCCAGCCAGCGGTAGTTCGCCGGCCGGCCCTCCAGGGTGAACACACCGCCGTTCCGTTCGATGGCGGCCCGCACCGGCTGCCAGCGGCGGTCGAGCAAGGCGGTGAGGCGGCCGTCCGGCGTCGGGGCCACGGTGGTGAGGTCAAGGGACCGGTCGCGCAGGCGGCCGCGCCAGGTCTCCCGCAGCAGCAGGGGGCCGGCACCGGGCTGCTGCAGGCGCAGCTGCAGGTCGGGACGCAGCTCCGCCAGAGGGCCGGCGATGGTCCCCTCCGCATCCAGCTGGCCCTGGAGGGTGGTGCCCAGCAGCGGGTCCAGGCGGGACAGGGGGTAGTTGCGCACCTCCACCCGGGCCTGCAGCGGACCGGCCACCAGGCCCTTGCCCGCCTGGAAGGCCAGCGGCAGGCGGGCCGTGGCCGCGAGACGATCGGCGCCGAAGCGCTCCAGCCGCAGCACCCGGTCGCTCCACACCAGTGCCGCCTGCCAGGGCCCCAGGAGGCGCTGGGAGGCCTGGCCCGTCTCCACCCGCAGACGCGGCGTCGCCAGCCGGCCGTCCGCCCGCAGGCGACCGGCCAGGGGCTGGCGCGCCCACACCGGCAGGCGGGAGGCGGCGGCGAAGTCGTCGGGATCGAGGCGCCAGCGGGCCTCCAGGGCCAGGGAGCGGCCGATGCTGCCGCTGGCCCGCACGCTGGAGCCCCCCAACCGGCCATCGAGCCGGGTGAGGCGCAGCAGGCCCTCCCCCCAGCTCCCCTGCACATCGGCCTTGATGGGCTGGCGTCCGAGCGGATGGCGGGGCGGCGGCTGGGCTTCGAGCTGGACCGCCAGGCGGCGGTCCGCATCGGCCCTGGCCGTCAGGCGGCCGCCCCAGGGGCCGAACCGCCAGACGCTGGCGGGCAGGATCAGGGCCCGGTCAAGGCAGGAGAGGGGCAGCCGCTCCGCCGTCAGCGGCGTGGCGCCGGTTCCCAGGCGCCAGCGCACGTCCCGCAGCTCCAGACCCCCCTCGCAGCGGGCCAGACCCCGCCGGATCCGCAGCCCCACCAGGCCGTCGGCCTCCCCGGCGAGGCTGCCCCCGACCCGATCCCCCGCCGGCAGCAGCGGCCGCAGCAGGGCCAGCGGCAGGCGGCGGGCGGTCAGCCGGCCCTGCCAGTGCTGCTTCTGCCACTGGCCCTCCCCATCCAGCCGCAGCGAGCCGCCCCGCTCGCCGGCGGGGGGCGTCAGGCGCAGGCCCAGGTCGATCTCGCGGCGGTGCAGGCGCAGGGCCACCTGGCCCGAGAGCCTCAGGTCGAGGGGCAGGGACGTCGCTCCGGCGCCCCGCACCCGCAGGTCGGCGGGCTGAAGCAGACCCAGACGCAGGTCGATGCGCGGTGGCTCCCGCCCCGGGGGAACCGAGCCGAGCACCCAGAACTGGCCGCTGGCGTTGCGGCGCAGCTCCGCCCGGGCCCGCTCGAAGCCCAGGTCGAGCGCGAACCCACGCAGGGCCAGGCTGGCCAGCGGGTCGAGGCGCACCCGCACTCCCTCGACCGACACCGTGGAGGCGTCCCTGGAGCCGGGGAGGAACCGGCTGGGGCCGATCCAGAGCCCGTCGGGCTTCAGACCCCGGTAGGGGCCCAGCTGCAGGGGGCGGCCCATCGCCCTGCCCACCTGGCGCTCCAGGGTGGGCCGGAAACGGCCGTACAGACCGGCGACGATGCGATCGAACCAGAAGACCCCGACCCCCAGCCCCGCCCCCAGGAAACCGACGACGAGAAGCCCCTTCCACACACGTCGGCGGGCGGGCCAGGGCCGACTGTCAGGCTTCCATCGCATCCACCGGGGTCGGTTGCCGTCCATGGGCGGCCGCAATATAGGGGGCTTGTCACGCCTTCCCCAGCCCCATGGCCGCTGATCCGATCCTGTTCGTGGCCGGTACCTGGCTGGGTGCCGCCAGCGGGGTGCTGGCGGTGCTCACCATCGCCGGCTTCCTCGCCCGCTGGGGCATCCGCTTCCGCCTCGTGGGGATCACCAGCTTCACGGTGCTGCTGTCGCTCTCCTGCCTCGCCTTCGCCATCAGCTACAACCCCCGGGTGAGCGTGCCAGGGGCGGTCCAGGTGCCGGTCGTGTTCGACAACGGCACCGATCTGGTCATCGCCGCCGCCCCGGCGAGCCTCGAGGGTGAGGCGGTGGCGCCCACCCTGGAGCAGGTGGCCCGCAACCTGCGCGGGGGCGGGCGCGGCAGCGGCGGCACGGTGCGGGTGCGGCTGCGCCGGGTCGAGGCCGTCGAGCCGGGGCTGGCCCGGCCCGTGGTGCTGGCGGAAACCACCCGGAATCTGGCGGCTGTCCGCCCCGGCGACGCCTCCTGAACCCCTGTGGTCCACCCGTTCCGGCCGGCGCCCCACCTGAAGCGCGAAGCGCAGCGACTGCGCCGGGCGGGCATTGACAGCTGGGAGGAGCTGGCCGGTCTGGATGATGCCCGCCTGCGCCACCTGGCCGCCTCCGGGGAGGCCAGCGAGGCCCGCCTGATTCTTCTGCGCGGCCAGGCCCGGCTGGTGAGCGCCGTGGGCCTCGCCCCCGAGGAGGCGGCCCTTCTGCTGCATGGGGGCATCGCCAGCCCGGCCGGTCTCGCCGCCGCCGATCCGCCGCAGCTGCAGCAGCAGCTGGGCCGGCTGCAGCGCCGTCTCACCGGCTCGGCCGTCCCCCCGGTCGACCTGCCGCTGGTCCTGTCCTGGGTCCGCCGGGCCCGGCAGGCCTCCGGTCGCTCCCCGAACTGACCCTCCGCTCCTGCGCCGCCCCGGCACGGGTGACTGGAATAGGGAAAACGGACGGAGGCAGCGATGCCCCGAACAGCCCGCCTTTCTCCCCCCAGAGCCACGAACCACCCCCATCGCGACGACCGCCGCCACACCCTGATCACCCGCTCGAGCACCCGTCTTCGCCGCTGCTTCACCGCCCTTCTCGGGGTCGCCTGTCTGGGCGCGGTTGCCGTTCCCGGCGTGCGGGCCCAGTCCGCCCTGCTGGAATCGGTGAAGCAGAACCCCGCCCTAGCCCAGAGTCTCTGCCAGCAGTTCCGCCAGCTGAACGCCCAGGGCGTCTCGGCCACATCGAAGGCATCGATCGCCAGCCTGGCCAGCAGCCGCGGCCTCAGTCCCATGGATGCGGAGGTGCTGGCCACCTACGTCATCGGCCTGCACTGCTCCACGGTGTTCTGAAGCCCGTGGTCCGGACCCGGGACGCCACCCTGCAGCTGGCGGATGGGGTCCGGCTGATGAGCCGGCTCTGGCATCCCGACGGGGAGGGTCCCTGGCCGGTGCTGGTGATGCGCCAGCCCTACGGGCGGGCGATCGCCTCCACCGTGACCTACGCCCACCCCAGCTGGTACGCCAGCCATGGCTTTCTGGTGGTGGTGCAGGACGTGCGGGGCCGCGGTGGATCGGAGGGTGACTTCGGCGGCTTCGCCCAGGAGGCGGCCGACGGGGCCGCCACGATCCGCTGGGCCCGGAGCCTCGAGGGCAGCAACGGCCGGGTGGGCACCTACGGCTTCTCCTACCAGGGCCTGACCCAGCTGCTCAACGCCGGCGGCGAGGCCGGCGACGACGACGCCCTGCCGGACTGCCTCGCCCCGGCCATGTGCGGCCTCGATGAACGACTCCACTGGGCCAGTGAGGGGGGAGCCCACTGGTGGGCCCTGGGCCTGGGCTGGGCCCTGCAGCTGGCGGCGGAGGGCTGCCGGCGCCGGGGCGACGGGGCCGGCTGGCGCGAGATCCGCCGCAGCCTCCAGCACGGGGACTTCACCGAGGAGGGACTGGCCCTGCTGGAACGCCACGATCCCCGTGGCATGGGCCTGGGCTGGCTGCGGCGCGACCCCGCCGGTCCCGAGGGCTGGACGGTCCACCCGGTGGCACCGGCCCTGCTGCGGCGGCCCCTGCTGCTGGTCGGCGGCTGGCACGATCCCCATCTGAGGGGCGTTCTCGACCTCTGGCAGCGGGCCCGCGGCGCCGGGGGCGACCCCGAGCTGGTCATCGGCGCCTGGAGCCATCTCGACTGGGGCGGGGGGCTTGACCGCGAGCTGCTGGCCTTCTTTCGCCGCCATCTGCAGGATCCACCGCCCCGCCGGGGCCCGGCGGATCCCACCGCTCAGCGGGGCGCGGCGGCGGCCCCGATCCGCCTGCAGTGCGCCGCCACGGCCACCTGGCACAGCCTGGACCCGGCGGCAGCCGCCAGCCCCGCAGCGGCGGCGGCCACCGGCTGGTCGCTGCATTCCGGCGGCCTGGCGGCGATCCGCTGCGATGAGGGGGAACTCCGGCCCCTGGCCGCTCCGGGGGCAAGGCCGGGGTCGGATCCGGCGGCTGACGGCACGGCCGCGCACGGCGCGGCCGCAGGCGGCACCGTCGTGATCGTCCACGACCCCTGGCGGCCGGTGCCGGGCCGGGGCGGCCACCTGGGCCCCGATCCCGGACCGGTGGAGCGCGCCGATCTCGACCGGCGCGGCGACGTGGCCTGCTTCACCTCCGCCCCGCTCGAGGAGGACCTCTGGCTGCTGGGCAGCTTCCGCCTGCGGCTGCGGGTGAGCGCTGACCAGCCCAGCTTCGATCTCTTTGCCGCCCTTTCCGAGGTGTCTGCGGACGGCGGGTCCGTGCGCCAGCTGAGCACCGGCCTGGCCCGCTTCGGGCCCATGGCGGCGGCCGTCGACGGGCCCCGCACCGTGGCCCTGCAGCCCCTGGCCACGCTGGTGGCCGCCGGCAGGCGGCTGCGGCTGTCCCTGGCGGCGGCGGCCTGGCCCCAGATCGCCGTCAACCCCGGCGACGGCAGCCTGCCGGCGGGTGGGAGCGGCAGCGGGCATCGGGTGATCAGCCTGACGCTGGAGCTGGCGGGCGCCCACCTGAGCCTGGAGCCCCTGATTCGGGCAAACTGAGCCGATCCGACGTCCGCCGCCCATGCCGCGCCCCCAACCGCGCCGAGCCCTGATCGGCCTGCTGCTGCTGCTGGGCAGCCAGGCCATGCTGGCACCGCGCGGGGCCTGGGCCCAGGCCACCCCGGCGCCGGCCGCCACCGGCCAGCCCAGTGCCGCCCTCAGCGAAGCCCAGGCCCGGGCGGCGGCCGAGCGGATCCTGACCACGATCCGCAACGGGGACGCCCAGGCCCGCTTCAACCAGTTCTCCCCGGCCCTGCAGAGCGTCAGCAGCCCCAGCATGGTGGCCGAAACCATGAAGACCCAGCCGAAGCTGCTGCGCTGGGCCATCCGCAGCATCCAGCCCGGCTTCGACTCGAGCACGGTGGAGGCCACCCTGTTCACCAGCGCCGGCGAACGCGACCTGCTGATGGTGATCGACGACCAGGGCCGGATCGATGGCTATCACTTCAACGTCACCGACCAGCCGGCCGAGAAGGTGGTGCGGGACTTCATCACCGCCCTCGCCAGCGGCCACTTCATCTCCGCCAGCAGCTTCCTGTCGCCGCTGATGCAGGAGCAGATCCCCCAGGGTCAGCTGCAGCAGAAATGGCTCAACCTGCAGCGCATCACCGGCAACTTCGTCCGGGTGAAACGCATCAACCGGGCCGAGAGTACGCCGGAGATGCGTCTGGTGATCGTCAACACCGAGTTCAACCGCCTCACCGACAACCTCTTCGTCACCCTGGATTCGGACAACCGGATCATCGGCGTGGATTTCCCCACCGATCCGGCCCCTCCCTCCCCGCCACGCTGAGTCGGCCCTCCCACCGACGTAAGCTCCCGGCGCATGCACGCCCCCTCTTCCATGGCCCTGCCCAGCCTCGAATGGATGGTTGAGGATGCCCGCCGGCTGGCGGAATGCCGCCATGACCATCCCTTCTCCGTGCTTGGGCCCCAGCCCCTCGAGGACGGCGGCTGGGCGGTGCGGGTCTGGATGCCGGACGCCTCCACGGTGGATCTGCTTCAGGGCAGCGAGCGGCTGGCCATGGCCAACCCGCACCACCCCTGGATCTTCGAGGCCCGCGTCGACGCCGACCCCGGCTGCGGCTACCGCGTCCATGTGAGCCGCGGCGGCATCGAGCACGAGCAGCACGACCCATGGGCGTTCCGCCACGAGTGGATGGGGGAACTGGACCGCCACCTGTTCGCCGAAGGGAATCACCACCACATCTGGCGGCGCATGGGCGCCCACGTCATCGAGCGCGACGGCGTCGCCGGGGTGCAGTTCTGCCTGTGGGCCCCCAATGCCCGCAGCGTCGCCCTGCTGGGTGATTTCAACGGCTGGGACGGCCGCCATCACCCCATGCAGCAGCGTCTCGGGGGGATCTGGGAACTGTTCATCCCCGGCCTGGGCGCCGGCCAGATCTACAAGTACGAAGTGCGGGCCCAGAACGGCCACTGCTATCAGAAGGCCGACCCCTACGGCTTCCGCCACGAGATCCGGCCCAACACCGGTTCGGTGGTGGCCGAACTGGGTCGCTACCCGTGGAACGACAGCGCCTGGATCGAGGAGCGCGACGGCCGCGATCCCCTGCCCCAGCCGATCGCGGTGTACGAGATGCACCTGGGCAGCTGGATGCATGCCGCCGCCGACCAGCCCTACATCGAAGCCGACGGCCGCCCCCGCCCCCCGGTGCCCGCCGCCGATCTGAAGCCCGGCGCCCGGCTGATGACCTACCCGGAACTGGCCGACAAGGTCATTCCCTACGTCAAGGCCCGCGGCTTCACCCACATCGAGCTGATGCCGGTCTCCGAGCATCCCTTCGACGGATCCTGGGGGTACCAGGTCACGGGCTGGTACGCCCCCACCAGCCGCTTCGGCAGCCCGGACGAGTTCCGGGCCTTCGTCGACCGCTGCCACGCCGCAGGCATCGGCGTGATCCTCGACTGGGTGCCCGGCCACTTCCCCAAGGACGGCCACGGCCTGGCCTTCTTCGATGGCGCCCACCTCTACGAGCACGCCGATCCCCGCATCGGTGAGCACAAGGAGTGGGGCACGCTGATCTTCAACTACAGCCGCAACGAGGTGCGCAACTTCCTCGTCGCCAACCTCATCTACTGGTTCGAGGAGTTCCACATCGACGGTATCCGCGTCGATGCCGTCGCCTCGATGCTCTACCGCGACTACCTGCGTCCGGATGGGGAATGGCTGCCCAACGAGCACGGCGGGCGGGAGAACCTGGAGGCGGTGCGCTTCCTGCAGCAGGCCAACCACGTGCTGTTCCAGCACTTCCCCGGCGCCCTCTCGATCGCCGAGGAATCCACCACCTGGCCGATGGTGACCCAGCCCACCGACATGGGCGGCCTGGGGTTCAACCTGAAGTGGAACATGGGCTGGATGCACGACATGCTCGATTACTTCGAGCTGGATCCCTGGTTCCGCCAGTTCCACCAGAACCATGTCACCTTCTCGATCTGGTACGCCTTCACCGAGAACTTCATGCTGGCCCTCAGCCACGATGAGGTGGTGCACGGCAAGAGCAACCTGCTCCACAAGATGCCGGGCGACGACTGGCAGAAGTTCGCCAATGTGCGCGCCCTGCTGGCCTACATGTGGACCCACCCGGGCAAGAAGACGATCTTCATGGGGATGGAGTTCGGCCAGCGGGCCGAATGGAACGTCTGGGGCGATCTGCAGTGGGAGCTGCTCCAGTACGAGGCCCACAAGGGCCTGCTCAACCTGGTGGACGACCTCAACGTCTTCTACAGGTCGGAGCCGGCCCTCTGGGGCGACGACTTCGATCAGTACGGCTTCCAGTGGATCGACTGCAACGACAACCGCCATTCGGTGATCAGCTTCATGCGCCGCGACAGCGGCAGCGGCCGCTGGGTGGTGGTGGTGGCCAACTTCACCCCCCAGAGCCACTCCCACTACCGGGTGGGCGTCCCCCTGGAAGGCTTCTACGCCGAGGTCTTCAACACCGACAGCAGCCGCTACGGCGGCAGCAACCTCGGCAACCTGGGCGGCCGCTTCACCGATGCCTGGGCCATCCACGACTACGAGAACTCCCTGGAGCTCTGCCTGCCGCCCCTGAGCGTGGTGGTGTTCCGGCTGGACGAGTCCCGCAGCCTGCAGCGGCCGGCCATCGGCGAGGGCTGACCGCCCCTCGGGGCCGCCCATGCCACGACTGGTGACAGGAGCGGCCGGATGCCGGGGGTGCTCGGTTAGGTTTCGCCGTTGACCTTCCGACAGGCCCCATGAGCGAATCCGCCCCCCTGCTGCTGCGCGCCGCCCGAGGTGAGCAGGTGGAGCGGCCTCCGGTCTGGATGATGCGCCAGGCGGGCCGCTACATGAAGGTGTACCGCGACCTGCGTGACCGCCATCCCGGTTTCCGCGAGCGCTCCGAGAACCCCGATCTCTCCTACGAGATCTCGATGCAGCCCTTCCACGCCTTCCGTCCCGACGGCGTGATCCTCTTCTCCGACATCCTCACGCCCCTGCCGGGCATGGGGATCGACTTCGACATCATCGAGAGCCGGGGGCCGATTATCGAGCCCGCCATCCGCAGCCAGGCCCAGGTGGATGCCCTGCGGCCCCTGGATCCGGCCGAAGCCCTGCCCTTCGTGGGCGAGGTGCTGGGGCGGCTGCGGGCCGACGTGGGCAACGCGGCGGCGGTGCTCGGCTTCGTCGGCGCCCCCTGGACCCTCGCCGCCTATGCGGTGGAGGGCAAGAGCTCCAAGACCTATTCGGTGATCAAGGCGATGGCCTTCCAGGAGCCCGCCCTGCTGCACCGGCTGCTGGGGCACCTGGCCGATTCGATCGCCACCTATGTGCGCTACCAGATCGACAGCGGTGCCCAGGTGGTGCAGCTGTTCGACTCCTGGGCGGGCCAGCTGAGCCCGATCGACTACGACGTGTTTGCGGCCCCCTACCAGAAGCGGGTCATCGACCAGGTGAAGGCCACCCACCCCGACACCCCCCTGATCCTCTACATCTCCGGCAGCGCCGGCGTGCTGGAGCGCATGGCCGCCACCGGGGTGGACTTCATCTCCCTCGACTGGACCGTGGACATGGCCGATGGCTGCGCCCGCCTGCCCCAGCACCTGGGCGTGCAGGGCAACGTGGATCCCGGCCTGCTGTTCGGCACCCCCGAGGCGATCCGTGAGCGGATCCTCGACACGGTGCGCAAGGCCCGCGGCCGCCGCCACATCCTCAACCTGGGCCACGGCATCCTGCCCGGCACCCCGGAGGACAACGCCCGCGTCTTCTTCGAGACCGGCAAGGCCGTCAACGAGCTGCTGGGGGCCGCTGTTTGAGCGCCCCCACCTCCGGGCCCCAGCGGATCCTGATCACCGGCGCCAGCGGCTGCGTCGGCCAGTACATCGCTGAAAACCTGCTGGCCAACAGCGACGCCCACCTGCTGCTGCTGCTGCGGGATCCCTCCAAGCTGAGCGCCGTCCCCGCCGACCACCCGCGCATCACCCTGCTGGTGGGCGATCTGCGCGAGCTGGGCCCCCATGCCGCCGCCATCGCCAGCGCCGACCGGATCATCCACACCGCCACCGCCTGGGGGGATCCCGAGCGGGCCCAGGCGGTGAACGTGGTGGCCGTGAAGGAGCTGCTGCGGCTCACCGACCCGGATCGCCTGCAGCAGGTGATCTACTTCTCCACCGCGAGCATCCTCGACCGCCGGCTGCAGCTGCTCCCGGAAGCGATGGCCTACGGCACCGAGTACATCCAGACCAAGGCCACCTGCCTGCAGGACCTGGAGCGCCATCCCCTGGCCGAACGCATCGTGGCCGTGTTCCCCACCCTGGTGTTCGGTGGCGCGGTGGGCGGCGCCGACCATCACCCCACCAGCTACCTCACCGCCGGGCTGAAGGAGGCCCTGGGCTGGCTGTGGCTGGCCCGCTGGCTGCGCACCGACGCCAGCTTCCACTTCATCCACGCCGCCGACATCGCCACCGTCTGCGCCCACCTGGCCACCACCCCCCACGGCCCCAATCCCGAGCCGGACCAGGGCCCGGTGCGGCGGCTGGTGCTGGGCCAGGCGCCGATCACGATCAACGGTGCCGTGGCCGCCCTGTGCCGCTGGCGGCGGGTGTGGGTGCCGCCGGTGGGGATCGACCTGCGCGGCTGGCTGATCGAGGGGCTGATCAAGCTGCTGCGCATCGAAGTGAACGCCTGGGACCGTTTCTCGATCCGCCAGCGCCACTTCGTGCACCAGCCCGTCAGTCCGCCCGAACGCTTCGGCCTGGTGAGCTTCGCCCCCAGCCTCGACGCGGTGCTGGAGACAGCGGGGGTGCCCCACCGGGGCCGAATCGGGGCAGGCCGCCGCCCCTGAGCCGGCCCTCAGCCGCCCGCCGGCAGGCCGCCATGAATTGTTGCGAATCTGTCGGGACGCCCCACCGGGACACGGCCATTGCCTAATTTGTGCCGGTTGCCAGTGCTTTTCGGCACCCCCCTTCGCGCCCTCCCATGCGTCGTCTCCTTTCCCTCTTCGCTCTCTGCCTGGCGCTGGTGCTGGGTGCCACCCCGAGCTTCGCCGCCGATGTGGCCCACGGTGGCCAGATCTTCTCCGCCAACTGCGCCGCCTGCCACATGGGCGGCGGCAACGTGGTGAACGCCGAGCGCACCCTCAAGGCCGATGCCCTGGCCTCCTACCTGGCCAACTACGACGCCGGCCACGAGGCCGCCATCGCCTACCAGGTGACCAACGGCAAGAACGCCATGCCCGCCTTCGGCGGCAAGCTCAGCGACGGCGACATCGCCGACGTGGCCGCCTACGTCGAGGACATGGCCGCCAAGGGCTGGGCCTGATCCAGTCCAGGTCGACCCAACCGGTCAACCGGGTCCAGCCAACCGGCCCAGGCCCCTTCCGTCATCCAGCGAAGCCCCGGCGATCCCGGGGCTTTTTTCATGGCTCAGTCCAGCGCGCGGCGGGCGGCCAGCACCGCCAGGTAGAGCTCCTCGGGAACATCCCGGATGTCGTACTCGCTCGGCAGCATCCCGTGGACGTGGCGATGCACCACCCGCCAGCAGTCCCGTTCCGGCTCCCCGGCCCCGCCCAGGGTGAGGGAGGCCCTTGCCAGGTCGGCCACCAGGGCCTGGTCGTCGGCGGGAGAGGACATCGGAGACGGAAGGGCTGCAGAGGCGAGAATGGGACGCAGCCGAGCTCCCATCATGGCGATCCCCACCTCTGCCGGGCTGCGGCCGGGCCTGCTGGGGGGCCTGTCTTCGGCAGGGGTGCCCCTGGCCCTGATGACCGCCATCGTGGTGCCCTTCGCCACGCCGGCCCTGTCCCAGGGGCAGACCCCCAACCAGCCCCTCGCCATCGAGGCCAGGCCCGGTCTGTCGCCTCCCCCCTGCCGGCTGGTGGTGCCCAGAAGCGAGGCCGTGCTGCAGCCGTTGCGGATCCATCCGTCCCAGGTGGCCCAGAAGAACGGCATGGGCTGTCTCTCGGCGGCCGACGCGCTCTACGGACCGGACGGCTGCCCTGCCCAGCTGTGTGGCCAGCAGCGCGGCTTCCAGGTGCCCATGCCCGATCTGGGGGGGCCCTGAGCGCCTGAGCCCCCCCCGCGGGACGGTTCGCCCCACCCGGCGGTACGGCCCGCCCACCACCGGGGAGGAGGGCCGAACGCCGCGGTTCGGTCCTCCCACTCGGCCGATCCCGACGGGATTCATACGTTGGCTTCAGTCACCGCCCGCAGGGAGAACGTCATCCATGCATCCCACCGCCGACCTGTTCACCGAGAAGGCCTGGGGCGCCGTCGTGGCCTCCCAGCAGCTGGCCCAGCAGAAGCGCCAGCAGCAGATGGACAGCGAACACCTCTTCGCCGCCCTGCTGGCCCAGCAGGACCTGGCCAGCCGGATCCTGGAGAAGGCCGGCGTGGACCTGGGGGTGCTGAGCCAGAAGCTGGAGGCCTTCATCACCGCCCAGCCCAGCCTGGCCGCCGCCCCTGAGAATGTCTACCTGGGCAAGGGGCTGAACGCCGTCCTCGACCGCGCCGACGCCCTCAGGAAGGAGTTCCAGGACAGCTACATCGCCGTCGAGCACCTGGTGCTGGCCCTGGCCGGCGATGACCGCTGCGGCCGCCAGCTGCTCTCCCAGGCCGGCACCGATGAGCGCCGGCTGCGCGAGGCTGTCATGGCCGTGCGGGGCAGCCAACGCGTGACCGACCAGAACCCGGAGGGCACCTATGAATCCCTTGAGAAGTACGGCCGTGATCTCACCGCCGCCGCCCGGGAGGGCAAGCTCGATCCGGTGATCGGCCGCGACGAGGAGATCCGCCGCACCGTACAGATCCTCTCGCGCCGCACCAAGAACAACCCGGTGCTGATCGGTGAACCCGGCGTCGGCAAGACCGCCATCGTCGAGGGGCTGGCCCAGAGAATCGTCAACGGCGACGTCCCCACCGCCCTGCAGAACCGCCAGCTGATCGCCCTCGACATGGGCGCCCTGATCGCCGGCGCCAAGTACCGGGGCGAGTTCGAGGAGCGCCTCAAGGCCGTGCTCAAGGAGGTCACCTCAAGCGAAGGCCAGATCGTCCTGTTCATCGACGAGATCCACACCGTGGTGGGGGCCGGCGCCAGCGGCGGGGCCATGGACGCCAGCAACCTGCTCAAACCGATGCTGGCCCGCGGTGAGCTGCGCTGCATCGGCGCCACCACCCTCGATGAGCACCGCCAGCACATCGAGAAGGATCCCGCCCTGGAGCGCCGTTTCCAGCAGGTGTTCGTCGACCAGCCCACCGTGGAGGACACGATCTCGATCCTGCGGGGGCTCAAGGAGCGCTATGAGGTGCACCACGGCGTGCGCATCGCCGACAACGCCCTGGTGGCAGCGGCCGTGCTCAGCAGCCGCTACATCGCCGATCGCTTCCTGCCCGACAAGGCCATCGACCTGATGGATGAATCGGCGGCGCGCCTGAAGATGGAGATCACCTCCAAACCGGAGGAGATCGACGAGCTCGACCGCCGCATCCTGCAGCTGGAAATGGAGAAGCTCTCCCTGGGGAGGGAATCGGATCCCGCCAGCAAGGATCGCCTGGAGCGGCTGGAGAAGGAACTGGCCGACCTGGCGGAGCAGCAGAGCAGCCTCAACGCCCAGTGGCAGAAGGAGAAGGGCTCGATCGACGAACTCTCCGCCATCAAGGAGGAGATCGAGCAGGTGCAGCTGCAGGTGGAGCAGGCCAAGCGCAACTACGACCTCAACAAGGCCGCCGAACTGGAGTACGGCACCCTGGCGGAACTCAACAAGAAGCTGGCCGCCAAGGAGGCCGAGCTGAGCGCCCATGCCGGCCAGAAGAACCTGCTGCGCGAGGAGGTCACCGAGGACGACATCGCCGAGGTGATCGCCAAGTGGACCGGGATTCCGGTCAGCAAGCTGGTGCAGTCGGAGATGGAGAAGCTGCTGCATCTCGAGGACGAGCTGCACACCCGCGTGATCGGCCAGGAGCGGGCCGTGACGGCGGTGGCCGACGCCATCCAGCGCTCCCGGGCCGGGCTCTCCGACCCCAACCGCCCGATCGCCAGCTTCCTGTTCCTCGGCCCCACCGGTGTGGGCAAGACCGAACTCTCCAAGGCCCTGGCGTCCCAGCTGTTCGACAGCGAGGAGGCGCTGGTGCGCATCGACATGAGCGAATACATGGAGAAGCACGCCGTGTCCCGCCTGATCGGAGCCCCTCCCGGCTATGTGGGATACGAGGAAGGCGGCCAGCTCACCGAAGCGGTGCGGCGGCGGCCCTACGCCGTGATCCTGTTCGACGAGGTGGAGAAGGCCCACCCCGATGTGTTCAACGTGATGCTGCAGATCCTCGATGACGGCCGCGTCACCGATGGCCAGGGCCGCACGGTGGATTTCACCAACACGGTGCTGATCCTCACCAGCAACATCGGCAGCGCCTCGATCCTCGATCTGGCCGGCGATCCGTCCCGCTACGGCGAGATGGAGAAGCGGGTCAACGAGGCCCTGCGGGGCCACTTCCGGCCGGAGTTCCTCAACCGCCTCGACGAATCGATCATCTTCCGCAGCCTGCGGGAAGAGGAGCTTCGCCAGATCGTGGCGCTGCAGGTGCAGCGCCTGGCCCGACGCCTCGAGGAGCGCAAGCTGGCCCTGCGTGTCGATGGCGAGGCCCTCGACTGGCTGGCCGCCGTCGGCTACGACCCGGTGTATGGCGCCCGGCCCCTGAAGCGGGCGATCCAGCGGGAACTGGAGACGCCGATCGCCAAGGCGATCCTGGCGGGCACCTTCCCCGCCGGCAGCACCATCGCGGTGGATGTGGAACTGGAGCGGCTGCGCTTCCGCCAGGCCGAGCCGGCCGAGATCCAGCCAGCCGCGCCGGCGATGGTCTGAGGGCTCAGGCCGCCAGGGCTGCCATGAGGGAGGGGTTGGCGTACCAGCTGAAAGTCCCCTCCTTCACTGCCGCGATGCCCAGTTCCGCCCGCAGTTCCTCCAGGTCCTGGCCCATCCGCTCCTCCCAGATTACCGGGAAGAGCGGCTGGGCCTCGACGCCGATGTGCAGACCCTTGCTGATCATGCCGAAGGCGTAGCTGGCGGTGCGGGCCTGCTCCGCCGGCGTCGCCAGTTCATCGATCGGGGTGTCGTTGCGGAACCAGTTGAGCAGCAGGGCCATCAGATCGGTGAAGGCCAGCCCGGGATGGGAGAACTGGGCCACGCTCATGCTGATGACGCCGAGTTCCCCGAAGGTATCGAGACTGAAGCCGCTGACGATGTGATGGATGTCGTGGGTGGCGTAGACCCGGTAGTTGATGTAATCGGCGTCGGTTTCGAGATTGGCGTAGAACTCAGGGGCGGGGAAGAAATTGATGTCGTACCCCATCGTCTCCAGCACCGTGACGTAGGTGTGGCCCAGGGTTCCTTTCGGCAGCGCGCGCAGGGCGACCGGGTCGTAGGGGCCGCTGAGCCGCCGCTGCTCGATCAGGGCCCTGGAGCCCGGGTCCCGCTGCAGCAACGCCCGGCACACCTGCATCGGACGGGACTGGCGCAGCCGATGGGAGAGCACGAAGACGTTGTGGGCCGATGCACCCGCACCGGCGGCCAGATCGGCGAGTTCAAGAAACGCGTGGATGTTCTCTTCGCTGGCGATCCGATCGAGGTAGCGAAATCCCATGGAGGCGGCGGAGGCTGCACCCAGGGACGCTAGACACGCCGCCAGGGCCGGCCCACCCGGCCCGGGTCAGCCCACCAACGCATCGATCCGCTGGGCCAGGGCCACATCCAGATCCGACAGCCCGCCGGTGTCGTGGGTGGTGAGGTTGATCGTCACCCGGTTCCAGACGTTGCACCACTCCGGGTGGTGACCCAGGCATTCGGCCGCCAGGGCCACCCGGGTCATGAAGCCGAAGGCGGCGGAAAAATCGGCGAAGCGCAGCTCTCGGTGCAACTTGCCTTCCCGCAGCGTCCATTGCGGCAGATCACCGGGCAGGGCGGCGATCTGGGCGGGGGTCAGGGGCTGGGCGGCCATGGAGGTGGAGAGCAGAGGATCATTCGCCCACCAGATGCAGGCTGAGGCTGCGGTGGTGGGGTCGGGCGCGGTGCTCCCACAGATACACCGCCTGCCAGGTGCCGAGCAGCAACCGGCCGGACTCAAAGGGCAGCACCAGGCTGGTGCAGGTCAGGGCGGTGCGGATGTGGGCGGGCATGTCATCGGGACCTTCGTCATCGTGCACCCAGGGGCGCCGCTCCCCCTGGCCGCTCAGGGGCCGCACCCCCTCAGGGGGCACCAGGGCCCGCAGAAAGGCGGCCAGATCCACCAGCACCCTGGGGTCCGCGTTCTCATTCACCGTCAGCGAGCAGGACGTGTGCAGGCTGGCGAGGGTGGCGGTACCGAGCACCAGGCCGCTGGCGGCGATCAGGCCGTTGACCGCCCCGGTGATGTCCTCGAAGCCCTCCCCCCGGGTGGCGACCTGAAGACGGCTCAGGCTCTGGCGCAGCATGCCTCTCTCCACCCCGATCCGGTTCGTTGGCCCCCCTCCCTAGCCAGGGAACGGGCGGTCAGGCCGCAGCAGGAGCCCCCGGCGCAGTGGCCAGCGCCTCAATGGTGGTCAGACGGCAGGCCTGGGGGTCCCAGAGGATGTAGCTGAAACAGCCGGGGATGTCGGCCAGGGACAGGCGCCGCACGCCCTGCAGCAGGTGGGCGTTGCGCGCCTGGCAGGCCCGCAGCCGGTAGTTGGGGATCTTCGAGGAGAGGTGGTGGATGGCGTGGCAGCCGATGTCGGCGGAGAACCAGTTGAGGAGGGGCGGCAGCTCCAGGTCGCTGGTGCCCTCCAGCACCCCCGTCATCTCGCTCCAGCCGGCAGTGGCATGGGCATAGGAGCCGGGGAAGTTGTGCTGCACGAAGAAAATGCAGATGAAGATCGCCGCCGCACAGGCCATGACCGGGGCATAGAGCGACCAGAAGACGCCGGCGCCGAGCCATTGGGCCATGAGCCACCAGGAGCCGATCACGGCGATGTTGTTCGCCAGCAGGTGGCGGAATTCCCCCTGGGTGTACCAGTGCCGGGAGCGGTAGCTGGTGAAAATCTGGCCCAGGCCCATCCGCTGCGGAGCGCGCAGGCAGGCCGCCAGATGGGGGAAGAATCCCCCCAGCCCCAGCAGCAGAGCCAGGCGGGGCTTGATCACGAGATAGAAGAAACCGCCGGGGAACAGCATCAGCGGGTGGCGCAGCCAGCGGTAGACCCGCTTCTGACCAGGCGGAAGGGCCGCGAAGGCACCGGTGGTGACCAGGGCCGAGGGGCCCTGATACTTCTCCCAGTCACCGTTGTGGCGGTGGTGGTAGGCATGGCCCCGCGACCAGGGGTACTGGGGAATGGCGCTCAGCACACCGAGCAGGAAGCCGAACACCTGGTTGGCCCGCCGGTGGCGGAACAGGGAGTCGTGGCCGCAGTCATGCATCAGGGAGAAGCAGCGGGCCAGCAGCAGCACCATCAGCCCCAGGGTGGGAATCAGCAGCAGGGGCGCGTGCTGACGGCTCCAGTCGGCGACCCACCAGAGGGCGGCATAGGGGAGGACGGTGTTGGCGATCTGCCAGGAAGCCCGAAGATCCGAACTGTCCATGAACGGCTTCAGTTCGAAATCACCCCGCATGGGCTGACGAACCGGTGGCCCCTCAGGTGCGCTCGGGGCTGCGTTCTCCTCCATCCCGGCGTCCGTCGCCGGCGGGATGGCGTTCGGGACCGCCGGAAAGCTCTCGGGCAGGGTGGAGGTGGAAAAACCCTGCGACAATGCAAAACCTTGGATCTGTCGAAAAATCCTAGTCAGAGATCGGCAGCACCGATTGGCTTCAATCCGAAGGGAATCTGAATAGAATCACATCCACAGCATGGTTGCGGCGCGGCCCCGGGGGCCTTCCAAGGTGGATCTGATCGTTGTGGGCAGCGGTCTGGGCGGCCTCTGCGCCGGGGCCATCGCCGCCCGTCACGGGCTGGAGGTGCTGGTGCTCGAAGCCCACACCACCCCCGGTGGCGCGGCCCACGGGTTCCGGCGCGGTCCCTTTCACTTCGAATCCGGCCCATCGCTCTGGAGCGGCCTGGGCCAGTGGCCCAGCACCAATCCCCTGGCCCAGGTGCTGCGGGCAGTGGGGGAATCCCTGCCCGTGGCCACCTACCGCGACTGGGGGCTGCTGCTGCCCGAGGGGTCCCTGCGGGTGGGGGTGGGCCAGGCCCCCTTTCTGGCCCTGCTGCGGGATCTCCGCGGCCCGGCGGTGGCGGCCGAGTGGGACCGCTTCCTAACAGCCCTGCGGCCCAGCTGCGAGGCGGCCCGCTCCCTGCCGCTGCTGGCCCTGCGGCCCGGGGCGGGTGTGGCCACCACCCTCGGCGGCGGCAACGCCCTGCGCCTGCTGGGCCAGGCCGGCCGGCTGGCGGCCCTGGGCGGCGCCTTCGGGCCGATCGCCCGTCGCCACCTCAGCGATCCGTTCCTGCTGCACTGGGTCGACCTGCTCTGCTTCCTGATCTCCGGGTTGCCCATGGACCAGACCAGCGCCGCCGCCATGGCGACCCTGTTCGGGGAGTGGTTCGAGCCGGAGGCCTGCCTCGACTGCCCCATCGGCGGCAGCGCGGCCGTGGCCGCGGCCCTGGTGCGCGGAATGGAGCGCCATGGCGGCCGGCTGCGCACGGGCGCGGCGGTGGAGGAGATCCTGGTGGAGCAGGGCCGGGCGGTGGGCGTCCGCCTCGCCAACGGGGAGTGCCTGGAGGCGGGCCTGGGGGTGATCGCCAACACCAGCCCCTGGGACCTGCTCGCCCTGCTGCCCGAGGCAGCGGTGCCGTCCCGCTGGCGGCATCGCCAGGCGGCCACGCCGGCCTGCGCCGGCTTCCTGCACTGGCACCTGGCCCTGCGGGGGGACGACCTCGACCACCTGCCCATCCACCACGTCTGGGTGGGCGACTGGCAACGGGGCATCGGCGCCGAACGCAACATGGTGGTGCTCTCGATGCCTTCCCTTCTCGACCCGTCCTGCGCGCCGCCGGGCCACCAGGTGCTGCACGGCTACACCCCGGCCAACGAACCCTGGGAGCTGTGGCAGGGGCTGGAGCGGGGCAGCGCCGCCTACGAGGCCCTCAAGCGGGAACGCTGCGCCGTCTTCGGCGAGGCGCTCGAGCGGGTGCTGCCCGACTGGCGGGAGCGGGCGGTGCTGGAACTGCAGGGCACCCCCCTCACCCACCGCCACTACCTGCGCATCCACCAGGGCAGCTACGGCCCGGCCTGGCCCGCCAACGCCGGACCCTTCCCCGGCGGGTCCACCCCGTTCGAAGGGCTGGTGGTCTGCGGGGCGGGCGTGTTCCCTGGCATCGGCGTGCCGCCGGTGGCGGTGAGCGGGGCCATGGCGGCCCACCGCTTCGTCGGGGCGCGCCAGCAGCGCCAACTGCTGGAGGAGATCGGCCTCACCCCCGCCTAGAAGCGCCGCAGGGCCAGGCTGCCCAGCTGCACCTCGCGCAGCAGCAGCACCACCGCCGTCATCAGCGAACCCATCGCCAGCACGAACAGCACGGCGACCAGGGGCGTCACGTCCATGGTGGCCAGGGTGCTGACGAACAGCACCACCACCACGGTGGCCACCAGCAGGAAGCTGGTGGTGGCGCAGGCGAAGGCCCTGGAGGCCATGAACATCCGCCGGCGGTGGAGCATCAGCTCCTCCTGAAGCTCCCGCTCCTGGGCCACCGTGGCGGCTCCGGTCCGCTCCTTGAGCAGCCGGGCCCGATCGACGATGCGGGCCAGCCGGGTGGTGATCACCCCGAGCAGACCGCTGATGCCGGCCAGGAGGAACACCGGCGTGACCGCCAGGCGGATGGTCTCCGGCAACGGCCCGGCCGGATGGGACGCCACCAGCAGGATGAGGGCCAAGGATCCGGGCATCACACGGTCGAATCTAGGGCGACGGCCCCTGCCAGCCTGGTGGGACGTTCACCGCCCGCCATGACCACGATCACCTGCCGCTACGAGGGAGCCCTGCGCTGCGCGGCGGAACATATCCCGTCGGGGTCGCGGCTGATCACCAATGCCCCCGTGGACAACCAGGGCAAGGGGGAGGCGTTCTCCCCCACCGATCTGGTGGCGACGGCCCTGGCCACCTGCCTGCTCACGGTGATGGGCATCGTGGCCGAACGCCATGGGATTCCCCTTGAGGGCGCCCGCGTGCGCGTGGAGAAGGGCATGAGCAGCAGCGGCGAGCGCCGCATCGCCCTGCTGGAGGCCTGGATCGATCTGCCCGACGGCCTTGGGGCCGACCAGCGCGACCTGCTGATCAGCGCCGGCGAGCGCTGCCCCGTGAAGGTCAGTCTGGAAGGCTGTGTGCCGATGCGTCTCCACTGGACTCCGGTGGCGGCGGACGCAGGGTGACGCCGACCTCCAGCTGCTCGATGGGGGCGGCGGGATCCTCCGGGACCAGGAGCACCATGGTGCTGGCGGAGGGCCGGGTGCCGGGCTGCTCCTGGAGGATGTCCAGGGCCACCATGGTCTTGCGCCACTGAAGGATCTTGCCCTCCAGCAGGGCCACGAAGTCGTCGCAGCTCCAGCGGGCCCCCTCGCCGCGGCAGGGGTAGCGCTCGAGCACGTCGAGGATCTCCATCTCCTGCAGGGGCGGGGTTTCGGTCGGATCCCACACCAGCAGGTCATTGCCGTCGAGGGCATTGGCCTCCAACAGGCTGGCCTCACTGGCCAGCAGACTGTCGAGGGCCATTTCGTCGTCGTCGCGCTCGATGGCGGTGAGCAGGGCCTCCAGCACCAGCTGGGTGTCGTCATCGAGCTGGTCGCAGTGGACCGTCAGCAGGCCCGTCACCGCCAGTTCGATCTCCTCCAGCGGCAGCACCCTGGCCAGGGCGTGCAGGATCGCACTGAGCACATCGCCGGATCCGGTGCCGGCGGGCTGCCCCTCCAGGGCCAGGTCGGGGTCAGCCATGAACCGTTCGATGGCCGCGAGCACCAGGGCCTGCTCCGGGGAGGGGGGATGCATCGATCCGGCGCCGGAAGGGTCGACCTCCACCATGGCGCCGCCGGCGGCCGGCCGGGACAGCCGTGGTGCGATCCGCATCGGGGCCGCGGTGGGGGCAGCATGGCGGCACCGGCTCCACCGATCCCATGTCTGCAGCGGCTCCGGCCCTCGACCAGCTCCAGCGGCACCTGCACACGACCCGCCTGCTGGGCTCGATCAGCAGCACCCTTTACTACGACCAGAACACGGTGATGCCCGCCGCCGGGGCCCCGTGGCGCGGCGAGCAGCTGGCCCTGCTGGCCGCCCAGCTGCACGAGCGCCAGAGCAGTGACGCCTACGCCGATCTGGTGGCCGCCGCCGAAGCCGAGCTCGATGGCACCGCCCCGCCCCAGCGGCGCCGCAACCTGCAGCTGCTGCGGCTGGAGCTGAACCGGCAGCGCTGCCTCGATCCAGCCCTGGTCACCGCCCTGGCCCGGGCCCAGTCCCACGGCAACGCCGTCTGGCAGGAGGCGAGGGCGGCCAACGCCTTCAACACCTTCGCCCCGGCGCTGCGGGAGCTGATCCGGCTGCGCCGCGAGCAGGCCGGCCAGCTGGCGGGCGCCGAACCCGTGGCCCGCAGCCCCTGGGAGATCCTGGCCCAGCCGTTCGAACCCGACATCAGCAAGGCCAGGCTGACGGAGCTGTTCGCCCCCCTGGCGGCGGAACTGCCCGGGCTGCTGGAGTCGGTGGCGGCCGCGCCCGCCACGGCCCAGACGGAGCCCCATGCGGTGCCGGAGCCCCTGCAGGAGCAGCTGTGCAGTGAACTGCTGGACAGCTGGGGCTACGACGCGGCCCGCTGTCAGCGGTCCCGATCCGCCCACCCCTTCTCCTGCACGGTGGGGCCCCAGGACTTCCGCATCACGACCCGGGTGGTGGAGGGCCAACCCTTCTCGGCCTTCCTGGCCACCGCCCATGAATGGGGCCACTCTCTCTACGAGCAGGGCCTGCCCCGCGGCGACGACCACTACTTCCCCTGGCCCCTGGGGGAGGCCACCTCGATGGGGGTGCACGAATCCCAGTCCCTGTTCTGGGAATGCCGGGTGGCCCGCAGCCGGGCCTTCGCCGAGCGCTGGCATCCCCGCTTCCAGCGGGGCCTGGGGTCCGACCCGTGGGGCGGCGCCTTCGGTTTCTGGCGGGCCCTCAATCCCCTGCGACCGGGCCTGATCCGGGTGGAGGCCGATGAGTTGAGTTACAGCCTCCACATCGTCATGCGCTTTGAGCTGGAGCTGGCCCTGCTGGAGCAGGCGATGCCGGTGGAGGAGCTTCCCGACGCCTGGAACCGGCGCATCAAGGAGCTGCTGGGGCTGCAGCCGGCCACGGACGCCGAGGGCTGCCTCCAGGACATCCACTGGGCGGAGGGGCTGTTCGGCTACTTCCCCTCCTACGCCCTCGGCCACCTGATCAGCGCCCAGATCTCGGAGGCCCTGGAAAGGGAGATCGGCTCCATCGAGACGCTGATCGGTGCGGGGGAGACGGCCGCCCTGCAGGGCTGGCTCGCCAGCCACATCTGGCCCCATGGTCGCTCGCTGAACGCCGAGGAACTGGTCGAGCGGGTCACGGGCCGGCCCCTGGGCGCCCGGCCCTTCCTCTCCTACCTGCGCGCCAAGGTCGGCCAGCTGACCGGGGCGGGCTGAGCAGGGCGGGTTGAGTGGGGCAAGGTGACCGGGGCGGTCAGGACAGGCCTTCCGGGGCCCGATGCCTAAGATGCCGCCGCAGAAAAGCACCCACCATGGCGAACATCGACCACGCCCCCAGCCGCACCATGCTGAACCTGCTGCATGTGCTGCCGGCCTTCGCCGATGAGGCCGAGCTGCGGCTCAACGCCATCGTGGAGCTCAACTCGAACACGATCAACAAGTACGAGCTGATCACCGAAACCGGCCACCTGAAGCTGGATCGGGTGGGCTATTCCTCCCTCGCCTACCCGTTCGCCTACGGCTGCATTCCCCGCACCTGGGACGAGGACGGCGATCCCCTCGACATCGAGATCGTCGGCGTCACCGAGCCCCTGGTGCCCGGCAGCCTGGTGGAGGCGCGCATCATCGGCATCATGTGCTTCGACGATGGCGGCGAGGTGGACGACAAGGTGATCGCCGTCCTGGCCGACGACAAGCGCATGGACCACATCACCAGCTATACCCAGCTCGGAGAGCACTGGCTCAAGGAAACCCAGTACTACTGGGAGCACTACAAGGATCTGAAAAAGCCCGGCACCTGCAAGGTGAACGGATTCCGTGACAGCGGCGAGGCGGTTCGCATCATCAAGGAATGCGAAGATCGCTATCTTTCCGTCGTCGATCCTCGCCTGGTCGACTGACCTCCACCGGCACCGCCCCGCCGCGGTCCCTCCGATCCCGTTCCACCCATGTCGCGCTCCCTGGTCCTGTCCCTGCTCCTGATGGCCGGCTGGGGGGCCGCCACGGTGACGGCCACAGGAGCCGCCGAAGTACCGGTGCCAGCGCCGGCGCCTGTGACCACGGGCGTTCCCAGCGGCACGGCGCCGACCGGGCCCGCCAGCGTGACGGTCCCGGCGACCCCTGCTGCGGTCGCCCCCGCCGTGGCGGCCCCCGCTGCGACAGCTCCCGCCGTGGCGGCCCCCGCCACCGCCGCCCCGGGTCCGGCCCCTGCCCCGGCTCCGGCCAAGGCCACCGTCACCAGCACCCGTGAGATCGTGCTGGAGCTGGGCAAGCGCACGATCAGCCTGCGGGACAACGGCAAGGTGCTGGGCAGCTGGCCCGTGGCCATCGGCGACGCCCGCACCCCCACCCCCAAGGGGCGCTTCCTGGTGGAGACCAAGGTGGTCAACCCCCAGTACCAGAGCACGGTGAGCGGCAAGATCAGCCCCACCAAGGGCCCCAATGGCCCCCTCGGCGACCGCTGGATCGGCTTCAAGCGCAGCGGTCCCAACCAGTACGGCATCCACGGCACCCCGAGCGCCTGGGCCTGGACCGTCACCTCCCGCTCCGCCGTCACCAACGGCTGTGTCCGGATGCTCACGCCCCATGTCCGCGCCCTGTTTGACCAGGTGGAGGTGGGCACACCGGTTGTGGTCAAACCCTGAGCGCCGAAGGGCGATTGCGGCAACACTGGGAGCGACCGAAGAGATTCTGGAGATTGTTCAGGAAGGGTTTGATGTCTCGGTGCAAACACCTAATGTCTTGAAACTCGATCAACAGCGGCGCGCTCCAGAACCGCCGAATTCCCTCCCATGTTCGATTCCACTCACGAACCCACCACCGACCAGCTCAACAGCACGTCGCTGAAGTGGGGCCATGACGGTGAGCTCTCCGAACTGGACCTGCAGCGGATTCTGGGTCTCCTCTCTCAGGTTGATCCCGTCGCCGAGGCGTTGATGGAGGGCCGCTCCGAAGCGGCCTGAAGGCGCCGGGCCAGGGCCCGGGCCATGCCGTCGCGGCTGGCCACCCCCCGCAGCAGCTCAACGGCGAGCCCCCCGGGGGGCAGACCATGGGGCAGATGGCCCCCCGCTCCCTCCGGCACCGCGAAGACCGGCAGCTGCCGCAGGCCATTGGGCCTGAGCTGGTCTTCAAGCCGGTCCAGATGCACCCCGGCCGGCAGCCAGACCAGGTCGGTTCGCAGACAATCCTCGAGGCAAGGCGCCTGCGAACGGCTGAGGTCGGAGGCGAGGCCACGCTGCAGGTCCCCGATCGTCACCAGCCCCAGGGCCAGACCGGCCCGCTCCACCAGCAGGCAATGGCCATGGCTGTCGATCAGCCGGGCCAGGGCCGCTGAGGCCGCCATCGCTGCCGGCAGCACCAGCGGCGCCTCCGGGTCGAAGGCCTCCTCCACCGGAATGGCCGCCAGCTCGCCGCGGCGACGCTCCTCCTGGGGATCCGGTCCCATCAGGCCCGGATCCTGAATGCCCTGCCAGCGCTCCACCAGGGCGGCGCTGAGGCCGGCCGCCGCCATCAGCGGCAGCACGATGCGGATGTCCCGGGTGAGCTCGAACAGCAGCAGCAGGGCGGTGAGCGGCGCCCGGGCGCTGCCGGCCAGCACCGCCGCCATGCCGACCATGGCGTAGGCGGGGGGTTCGGCCACCGGCAGGTTCAGGCCGCCGCTGCCCAGCGCCTGGCCGTAACAGCTGCCCAGTACCGCACCCAGGAACAGGGAGGGGGCGAAGCCGCCCCCCACGAAGCCCGTGGCGTTGCTGACGGTGGTGGCCACCAGCTTGACGCCGATCAGGGCCACCAGCGTGAGCAGGGGGATACCGCCGTCCCGGCCCAGCAGGGCTTCGATCGTGTCGTAGCCGACCCCGAGCACCTGGGGGAACACCAGGGCCATCCCGCCGAGGGCCGCCCCGCCGAGGGCCGTGGGCAGCCCCGGCGGCAACCGCCGCACCACGGCCTGGACCCGCTCGTCGCGGCCGGCGGCCAGCAGGCGGATCAGCAGCCACGACATCAGACTGGCCAGCAGCCCCAGCCCCAGGTAGAGGGGTAGCTCCAGCGGGGAGCGCACCTCATAGGCGGGCAGGCGCAGGATCGGCGTGTCGCCGAGGCACAGCTGGGTGACCAGGGCCGAGGCCACCGCCGCCACCAGGACCGCCCGCAGGCTGGGGCGGCCCGGAATGGCGCTGTAGCTGCCCTCGAAGGCGAAGAACACCCCGGCGATGGGGGCCTTGAATCCGGCGGCCAGGCCCGCCGCCACCCCGGCCCCCACCAGGGCCTTCTGGGCCTGGGGGGAGAGGCGGCCCCGCAGGGCCACCCAGAGGCCGATGTTGCCGCCGCCTTCGACGCTGGGGCCTTCGGGGCCGAGGGAGGCGCCGCTGCCCAGGCTCAGGGAGGCCGCCACCAGCCGCAGCCAGGGCAGGCGCGGCTCGCCCCCCTGGCGGCCGTCGGCGATGGCCATCAGGCTCGACAGACCCGGACCGATGCTCCCGGCCACATGGCGCAGCAGACCCACCGCCAGGCCGCCGAGGGTCGGCACCACCACCACGGGCCAGAGGGCCAGCCAGTCCGGCGGGGTGGGCAGGCTGATGGGCGGGGGTTCGGGGAGCGGGGGCGGCGGCGGTGCCGCCGCCAGCAGGCCGATGCCGTCGAGCCCGAGCTGGAGCAGGGCCCGCAGGGGGGTGCCGCTGTCGGGGGCCAGCGGCGGCAGGTCGATCGGCGGCAGGTCGGCGGGGGTGGCGGGCGAGGAGCGCCCGATCACCAGCAGCCCCTCCACGAACGGGCCGAACAGGAAGTTGTTGATGAAGCCCAGCAGCTCGTGGAACGCCACCACCGCCAGGCCCGTCAGGGTGCCGACCAGGGCCGCCCAGGCCAGCAGGTTCCACTGGAAGGGCAGACCCCGCAGGTCGGCTTCGGCCCCGGAGGTCCGGGGACCGGAGGCCCGGGGACCGGAGGCCTCAGCTTTCGGGGCGGACGCTGGCAAAGATCTCCTCCAGGATCTCCCCGGCCCCCTGGGACCGCAACGTGCCCGCCAGCGCCACCCCGATCGCCTCGGGATCGCTGGCGGGGCCACGGCAGCTCTCGCGCAGCAGGCGCTGGCCGTCGATGCTGGCCACCATGCCGGTGAGCACGAGCTCGTCGGCCTCGAAGTGGGTGTTGACGCCGATGGGCACCTGGCAGCCGCCCTCCAGGCTGCGCAGGAAGGCCCGCTCCGCCAGGCAGCGGCGGGCGGTGGGCTGGTGCTCCAGCACGGCGATCGTCTCGAGCACGGCCGTGTCGCCGTCACGGCATTCGATGCCCAGCGCCCCCTGGCCCACGGCATGGAGCGAGATGGCGGGGTCGATCAGCTCGTGGATGCGATCGCCCAGGCCGAGGCGGGTGAGGCCGGCCGCCGCCAGGATCAGGCAGTCGTAGACGCCGGCGTCGAGCTTCTCCAGCCGGGTGATCACGTTGCCCCGCACATCCTTGAACACCAGGTGGGGGTAGTGGTGACGCAGCTGGGCCAGGCGGCGCAGGGAGCTGGTGCCCACCACGCTGCCCTCGGGCAGGGTGGCCAGGGTGCGGTCCCGGTGCCGTTCATGCACCACCAGGGCATCGGCCGGGTCCTCCCGCTCGGTGATGCAGCCCAGGATCAGGCCCTCGGGGAGGTTGGTGGGCAGGTCCTTGAGGCTGTGGACGGCGATGTCGGCCCGGTCGACCAGCATCTGGGCCTCCAGTTCCTTGGTGAACAGGCCCTTGTCGCCGATCTTGGCCAGGGCCACATCGAGAATCTTGTCCCCCTGGGTGGCCATCGCCTCGATCGTGATCGCCAGCCCGGGATGGGCGCGGGAGAGCTCATCCCGCACCCAGTGGGTCTGGACCATGGCCAGCTGGCTGCGGCGGGAAGCGATGCGCAGGGTGGAGCTGGTCATCGGCGGCTTCGGGCGGCAGCGACCGCTGCCAGGCAACAGCCGCCCAGCCTAGGCATCGGCCCGTCCCGGTCCCCAGCCCGCGGACGGAACGTGATCAGCTGATGGGATCAAGCGAACAGATCGAGGGGCAGGGGCCCCCAGGTGTCCTCGGGCTCCGGATCGGCGGCGCCATGGCCGGTGATCAGGATCCCCTCGCCGAGTCCCTCCTCAAGGCGCAGATGCAACAGACCCGTGCGCTGGTTGCCCTTGAGGAACACCGGGCCGGTCTCCGCTGCGCCGGGTTCCCCCGGCTGCAGGGCCGTCCAGCCCTGGGCCTCCTCCAGCTGCCGCAGGGCCGTCAGGGCCGCCGCCGCCGAGGGCGCCATGATCCCGATCGTGAACCACTCACAGGCCTGCAGGCGGGGGGTGAGCTCCTGGCGCAGCAGGAGGCTTCCCTCGCCGTCGAGGGCCGGGGCGGTGCGGAGGCCCCGCAGAGCGGCCAGGCCGGAGCTGGGGAGGTCGGTGGTCAAGGGGATCGCAGCGGTCGGGCCGTTCCACTCTGGGGGTCGGCGGTGGGCGGATCGCGCCAGCAGGCCAGGCACACCGTCAGCCAGGCCAGCCCGACGGCGGCACCCGCCAGCAGATCCGTGGGCCAGTGGGCCCGCACGTAGAGGGTGCTCAGCCAGACCAGACCCACCAGGGCGCAGGCCACCACCGCCAGGGTGCGCCGCAGCCGGGGATGGTGAGATCCCAGGATCACCACCATGGCGAAGTAGAAAGCCACGGCCCCGGCGGCATGGCCGCTGGGGAAGCTATGGCCATCCAGCGGCAGCAGGCTGCCCGGCGGGCGCTGGCGGCTGAACAGGGGCTTGAACACCAGATCCACCAGGATCAGGATGCCCCCGGTGGCCATCACCAGCAGGCGCAGGTCCTTCCACCAGCGCCGCCGCAGCAGGTGGACCAGGGCCATCGCCACCAGGACGGCGGTGAAGCCGACACCGGTCGCCCGGTACACCTGGGTCAGGACCCCGCCCACCAGGCCGTGGAAGTGGTTGCCCAGCCAGTCCAGGACGGCCGCGTCCAGCAGGGCCAGGGGCCGGCCCGGGGCCACCGCCACGAACAGCCCCACCAGCACGATCAGGCAGCCGGGCAGCAGGATCCTCTCCCGTGGCAGCAGGTGGAACCCCATCACGGCACCAGGTGGTGGCGGGGCACCCGCCAGAGGGCCAGCTCGCCGGTGCGGGCCAGCCGCTCGATCCCCTGCGGGGGCATGGCCAGGGCCTCCAGATCGCGGCGGTCGCCCACCAGGCGCACCGAACGACTCCCTGGCGACAGAGCAAGGGCGGCGGGGCCCTGCACGGCCAGCTGGTTGATGTGGTGGCGGTCGGAGACGAAGACGGCCTCCGGCTCGCCGTAGAACAGCAGGCTGTAGCGCAGGGTTCCGACGATCAGCAACGGCTCCTCGGGCCGGGCGGCGGCCTGGGCGGTGCGGGCCATCTGGCGCAGGGGCACCTGACGCTCGCGGTCCAGCAGGGGGGCGAGGGGGGCGATCACCAGGCCGAGCACCGCCAGGAAGCCAGCCAGGCTGGGCAGCCACAGCCAGTCGGTGGCCTTGGGCCGCAGCAGCAGCACCAGCAGGGCCAGGGCCGTCAGCCCCAGACACACCGCGAGCACCAGGGGCAGGCCCGAGCGCGACAGGGCCGCGCCGAACTCCGGATAGGCGGGATCCCCCGCCACCCAGGCCGGGGCCAGGGCGGCCGCCACGGCCATGGCGGCCAGCAGCAGCACCTCGAAGCCCGCGGCGATCCGCACCCCGGTCCGGCCCGGGTTGGCCGGGGCCAGGGCCGGGGTGGCCGAGGCCGGGGCGGCTGGGGCCGGGACGATCGCCTCCGGCAGGGGGCGCCAGTGCAGCGCCACCAGCAGGCTCGCCGCCGGCAGGGCCGGCAGGATGTAGCCAGGCAGCTTGGTGGCGGCGGCGGAGAAGAAGGCCACCACCAGCACCAGCCAGAGCAGCAGGAACAGCCCCAGTTCCGCCGGGGCGGTGCCTTCTCCGGAGGGGCCGGCCGCCGCCGTTCGCCAGCGGGAGGGGTGCCAGAAGCCCTGGGCGGCGATCGCCAGGGGCAGGAACAGCGACCAGGGCAGCACCAGCAGCACCAGCCAGGGCAGGTAGAACCAGGGGGGGCCGGGGTGGTCGTAGAGCACCGTCGTGAAGCGCTGCAGGTTGCTGAAGCCCAGGAAGCCGCCGAGGAAGTCGCCGCCGTTGACGGCGGCCGCCGCCGCGTACCAGGGGGCGCTCACGCCGAGGAACAGGGCCACCATGGCCAGCAGGGGACGCCAGCGCAGCCAGGCTCGCCAGTGGCCGGTGAACAGCAGGAAGACCACCACCACCAGACCCGGCAGCAGCAGACCCACCGGGCCCTTGGCCAGCACGGCGATGCCCGCGAACAGCGCCATCGCCACCCGGCCGAGGGGCGCCCGCCAGGGGTCGGCCCGGTGGCGGTGGGCCAGCAGGAAGCCGAACAGCGCCAGGCTGATGGCGCTGGAGAGGAACATGTCGGTGGTGGAGGTGCGTCCCCAGCCGATCCAGCCCGGGGTCGTGGCGATCACCCCGGCCGCCACCACACCCCTGAGCAGCCTGGGCCGGCCCGCCTCACCCGCCGGGGACCAGGCCAGCATCAGGCCGAAGGCCGCCACCACCACGGCACTGGCGGCGAGAGCCACCGGCAGCCGCGCGGCCCATTCGCTGACCCCGAACAGCCGGAAGCTCAGCCCCACCATCCAGTAGCCCCAGACGGGGTAATCGAAGAAGCGTTCGCCGTTCCACCAGGGGGTGACCCAGTCACCCCGCTCCAGCATCTGGTGGCCCACCTCCACGAACAGGGCCTCGGTCTTGTCCATCAGGCCGAGGCTGCCGAGGCCCTGGAAGAAGGCCAGCCAGCAGATCAGCAGCAGCCAGAGGCCGCTCAGCACCCAGACCAGTTGCCTGTGGCTACGGGCGCGGACTCCCTCCGGCTGGGCCCCCCGGGCAGCAGACACCATGCTGGGTCGACGACGAGATCAAGGGGAAGTTAAGGCCAGGGCCCGCCGACCTGACCGGCGGCCCCGGGCTGGGCAGCCCTAAGGCGTGTTCCAGACGAAGCGGGAGGACGCCGCGTACTTCCAGACGAAGTCGACGGCGATGCCGGCCAGCAAGGCCAGCAGCGGCTGGGGGGTGACCTGGCGGTAGAACGCCGAGGACACCCCCACGTTGGCCGCCATGCCCAGGGAGGTGACCAGCAGGAAGCGGATCAGGCCGAACACCAGGGCGATGCCGCTCAGCTGCTGGGAGCGGAAGGTCAGTACATTGTTGATCAGGTAGTTGGAGCAGCCGGCGCTGACCACCGCCACCACCTGGGCCTGCTCAAAGCTGAGACCCAGAAGGTCCTGGCTGAGGGCGAACACCAGAAGGTGGATGCCGATGCCGGTGCCGCCCACCAGGGCAAAGCTGACGGCCCGTCGCGGCACCATGCGCAGCAGCAGGGTGTGCAGGATCGAGACCCCCAGATCCCAGATCACGGCCAGGTTGAGCTTCGATTCCCCGGCGCTGCGGGGCTGGAAACTCAGGGGCACCTCGGCCACCGCCAGATGGCCGTGGCTGAGGGCCAGCAGTTCATAGAGAAACTTGAAGCCGTTGACATCCACCTGCCGCACATAAGGAAGGCAGCGCTCGGGGCGCAGGGCGAAGAAACCGCTCATGTAGTCGGTCAGATGGCGGTAGCGGGGCAGGCTGAAGCGGGCCACCGCATTCGCCCAGGTGGAGTTCCGCTCGCGCCGCTCGCTCAGACCCATGATCGTGGCCGCGGGATGGAAGCGGCTGCCGACCATGAGATCGCCGCCGCTCTCGATCAGGGCGGAGACGGCATGGGCCACCGAGGCGGGTTCATGCTGGCCGTCGCTGTCCATGACCACCACCACATCGCCGGTGGCGTCCAGGATCCCCTCCTTGATGGCGCTGGAGAGGCCGAAGCGCCCGACACGGCGGATCAGCCGGACGCAACCATGGCGGTGGGCCAGCATCCGCACCTTTTCGGCTGTGCCATCACTGGAATCATCATCAACGAACAGCAGTTCAAGGTCGAAGCTGTCTCTCAGGGGCAGCAACTCCTCGACGATGGGCTCCACATTGGAGCACTCGTTGAAGGTGGGCAGCACGACCGTCAGGCGGAGCATCGGCTCGCGTTCCGTCATCGGAATCCCGGCGAGCTGCTGAAGAGAATGACCATGCACTCGCCAAGCTGTTTTTGATTCTCCTGCAGGGGAGGCAGGCTACTTGATGTACTCCTTCAGAACGCCATTGCGGTTGGGGTGGCGCAGCTTGCGCAGCGCCTTGGCTTCGATCTGCCGGATGCGCTCACGGGTGACATCGAAGATCTGGCCGATTTCTTCCAGAGTCTTCATGCGGCCGTCATCCAGGCCATAGCGCAGGCGGAGCACATCCCGCTCACGGGGGCTGAGGGTGGCGAGCACGCCCTCCAGGTCCTCACGCAGCAGGTTCTTGGCGACATCCTGCTCAGGATTCTCGATATCGGCTTCAATGAAATCGCCGAGCCTGGAATCCTCCTCCTTACCGATGGGAGTTTCGAGGGAGATGGGCAGCTGGGCGGATTTGGCGATGAAGCGGAGCTTCTCGATCGTCATCTCCATGCTTTCAGCGATCTCCTCCTCGGTGGGCTTGCGGCCGAACTCCTGGGAGAGGGTCTTGGTGGTCTTCTTGATCCGGGAGATCGTCTCGTAGAGGTGAACAGGAAGGCGGATGGTGCGGCTCTGATCGGCGATCGCACGGGTGATCGCCTGGCGGATCCACCAGGTGGCGTAGGTGGAGAACTTGTATCCCTTCTCGTGGTCGAACTTTTCGGCGGCGCGGATCAGGCCGAGGCTGCCTTCCTGGATCAGATCCTGGAACGACAGACCCCGGTTCATGTACTTCTTGGCGATCGAGACGACCAGCCGCAGGTTCGACTGGACCATCTTCTCCTTGGCCCGACGCCCCAGCATCAGCCGACGGCGGAACTTGATCAGCGGCATGTCGAAGATCGCCGCCCACTCCTTGGTATCAGGGAAATGGCCCTTGTCGGCCTCAAACTCAGCGGCCTTCTCCTCCAGCTCGAGCAGATCGGCGATCTTGCGGGCCAGCTCGATCTCCTCATCGGGCCGCAGCAGACGGATGCGGCCGATCTCCTGGAGGTAGACGCGGATCGAATCCTCGGTGTAGACGCCCTTCGGGCCCACCTTGATGCTGGCCAGAGCCTTGGCACCCTTGGCATCCTTGCGGAGGTCGCCGCCGGTCTCCGGAAGATCGTCATCGCCGTCGAGGCCATCGTCGAGGACGACCGCCGCGGGCTTCTCAGCGGCGGGCTTGGCGGCCGCTGGCTTGGCGGTCGTCCGGGAGCCGGCCTTGGCCGCAGGCTTGGCGGTCCCAGCCTTGGGAGCGGCCGTTCGGACCCGGGCCGCGGTCTTCCTGGCCGCCGCCGCCGTCGGTTCGATGGGCAGCACGTCGCCGTTGGCGGTGACGGTGGCCAGGATCTCGGGAACGGCGGCTTTGGCCTTGGCGGCGACTGGGCTCATGGAAACGACGCGAAAGGGAAGGGTGCGGGGGAATGAAGCGGGCGAGGGAAAGGCGGGCGGGGCGAGGGGCCCGGGGATGGTCAGGGGCGTGATTCCATCAGCCGGTTCCTGCCCTCCGGGTCCGTGACTCCGGTTCCCATCCTCCATGCTGCCGGTACGGAGCCGGGCGGGAGGGCCAGGAGAGCAACAGGACGTGGCGGGATGGAAGGACTCCGCTCACGGAGCCGATGCCGATGGATGGTGGATGGATCGCTCCAGGAGCGTGATTGGGATGGTGGAAGTCGGCCAGAGCCGGTGCAGGGCTGTCACGGGTGGTCTCAGACCGGAGGAATGAAGAGGGAGTGAATCCCTGGATCCTCAGCGGGTCTTCCCTGTGGACGGAACTCTGCGCGGTTCCGACGGCAGCCTTTCGAGCGGCCCAACGACGTCATCCTAGGAATGGCATGAGATCTTTGCAAGATTGCCAGCCAGCTCCTCACCATCGCCACCCGAACCCGCCCCCCCGGGCTGGCTGGAGGTGTGGCTGGAGGCCGGCCGGGAGGGGCGGGCCTTCACCTACGCCAACCCCTCGGGCCTGGCCATCGGGGCGGGAGATCTGGTGCGGGTCCGCCTGCAGGGCCGGCCCCACACGGGCCTGGTGGTGGCGACGGCGGCGGCCTGTCCCGCCGCCATGGAGGGTCGGCCGATCCTGCCGGTGGACGCGGTGCTGGAGAGTGCCGCGATCGATCCGCTCTGGCAGGCCCTGCTGGAGGGCGTGGCCCGGCAGTGCCACAGCGGCCTGTTCCGCACCCTCAAGAGCGCGCTGCCGCCGGGCTGGCTGGGACAGGCCCGCCGTCCCCCCGGCCAGGGACGGACCCTCTGGACCGTGCGGCCCAACCCGGCCGCGGTCATGGCGTCCATCACCCCCCGCCAGCAGGAACTGCTGGACCACCTGGCCAGCCACGGGGGGGCGCGGTTGCTGCGCGATCTGGTGCAGGAGGCCGGTTTCGGCCGCACCCTGATCACCACGATGGAGCGACGGGGTCTGCTCCTGAGGGAGGCGGGCCGCGTCCCGTCGAGGGTCGGCGGCGCCCCGGGCCTCCCCGGCGGCGGGGCGGGCGCTGGATCGGCCCCCCTGGAGAGCGCCCGGCCACCCAGTCCGGCCCAGGCCGCGGCCATGGCCGCCATCGCCGGGGCGCCGCCGGGCCAGAACCTGCTGCTCTGGGGCGTGACCGGCTCCGGCAAGACCGAGGTCTACCTGCAGGCCGCGGCCCAGGAGCTGGCGGCGGGGCGCAGCGTGCTGATCCTGGCGCCGGAGATCGGTCTGGTCCCCCAGCTGCTGGACCGCTGCCGGCGCCGCTTCGGTCCGGCGGTGATCGAGTATCACAGCGGCATGGGGGATGGGGAACGGGTCCTCACCTGGCGGCGCTGCCTCGAGGCCGCTCGGCGGCGCGAGCCCTGCCTGGCGGTGGGCACCCGCTCCGCCGTCTTTCTGCCCCTGGGCCAGCTGGGCCTGATCGTGCTCGACGAGGAACACGATGCCTCCTACAAGCAGGAGAGTCCCATGCCCTGCTATCACGCCCGCGAGGTGGCCCGGCTGCGGGCCCGCCAGACGGGGGCCCGTCTGGTGCTCGGCAGTGCCACCCCCTCCCTCGAGACCTGGTGGCGCTGCCAGCCGCGCCCCGGGGGTCAGCCCGCCGACACCCGCCTGCTGCCCCTGCCGGAGCGGATCGGCCAACGCCCCCTGCCGCCGGTGCGGCTGGTGGACATGCGCCTGGAGCTGGAGGAGGGGCACCGCCGCCTGATCAGCCGCCCCCTGATGGCCCGGCTCGAGACCCTGCAGGAGCGGGGCGAGCAGGCCGTCGTGCTGGTGCCCCGGCGCGGTTACCGCTCCTTCCTGAGCTGCCGCAGCTGCGGCGAGGTGGTGCAGTGTCCCCACTGCGACGTGCCCCTCACCGTCCACCGCGGCCCCCGGGCCGGCGGCCGCGAGGGTCGGGAGTGGCTCCGCTGCCACTGGTGCGACCACCGCCAGGAGATGGGCGATCGCTGCGGCCACTGCGGGTCCACCGCCTTCAAGCCCTTCGGCGCCGGCACCCAGCGGGTGATGGAGCAACTGGCGGCGGAACTGGAGGGCCTGCGGCTGATCCGCTTCGACCGGGACACCACCCGGGGCCGGGATGGTCACCGCCGCCTGCTGGAGCGCTTCGCGGCCGGCGAGGCGGACGTGCTGGTGGGGACCCAGATGCTGGCCAAGGGCATGGACCTGCCCCGGGTGACCCTGGCGGCGGTGCTGGCGGCCGACGGCCTGCTGCACCGGCCCGATCTGCGCGCCACCGAGCAGTGCCTGCAGCTGCTGCTGCAGCTCGCCGGCCGGGCCGGCCGGGGGGAACGCCCCGGGGAGGTGCTGGTGCAGACCTACAGCCCCGAGCATCCGGTGATCCGCCACCTGGTGGACGGCCGCTACGCGGCCTTCCTGGCCGAGGAACTGGAGCTGCGCCGCCAGGGGGGCATGGTGCCCTTCGGCCGGGCCTGCCTGCTGCGGCTGGCCGGTCCATCCGCCAGCGGCACGGCCACGGCCGCCGCCGCCCTGGCCGAGCGGATCCGTCCCGCCGTGGAGGCGGCCGGCTGGGTGGTGATCGGCCCGGCCCCCGCCCCCGTGGCCAGGGTGGCAGGCCGCAGCCGCTGGCAGCTGCTGCTGCACGGCAGCGGCCCCGGGGCGGACGCCGCCGCCGATGGGGCGCCGGAAGGTGATGCGGCGCTGCCCCTTCCCCCCGAAGCCGACCTGCGCCGGGCCCTGCCCCCGGGGGTGAGCCTGACGATCGATCCCGACCCCCTGGAACTCTGAGATCGGAGCCGGCCCCAGGGCCGGGGGGTCAGGCCGGCAGCTCCGGCAGGCCGAAACCCAGCCGCCGCCGCATCGCCTGCAGGCCGAGCACCAGCGGCAGGGCCAGGCCCACCGCCGCCGCCCCCAGCCCCAGGCCGCTCCAGCGCCAGCAGCGCAGTTCCAGGACGTTGACCTGGCCGGGGGTGAGGGGCCAGAGCAGACGCCGGCGGCCGCCACCGTCGGCCGATGGGGCCGGCGCGATGGCGGCGGGGCTCGCCCGCCGCACCGCCGCCGGCCGCACCGGGGCGAGCACGACGGCCAGATCCAGGCCCGGAATCGTGTCGAGGGCCTGGAGATCGAGCTCCAGCTGCAGGTGCTGGCGGACGCCCAGCAGCCAGTTGCGTTCCTCCCAGACCACCACCGGTGCCGCCAGGGGGACGCCGCTGAGCCGGCCCGCCAGTTCCAGGCTGCCCACCAGGGCAGCGAGGGCCTCGCGGGCGGGCAGCACGGGGGTGGAGACCAGCCGGTCGCCGCTGCCGCCGGAGGGGCGGAAGGGACCGGGGGCGGCGATCCCCTCGGCCTGGCCCGCCAGCGCCGCGACGAACCGCCGCTGCCAGGGGCTGTCGGTGCCGGTGTCGCTGCGCAGCTGGTGGCTGACCTGGAGCCGGCCGGGGCCCTCGAAGCCCAGTTCGGTGCGCACCTGCATGCAGCCCCCCAGCAGCGCGGCCAGCAGCAGCAGCACCACCGCCACGACGAGCGCGAACCCGACCGGCGCCCGGGTGGGCCCCACCGGCGGCGGCGGCGGCGGCTCGGGGCGGCGGCGGGAGCGGCGGCTGACGCCGCCCCCGACCCCTTCGAGGGGGGTGGTGCCGGCGAGGTCCGGCAGGGTCAGCGACCAGTTGCTGGGACGGCGCAGCTCCGGGGCCTCCAGCACCAGCAGCAGGGCCTTGGCCTGGGCCCGCAGGGTCGCATCGCGGCAGCGGACGAGGCTGCGGCAGCAGGCCGCCGCCTGGTCGGTGCGCCCCTGGCCCATCAGGGCGGTGGCCATCAGCAGACGCAGCTCGGCGCCGGCGGCCGTCAGGGGGGAGCGCTCCTCCTGGAGGGGCTCCAGCAACCGCAGCACCTGGCCGTACTCACCACGATCCAGCGCCCGGCGGGCCTCGGCGAGGGGGTCCTCCTCAACCATGCACCAGGCCGGGGCTGCCCACCACCATGGTGCCGATGCCGGCGTTGGTGAACACCTCCAGCAGCAGGGAATGGGCCACCCGGCCATCGACGATGTGGGCCGCCTTCACCCCCTGGGCCAGGGCCCGGATGCAGCACTCGGTCTTGGGGGTCATCCCCCCCTCCACCACCCCGTCGGCGATCAGCCGGCGGCCCTCGGAGAGGGTGAGCTGGCGGATCAGGCTGGCGGGGTCATGGCGATCGCGCAGGATTCCGGGCGTGTCGGTCAGCAGGATCAGCTTCTCCGCCTGCAGGGCCGCCGCCAGCTCGCCGGCCACGGTGTCGGCATTGATGTTGTGGGCCAGACCATCGGCGTTGGGGGCGACGCTGGAGATCACCGGGATGTAGCCGGCCGCGAGCAGGGGAGCGAGCACCGAGGGGTCGACCCGGGCCACGTCCCCCACCATGCCGAGGGTGCCGTCACCCATGGTGCGGGCCAGCACCAGGCCGCCATCGCTGCCGGAGAGGCCCACGGCCCGGCCGCCCACCCGGTTGAGGCCGTTGACGATCTGCTTGTTGACCCGCCCCACCAGCACCATTTCCACCACGTCCATGGTGTCGGGGCTGGTGACGCGCAGGCCGTCCTGGAAGCGGGGCTCGATCGCCAGCTTCCCCAGCCACTGGTTGATCTCCGGGCCACCGCCGTGCACCACCACGGGCTGGACACCGACGCAGGCCAGAAGAGCCAGATCGCGGAAGACCGCCTCCCGCAGGTCCTCCCGGACCATGGCCGCCCCGCCGTACTTGATCACGATGCGGCGGCCGGCAAAACGCTGGATGTAGGGCAGGGCTTCACTGAGCACGGACACCCGCAGGGTGTCCTCCGTGCTGATGTACCGATCGGGACTCAAGGGACGGGGGCGGCGAGGGACGGATCGGAGGGGGCGGCAGCCGGCAGCAGGCTGAGCTGCAGGCGCCCGGGGCCGGCCTGCTGGAGGTCGGCCGTGAGGCCGGGACCGAAGAAACGGCCGAGGCGCTCCCGCCGATCCTGCCAGCGCTCGAAGGCCACCCCATGGCATTCGATCGTCAGCCGCAGCCCGTAGCCGCCGCCGGCCTCCAGCTCCTCGACGGCCACCAGCTGGGGCGGGGCGTCCTCGTCCCAGAGCCTGAGGGCCTCCAGGGAACTCTCCAGGTGGGCCTTCTGGCCGTAGCGCCAGCGGGTGACGTCGGCCAGCAGCTTGCGCAGCGGTTCGTTGCCGGGCTGCTGGCGCAGGTCGCGCAGGCGGGCGGCGGGGGTGAGCCGCTCGGCGGGGGGCAGCTCGGAGGACTTGAGCGCCAGGCCCCCCAGCAGGATCGGCACGCCGTAGAAGACCCCGGCCAGGCTGATGTTGGGGCTGTCGGTGGCGTAGGCGATCGATCCGATCACGGTGAGAACGGCACCGGCGACGGTCACCAGGCTGCCGGGGGAGAGAAACGCTTGCATCGCCCCATTCTCCGTCAGCGGGGGCCAGGATGGCGGTTCAAGGCTCCGCCCCGCCGCCCCATGGCCAGCTCAGAAGCCAGCCCCCAAGCCAGCGCCGCAGACGGCGTCACCGCCAGCCCCGTGGGGGCCGACACCGGCACGGACACGCCCTGGAGCGGGCCAGAGGCCCCCACCACCGCCGAGCTGCTCACCCAGCTGGGGGAGGACCGCCTCTGGCTGCTGCGCCAGCTGGACAGCGGCCGCTGGAGCGAATGGCGGCTGGATCTGGCGGCCCTGGAGCGGGAACTGGGCCAGCTGATCGACCAGGCCGGCGAACGACTCTGACCAGAAGGGTCAGAAGGGAATGTCGTCATCGTCCCCCAGGGGGACCAGCGGGGAGGTGTCCCAGACGGGGGCGGCGGGTTCGGCAGCGGGCGGGCGGGAAGGAGCCGGCGCCGGTGCCCGCCGTGGGGCGGGGCCGCCGGCGGCAGCGGCGGGGCGGGGGGTCGGCAGGGGGGCCGGGCTGCGGGTCGGCGCCGGCGCCGCAGCCGGGGCGATGCCGGTGCCGGGGCCGAGGGGATGGAGACGTGCCAGGGTGAATTCGGCCCGCTTCTCCTTGACCCCGTCCTGGCGGGTGACGGTGTTCATGCGCAGCCGACCTTCGAGCACGAAGCGCTGACCCACCTGCACCCGGTTCTGGAGGTCCTGGGCCAGGTTGCCCCAGCCCACCACCTTCAGCTGACCCGGGGGATCATCGGGCCGCAGCCCCTCGATCTGGACGGCCATTTCGGCCACCGGCGTCTGGTTGTCCTGGGTGTAACGCACCTGGGGCGCCTCCAGGACCTCCACCTCCAGCAAGCAGTGATTCACGCCCTGACCAACGGATGGAAGGACCCATCCTGATGCATCCGCCCGACGGGATCCAGGCCGATCCGCCCGGTCGTGCCGGCGGCCGGGACGGCGGCTGGGACGGCGGCTGGGACGTCAGCGGCGGGAGCGCCGGCGGTGGCGGCAGGATCTGGCTGGTGGCCGGCACGGGGGAGGGGCCGGCCCTGGCGCGGCGGCTCCTGGCCCGGGGCTGGCGCCTGAAGGTCTCCCTGGTGAGCCGGTCCGCCGCCTTGGCCTACGGGGCCCATCCCCGCCAGGAGCTGGCCGTGGGGGCGATCGGGGGGGACGACGGGCCGGAGGCCGGGGTCGCCGCCGAGCTGGCCGATGCCGGCCGTCGGGAGGCCCCCTACACCTGGGTGATCGATGCGACCCACCCCTTCGCCACCCGCATCAGCGCTGCCCTCGCCCGCGGCTGCAGCGCCCGCACCCAGCCCCTGCTGCGGCTGCTGCGGCCCGATCTGGGTGCCGGTGGCGCCCAGCCCCTGGAGGATCTGGCCGGCCTGGGGCGCCTCTGCCGGCCGGGGGAGCGGCTGCTGCTGGCCATCGGCGCCCGCCGCCTGGCCGAGGCCGTTTCGGTCTCGCCGGGGGTGCTGCACCACGCCCGCCTGCTGCCCCAGGGCGAGGCCCTGGCGACGGCCCTGGCCGCCGGACTGCCGCCGCAGCGGCTGGCCCCCCTGCGCCCCGGCGGCGACGGCCGCATCGAGCGCGCCCTCTGCCGCCACTGGCAGATCGACACCGTGCTCTGCCGCCGCTCCGGGGGCGCCAACGAAGCCCGCTGGCACCGGATCTGCGCCGACCTGGGTCTGCGCCTGCTGCTCCTGGAGCGGCCCGGGGAGCCCGCCCGGGTGGAGGCCCTGCCGCTGGAGGCGCTGCTGGCACGGCTGGGCGACAGTGGTCAGGACGGCTGAAGCCGGACCCTGCCCCCCATGCCAGAACCTGCACCCACCCCCCTGAGCCTGGTGCTCACCACCGAAGCCGACCGGGAGCGGGCCGAGGCCCTGGCCCGGGAGCTGCTGGAGCGGGGCCTGGTGGCCTGCGCCAGCCTGCACCCGGCGGTGTCGCTCTACCGCTGGCAGGGCCGGCTGGAGCGGAGCGAGGAGGTGCAGCTGCTGCTCAAGACGACCCCCGCTCAGCTGGAGGCGCTGCGCCGCGCCCTGGGGGAGCTGCACAGCTACGACACCCCGGAATGGATCCACTGGACGGCCGCCAGCGACGGCTCCTACGGCCGCTGGCTGCTGGAGCAGCTGGCGCTCAGCCCAGGTGGCGGGCCACCAGCTCCGGCAGGGACGCCTGGGGACGGGGACCCAGCTGGGTGACCACCTGGCCGGCGCAGAGCGAACCGAGCCGTCCGCAGCGCTCCAGGCTCTCGCCCCGGGTGTGGCCGTAGAGGAAGCCGGCGGCGTAAAGGTCGCCGGCGCCGGTGGTGTCCACCAGGGGGCCGAGACGGAAGGGCTCGATCACCAGGGTCGTTTCGCCGCTGAGGAGCAGCGAGCCCCGCTCGCTGCGGGTGAGGGCCGCCACCCTGCAGCGCCCGCGGACCCGGTCGGCGGCCGCCTCGAAGCTGTCGGTGCCGTAGAGGGCGGTGATCTCCATCTCGTTGGCGAACAGCACATCGACATGGCCGTCGACCAGCTCCAGGAAGCTCTCCCGGTGGCGCTCGACGCAGAAGGCATCGGAGAGGGAGAGGGCCACCTCGCCGCCGCTGGCACGCATCACCTCGGCGGCGGCGATGAAGGCGCGCTTGGCCTCCTCGCTGTCCCAGAGGTAGCCCTCCAGATACAGCACCTTCGCCTGGCGCACCATCTCCAGGTCGAGGTCGGCGGGATCGAGGCCCACCGACGCCCCCAGGTAGGTGCACATGGTGCGCTGGGCATCGGGGGTGACCAGGATCAGGCAACGGGCGGTGGAGGGGCCGCTGGCGGCCGGGGGGGTCTCGAAGCTGGCCCCCACGGCCCGGATGTCGTGGGCGAAGATCGCTCCGAGCTGGTCGTCCCGGACCCGGCCGATGAAGCCCGCCCGGCCGCCCAGCTGGGCGATGCCCGCCAGGGTGTTGGCCGCCGAGCCGCCGGAGGTCTCCAGGCCGGCGCCGACGCTGGCGTAGAGCCGTTCGGCCTGCGCCTCATCCACCAGGGCCATGGTGCCCTTGGTGAGGCCGTGGGCCTCGAGGAAGGCGTCGTCGGCCTGGACGAGCACATCGACGATGGCATTGCCGATGCCGACCACGTCGAAGCGCTTGGCGGTGCTGGTCAAGGGGATCCGGGAGGGGGGTGAGGAGAGCCGGGGAGGCGAGGCGAGGGACTGAGGCGAGGGACAGGGGGTCGCCGGATCAGACGCTGAGCAGGGCGCGCTTGGGGCCGTGGATCGGATCCTCGACGACGATCGTCTGGTCGCGCTGGGCGCCGAGGGAGACGATGGCGATCGGCACCTCCATCAGCTCGGCCAGGAAGCGCAGGTAGGCCATGGCGGTGGGGGGCAGATCCTCCAGGCTGCGGCAGTCGGCGGTGGAGCACTGCCAGCCGGGCAGGCTGCGGAACACGGGCCGGCAGCGGGCGAACTCATCGGAGCTGCTGGGGAAGTAGTCGATGCGACGGCCGTCGAGCTCGTAAGCCACGCAGACCTGGATCTCATCCAGTTCATCAAGGACATCGAGCTTGGTGATCGCCAGGCAGTCGAGGCCGTTCACCTGCACCGCATAGCGGCCGATCACCCCGTCGAACCAGCCGCAGCGGCGCCGCCGGCCGGTGGTGGTGCCGAACTCGCCGCCCCGGTCGCAGAGGTGGTCGTTGAGGCTGCCCTCCAGCTCGGTGGGGAAGGGGCCCTCCCCCACCCGGGTGGTGTAGGCCTTGGCGACGCCGATGACGCGGTCGATCAGGGTGGGGCCGACGCCGGCGCCGATGCAGGCGCCACCCGACACCGGATTGGAGGAGGTGACGTAGGGGTAGGTGCCGTGGTCCAGGTCGAGCAGGGTGCCCTGGGCCCCCTCGAACAGGATGTTCTTGCGGGCCCGGGCCGCCTCGTGGATGGTGCGGGTGCAGTCCACCACGTGGGGGGCCAGCCGGCGGCCGTAGGCGGCGTACTCCTCGATCACCGCCTCCGGATCCAGGGCGGGGATCCCGTAGACCTTCTCGAGCAGGTCGTTCTTCTCGGCCAGGGGCCCCAGCAGGCGGTCGCGCAGGCAGTCGGCATCGAGCAGGTCGATCACCCGGATGCCGTTGCGCTCGGACTTGTCGGCGTAGGTGGGCCCGATGCCGCGGCCGGTGGTGCCGATGCGACGATCGCCGCGGCGCTGCTCCATCGCCAGGTCGAGCAGGCGGTGGTAGGGCATGGTCACGTGGGCCGTGGAGGCCAGCTTCAGCCCGGAGACATCGATCTCCAGCTCCAGCAGCGTGTCGATCTCGCCCAGCATGACCTTGGGATCCACCACCGTGCCCGAGCCGATCAGGCAGATGGTGTCCGGGTAGAGGATCCCCGACGGGATCAGATGCAGCTTGAGGACCCGGTCCTCGACGACGATGGTGTGCCCGGCGTTGACCCCGCCCTGATAGCGGACCACGACATCGGCGGAGCGACTCAGCAGATCGGTGATCTTGCCTTTCCCTTCGTCACCCCATTGCGCACCGATGACGACAACATTGGCCAAGGAAACAGCGGCCCGGAGCCGCTTCTAAGCACAAGGGGAGAGCTTCTCAGATCAAGGCCCCCTCCGTCAAAGAATCAGGCGCCGCGCACCGCTGTCGCTTCAGCTTTCTTGAGCTCCTTCTCCAGGCGGCTGCGCAGGGGATCGGGCAGGGGGCGGTTGGCGTAGCCGGCGTAGTGGGCCGCCAGCGCGTTCACGGCGGTCTGCATGGTGGTGAAGGAGGCCAGGCCGTGGATGTCCTGGCGGGGGCGGTAAAGGGCGGTGTAGCCGTTGATCAGCTGGCGGGCCTGCACCTCCGCCTCCTGGCGGGCGGGGTCGTCCTGGGGCAGGGCGATGGTGGTCAGCAGGGTCTGGGCCACGCTGACGGTGTCGTCGACGTAGTTGCCGCTGAGGCCGGCCGCGGCCTGGCTGCAGCCGCCCAGTCCGAGGCAGAGGCACAGGCCGATGGCCAGCAGGGGACGGAGCAGGCTGCGGCGCAGGAAGGCGACCAAGGGAGGAACGGCGTCTGGCGAAATCCTACGGGGATGCACCCTGGAGCCCGAGGAGCTGCACGAGCTCCTCGAGGGCGGCGTCCGCCGTCAGGTCCCGCTTGCCGGTGCCGCCGCTGCGGTCCACCAGTTCCACCGTGCGCTCCCCGGCGCCCCGGCCCACCACCAGCCGCCAGGGGATGCCGATCAAATCGGCGTCCTTGAACTTCACCCCGGCCCGCTCGGGCCGATCGTCCAGCAGCACATCGATCCCGGCTGCGAGCAGGCGGCCGTAGAGCTCCTCGGCCAGGGCCACCTGCACCGGATCCTGGCTGCTGGCGATGACGATGATCACCGTGTAGGGGGCGATCGCCACGGGCCAGCGGATGCCGTCGGCATCGTGGTTCTGCTCCACGGCGGCCTGGGCCAGGCGCGAGACGCCGATGCCGTAGCAACCCATCCACAGGGCTTCGTCCTCGCCGGCCTCATTGGTGAAGCGGGCCTCCAGGGCTTCGGAGTACTTCCGCCCCAGCTGGAAGATGTGGCCCACTTCGATGCCCCGGGCCGCCTCGAGCCGCTGGGAGGGGTCATGGACGCAGCGCTCCCCCGGCTGGGCCGCCCGCAGATCCACCACGTCGGGGAGCGGGCAGAGCTCGCCCCAGCGGGCCCCCACCAGGTGCTCATCGACGCGGTTGGCGCCGCAGACGAAGGCCTCCAGCTCGGCGGCAGAGGGGTCGACAAGACGCAGCAGGGGGGCGGCGGCCGCCCGGGGATCGGGCTGCCGCAGCGGTGGATCGCCCAGATGGGGGCCCAGGAAGCCGAAGGGAACGGCGGCGGCGGCCTGAAGGTGATCCGCCAGCAGCGGGCCGATCTCCAGCAGGGCGCCGGCGTCCGGGCAGCGGGCCGTCACGGCGTTGGCGAGCTTGACGTCGTTGAGCTGCTGGTCGCCCCGCAGGCAGACCAGCACCGCGCGGGCGGGGGCCGCGGCGAAGCGGGCCAGCAGCAGCAGCACCTTCACCGTCTGGGTGGGATCGAGGCCGTGGGCCTCGCAGAGGTCCTCGATGCTCGTCTGCTCCGGGGTGGCCAGGGTCCGGCAGGGGCCGGCCGGCAGGGGAACGGCGGGCGCCGGCAGGGAGACGGCCCGCTCCTGGTTGGCGGCGTAGCGGCCGTCGGGACTGGTCAGGATCAGGTCCTCACCGGCCTCGGCGGTGACCATGAACTCCTGGCTGGCGGAACCGCCGATGGCGCCGCTGTCGGCCTCGACCGCCACGGCCCGCAGGCCGCAGCGCTCGAAGATGCGCCGGTAGGCCCCGTCCATGGCGGCATAGGTGCGCCGCAGACAGGCCTCGTCGGCATGGAAGGAGTAGGCGTCCTTCATGATGAATTCGCGCCCCCGCATCAGGCCGAACCGGGGCCGGATCTCATCGCGGAACTTGGTCTGGATCTGATAGATGCAGACCGGCAGCTGGCGGTAGGAGCGCAGCAGGTCGGCGGCCAGCGCGGTGACCACCTCCTCGTGGGTGGGACCGAGGCCGAGGGGGCGTTCCTGGCGATCGACCAGGTGGAACATGATCCCCTCCCCGGCGGTGTACCCGTCCCAGCGGCCACTGCGGCGCCAGAGATCGGCGGGCTGCAGCTGGGGCAGGAGGGTTTCGAGGGCGTCGACCGCGGCCATCTCCTCGCGGACGATGGCGGAGATCTTCTGAAGGACCCGCCACAGCAGGGGCAGATAGGCGAAGATCCCGGGCGCCAGACGGCGCATGTAGCCGGCGCGGAGCAGCAGCTTGTGGGAGGTGATCTCGGCTTCGGCCGGGTCGTCGCGAAGCGTCACCAGCATCAGGCGGGAGACGCGCATGGAGAAAGTCCGGTTCGGCGCTGGACGCTATCACCGCCGACCCGTCGGACCAGGGGCCTGTCGCCGGGAGCGAGTCGCCGCAACGACCCTGCCCCCTGTGGGCGGGCGGCTGACGAGAAAAAACTCTGCTATGGTCAGCCGTCAGTCCAGTGCGTCCAACGCCAGTCTCATGCTTGCTCACCCTGCACAGGTCGGCTCTCCAGCGGGCGGTTCCACCGCTTCGCCGGCCGCGCCGCTGGCCCTGCAGGCTGAAACCCGCACCGACACCGAAACCCTGATCGGCATCGATGAGGTGCAGCGCTCCCTGAACCGATCCCGCGCTTCGGTGTACCGCTACACGAACACCGATCCCCGCAACCTCAACCCCCCCTTCAATCCCCGCAAGCTCAATCCCGAGTACCGCAGCGACCAGAAGGAACCCCTGGTCTTCCACCCCCACGAGGTGGCCCGCTTCGCCCGCGATGTGCTGCGCATCAAGGAGGTGACGGTCGAGGTGCTCAATTCGCCCTCCACCGCGACCCAGCAGCTGCTGGCCTCGATCCTGGAGGAGCTCCGGGCCATCCGCGCCCGGCTCGACGGGGCCGAAGTGCCTCCCGCCGATCTGCACCTCCACAGGCACTCCCAGTCACGGCCGGCCGCCTGACGGGCCGACGCAGAGCTGACCACCGCCGTCCGGCTCCCCTGTCGTTTTGCCGTCGCCGGGGGCCGATCGAGCCGATCGGTGGCACAATCGTTGCAAACAACCTTTGTTCTCCGTCCAGTGCACCGGGCCTCTCCGCTGCACGAACGCATGGATCACGTCCGAACCGTCCGTCCCCAGTCCCGCTCCGGTTCCCATCGGGGAACAGCATCCCTCGCCTCCCCGGCCAGCCTTTCCGGCTCCGGCGCTCCGGGGCCCTTCTCCGCCGGACTCTGCCCCACCCCCGACGTCGGCGAGGTTGACTCCAGCGGAGACCCGGACAGTCCGGGCCCCCGAACGCCCCTTTCCCGTCCCTCCGCGTCCGGAGGCTCCAGCCGCGGCGGCAGAAGTCCCGGCGCAGGCCCCGATGATCCGGAAACCCTCTTCTTCGATCAGCCCTTCGGGACCCTGGGCGGCGTCCTGCTGGGTCTGCTCACCCTGCTGGTGCCCCTGGCCGGTGTGGTCATGGACCGCCCCCTGCTCCCCGGCCAGCAGGAATCGGTGGACCGTCGCTTCAGGCCCGTCGCTGTAGCAGAAAGCCCTGAAAGTCCAGGGCCTGGAAGAACGGCGCCGGATCGCTGAGTCCCGCGGCCTCCACCAGGGCCGTGAGACGGGCGATGCCGATCGGGTGGAATCCCTGGATCTGGGCGGTGGGATCCACCGCCCCCCCTTCGACCCCGCTGGCCCGCTGGAAGCAGCGCCAGGCCTCGGTCACCTGGGCCGTCAGGGGGGAGCGCTCCGGACGCATCAGGTCGACCAGCACCAGCTGCCCCTGGGGCCGCAGGCTGCGGGCCAGGGCCGTGAGGAAGGCCAGCTTGGTGCCGTCGTCGGGCAGGGACTGCAGCACCAGCACCGACAGAGCGCCATCGAAGCGGGCCTCGGCCCCGAGCTGCTCCACCGTGGCGTGATGCCAGTCGATCCGGCCGCGGTTCTGCAGGCGCTGCCGGGCCACCGCCAGCATCTCCGCCGACGGATCAATGGCCGTGAGCTGCCAGTCCGGCCGCTGGGCGTCCGCCTCCAGCAGCTCGGCCCCGGTGCCGCATCCCGCCACCAGCACGGCGGCCTCCCGGCGCGAGGCCAGGGGGGAGGAGGAGAGCAGCGCCACCGAGAGACGGGCGAGGCTGGCGTAGCCGGGGATCAGCTGCTGCACCACCAGGTCGTAGGTGCCTTGCCGGGCCGGGGAGGGGTCGGAGGAGAGCAAGGTCTGCGGGCAACCCGGCCATCGTAGGCAGCCCCTCCCGACCGCCCCGATCCTTTCTCAAGGCAACGAAACCGGGATCGAAAGGACGTGGTGTGACCTAAGTTGGGCGGCGCCCCTCACCCCCGATCGACCGTGCCCACCATCCGTTTCGAAAAGGAAGGCCAGCAGGTTGGTTGCATCGAAGGGGCCAATCTCCGCAAGGCGGCCCTCGACGCCGGCGTGAATCCCTACACGGGCCTCAACAACCTCAACAACTGCGGTGGCCTCGGCCAGTGCGGCACCTGCGTGGTGGAGGTGGTGGAGGGGGCCCGCAACCTCTCCCCCCGCAGCGATGTGGAGGAGGTCTACCTGGCGGATCGGCCTGCGAGCTACCGCCTCAGCTGCCGCACCACCGTCAACGGTGATGTGACCATCCGCACCAGGCCGGACGCCGGTGTGGGCAAGGGCTCCAACAGCCTGGTCGGGGCCCTCAAGGCGCTGGTGGGCCGCAAGTAGGCGCGATGGCCGGCGACCTCGCCCCACTCGTCCTCTACCAGTACGCCGGCTGCGGCACCTGTCGCAAGGCGCTGGCCTGGCTGGGGGAACGGGCGATTCCCTTCGAGGCCATCGACATCACCGCCAGCCCGCCGCCCCTGCAGCTGCTGGCCGCCGCCCACGACCAGCTCGGGGGCTTCGGGCGGTTGTTCAACACCAGCGGCCAGAGCTACCGGGCCCTGGGGGCCGCCACGGTCAAGGCGATGGACCGGGACACGGCCTTGGCCGCCCTGGCGGCCGACGGGCGCCTCATCAAGCGTCCCTTCCTGGTCACTGCCTCCGGTCGGATCCTCACCGGGTTCCGTCCCCAGGACTGGGAGGAGCTGCTGGGCTAGGGGGCGTCGTTGCGACCCTCCGGCCCCTGGGCTCCCTTCACCATGATCTGGTCGAGCTCCTCGATCAGGCCCTCGATACCGGCACGGCTGATCTGGCTCAGGTAGTTGCCCTTGAACTCCTCGAGGAAGGTGCACAGCAGCTGCTGGGAGCGCTCCAGGGCCGGTCCGCTCTCCAAGGCATCGGCCAGTTCCTCCCAGAAGCGGTCGATGAACCGCTGCAGCAGCTCCAGCTGCTGGTCGTCGCGGCGGCTGAGGCGCTCGCCGGTGGTGCGGGTGAGGTCGAGCAGGCTGTCCACCATCCCGCCGGCCAGCTGGCGGCTGAGCCCCTTCTCCACCTGCAGCAGGGGCTGGAGCTGGCGCAGGCCCGGCGGCACGATCGCGTTCTGGAGGCTCTGCTGCAGGGCATGGCCGAGCACCCCCTGGAGCTCGGGGGCCAGGCGCGGGGCCACCCGCACCAGCAGCAGGGGGCCCCAGATCCGCACCAGTTCCACCAGCTCGCGCTCGTCGTTGCTGACCACCATCTGATGGCTGCGCAGGGCGCGGATCCGCATCGGCCAGCGGCGCGAGCGGATCAGCTGCTGCAGCCCGTCGATCAGCTGAAGGGCCAGCACCTCGAACAGCTCGACCGCCAGCAGGGCCACCACCGCCCGGCTGATCACGGCCCGCAGCGGTTCGATGCTGATCAGGCCGCTGGTATGGAGCCGCTCCAGCACCGGCACCACCCGCAGCCAGCGCCAGAAGGGCAGCAGCAGGGGCAGGTCGATCCAGCGCCGCAGCAGGGCCCGGCCCCAGCTGAGGCCCGGCAGGCGGCGGCGCAGCCGGATGGCCCGCAGCAGGATGTCGAGGGCGAAGACGCTCTGGAACAGGAGCAGGTCGTAGCGCCAGAAATGGTCGGTGGGGCGGCCGTTCTCATCGATCGAGCGCCAGTAGGTGGTGGCCACCAGCGGCAGCACCTGCTGGCGCCAGAACAGCCGCTCCTGCGGCCAGGGATGGGCGTCAATCCATTCCGGGCTCAGCAGGACCGCCGCCGCCTGCTTGGCCGAGTCCCGGTCGGCGCGCTGGCGCAGGCGGTTCTTGATCTTCTCCAGGGTGCCGGAGGTGCCCGAGGCCAGCATCGGGTTGGAATCGATCATCTCGGCGGTGAGCCGCGCCTGTTCGGCCAGCAGCTGGCGCTGCATCGGGGTGACGGCACCCGTCGGGCCCTGGCCCAGGGCCGCATCCATCCGGTCGAACTGGCGCAGGTAGGCCTGGGTCTCGCGGTGCGGCTCGATCCCCTTGATCGGATCCACCCAGGGGGTGATGTCGGGGATGAAGGTGAGCGGCACCGCCAGGGGCACCGACGGCAGCGGGTAGAGATTGCGCTGCAGCCAGAAGGTGCGCAGGGGGATGTAGCTGATGTCGAAGGCCACCCAGAGCAGGTTGAGGGCGGCCCAGAGGGCCACGAAACGATCCCAGCGCCGCTCCAGCCGGCTCGAGGGCGCGGCCAGGCTCTGGTGCCAGCGTGGGCGTGCCATCGGGGACGCGGCGGGCGGGTGTGTGCCTAATCTGCCTCCCGACCATGGAACCTGCCGCACGAACCCCTTGAGCCCCTCGGATCCACCGGCCGACCCCGGCGCCCACGACGAGCCGACGCCCAGCCCGGAGCCGCAGCGTCACCAGGAGGAGCGGGAGGAGAGCCCCTGGGCCTTCTGGCGCAGCGTGCTGATCACCCTGGCGGTGGCCCTGGGCATCCGCCAGTTCCTGCTGGAGGCCCGCTACATCCCCTCCGGCTCGATGCTGCCGGGCCTGCAGCTCCAGGACCGGCTGCTTGTCGAGAAGCTGTCCTTCCGGCAGCGGCCGCCGCGGCGCGGCGAGGTGGTGGTGTTCCGCTCCCCGTACCACTTCGATCCGATCCTCACCGGCCCGACCAAGCCGGGGGCGCTGCGCTGCCTGTTGGTCAACCTGCCCCTGATCGGCTCCCTGCCGGGGATCCAGCAGCCGGCCTGCGATGCCTACATCAAGCGGGTGATCGGCCTGCCCGGCGAGCGGGTGGTGGCCGACCCCCGCGGCCGGGTCAGCATCAACGGCCGTCCCCTCGACGAGCCCTACGTCAGGAACTACTGCCCGGTCGATCGTCAGGGGGTCGGACCCTGCCGCACCATCGACGTGGTGGTGCCCCCCGGCCACCTGGTGGTGATGGGCGACAACCGGGCCAACAGCTGGGATGCCCGCTTCTGGCCCGGGGGGCCGCTGCTGCCCGAGAGCGAACTCATCGGCCGGGCCTTCTGGCGCTTCTTCCCGTTCAGCTCGGCCGGTCCGCTGCCAGAGCCCAACGCGCCGGATCGCTGAGCCCGCAGGCCAGCACCCGCCCCTGCAGCGGTCGCCCCCGGCAGGGCCGGTTGGCCGCCAGGGAGCCATCGGGGGCCTCTTCCCAGCGCCAAGAGCGGCAGGGATCGAACAGCAGCCACTGCGCCGTGCCGGCCTCCAGGACCGGCTCCGGCAGGCCCAGGAAGCGGGCCGGTCCCCAGCAGAGGGCCTGCCAGAGCTGCTCCGGCCGCCAGCTCCGGCATCCCACCAGTTCCTCCCACAGCAGCGGCAGCACCAGACCGTGGCCCGCCACGCCGGGGCGGCGCTGGTCGAGGGGCAGCAGCTCCTCCTCCGCATCCAGGGCGATGTGGTGCACCGCGACGGCGCTGATGACCCCGTCGGCCAGGCCGTCGATCAGGGCGCGCCGATCAGCCGGCCCCCCCAGGGACGGCTCCACCAGCCAGCCCTCGTCGGCGGGATCGAGGCCACCGCTGTCGGCGACCAGGTGCCACCAGCCCACCGAGGCCATGGGCGCCTGGCCATGGCGCCGCAGCCGTGCCACCGCTTCGGCGGTGGAGACGTTCATCAGCCGCAGGTTCGCCGCGGGCAGGTCGTCGGCCAGGGAGAGCAGGGTCTCGAGGGGGAGGGTCTCGCTGCCGGGGGGATCGAGGGGCCAGCCCGCCCGCAGGGCCTCCACCCGCTCCCGCACGAAGCCGCGCCGTGCCAGGGCCCCGTCCCGGGGCGGCAGCAGCACCGGCCGGTCCCCCATCTCCCCGAGCCGCAGGCCGCGCTCCAGCAGATCGAGCGGCGGCAGGGCCGCCCCGGCCGCCAGGCCGCAGGCGCCGGCGGCCAGCTGGTCGCCGTGGGGGGCCAGGTCCCGGTCGAGGCCGTCGACGCTGAAGCTGCCCCAGGTGAGCAGCCGCATCGGGTCCGGCCAGCTCCAGGCCAGCCGCTCGGGCCGATCGCGCCAGCTGGAGGCCCACGGGAGCAGGGCCACGATGCCGTAGCCGCCCGAGGCGGCGGCCTCCCGGAGGCTGGCCAGGGTTTCGGCCCGCCCCTGCAGGGGGTCCTCCAGCACGCTGTGGGGATCCACCAGGGCCGGTGCCAGCCAGCAGCCCTCGGCGTCGAACGGGGCGACGCCGGCCGCCCCCAGGACCACGTCCGGCTCCGGGTCGATCGCCCGCAGCACCCCGTCCTCCAGCAGCACATCGGCCCGTCGCGGCGGCCGCCCCGGGGCCTCCAGCAGAGTCACCCCGCGGATCAGCAGCTGACGGACCATGGCAGGGGGCCTCGGTGGGATGGGCCGGCTAGAGGGCGCCGGCGGCCGTGCGATCGATCACGCCCCCCAGATGGGCGGTGAGATTGAGGGCACTGACCACCGGCGGCGCCGTCGCCCCCCGGGGATAGTCGATCACGGTCACGCCGCCGTTGCCCTGCTTGATGGCCCAGATGTCGGCGGGGGTGAGGCCGAGCAGGGCGCAGAGGATGGTCTTGTTGACCGCATCATGGGCGACCACCAGGGCCGTCTCCCGGGGATCCAGCCCGGCGACGATCCGGTTCCAGGCCGCCAGCGACCGGTCCCACACCCCGCCGATGGTCTCCCCTTCCGGCATCTGCACGGTCTCGGGGGTGCGCTTCCAGGCGGCGAGCAGGTCGGGCCAGCCGGCGGCGATCTCGCTTTCCAGCCGGCCCTCCCAGAGGCCGTGGCCGATCTCCCGCAGCCCCCGGGCGGTGGTGAGCGGCACGCCGGGATGGGAGCCCAGGATCACCTCGGCGGTGCGCAGGGGGCGGGCCATGTCGCTGCTGTAGGCGCGCTGCAGCGGGATCGGGGCCAGAAAGGCCCGCGCCGCCTCCGCCTGGGCCAGGCCGTGGGCGTTGAGGGGAATGTCGATCTGGCCCTGGAAACGGCCCTCCCGGTTCCAGTCGGTCTCGCCATGGCGCACCAGCAGCAACCGGCACCCAGGTCCGGCCGGGGGCAGGGCCGTGCCCAGGTGGGCGGTGCCGTTGAGGGATTCCAGCTGCACCGAAGGCCGCCCGCCCTCGCCGCGGACCAGGTTGAGCACCGAGATGGAGGCGTTGTCGAGCCTGAGGCGCAGGAAGCCGCTCGCCGGCAGGCCGAGCAGGTGCAGCACCAGGCAGCGCAGGATGGCGTTGTGGGCCACCACCAGCACGGCGTCGTCATCACCGTGGCGGGCCAGCAGGCCATGGGCGAAACGGCCCGCCTGCTCCAGCAGCTCGGGCACCGGGCGGTAGGTGGAGCCGTCGGGCCGCCGCAGCTCCATGGTCTCCGGGGCCTCGCGCCAGCGGCGCTCCTGCTCCGGATCGACGGCCCGCAGCTCGCTGCGCAGCAGGCCGCTCCAGGGCGCCAGATCGATCTCCAGCAGATCGTCGTCGTAGACGGGGGCCAGCGGCGAGCCGTGGCGGGCCAGCAGGGCGGCCGTGGTGGCGCTGGCGCGCTGCAGCGGCGAGCTGTAGACGGCGGTGAAACCGAGCTCCGCCAGAGCCTCCCCCGTGCGACGGGCCTGGCGCTGCCCCTCCTCGGTGAGGTTGGAGAGGTCGTCACGGCCCTGGATGCGGTGCTCCAGGTTGAAGCTGCTCAGCCCATGGCGGACCAGCACGATGCGAAGGGGCAAGGTGCTTGTGGCGCAGGCGAGGCCATCGTATGGGACGGGCGCAGGGGAGAATCAGCACCCATCGCCGCCGAGGTGGTCCGGTTGAACGGAACCCCTTCCCGATCCGGACCGCCCGCCTCCCCACCGGGCTGGAAGAGTCTGCTGGCCCTGCTCAGCCTGGCGCTGTGCGGCCTGCTCTGGGTGGGCGGCCTGATCGACAGCCTCGAGCGCCCGTCGGTGGTCGATTCCCTCAGCCTGCGGCAGCTCGAGCTGACCGCCCTGGCGGCCGAGGCCGTCCCGGCGGAGCTGCGGCCGCTGCTCACCGGGGAGGATCCGCGGCGGGAGCTGGGCCATGAGCTGCGGCGGCAGATGGAGGCCGCCGAGGAGCCACCGCTGGCCCTGCGCCGCCTCGAGAGCGCCCTGCTGGAGCGCGACGCCGGCAGCGCGGCAGCCCTGGACGAGGACACCGAACTGAGGCAGCTGGCGACCCAGGTGGACGCCGTGCGGCGTCCCCTGATCCAGGCACTGCTCGACGGACGGCCGGTGACGGCGGAGCAACGCCGGCAGCTGCTCGCCCCCTGGTCGGCGCCGCTGATGGTGCAGCAGCTGGTCTGCGAACAGCTGCCGGGGGACCCGGGGGCCTGTCCGGCGGAGGAGCGGTCCCTGCGGCTGCTGCTCATGCTGCTGGCGGTGACCACCCTGCCGGCCCTGTTCCTGCTGGTGGGGGCCGCCCTGCTGCTGCGTCAGGGCTGGCTGGCCTGGCGCGGCCGGCTGGCCGCCGCGCCGCCGCTGGTGGGCCCGCCCCTGAGCCCCGTCGATGTGACCCTGCTGATCGCCGGCGGCTTCGTGGTGCTCGGCGAAGTCGTCGTGCCGATGGTGGTGCAGCCGCCGCTGCAGATCGCCCTGCAGCGCCTGGCGGCCCCCAGGGCCCTCAGTCAAGGCATCGAAGTGCTGGTGCTCTATGCCGCCTTGATGGCCGCCCCGCTGCTGCTGCTGGCCCTGATGCTGCCGCGCCGGGGGACCCCTCCGGCGGGGGGCTGGCTGCAGTGGCGGTGGCGGCCGGCCCGCTCGGCCCTCGGTGGTGCGCTGGCCAGCCTGCTGATGGTGCTGCCGGTGGTGACGGCCTCGAGCTGGGCGATCGACCGGATCTGGGCCGACCCTGGGGGCAGCAACCCCCTCCTCGACCTGGTCCTGACCAGCGCCGACCCGCTGGCGCTGGCCTGTTTCGCCGTCACCGCCCTGGTGGTGGCGCCCCTGTTCGAGGAGGTCCTGTTCCGGGGCGTGCTGCTGCCGGTGGCGGGCCAGAGGCTCGGCGGAGCCGGCGCGGTGGTGCTGAGTGCCTCCGTGTTCGCGATCGCCCACCTGAGCCTGGCGGAACTGGCCCCGCTGTTCGTGCTCGGCCTGGGCCTCGGCTGGCTGCGCTGGCGCAGCGGCCGGCTGGGCAGCGCCGTGCTGATGCACGCCCTCTGGAACGGGATGACCTTCATGAATCTCCTCTTTCTCGCCGACTGACGGCGCTTGCTGCGGTCCCCGATGGGTGGTTCACTTGCGCAGTGCCTATCAGGTCCCTTGGCCGCCTCCCCCGCCCCACGCAGCCAGTCCCCGCTGCCGAATCCGAGGTCCCTGCAGCGGCCCCTGCAGCTGATCGAGGGGTCCCTCTCGGCGCGCCGGATCGAACGCCAGGCCCCCTGGCTGGCCGGCCTGCATCGGATCAGCAGCGGCGCCCTGGTGGGACTGGGCTTGTCCATGCTCGGCCTGAGCGCCCTCACCCTGCACTGGCAGAACCAGTGGGCGCACAGCTTCGCCAAGCTGGAGGCCTCCAAGACCCTCGAGCACCGCATGCAGGAGTCCTCCGCCCTGCTCGAGCAGCATCACCTCAGCCTGGTGCGGCGTCCCGGCCTGCTGGAGCCCACCAGCAGCGCCAAGCTCATCCATCTGCCTGAACCCCGCAGCAGCCGCCCCCGCGCCCCCCTGCCGCTGCTCGCCGGCTTCCAGCTGCGCGCCATCCCGGCCGGCTACTGATGCCCCCCGCCTCCCGTTCCGGGCCCGGCGAGGGCCGCCCCCCGGTGGGGGCCGCCGGGGGTGGACGCCGCCCCAGGGGAGCGGCAACGCGGCGGGTGGTGGAGATCCAGCCGATCCCCACCACCCGCATGCTCACGGTCTACGTGCTGCTGTGCGCCGCCCTGGTCGGGCTGGCGGGACGGCTGGCCTGGCTCCAGGTGGTGAAATCCCCCGAGCTTCAGGCCCGGGCCAGGGCCATCCAGACCCATGCGGTCACGCCCATCGGCAAGCGGCGCACCATCGTCGACCGGATGGGCCGGCTGGTGGCCCTCGATGAGGAGCGCTTCACCCTCTGGGCCCACCCGCGTTACTTCAACCTTCCCGGCGACGAGCCCCAGCAGGTCCGTCCCCCCGCCGACGTGGTCAGGGAGCTCTCCAAGGTGCTGGCCCAGCCGCCGGCCGACCTGCTGGAGACCATCGGCAGCCGTCGCAGCGGCGTCAAGCTCGCCACCGGCCTGGATCCGGAAACGGCGAACCGGGTCAAGGAGCTGGGCATCAGCGGCCTCGACCTGGAGGCCTATCCCCAGCGCGTCTATCCCCAGGGCTCCCTGTTCGCCAACGTGGTGGGCTTCCTCAACCTGGAGAGGGTGGCCCAGGCGGGCCTGGAGCAGAGCCGGGACCGGGACCTGCGCCGCCAGGAGGTGACCCTGAGCATGCGCCGTGGCGCCGACGGCACCCCCCTGCCCGACGGCCTCCAGGCCGGGGCGCTCTACGGCGACGACCTGCGGCTGCAGCTCACCCTCGATGCCCGTCTCCAGCAGGTGGCCCAGCAGGCCCTGACCAAGCAGGTCAAGCAGTGGCGGGCCAAGCAGGGCGCGGCCCTGGTGATGAATGCCCGCAACGGCGAGATCCTGGCCCTGGCCTCCACCCCCACCTACGACCCCAACCGGTTCTGGAGCTACAGCCCCGCCCTGTTCCGGGAATGGTCGGTGCAGGATCTCTACGAACCCGGCTCCACCTTCAAGCCCATCAACCTGGCCCTGGCCCTGCAGGAGAAGGCGATCCGCCCCGGCGACAAAGTGAACGACGTGGGCCAGCTGACGATCGGTGGCTGGCCGATCTTCAACCACGACCGCCGCGCCAACGGCGTGATCGACTTCCCCACGGTGCTGCAGGTGTCCAGCAACGTGGCGATGGTGAAGGCCATGGCCCAGGTGAAGCGCGATCGCTTCTGGCACTGGCTGCGGGCCTTCGGCATCGACGAGATGCCGGACACCGACCTGCCCGGGGCCGTGGCCGGCCAGCTCAAGAGCCGCAGCGAGTTCACCTCGGCGCCGATCGAGCCGGCGGTCGCCGCCTTCGGCCAGGGTTTCTCCCTGACCCCCCTCAAGCTGCTGCAGCTGCACGGGATGCTCGCCAACGGCGGCCGGCTGGTGAGTCCCCACATCACCCGCGGCCTGCGTTCCGGCGATGCCCTGGCCAGCGCCACCGCCCCCACGGGCGTCCAGCTGCTGGATCCGGCCGTCACCCGCACCGTGGTCAAGTGGATGGAATCGGTGGTGGAGAACGGCAAGGGGATGAAGATCCCCGGCTACCGGATCGCCGGCAAGACGGGCACGGCCCAGAAGGCCCGCAACGGGGTGTACATCCCCGGAGCGCGGATCTGCAGCTTCGTGGCGATCCTGCCGGCGGAGGATCCCAGCTACGTGGTGCTGGTGGTGGTGGACGAACCCCAGGGGGGCAATGCCTACGGCTCCACCGTGGCCCTGCCGGTGGCCCGGCAGATCGCCGAGGCCCTGCTGGTGATCGAGAAGGTGCCCCCCAGCCAGCCCACCGCCCGCCTCACCGCCAAGGCCGGCCGCTCCTGAGCCAGCCTGTCCTCATTCCCACAACCCCCGTGCATCGCCGTGGGGGGCCATGGCTAGCGTCAAGGCCAGCAGACAACGCGCCCGACACCGTTCCACGATGGCCAACCTTCTCGAACAACTGGCCGCCATGACCGTGGTCGTGGCCGACACCGGCGACATCGACGCGATCCGCCAGTTCACGCCGCGGGATGCCACCACCAATCCGTCCCTGATCCTGGCCGCCGCCCAGATCCCCACCTACCAGGAGCTGATCGACCGCTCCCTGCGCGAATCCCGGCAGGTGATCGGTGCCGAGGCCCCCGCCGAGGACGTGGTGCGCGAGGCCATTGACGAGATCAGCGTCACCTTCGGCAAGGAGATCCTCAAGATCGTCCCGGGGCGGGTGTCCACCGAGGTGGATGCGCGCCTCAGCTACGACACCGAGGCCACCATCACCAAGGCCCGCAAGCTGATCGGCCTCTACGCCCAGGCGGGCATCGGCACCGACCGGGTGCTGATCAAGATCGCCTCCACCTGGGAGGGCATCAAGGCGGCGGAGGTGCTCGAGCGTGAGGGCATCCACTGCAACCTCACCCTGCTGTTCGGCTTCGCCCAGGCCGTGGCCTGCGCCGAGGCGGGCATCACCCTGATCTCGCCGTTCGTGGGGCGCATCCTCGACTGGTACAAGAAATCCACCGGTCGCGACAGCTATCCCGGGGCGGAGGATCCGGGTGTGCTCTCGGTGACGCGGATCTTCAACTACTTCAAGACCCACGGCTACGGCACCGAGGTGATGGGCGCCAGCTTCCGCAACATCGACGAGATCGTCGAACTGGCGGGCTGCGACCTGCTGACCATCTCCCCGGCCCTGATGGACCAGCTGCGCCAGAGCGACGCCCTGCTGGAACGCCGCCTCGATGCCGCCCATCCGGGCGCCAGCGAAGAGCGGATCCATATCGACGAGGCCACCTTCCGCACGATGATGGCGGCGGATGCCATGGCCAGCGAGAAGCTCGATGAGGGCATCCGGGGCTTCTCCAAGGCGATCGAGACCCTCGAAGGCCAGCTGGCCCATCGCCTGGCCGTGATCGAGGGCGGGGCCGCCTTCACCCATGCGGTGCACGAGATCTTCCTGCTCAACGATCTCGACGGCGACGGCTGCATCACCCGGGAGGAATGGCTCGGCAGCGATGCCGTCTTCGATGCCCTCGACACCGACAACGACGGCCGCCTCGCCCCCGAGGATGTGCGCGGCGGCCTGGGAGCGCCGCTGGCGATCAGCCGCTGAAGCCCGGGCCGCCCGCCGCCGCCCCTGCCTTGATCGGTTGTTCACCTTGATGGGCAAGGATGGATTCCCCCCCTGTTCGCGCATGGCCCACACCGTCCACGCCCTCGACACCATGCGCGCCCTCGCCGACAAGGGTGAGGTGCGGGACGTCGAGGCGGGTTCCGTCATCTTCCGGGCCGGGGAGCCCGGTGACTGCATGTTCGGCCTGCTGGAGGGGACGGTGCGGCTCAGCTGGAACGCGGATGCCGGCCACGAGGACATCCAGGCCGGCGACGTCTTCGGGGCCGGGGCCCTGGTCACCCAGGACCATCGCCGCTACGGCCATGCCACGGCCCTCACCCCCTGCCGGCTGCTGGTGATGAACCGCGAGAAGTTCCTGTTCGCCGTCCAGGAGGCGCCCATGTTCGCCATCGAGCTGCTGGGCTCCATCGACCAGCGGCTGCGGGACCTCAAGGGCGCCAGCCGCTCCTGAGGGGCTGGCGGGGCCTCCGGCACCGCGACCCGTGTCGCCCCCTCAGCCCCGCTGGAACAGCAGCCGGCGGATGACCCGCTGGGCGATCTCGCCGTAGCCCATCTCCCCCGAGAGGATCTGGGCGATGCGCTGGGGCGCGGTGGGCCGCTTGATGCCGAGCTGGTAGCCCACTCGCGGCACCCGGTAGAACACCTGGGCGATGCGTTTGCCCCAGGCCATCGAATCGCCCCAGGCCTCACGCATCCGCAGGCTGTAGTGCTCCAGCGCGGCGCCATCGCCATCCAGCCAGCGGTCGAGGGCCGCCGCCGCTTCGCAGCCGCTGAGCAGGGAGGGCCGCAGGCCCTCGGCCAGGAAGGGATCGCAGAGCGAAGCGGCATCACCGACCGCCACCAGGCCCGGGCCATGGAGGGGGTGGTGGCCGTTCCACAGGCGCAGCTGGCCGTGGCGGCGCTCCCCCGCCGATTCCGGCAGCCCCAGGCTGGGCAGCAGGGCAGAGAGCACCGCCCCACTGTCGGCCTCCTGCTGGCCGACGAAGGTGCCCACCCCGATGCTGTAGCCGCCCCGGCGGGGAAACACCCAGCAGAAGCCGTGGTGCACCAGGCCGAACTCGAAACGGGCCATGTCGGCGGGATCGGGATCGGCCGCCACCTCCACCGACACGGTGGCGGCGAAGCGGGGCCGGGAGGGCCCCAGGCCCAGGGGCGCCGCGAAGCGGGAGCCGGAGCCGTCGGCGATCACCACGGCCCGGGCCAGCAGCCGCAGGTCCCCCGGTCCGGCGACCTCCCAGAGGCCATCGTCACGGCGCTCGATCCGCTCGGCCCGGCAGCCGTGGCGCAGCTCGCCGCCGGCCTCGACGGCCCGCTCGGCCAGGAAGGCGTCGAGGACGCTGCGGCGCACGATCCAGAACGGGGCTTCCCCCGGCAGCTCGGCCGTCACCGGATCCTCCAGGCACCAGGTGAACCGCACCCGGCGGATCACCTGGTCGACGGCGGGGGCCAGATCGAAGGGGAACCAGCGCTGCACCGAAGCGGCCATGCCGCCGCCGCAGGGCTTGGACCGTCCCGGGGGCTGGGCCTCCAGCAGGATCACCCGGCGCCCCCGGTTGGCCAGGTGGAATGCCGCCGCGCCGCCGGCGGGGCCGGCCCCGACGACGATCACGTCGGCATCGGCAGGGCTGCTCACACCTTGAGGATGTCGGCTTCCTTCTCCGCCAGGTGCTTCTCCAGCTCGGCGATGTAGCGATCGGTCAGCTTCTGGACCTTCTCCTGCTCGTCATGGCTCTGGTCCTCGGAGAACTCGCCGTCCTTCTCCTGCTTCTTGATCCGCTCGATTCCCTCCCGCCGCAGGTTGCGCAGCCCCACCTTGCCCTCCTCGGCGTACTTGGCGGCGAGCTTGCAGAGCTCCTTGCGGCGGTCCTCGGTGAGGGGCGGGATGTTGATGCGGATCACCCGGCCGTCGTTGTTGGGGGTGAGGCCCAGGTCGCTCATGGCGATGGCCTTCTCGATCAGGGCCATCGAGCCCTTGTCGAAGGGCTGGATCTGGATCGTCTGGGCGTCGGGGGTGGAGATCGTCGCCAGCGACTTGAGGGGCGTTTCGGAGCCGTAGTACTCGACGGTCAGCTTGTCGAGCAGGGAGGGGTTGGCCCGACCGGTGCGGATGGTATTGAAGGTGCGCTGGGTGGCTTCCACCGACTTGCGCATGCTGGCTTCGAGATCCATGGCAGGGGAAGGGTGGTGGGGAGGGGACGTCAGCGGGGGGGCGCCGGCACGATGCTGGTGCCGATGGGCTCACCGGCCACCGCCCGGCCGATATTGCCCGAGCCGAACAGGTCGAAGACCACGATCGGGATGGCGTTGTCCTTGCACAGGGCGATGGCGGTGCTGTCCATCACCTCCAACTCGCCGCTCAGCACGTCGAGGAAGGTGAGGGTCTCGTAGCGGACCGCGTCGCTGTGCTTGGCGGGGTCCTTGTCATAGACCCCGTCCACCTTGGTGGCCTTGAAGATCACGTCGGCGTTGATCTCCGCCGCCCGCAGGGCGGCGGTGGTGTCGGTGGTGAAGAAGGGGTTGCCGCAGCCGGCGCCGAAGATCACCACCCTGCCTTTTTCCAGATGCCGGATGGCCCGGCGGCGGATGTAGGGCTCGGCCACCTCCTGCATGGAGATGGCGCTCTGGACGCGGGTGGGCACCCCGGCCCGCTCCAGCCCGTCCTGCAGGGTGATGGCATTCATCACCGTGGCGAGCATGCCGACGTAGTCGGCGGTGGCCCGGTCCATGCCCGCCGCCGAGCCCTTCAGGCCCCGGAAGATGTTGCCGCCGCCGACGACGATCGCCAGCTGGGTGCCGCCGGAGACCACCTCGACCACATCCTTGGCGATCGATTGAACGATGGCGGGATCGATCCCATAGCCCTGGTCACCCATCAGCGCTTCACCGCTGAGTTTGAGGAGAACGCGCCTGTAGGCCATCGACTCGTGCGATCGGCCGAACAGTAGCAACCCCTCCCGCGCCGCCACCAGGTTGCCGGCGCCGGCGACTGCCGCTTCACTGCCGCAAAGGAGCACCGCCATGGCCGTCGACCCGCCCGGATGTCCCGTCCCCCGCAGCCCCCGCGGCAGTGACGTCATGGCCCGGCTGACGATCTCGGCCCTGGACCGGGCCAGCGGCAGCCCGGGGTTCTGGGGCGAGCCGGAGGTGCACCGGGCCCTGCTGGTCAGCGGGCTGTCGGTGCTGGTCTGCAGCCTGGCCCGGCTGCGGGCCGACCTGGACTGACCCCGGCTCTCCAGGAGAACGCCCTCAGTACTCGATGCCCGCCTGGGCCTTCACCCCCTGCTCCCGGAAGGGGTGGCGCACCACCTTCATCTCCGTGACCAGATCGGCCCGCTCCAGCAGGGCCGGCGGGGCGCCGCGGCCGGTGAGGGCCACATGGGTGAGGGCCGGACGCAGGGCCAGACCCTCCAGCACCTGCTCCGGGTCGAGATAGCCCAGCTTGAGGGCCACGTTGATCTCATCGAGCACCACCAGCTTGCGCTCGCCGTCGGCGAGGTAGGCGCAGGAGCGCTCCCAGGCGCTCTGTACCAGCTGGCGGTCGCGCTCCCGGTCCTGGGTCTCCCAGGTGAAACCCTCCCCCAGGGCGTGCCAATGGAGGTCGTCGCCGAAGCGCTCCAGGGCCCGGGCCTCCCCCGGCTGCCAGCCGCCCTTGATGAACTGCACCACCGCCACCTTGCCGCCATGGCCCAGGGTGCGCAGCACCAGGCCCAGGGCCGCCGTGGTCTTGCCCTTGCCCTCGCCGGTGAACACGAGCACCAGACCCTTCTCCAGGTTCCGCTCCCCCACCCGCTGCTGCTGCACCTCGCGGCGGCGCTGCATGCGGCGGCGGTAGGCCTCCTGGTCCACCTCGGGGGCCAGGTCGCCCCCAGGGCCCAGTTCCTCGGCCTGGCGATCCAGGGCCAGGGTGTCGTCCGCGGCGGCGGGAGAGGGGGTGGAGGCGTTCGCCGTCATGGGGAGCGGTGTCCGTTTGGGGCACTCTGGCGGAGCCGTGCCAGGGCCGTGTCGACCGCCTGCTGCTGGTCCCGCCGGGTGATCCAGTGGTGGTACGTGCGGGTGTGGATCGCCACCGAGTGGCCCATCATCCGGGCCGCCACCGTGTCGGGCAGGCCGATGTGGATCGTGCGCACGGCCCAGGCGTGGCGCAGGTCGTAGGGGGTGATCGGCAGCCCATAGCGGCGGAACTGCTCCGCCACCCGCCGCCCCACCTGCTGCAGGGTGGTGCGGCGCAGGTCAGTGCAGACCCGGGGCAGTTCGGCGCCGCCCTCCCCCAGGCCCTCGAGGCCGAAGTGCTCCACCCAGTCGGGCTGGAACGGCCACACCTGGTGCTCCCCGGTCTTGCTGGTGGGCAGCACCCGCAGCACCCGGTCGCCCCCCGGCGCCAGGGCGGAGAGGTCGCAGAAGAACACCTCGTGGTTGCGCAGGCCGTAGGTGGCCATCAGGCCGTAGGCCAGGCGCCAGCGGGGGTTGGGGATGGCCGCCACCAGCTCCAGGATGCGCGCATCACTGGGCAGGCCCCGGAACCGGGCCACATGCAGGCCGTAGCCACCGCTGCGCTCGCTCCAGTCGGCCGGCAGGGGCAGCTCCAGGTGGCGGGCCAGGGCCCCCAGGGCAAGGCCGCACTGCTGGCGGCTGCGGCTGGCCAGGGGGTAGGTCTCCAGCACCCGCTCCAGCAGGGGCACATCGACGGACGCCGGCCTGGCACCGGAGGCGGCGGCCACCGCCGCCAGGCGCCGCAGGTAGGGCCGGTAGGCGCCGCTCCAGGTGCTGCGGCTGCCGGCGGGCCGGCGCCGGCGGCGGGGATCGGCGAAGAAGGCGGCCTCGAAACCGGCCAGCAGCGGCGTGAGCCCGGCGGCCTCGGCGGGGAAGCCCACCGCCGGGGGCGACGGAGCCGGGGATGGGGGCCCCAGGGGGACGGCGGCTGGGGAGGGCGCTGGCGCGGCCGGCCGGCGGCGCCAGTGCTCCCAGGAGAAGCGGCCCCGCTCGACCGCCTCCCGCACCCGGGCCAGCTGCTCGAGGGCGGCGGCCACCCCCTCTGCCGTGGCCGGCAGCCCCAGGCTGATCCGCTGCACGGGCCGCGCCGCCGTGCCCTTGGCACAGGGCAGGGGCCCCCGCAGCCCCAGCCGCTGCTGGCGGATCTCCAGCCGCAGGGCGGTGCCCGAGGCCGCCAGTTGCCGGTTCTGGTGCCGCACCAGTTCGGTCAGATCAGCTGGCGCCGGATCGGGCCCGGCTGCTGCAGGCGCGGCGGGGGGTGGCGGGGCGGCCGGGGGGATGGCGGGGCGATCGGGGAGCTGAGCCGGAAGCTACCCCTGCCGTCCCGGGGCCGCCAGGGCAGGGGGCGGTGACCCACCAGGCAGCCGCCGGTGGGGAGGCGGGGTTACGCTCTGCCTTTCTGATCGAAGGCATGGCCAGGGTCGGCGTGCTGCTGCTGAACCTCGGCGGTCCTGAGCGGATCGAGGACGTCGGGCCATTCCTCTACAACCTGTTCTCCGATCCGGAGATCATCCGCCTGCCCACGCCGGCGCTGCAGAAACCCCTGGCCTGGCTGATCAGCACCCTGCGCAGCGGCAAGTCGAAGGAGGCCTACCGCTCCATCGGCGGCGGTTCCCCCCTGCGCCGCATCACCGAGCAGCAGGCCCGGGAGCTGCAGAGCCGCCTGCGCCAGGAGGGGGTGGATGCCACCAGCTACGTGGCGATGCGCTACTGGCACCCCTTCACCGAATCGGCGGTGGGCGATATCAAGGCCGATGGGGTGGAGGAGGTGGTGGTGCTGCCGCTCTATCCCCACTTCTCGATCAGCACCAGCGGCTCCAGCTTCCGGGAGCTGCAGCGCCTCCGCCAGGCCGACCCCGCCTTCCGCCGGCTGCCGATCCGCTGCATCCGCAGCTGGTACGACCACCCCGGCTACATCAATGCCATGGCCGGGCTGATCGCCCGCGAGATCCGCAACTGCGAGGCACCGGAGTCGGCCCACATCTTCTTCAGTGCCCACGGGGTGCCCAAGAGCTACGTGGAGGAGGCCGGCGACCCGTATCAGAAGGAGATCGAGGCCTGCGCCGCGCTGGTGATGGAACGGCTCGCCCAGCTGCTGGGCCATCCCAACCCCTCCACCCTCGCTTACCAGAGCCGGGTGGGGCCGGTGGAATGGCTCAAGCCCTACACCGAGGACGCCCTGCGGGAGCTCGGTGAGCAGGGTGTCCAGGAGCTGGTGGTGGTGCCGATCAGCTTCGTCAGCGAGCACATCGAGACCCTCGAGGAGATCGACATCGAATACCGGGAGATCGCCACCGAAGCCGGCATCAGCCACTTCCGCCGGGTGCCGGCCCTCGACACCGACCCCACCTTCATCCAGGGCCTCGCCGACCTGGTGCAGGAAGCCATGGCGGGCCCGGAGGTAAATCTCGACATGGCGGCCCAGCTGCCCAAGAAGGTCAAGCTCTATCCCCAGGACAAGTGGGCCTGGGGCTGGAACAACAGCTCCGAGGTCTGGAACGGCCGGCTGGCGATGGTCGGATTCTCCGCTTTTCTGCTGGAATTGCTCACCGGTCACGGCCCGCTGCATGCCCTTGGACTGCTCTGACCGCCCCAGGCGTCCCGGCCTGCGCAGTCGGTCGCTGGTGATCGCCGCCACCCTGGGGCTGAGCAGCCAGGCCCTGCCCGCCGAGGCCCGCAACGCCAGCCTGTGGGCCAGGGGGGTGTTTCCGGTGGCGAGCTTCGCGGGCTACACCAGCGGCTTCGGCATGCGCTCCCACCCCCTCAGCGGCGATGTCCGACCCCACTACGGCATCGACATCGCGGCGCCCATGGGATCGCCGATCCGCAGCTGGTGGGCCGGAACGGTGAGCGAGGTGATCGTCGACGGCGGCTGCGGCAACGGGCTGGTGATCCGCTCCGGCAGCTACGAGCACATCTACTGCCACCTCGGGGGCCAGGCCGGCAACGGCGTCTACCGCAGCGGCGGCATCCTGCTGCGGGAGGGGCAGCGGGTGGCCACCGGCCAGGTGATCGGCCATGTGGGCCTCACGGGCAGCACCACCGGACCCCACCTCCACTGGGGCATGCGTTACCGGGGCGCCTGGATGGATCCGGCCCGAGTGTTGCGGGCGATGGCGGAGAGCCGCCGTCAGCGCAACCCAAACCCCCTCCAGCGACCTAACCTTGGTGTCTTCCGCTGATGGTTCCGAGACCCCTGCCCGGACACCTGGCTCCCGGGCCGACCGCTCTCCCATCCTGACGACTCCCTCCCCTTCGCCCGACCCCAGCCGCCGCCGTGACGCTCACGCCCCTTCCCTCCGCCATCGCCGCCGCCGGGACCAGCAGCCCCAGTGTTTCCACCCCTGAGGCGCCGCAGCCTTCCTCAGAGCCGATGCGCGTGAGCGGGGCCTACGCCCTGATGGATGCCCTGCACCGCCACGGCGTCCGCCACATCTTCGGCTACCCGGGCGGCGCCATCCTGCCCATCTACGACGAGCTCCATAAGGCGGAAGCCCGGGGCTGGCTGCAGCACATCCTGGTGCGCCACGAGCAGGGCGGCACCCACGCCGCCGACGCCTACGCCCGCGCCACCGGCCGGGTGGGCGTCTGCTTCGGCACCTCCGGCCCCGGCGCCACCAACCTGGTCACGGGGATCGCCACCGCCCAGATGGATTCGGTGCCGATGGTGGTCATCACCGGCCAGGTGCCCCGGGCCGCCATCGGCACCGACGCCTTCCAGGAAACCGACATCTTCGGCATCACCCTGCCGATCGTGAAGCACTCCTGGGTGGTGCGCGACCCCGCCGACATCGGCCGCATCGTGGCGGAGGCCTTCCTGATCGCCGCCAGCGGCCGGCCCGGGCCGGTGCTGATCGACGTGCCCAAGGACGTGGGGGCCGAGGAGTTCGACTACACCCCCGTGGCCCCGGGATCGGCGATCCCCTCCGGCTTCAAGCGCTCGCCGGCCCCCCGACCGGAGGCCATCGCCGCCGCCCTGGGCCTGATCCGCCAGGCCCGGCGCCCCCTGCTCTATGTGGGTGGCGGCGCCATCGCCTCCGACGCCCACGCCGAGGTGCACCAGCTGGCCGAACGGTTCCGGCTGCCGGTCACCACCACCCTGATGGGCAAGGGGGCCTTCGACGAGAACCACCCCCTTTCCGTCGGCATGCTCGGCATGCACGGCACCGCCTATGCGAACTTCGCCGTCACCGAGTGCGACCTGCTGATCGCCGTCGGGGCCCGCTTCGATGACCGGGTCACCGGCCGCCTCGACAGCTTCGCCCCCCGGGCCCAGGTGATCCACATCGACATCGATGCGGCCGAGGTGGGCAAGAACCGGGTGCCCGAGGTGCCCGTCGTCTCCGACGTCAAGCAGGCCCTGGAGGCCCTGCTGCAGGCCTCGGTCGGCGAGGGCTCCAACCGCCGGACCGACGCCTGGCTGGAGCGCATCGACACCTGGAAACACCACTACCCGCTGGTGATCCCCCAGCCCACCGGCGAGATCGCCCCCCAGGAGGTGGTCATCGCCCTGCGGGAACTGGCCCCCGAGGCCTTCTACACCACCGATGTGGGTCAGCACCAGATGTGGGCGGCCCAGTTCCTGCGCAACGGACCCCGCCGCTGGATCAGCAGTGCCGGCCTCGGCACCATGGGCTTCGGCATGCCCGCCGCCATGGGCGTCCAGACCGCCTTCCCCGACGAGACGGTGATCTGCGTGGCCGGGGACGCCAGCATCCTGATGAACATCCAGGAGCTGGGCACCCTCAGCCAGTACCAGCTGCCGGTGAAGGTGGTGGTGCTCAACAACGGCTGGCAGGGGATGGTGCGCCAGTGGCAGGAGAGTTTCTACGAGGAGCGCTACTCCAGTTCCGAGATGACCGGCGGCATGCCCGATTTTCCCGCCCTCGCCGAAGCCTTCGGCGTCAAGGGCATCGGCATCACCGACCGTGCCCAGCTGCGCTCCGGCCTCGCCGAGGCCCTGGCCCATCCGGGCCCGGTGTTCGTGGATGTGCGCGTGCGCCGCAACGAGAACTGCTACCCGATGGTGCCCCCGGGCGCCAGCAACGCCCAGATGGTCGGCCTGCCCAGCCATCCCGAACTGGCCATCGACACCATCCGCCAATGCAACGCCTGCGGCAGCACCACGGCCAGCGCCCACCTGTTCTGCCCCAGTTGCGGCGCCAAGCTCTGACCCTGCTGGCGGTCCTGCTGGCCCTGGTGATCGCCTGGCCCGGCGCGGCCGCCGCGGCGGAGGTCTACCAGGTGCGCAGCGGCACCCTGCTGCAGGTGGGGGATGGCAACCGCAGCTACCTCGTGGAACTGGCCTGCATGGAGCTGGCTCCCGGGCAGGAAGCCGAGGCGGTCAGCTGGCTGCGGCAGGCCCTGCCTCGCCGCACCAGGGTGAACCTGCGCCCCATGGGACAGCGGGACGGCACCCTGCTGGCCCGGGTGAGCCTGCTGGCCGGCGGCGAGGACATCGCCGACGGGCTGATCGGTGCCGGCCTGGCCCGGCCGGAGGCCTGCCCATGAGCCTCAATCGCACCGCCAAGGGCATCGTGCTGGTTCCCACCCTGCTGCTGGGCGGGGCCTTCCTGGCCGCCGGCACCTGGGTGGACGGCCCCGCCGCCGCCAACCGGGGCCTGGCCCTCACCCTCGGCGCCGTCCTGATGGGAGCCGGCCTGCTGGCCCAGCTGCTGCCCGAATCCGGCCCGCCCCCCACCGACCCCGACGCCGACCCCTGAGCGCCGGCCCAGGCACCAGCGCGACGACCAAAGATCACAGCCCGGCGCCGGCACGGGTGGGCGGGCCCAGAGTTGGCTCAGTCAGGGCGAAGGGGATGCGGGACTCCGATCGGCTCGTCGTGCCCCTCGCCGAGGTCGGCCTCGACGCCATTGCCGAGGTGGGCGGCAAGAACGCCTCCCTGGGCGAGATGATCCAGCGGCTGGAGCCCGCCGGCGTCCGGGTGCCGGGGGGCTTCGCCACCACGGCCGCCGCCTACCGGCTGTTCATCGCCGCCAACGGGCTCCGGCCGGTCCTGGCCGAACTGCTCGACGGGCTGGATGCCGACGATCTGGCGGCCCTGCAGGCGGCCGGCCAGGGGGCCCGGGAGCGGATCGGCCAGGCGGAACTGCCGCCGCCGCTGGCCCAGGCGATCGTGGCCGCCTACCGGGAGCTCAGCAACGAACGGGCCTCCGCCGGCAGCCCGGCCGTGGTGGCGGTGCGCTCCAGCGCCACGGCCGAGGATCTACCGGAGGCCAGCTTCGCCGGGCAGCAGGAGACCTTCCTGCACGTCGAGGGGGAGGCGGCGCTGCTGGAGGCCTGCCGGCGCTGCTACGGGTCGCTGTTCACCGATCGGGCCATCGTCTACCGGCAGCAGCACGGCTTCGATCACCTGGAGGTGGCCCTCTCGATCGGGGTGCAGCGCATGGTCCGCTCCGATCGGGCCAGTTCCGGGGTGATGTTCAGCATCGACACCGAAACCGGCTTCCGCGACGCCGTGCTGCTGACCGCCGCCTACGGGCTGGGGGAGAACGTGGTGCAGGGCGCCGTGAACCCCGATGAGTGGCTGATCTTCAAGCCCACCCTGGAGAAGGGGTTCGCCCCGATCCTGAGCCGGCGGCTGGGCAGCAAGGCCCTGCGCATGGTCTATGCCGACCCCGGCGGCGGTGATGGCCGGGCGGTGCGCAACGAGGCCGTGTCCCCCCAGGACCGCCGGCGCTTCGCCCTCAGCGACGCCGAAGCCCTGACCCTGGCGCGCTGGGCCTGCGTGATCGAACGCCACTACGGCGAGCGCCGCGGGGTGCCCACGCCGATGGACATCGAATGGGCCAAGGATGGCCTCAGCGGCGAGCTGTTCATCCTCCAGGCCCGACCGGAAACGGTGGAGTCCCGCCGGGGCGGGGCCGTGCTGCGCAGCTGGCACCTGGAGTCGCACCCGGCGGAGGAGATCACCAGCGGCCGGGCCATCGGCGCCTCGGTGAGCAGCGGCCCGGCCCGGGTGATCAGCGATCCCGGCGAGATCGCCCGGTTCATGGACGGCGACCTGCTGGTGACCCGCCGCACCGACCCCGACTGGGAGCCGATCCTGCGCAAGGCCAGCGGCGTGGTCACCGACCAGGGGGGCCGCACCTGCCACGCGGCGATCATCGCCCGGGAGATGGGCCTGACGGCGATCGTCGGCACGGGCGACGGTACCGGCCGGATCGCCGACGGCGACACCATCACCCTGAGCTGCTGCGAAGGGGACGTGGGCCACGTCTACCGGGGGGCGGTGCCGTTCCGGGTGGAGGAGCAGGCCATCGGCGACCTGCCGGCCACCCGCACCCGGATCCTGATGAACGTGGGCAACCCCGAGGAAGCCTTCCACCTGGCTTCGATCCCCTGCGACGGCGTGGGCCTGGCCCGGCTGGAGTTCATCATCGCCAACCACATCCGGGTGCACCCCATGGCCCTGCTGGAGCCCGAGCGGGTGACGGACGCCGCCGAGCGGGGCGCCATCGCGGAGCTGGTGGCGGGGTACGACGCGCCGGCCGACTACTACGTGGACCTGCTCAGCCAGGGCATGGCCCGGATCGCCGCCGCCTTCCATCCCCGGCCGGTGATCCTGCGTTTCTCCGACTTCAAGAGCAACGAGTACGCCCGCCTGCTGGGCGGAGCGGCCTTCGAGCCGGCGGAGGAGAACCCGATGATCGGCTGGCGAGGGGCATCGCGCTACTACGCCCCCGCCTTCCGCGCCGCCTTCGCCCTGGAGTGCCGGGCCCTGCGTCGGGTGCGGGAGTCGATGGGGCTGGCCAACGTCATCCCGATGGTCCCCTTCTGCCGCACCCCCGAGGAGGGGGACCGGGTGCTGGCGGTGATGGCCGGCGAGGGCCTGGAGCGGGGGAAAGACGGCCTGGAGGTGTACGTGATGTGCGAGCTGCCCAGCAACGTCATCGGTGCGGAGGCCTTCGCCGAACGCTTCGACGGCTTCTCGATCGGCTCCAACGACCTCACCCAGCTCACCCTGGGGCTCGACCGGGACTCGGCCCTGGTGGCGGACCTGTTCGACGAGCGGCATCCCGCGGTCAAGGACATGATCCGGCTGGCGATCCACACGGCCCGCCGCTGCGGCCGCAAGATCGGCATCTGCGGCCAGGCCCCCAGCGACTATCCCGACTTCGCCCGCTTCCTGGTGGAGGAGGGGATCGACTCGATCAGCCTCAACCCCGACGCGGTGGTGCCCACCCGCATCGCCATCGCCGCCCTGGAGGCCGAGCTGAACGCGGCCAGCCCGGCGGGGAGGGCCTGAGGGGGCGGTCTCCGGTTCGCCTCAGCAGGCGGCCTGGCGGAGCCGCACCGGCTCTGGGTCCGCCGGCGTCCCAACACCCCCGAACCAGAGGCGCCAGAGCAGCACGGCATGGGCGCCGCAACGCACCACGCAGAGCGCCGCCAGACCCATGCAGAGGGGACAGTGAGCCAGGCCCATCCGAAATCCGGCCCCAGGCGCGATCAGGTTCCACCATGGCACCTTCGGCGCCGGATCGGCAGGGTTCGCCACGAGCGTTGGCGCCCCTGCCGTGCCGTTGGCGCCCGCCCCGCCGTGCCCTAGAACGCCAGCAGCCCTCCACCTGCCACGGCCGTGCTGCGCCTCAGCGAGCTGAAACTGCCGCTCGACCACAGCGCCGACGACCTGGAGGCGGCCATCACCCGCCGGCTGCGGCTAGCCCCGGGGGAACTGCGCAGCCATCACCTGGTGAAGCGCAGCGTCGATGCCCGAAAGCGCGGTGCCATCGCCCTGGTGTACTGCCTCGACCTGGAGCTCGAGGCCGGCGCCAGGCGCCGCCTGCTGCGCCGCTTCGCCGGCGACCCCCACCTGCGTCCGACCCCGGACAGCCGCTACCGGCCCGTGGCCAGGGCGGAGGGAGCCGTCGCGGAGCTGCGCCCGGTGGTGGTGGGTGCCGGCCCCTGCGGCTACTTCGCCGCCCTGCTGCTGGCCCAGATGGGCTGGCGACCGCTGCTGCTGGAGCGCGGCAAGGCGGTGAAGGAACGCACCGCGGACACCTTCGGCTTCTGGCAGGGCCGCCGCCGCTTCGATCCCGGCTCCAATGCCCAGTTCGGCGAGGGTGGGGCCGGCACGTTCTCCGACGGCAAGCTCTACAGCCAGGTGAGCGAGAACCCCGCCTACATCCGCAAGGTGCTGGAGGAGCTGGTGGCGGCCGGGGCCGATCCGGAGATCCTCACCCTGCACCACCCCCACATCGGCACCTTCAAGCTGGCCACGGTGGTGCGCGGGCTGCGGGCCCGGATCGAGGCCCTGGGGGGCGAGGTCCGCTTCGGTCAGCACGTGGTGGAGCTGCTGCTGGGGGACGGCCCCCAGCGGCGCCTGGCGGGTGTGCGGCTGGCCGACGGCACGGCCATCGCCTGCGACCATCTGGTGCTGGCGCCGGGCCACAGCGCCCGGGACACCTTCGCGATGCTGCATCGCCTCGGTGTGGCCATGGAGCCCAAACCCTTTGCGGTCGGGGTGCGGATCGAGCACCCCCAGGCCCTGGTCGACCGGGCCCGCTGGGGGGAGGCGGCGGGCCATCCGCGGCTCGGGCCGGCGGAATACAAGCTGGTCCACCATGGCAACGGCGAAGGGGGGGCCGGCGCCGGCCGCAGCGTCTACAGCTTCTGCATGTGTCCCGGCGGCCTGGTGGTGGGGGCCACCTCGGAGGAGGGCTGCGTCGTCACCAACGGCATGAGCCAGCACTCCCGCCGGGAGCGCAATGCCAACAGCGGCCTGGTGGTGCCGATCAGCCAGGAGGATCTGGCGCCCTACGCCCAGGAGGGGGCGGAGGCCCTGGCCGGGATCGCCTTCCAGCGCCACTGGGAGCGGCAGGCCTTCGACGCCGGCGGCGGCGACTACCGGGCACCGGCCCAGTGGCTGGAGGATTTCCTGGAGCACAGGCCCAGCCGGGAGCCCCCCCCGGAGGCGGTGGTGGGCTCTTACCAGCCCGGCCTGCGCTTCGGCAGCCTGGACGGTTGCCTTCCGGCCTACGTGCTCGACGCGATCCGGGAGGCCCTGCCGGCCTTCGCCCGGCGCATCCCGGGCTACGCCATGGCGGGGGCGCTGCTGACCGGCGTCGAGACCCGCACCTCCTCACCCCTGCGGCTGCTGCGCCACCCCACCGGGCTGGAGAGCCTCAGCACCCCGGGGCTCTTTCCGGCCGGGGAGGGGGCCGGCCATGCCGGCGGCATCCTCTCGGCGGCGATCGACGGCATCAAGGTGGCCGAGGCGGTGGCGCTCAGCCTTGGGACACCACACCGCTCCACTGCACCGCCCTGACCCCGTCGCGGCGCCAGGAATGGAACAGGGCCGTTTCGGCCACGGTGCAGAGCGGGCAGAGGCCGATCCGCTCCGGCCCGATCCCCTGGCCTTCCAGCTGCAGGGCCGTGGCCCGTCGGATGTCGAGCCGGTCCCGGCCGGGGGCGGGATCCGGCAGCAGGGCGCCGCAGCGCTCCAGATCGGCCAGGGCCCGCTCCTCCGGCGGCGGCCCACTGCCCTCGGGCGCCATGGCGGCAGCCACCTGCAGGGTCACGGAGCGCTCCACCTGATAGCGGAAGCCGGCCACGGCCGGACCCAGCGCCACCACAAGCCGGTCCCGGCTGGCGCCGTCCGCCACCAGCCCTTCGATCGCCGCCGGCACGATCCTGGCCGCGACCCCGCGCCAGCCCGCGTGGCAGGCCGCCACCCGGCCGCTGGCGGGGTCGGCGATCAGCACGGGGGTGCAGTCGGCCCCGCACACCCAGAGGCTCTGGCCGCCGCGGTCGCTGCGCAGTCCATCGGCCTCCGGCCAGGGGTCCCGGTCGGCGGCGGAGGCGGCCAGCACCGCACCGCCGTGCACCTGGCGGGTGCGGTGCACGCTGACGCCGGCACTGAGGGCGCCGGCCAGCTCCTCCGGCGGCCGTCCCTGCCACTGGCGGGTGAAGAAGCCGTGCTCGAACGCCGCCAGCAGGTCGCACTGGAGGTAGTGGCCGCCATAGGTACCCACCCAGGTCCAGCCGGGAAGGTCGTTGAAGCCGGCGTCGGGCCGATCGAAGGGGGGCTCAAGCGCCTCAGCCATCCGCCTCAGCCATCGGGCAGGTCGCGCAGCAGCCAGAACCCCTCGAGGCTGGGGGCCTCCTCGCTGGCCTGGATGGCGATGAACTGCAGGCCTCCGGCCCGCTCCCTGGCCTCCGCCAGGGCCTGCTGGGCCAGCCGCGCCTCCTCCTCCGGCAGTCGGGCCAGGATCCAGCGATCCTCGAGACCGGCCTCCAGCACCAGCTGGCCAGAACTGACCTCCAGCCGGGTCGGCTCCAGGCCGGACAGCCAGCCGGCGATGGCCAGGGCCCGCCGGCGGCTGAACAGCCGGATCCCGGGGACCGGTGTGGCGGGATCCACCTCGGAGGGCAGGGCCACCAGGCCGGGGAAGGCGATCTCCCAGCCGCCGGCCTCGGCCAGGGTGGCGGCCGGCAGGGTGGCCCAGCTCCAGCTGTCGCCCCGGGCCGCCTCCGGCAGGGGCAGGGCCACGGCGGGAATCGGCTGCGGTGGCGGGGCGAGGGGGCCGGCCATGTAGCCCGGCTCCTGGGGGTAGACGCTGGCCTGCCGCTCCCGCAGCCACTCCACCAGGCCGTAGCAGCGCCGGCTGGGCACCAGCTCCAGGCCGAGGCCTTCGGCCGCCCGCTGCACCATGGCCCGCATCGAGCCGCGCCAGCAGCGCAGCCGCCGCGGCGGTCCGTAGCCCTGCTCGGCGGCCGCCGCCAGGGCGGCTTCGATCGCCCCGCGCAGCCACTGGGAATTGACGCTGGCGGCCGGGCAGTCCATCGACCAGCGGAAGGGGTCCGGCGCCGGCTGCAGGCCCTGCGTCGAGCAGATCAGCAGCTCCCAGCGCTTCTTGCCATCGGCCTCCAGGATCGGCCTGGAGTAGTAATCGAGCTCCCAGTCGGGGCCGGGGGCCTGCACCGCTACCGCTGCGCTCATCCTGCGTCCTGTTCCTGCTGGCGCAGCAGCGAGCGGGCCCGGTGGGCCCGGTCCTCGGCCTCGGCCATCACGGTGTCCTTGGCGATCAGCAGCTCGCCGGGGGGACCTTCGAGCAGGGCGGTGTTGAGGGCGATGCGGCCCCGGGCGGGGTCGACGGCGGTGATCAGGGCCTTGAGGTGCTCACCCTGCTGGAACGCCTCGCGCAGATCCCGCAGGGCCCCGCCGGTGATCGAGGACTGGTGCAGCAGGCCGCTGACGCCGCCCAGGTCGACGAAGAAGCCATAGGGCTTGATCGACACCACCTGGCCTTCCACCAGCTGCCCCACCTCCAGGGTGGCGAAACGGGCGGCGGTGGCGGCGCGCTTCTCGGAAAGCACCAGCTTGCGGGTCTCGGCGTTGACCTCCAGAAACGCAACGCCCAGGGTCTGGCCGACCAGGGCTTCGTGGTTCTCGCCCTCGTTGAGCTGGGAGCGGGGGATGAAGCCGCGCAGGCCCTCCAGGTCACAGGTGACGCCGCCTCGGTTGAAGCCGTTGACCCTCACCTGCACCACCTTGCCCTCCTTCTCCAGCTGGCGCACCTTCTCCCAGCTCTGGCGCAGGGCCAGGGCGCGGGCACTGATCGTCACCATGCCGTCGGCGTTCTGCTCCCGGGTGACGAGCACCTCGATCGGCAGCCCCTTAGGGAAGCGCTCCTTGAGGTTGGTGATCACCCCCAGGCCGCACTCGCTCTTGGGCATGAAGCCGGGAGCCTTGCCGCCGATGTCCACATAGACACCGTCGCTCTCCATGCCGATCACCACCCCCTGGACCACTTCACCGGTGGTGCCGACCGGGGCGTTCTCGTCGAGGGCGGCGAGGAAGGCCTCCTCGTCGAAGTCGAAATCGTCGACGGTGCGGGCCTGGCGGGGGGATTCGCCGGGGGTTGCCTCGGCGGCGGCCGGACCCCGGCCCGCCGCGCGCGCCGAACCGCCGCGCCGATCGGGGGCCGGCCCGAGCAGATCGGCCATGGTCAGGCCCTCGAGGCCCTGCAGACCAAAGCGGTCGTCGTCCTCGGCGGCAGGCGCGGGGGGCCGCACCGGCGCGGCCACAGGGCCGGTGGCCGCCGACGGGGCGCCGGACGGACCGGGGGCGGTCGGGGCGAGGGGGGGCTCAGGCGCCGCCTCGTCCTCCTTCTTGATCATCAACACCTGGGGCGGCTTGCGCAGCGGCGCCGGGGCCGACCCGGAAGGCCTCGCCGGCGGCGTGGGGCGCTGGGCGGGGTTCCGGGGCTGACGCGGCGCGGGGTTGCCGGTTCCTGCCATGGAGGTCCTCAGCGAAGCACGGGGTCCCACACTGTACGAATCACCCTTCAGAGGCCGGTCCTCCCCCCGCCGATGCCCCCCAGCCCGGAGCGACGCCTCGCCAGCCTCAGCTGGACGACGGTGCGTGAGCAGGCGGCCCGTCCGGGCAGCACGCTGCTCTGGCCCCTGGGTGCCGTCGAGCAGCACGGTCCGCTGCTGCCCCTGGGCACCGATGCCCTGTTCGCCGAACGGGTGGCCGCAGCGGTGCTGGAGCGGCTCGCTCCCGAGCTGCCCATCTGGCGCCTGCCGCTGCAGAGCCTGGGCTTCTCGCCGGAGCACCTGGGCTTCCCGGGAACCCTCAGCCTGCCGGCCGGGCTGCTGATCGACCTGGTCCGTGCCGTCGGCCGTGGGGTGGCGGCGGCGGGCTTCCGGCGGCTGGTGCTCTTCAACGCCCATGGCGGCCAGATCGGCCTGCTGGAGGCGGCGGCCAGGGAGTTGCGGGTGCTGGAACCCGCCCTGGCGGTGCTGCCCTGCTTCCTGTGGCGCGGCGTCGATGGGCTCGCGCCGCTGATTCCCGAGCCGGAACGCAGCGACGGCCTCCACGCCGGCCTGGCCGAGACCAGCCTGATGCTCTTTCTCGAACCGGGCACCGCCGGTTCCCTCCCCGCCGCCGACGGGCCCGGCGAAGGCCAGGCCCCACCCGCCGGCTGGAGCCTGGAAGGGGCCTGCCCCAGCGCCTGGCGCACCGAGGAGATCAGTGCAAGCGGCGTGATCGGGGATCCGTCCGGCGCCAGCGAGGAGCTGGGACGCCAGCTGTTCGACTGCCTGGTGGAGAGCTGGGAGCGGCGGCTGGAGGCCCTGCTGCACAGCAACTGGCCGCCGACCTCCGGCGCAGCGTGACTAAAGTCGTGGGATTGCTTATCCCCGTGGTTCCCATGCCCACCCTCGCAACCACCACGTCCGTCGATTCCTCCCTGGATCCGGCGGGCCCGATCGAGGGGAGCGACCTGCCCGACTTCAGCACCGCCGCCTACAAGGACGCCTACAGCCGCATCAACGCGATCGTCATCGAAGGTGAGCAGGAAGCCCACGACAACTACATGTCCCTCGGCACCCTGCTGCCCGACCAGGCCGAGGAACTGGCCCGGCTGGCCCGCATGGAGCTCAAGCACATGAAGGGCTTCACCGCCTGCGGCAACAATCTGGGCGTCACCGCCGACATGCCCTTCGCCCAGGAATTCTTCTCCCCCCTGCGCAACAACTTCCAGGCGGCCCTCCAGGAGGGCAAGGTGGTCACCTGCCTGCTGATCCAGGCCCTGCTGATCGAAGCCTTCGCCATCTCGGCCTACCACATCTATATTCCCGTCGCCGATCCGTTCGCCCGCAAGATCACCGAAGGGGTCGTCAAGGACGAGTACACCCACCTCAATTACGGCCAGGAGTGGCTTAAGGCCCATCTGGAGGAGTCCCGCGCCGAGCTGGAGCAGGCCAACCGCGACAACCTCCCCCACGTGCGCCGGATGCTCGACCGCGTGGCCGCCGATGCCGCCGTCCTCCACATGGAAAAGGAGGATCTGATCGAGGATTTCCTGATCGCCTACCAGGACGCCCTCACCGACATCGGCTTCACCCCCAGGGAGATCGCCCGGATGGCCGCCGCGGCCCTGGTGGGCTGAGCCGCCCCCCTTCCCCACCCCTGGGGAGGATGTAGCGTCGGCGACATCCGGCCCCGCCCCTGCCGCCGCTTTCTCCTTCCTGCATGTTCGGCCTGATCGGTCATTCCACCAGCTTCGAGTCGGCCCGCAACCTGGCGCGGAGCCTCGGTTTCGAGGAGTACGCCGAGGGAGATCTGGACATGTGGTGCAGCGCTCCGCCCCAGCTGGTGGAGCGGATCAGTGTCACCAGCCCCACGGGCAGGCGCATTGAAGGTGCCTACATCGATTCGGTGTTCGTGCCCGAGATGCTGGGCCGTTTCAAGACGGCCAAGCGCAAGGTGCTCAACGCCATGGAGCTGGCCCAGAAGACCGGCATCGACATCACCGCCCTGGGGGGCTTCACCTCGATCATCTTCGAGGACTTCAAGCTGCTGCGGGAGCAGCAGGTGCGGGCCACCACCCTCGACTGGACACGGTTCACCACCGGCAACACCCACACCGCCTGGGTCCTGTGCCGGCAGGTGGAGGAGAACGCCCCCAAGCTGGGCATCGACCTGCGGCGGGCGAAGGTGGCGGTGGTCGGTGCCACCGGTGACATCGGCAGCGCCGTCTGCCGCTGGCTCTCCCAGCGCACCGGCGTGCAGGAGCTGCTGCTGGTGGCCCGCCGGCCCCAGCCGCTGGCGGATCTCCAGCAGGAGCTCGGCGGTGGCCGCATCCTGCCCCTCGAGGAGGCCCTGGCCGAGGCCGACGTGGTGGTCTGGGTCGCCAGCCTGGCCCAGGCCAGCAGCATCGACCCCAGCCAGCTGCCCCGTCCCTGCCTGATGGTCGACGGCGGCTACCCCAAGAACCTGGACACCAGGGCCGCCGGCGACGGCATCCACGTGCTCAAGGGCGGCATCGTCGAATTCGGCTCCGACATCGGCTGGCAGATGATGGAGGCGGCCGAGATGGCCAGACCCCAGCGCCAGATGTTCGCCTGCTTCGCCGAAGCGATGCTGCTGGAGTTCGAAGGAATCCACACCAACTTCAGCTGGGGCCGCAACAACATCAGCCTCGAGAAGATGGACCTGATCGGCGCCGCCTCCCTGCGCCACGGTTTCCAGGCCCTGGGCCTGGAGGTCCTGGCCGCGATCCCCAGCCTCTCCATCACCTGATCCCCTCCGCCTGAGCGCCCATGGCCCGCCGCGTCCTGCTGGATTTCGAGAAACCGCTGGTGGAGCTCGAAGAGCAGATCGAGCAGATCCGCCAGCTGGCCCGTGATTCCGAGGTGGACGTGAGCCAGCAGCTGCTGCAGCTGGAAACCCTCGCCACCCGGCGGCGGGAGGAGATCTTCAGCTCCCTCTCGCCGGCCCAGAAGATCCAGGTGGCCCGCCATCCCCAGCGGCCCAGCACCCTCGATTACATCCAGGTCATCACCGACGAGTGGATCGAGCTGCACGGCGATCGCCGCGGCAACGACGACCGCGCCCTGGTGGGTGGTGTCGGGCGCATCGGCGACCAGCCCGTGGTGCTGCTCGGCCACCAGAAGGGCCGCGACATGAAGGAGAACGTGGCCCGCAACTTCGGCATGGCCTCCCCGGGCGGCTACCGCAAGGCGCTGCGGCTGATGGAGCATGCCGATCGCTTCCGCCTGCCGATCCTCAGCTTCATCGACACCCCCGGGGCCTACGCCGGCGTCAAGGCCGAGGAGGAGGGCCAGGGGGAGGCGATCGCCGTCAACCTGCGCGAGATGTTCCGGCTGCGGGTGCCGATCATCGCCGTGGTGATCGGCGAAGGGGGCTCCGGCGGTGCCCTCGGCATCGGTGTGGCCGACCGGCTGCTGATGTTCGAGCACAGCGTCTACACCGTGGCCAGCCCCGAGGCCTGCGCCTCGATCCTCTGGCGCGATGCGGCGAAGGCCCCCGCCGCCGCCGAGGCCCTGCGCATCACCGGCGCCGATCTGCTGCAGCTCGGGCTGGTGGACGCCCTGCTGAAGGAACCCTCCGGGGGCAACCACTGGGCGCCGATCCAGGCCGCCGACACCCTGCGCCGGGCGCTGCTCAGCCACCTGGCCGAGCTGCAGACCTGCAGCACATCCGACCTGCTGGAGGCCCGCTACGCCAAGTACCGGCGCATGGGCCAGGTCCTGGAGGGGGTGGCGCCGGATCCTGCCCACGCACCGTAGGGTTTGCCTCCACGCCTCACCGCCCTTTGCCCGTCGCCCTGATCACCGGTGCCTCCCGCGGCATCGGCGCCGCCAGCGCCCGTCGTTTCGCCGCCGAGGGCTACGACCTGCTGTTGGTGGCCCGCAGCCTGGCCGACCTCGATGCGCTCGCCACCGAGCTGCGGGCGCTGGGCCGCCGGGTCGAGACCCTGGCCCTCGACCTGAGCCGGGCTGAGGCCATCGGCCCCGCCCTGGCCGAACTGCTCGGGCGCGGGCTGGTTCCTTCGGTGGTGATCAACAACGCCGGTGCCGCCTGGACCGGCCCCCTGGCCGACATGCCGATCGAGCGCTGGCAATGGCTCCTGCAGCTCAACCTCACCAGCGTCTTCCAGGTCTGCCTGGCGGTGCTGCCGGCCCTGCGCCAGGCGGGGGGCGGAAGGATCATCAACGTCAGCAGCCACGCCGCCCGCAACGCCTTTCCCGAGTGGGGGGCCTACTGCGTCAGCAAGGCGGCCCTGGCCTCCTTCAGCCGCTGCCTCGAGGCGGAGGAGCGCTCCGCCGGCATCGCCGTGAGCACCCTCACCCTGGGGGCGGTGAATACACCCCTCTGGGACAGTGAAACCGTCCACAGTTCCTTCGACCGACGTGCCATGCTTTCAGCCGAGCAGGTGGCCGAATCTCTGCTCTACCTTGCGCGGCAACCCCACAGCCAGACGGTTGAGGACCTCACCCTGATGCCGGCCGCCGGAGCCTTCTGAACCCCCTTATGACATCCACCCTCCCCACCGGCCTAAGCGCCCGTCAGGCCGCTCCCGTCACGACCCCCATTCCCGTCAGCCTGCGGATCCGCGAACGGCTGCAGAAGGAAGGCATCCCGTTTCTGGCCAACGACAACATCTCCGACCACCTGCGCGAGGGTGAGCTCGACCAGCTGGAGATCGAGGTGGCCGGCAAGGTGCGCGACCTGCTGCGCAGCCTGGTGATCGATATCGAGAACGACCACAACACCGAGGAGACGGCCGAGCGGGTGGCCAAGATGTACCTCCACGAGGTGTTCAAGGGCCGCTACCACGAGCAACCGAAGATCGCCAGCTTCCCCAACGTGAAGCAGCTCGATGAGATCTACACCGTGGGGCCCATCTCCATCCGCTCCGCCTGTTCCCACCACCTGGTGCCGATCCTCGGCAACTGCTGGATTGGCATCAAACCCGGCGAGCGGGTGATCGGCCTGTCGAAGTTCTCCCGCGTCGCCGACTGGGTCTTCTCCCGGCCCCACATCCAGGAGGAAGCCGTGATCATCCTGGCCAACGAGATCGAGCGGCTCTGCCAGCCCCTCGGCCTGGCGATCCTGGTCAAGGCCCAGCACTACTGCATGAAATGGCGCGGGGTGAAGGAGCCCCAGACCAGCATGGTGAACTCGGTCGTGCGCGGTGATTTCCGCCACGACCCGAGCCTCAAGCAGGAGTTCTTCGAGCTCGTGCGTCAGCAGGAGGCCCTGCTCAGCACCTGAACCCGCTCAGTTGGCAGGGCGCGGCTGGACCGGGCCCACCACCTGCGAGACGCTGCGCTGACTGCCGCCCGGGGTGGGCACCGCCACCACCACCATCACCTGGGAGGCCACATCGGCAGGGGTGAGGGCGTAGGTGGGGCCGCTGGCCCCCTCGATCAGCTGCCACTGGACCTGTCCGGGGGCCAGCCGGTACCAGTGGAAGGCCGCTGGCGGCAGGGCAGCCAGCCCTTCAGCGGCTGCCGTGGCCTGCAGCAGGGTCCCCTGCATGGCCTCCCCCTGGAGCAGCAGCTGGCCGAGCCCGGCGATGCGCTGCTCCACCGCTCCCTCAAGCCGCTGGTCGCCGGCGATCTGCTGGCGCAGCAGCTGGATCTGCTGCTGGGGATCGGCCGTCACCCCGGGGACGCACTGGAGCGTGCCGTCCACCAGCTGGCAACCCACCAGATCCTGGGCCCGGAGACCGGGATCCCCCGGCAGTGCCGCCAGGACCAGGGCCAGGGGAAGGATGACACGGGCTCGGGATGAACGACGGAGGAAGGCCAAGGGGGCTCTGGGATGGGCTGCACCGATCCTGCACCCGGCGGGGCCAAACGCCAATCAGGCGGGGGTGGATCCACGCACCGCCGCCACCAGGGCCGCGACCCGCGCCAGATCCTTGACGCCGGGGCTCTCCTCCAGGGCGCTGGAAGCATCGAGGCCATCGGGCTGCAACCGCGCCAGCAGCTCGGCCACCGTCCCGGGGCCCACACCACCGGCCAGCCACCAGGGGAGGGGCGGGCGGAAGTCCTCCAGCCATTCGATCGGGATCCGGTGCCCCGTCCCCCCCAGCTGGCCGGGGCACCAGGCATCGAGCAGCAGGGCCTCCACCACGCCGGCATAGGCGGCAGCCCGCTCCAGGTCCGCGGGGGTGCGCACCCGCAGGGCCTTCCAGAGGCGCACCCCCAGCCTGCCGCCCAGCTCACGGCAGCGCTCGACGCTCTCCTCCCCATGCAGCTGCAGCACCGCATGGCCCCGCCCCGCCGCCAGTTCCTCCAGCTGGTCGTCGCTGGGATCGGCCACCACCAGCACGCCGAAGCACTCGGGACGGCCGGTAGCCAAGGGGGGGCGGCCGGTAGCCACGGAGGGGCGGCCGGCGGCCATGGCGGCGAACAATCCGGGCCGCTGCGGCGGCGGCACGTAGCGGGGCGAGCCGGGAACGGCGATGACTCCGATGGCATCGGCCCCCAGGGCCGCGATGGCGGTGGCCTGGGCCGGCTCCCGGAGCCCGCAGATCTTGAGCAGCGGAGTGGCGACCGGAATCGGGGCGGCTGGCCTGTCTTTCTAGGATGGGAGCAACAATTCCGGCCACGGCCGGATCTCCGAGCGGACGGTGCCCGTGGGTGAAGGCTGGCAACTGCTGACGATCCGCGGCATCCCCCTGCGCATCCACCCGAGCTGGTTCGTCATCCTGCTGCTGGCCACCCTGGCCTTCCAGCAGCAGTACGCCCTCAGCCTGGGCAGCCAGCTCGCCCCGGCGGCCCTCTGGGCCGTGGCCCTGGTCACCGCCCTGGCCCTGTTCGTCTCCGTGCTGCTGCACGAGCTGGGCCATTCCCTGGTGGCCCTGCGCCAGGGGGTCAAGGTCAAGAGCATCACCCTGTTCCTGCTGGGTGGCGTCGCCAGTGTGGAGCGGGAATGCTCCACCGCCCGTGGCGCCCTGATGGTGGCGGCGGCGGGACCGGCGGTGAGCCTGGTGCTGGGGTTCGGCCTGCTGGCCTCCACCCATGCCGCCAGCCACGTGGCCCCGGTGCTGGGTCAGATGGTGGAACGGCTCGCGGCCCTCAACCTGATCCTGGGCCTGTTCAACCTGCTGCCCGGCCTGCCCCTGGATGGGGGGCTGATCGTCAAGGCCCTGGTCTGGCAGTTCTCCGGCAGCCAGCGTCGGGGCGTGGAGGTGGCCAATGCCTGCGGCCGGTTCCTGTCCCTGTTCGCCGTCGGCATGGGCACCGTGCTGCTGCTGCGGGGCGGCGGCATCGGCGGCGCCTGGCTGATCCTGCTCGGCTGGTTCGGCCTCGGGGCGGCCCGCAACCAGACGCAGATGCTGGTCGTCCAGCAGGCCCTCAAGGATCTGAAGGTCCGGGATGTGGCCCAGCGCCGCTTCCGGGTGCTGGAGGCCGACACCACCCTGCGGGAGCTGAGCCGGATGCGCCTGGGCACCGCGGCGCCGCCCATCGCCGACGCCGGCGACGGCGCCCCCCCCGCCGAGCAGGCGTCCGGCGGCCCGCCGGAGTGGCTGCTGGTCTGCGACCGGGGTCGCTGGCAGGGGGTCATCGATGACGGGCCCCTCCAGTCCCTGCCGGTCCAGTGCTGGGACCGGGAAACGGTGGGACACCACCTCCAGCCCCTCTCCAGCCTGCCCGCGATCCCCGAATCGGCCCCGCTCTGGCAGGCCGCCCTCCAGCTGGACGACGGCAACCACCAGCGGCTGCTGGTGCTCAGTCCGGCGGGGCTGCCCTGCGGCACCGTCGAGCGCCCCGAGCTGGGGGACGCCGTGCTCAAGAAGCTGGGACTGCGTCTCCCCGCCAACCTGCTCAGCGTCGCCCGCCGGGAGAACGGCTATCCCCTCGGCATGGCCCTCGGTCAGGTGGCCCGCGGGATGGTCAGCTCGGGAGAGGTTTCACCGCTGACGGATTCGGTCAGCCGATAGTGGCCGAGCCGCGGGGCGATCGCGGCCAGCTCCTGCGGCGCCAGGGGGGCCAGGGGCGGCACCGGTGACGACCCGCCTGCACCGCCTGGATCGGGAACGGAGAGCCAGGGCAGCCAGCGGGCGGCCGAGCGGAGCAGATGCTCCTCCAGCGCGATCCCGGCCAGCGGCAGGGGATCGAGGTCCGGGGGATCGCCGCTGAACACCTCCCGCCACAGGGCAGGGCAGGGGGCGAGCTGGATCGAACCGTGCTGCAGCAAATGGCCGCCGCGCCAGAGCTGGGCGCTGCCCACCCGCTTGGCTCCATTGGCGTGGACCAGGTCGGCGACGGTGCTGGTGGCGAAGCAGCTGCTGCGCTGCAGGCTGGCCTCCTGGCGGCCGCCTTGCAGCGGCAGGCCCATGGCAGCGAAGGCCTCCACCAGCCAGGTGAGGGCCAGGCCATAGACCTCGGATCGGGTGCCCTGGGGCCGGGGCCACACCAGGGCATAGGTGAGATCGGCGCCATGGAGCACGGCCCGGCCGCCGCTGGGGCGACGCACCAGGTCGAGGCGACCCTGGCGCTGCAGGTCCCACCAGTGGGGCTCCAGCCGCCGCTGGTGCCTGCCCAGGGAGAGGGTGGGCCGCAACCAGCGGTAGAGCCGGAAGGCCGGCGCCGGCGGGCCATCCAGCAGCCAGGCGTCGATCGCCATCTGCCAGTCCCCGCCCAGGCTTGTCGTCCTGATCCAGCGCACCGGCGCCTCCGGCGGCAGGGACGGGGCGGCGGCCGCCGCGCCCTCGGTCCGGGGTTCGACGCTCAGGGCAACACGCTCCAGAAGCCGGGGTCGAGCTCGTAGCCGAGCACGGCGGCCATCTGGCCCAGGTTGGCGCGGCACTCGATCCCGCCGCTGGCGGCCCAGTGGTCGAGCAGGAACAGCCGCTGGGTGATCCAGAGTTCCAGGCTCTCGGGGGCGAAACGGATCCCCTCGGTGGGACTGAAGCCATGGGGAAGCAGCATGGCCACATGGCGGGTGAGCTGGCCGCCGCTGCGCTCCAGCACCAGGGGCAGCCAGGGATGGAGTGCATCGGCCCGCAGGCTCCAGAGCCGCAGTTCCGGGATCTCCGAGAGTTCGCGCGGATCCTCCGCCTGCCGGGGCCAGTCGAAATCGAGGGCCAGACCGCTGGCTGCGCTCAGCAGCGCCGCCGGCGCCAGCGACGCCAGGGCCGCCACGGCGGAGAGGTCGAGGCTGCGCACCTGATCGGCGGACACCTTCAGGGGCTCGGGCGGGGGCTCGGGACAGGGTGGGGGCGCCATCAAGAGCTGTGACAGGGCAGGGCCGGAGGCTGGACCGTAGCTCGCGATGGCCGAAGAATGGGTCGGTCAAACTCCATCCACCGTCAAGGACATGGTCACTCCGATCAATCAGGCCGAAGTGCTGATCGCCCTCATCGTGGCGGCCCATGCCGGTGTGCTGGCCGTCCGCCTCTGCTTCAGCCTCTACAAAGCCTGAAGCTGCTGCGCCGCTCCCTTGGCAAGGCCCGGGCAGGCTGCTACAAGCGGAGGGCTCGCAGCCTTCCCTCAGGTGCGCCAGACCCAGCCCCAGCCTTCCCGGCGTCAGCCCCCCGCTGCACGAAGCTCCACGGGCCGTCCACGGCGTTCCCGGTCCCTCCAGACGGCCGGGGATGGCGCTGGCGGTCCTTTTTCGCTGCGCCCGATTCCCAGCCTCCATGGCCAGCCGGCGCTCGCCGGCTCCAGCCTTGAGCCCCTCCATGCCGGCGGCGAGGCCGGCGGCTGCGGCCGCGAAAGCCAGCTGCTGTCCCTGTCCGCCGAGCGCCAGGAGCTGGTCTGCAGCCTGATCGGCCTGGCCGTCAAGCTGGGGCTGGTCGCCCTCACCGGCGTGAGCCTGTTCCGCCTCGCCGGCGCCTACCAGCAGCGCATGGAGAGCCAGGGAGAGATCGCCGCCGTGCTCGAGCTCGAGAACGCCAAGCTGGTCAAGGCCCGGGAGCGCTTCGACGCCCTGTTCATGGTGGAGGGGGAGCAGCGCCTGATCCGGGAGCAGAGCCAGTGGATCGCCCCGAACCGTCTGCGGGTGATCTGGCAGTCGAACCGTCCGTTTCCAACTGTTGAATCCGCCGCGTCCGGATCCGGAAACCAGGGCACCCGTCCGTAGGTTGGGGCCCCCTTCGCCCGCGGATCAGCAACGCCATGGTGACCCCATCCGGTGACACCGCCCTCTCCCCCGCCGCGTCCCGGGGCACGGCTGCCGGCCCAGGCGTTCCCGGCACGGCCCTGATCACCGGCGCCTCCTCCGGTGTCGGCCTGTTCGCCGCCAAGGCCCTGGTGGACCGGGGCTGGCACGTGGTGATGGCCTGCCGGGACACCGACAAGGCCCGGCGGGCCCAGGCGGCCCTGGGCATGGCCGATGGCGCGGTGACCCACCTGAAGGTGGATCTGGCGGATCTCGACAGCGTGCGCGCCCTGGTCGACGCCTTCCATGCCACCGGGCGCCCCCTGGATGCCCTGGTCTGCAATGCGGCGGTCTACCTGCCGCGGCTGAAGCATCCGGAGCGCTCGCCCCAGGGCTACGAGATCTCGATGGCCACCAACCACTTCGGCCATTTCCTGCTGATCCACCTGCTGCTGGAGGACCTCAAGCGCTCCTCCCACCCGTCGCGGCGCCTGGTCATCCTGGGCACCGTCACCGCCAACTCCAAGGAGCTGGGGGGCAAGATCCCCATCCCGGCGCCCGCCGATCTCGGCGACCTCTCGGGCTTCGCCGCCGGCTTCAAGGCCCCGATCGCCATGGCCAGCGGCAAGAGCTTCAAGCCCGGCAAGGCCTACAAGGACAGCAAGCTCTGCAACATGATCACCACCCAGGAGCTGCACCGCCGGCTGCACGACAGCACCGGCATCGTGTTCACCTCCCTCTATCCGGGCTGTGTGGCCGACACCCCCCTGTTCCGCCACACCCCGCGGGCCTTCCAGACGATCTTCCCCTGGTTCCAGAAGAACATCACCGGCGGCTACGTGAGCCAGGCCCTGGCGGGCGAACGGGTGGCCCAGGTGACGGCGGATCCGGACTTCGCCGTCTCCGGGGTGCACTGGAGCTGGGGCAACCGGCAGACCAAGGGGGGCAAGCAGTTCAGCCAGGAGCTCTCGGAGAAGGCCAGCAACCCCGTCACCGCCCAGCGGATGTGGGACTACTCGATGCAGCTGGTGGGGCTGGCCTGAGGCCATCGCCGGGCCGGCGCCATTGCATCGGAATCTGCCGATTCAGGCGCACGGCCGGAAGAAGCCGCTAGGAGTCTTCCAGTACCACCCTCTGGAGCCGATGACCCGCACGCTGCGCTGGGGAGTGGGACTGCTGCTGGTCGTCAGCCTCTCCATCGGCGCCTTCCTGTTCCTGCCCTTCCGCCCCTGGCTGCCGGGCGGGACGGTGGCCGATGTGCCGCTGAGCCAGGTGGTGAACGGTTCCGCCTTCAACCGGCTGTTTCCCGAGCCGGAGGACGGCGACCAGCTGGTGTTCACCCAGGAGAAGCGGGGCTTCAGCGAAGCCCGGCTCAAGCATGGCGGCCAGGTGAAGGCCCTGCTGGCCATCTCCGATGTCACCACCGCCCCGGAGGCCCGCCTCAAGTTCGAAGCCAGCCAGAGCCGCCTACAGGGCTGGCCGCTGGTGGAGCAGGGTCCGCAGGCCACCGCCCTGCTGGTGGCCGACCGCTTCCAGGTCAAGGTGATCGGCCAGGGTGAGGGACTGGATCCGGACCAGCGTCAGGACCTGCTCGGGCGGTTCAACCTCAGGGGCCTGGCTGCCCTGCAGGGGGCGGCATGAGCTCCGTTCTCGAGCGCCTCGATCGACTGCCCCGCCGCAACCTCACCGTGCTGGCCATCAAGGGCCTCAGCACCCTGGTGCCCGGCGGCTGGCACAACATCACCAGCGCCGACGCCCTGATCGCCGATGTGCTGGGCAGCAACGATCCGGAGCTGATCCGCCAGGTGCGAGCCCGGGCCGACGTGCTGAGCCGGGCCCGCCACGAGGGCTACGGCCGTGCCCTGAGCCTGTATGACGCCGTCAACCGCTCCCAGAAGGCCGCCGGTGGCCTGCGGCTGCTGGCCAACATCGGCGGCGCCCTGCCGCTGGTGAAGCGGGTCGCCGATCTCACCCCCACGAGCGACAGCCTGCAGGCGGCGGATCTGAGCCTCAAGGTGGCCGCCGAGATGCTGGCCTTCACCCAGGTGAACGGCCTGCCCGGTGACAGCTTCGGCGACTTCGCCGCCGCCCTGGGCGACTACGCCGGCGAGGCCCGGGTGAGAATGGCCGCCCTGATCTGCTTCGATGCCCTGCTGCCCCTGGGCGACCAGGCGCTGCAGCGGCTGGATGGCCTGCTGGGAGGCCTCGACAGGCGGGACCTGCACCAGCTGCCCGCCTACGCCGGCATGGCCCGACTGCTGCCGGGGCGTGGGGATGGGGCCCATCTCACCTTCCTGCGTCGGAGCCTCGAACCGTGGCTGGGCTGGGCCGGCGGCTTCACCAGCCAGCTGGGTCTCACCGGGCAGAGGGCGGTACAGGCCCTGGAGGGAACCCTGGGCCCCTGGCAGGGGGGCTTCGAGCAGATGGCCACCTTCCTCGATGCCTTCACCGACACCTACCAGCACACGGGGGTGCAGGCGGTGGCCCGCCGGCTGGTGGAGCGGGCCGCCGCGGAGATCTGACGGGCCCGCCGGGGTCCGTCAGCGGGCGATCAGTCGAAGCCCAGCAGGTCGAAGATCTCCCGATCCTTGAGGGATTCGGCCTCCAGCGGCTCCACATCACTGAGCATCTTGCGGGCCAGATTGAGGTACTCCTCCTGAACGGCCTCCACTTCCGGAGTGGGCTCCATCTCGAAGATGGTGCATTTCTTCAGCCGTGACTTGCGGATGGCGTCAACGGTGCGGAAATGGGCCATGGTGCGCAGGCCGGTGCGCTCGTTGAATTTGTCGATCTCGTCGGTCTGCTCGGAGCGGTTGGCGATCACCCCGCCGAGGCGCACCTTGTAGTTCTTGGCCTTGGCATTGATCGCCTGCATGATCCGATTCATGGCGAAGATCGAATCGAAATCGTTGGCGGTGACGATCAGGCAATAGTGGGCGTGCTGGAGGGGGGCCGCGAAGCCGCCACAGACCACATCACCGAGCACATCGAAGATCACCACATCGGTGTCTTCCAGCAGGTGGTGCTCCTTGAGCAGCTTGACCGTCTGCCCGGTGACGTAGCCGCCGCAGCCAGTGCCGGCCGGAGGGCCACCGGATTCGACGCACATCACGCCGTTGTAGCCCTCGAAGACGAAGTCCTCGGGCCGCAGCTCCTCGGTGTGGAAATCGACGGTCTCGAGGATGTCGATCACCGTCGGCACCATCTTCTTGGTGAGGGTGAAGGTGGAGTCGTGCTTCGGGTCACAACCGATCTGCAGCACCCGTTTGCCCAGCTTGGAGAAGGCGGCCGAGAGATTGGACGAGGTGGTGGATTTGCCGATACCGCCCTTGCCGTAGACGGCGATCACCAGGGCCCCCTCCTCGATGTTCATCGACGCGTCCTGATGCACCTGCAGACTGCCCTCGCCATCTTCGCGGGGGTTGGTGCTCGGGGGAGACGTGAGTGTGGTGGTCATAGGAAAAACAAGGGGAAACCGGACAACCGGCGGATCACGCGTCAGAAACAGCCTGCTCAGATCGGATCCCGGCTGTCAGGGGATCACGCAAACCGAAACATCACCAGAGAGGCCCTCAAGCGCAGAAGAGAGCCTTCAGCGGCTGAAGTGGGCCTTGGCGTCGTAGAGGGCCTCGGCATCGATCCTCTCCAGGCCCCGTTCGCGGGCGAAGGCTTCGGTGTTCTTGCGCACCTTGCCCCGCACGAAGAAGGGAATCTTGGCGAGCTCGGCCTCCCCATCGGCGGTCCAGAGGCTTTCGAGGGCCTCGCGGACGGCGGCACCGGCGGTGGTGGTGCCGGGTGCCGGGGCGGCAGCGGCGGCAGCCGGGGCCGGCACCGGGGTCGGAGCCGTGGGGACCTCGGGGTCGGCGCCCGTGGCCGCCGCCGCGGCGCCGTCGCCGAGGTGGCTGCGGTGGCCGTCGACGAACTCGAAGTCGTGGCGGAACATGCCGATCAGATGCTCCTCCAGGCCCATCATCAGCGGGTGCACCCAGGAATCGAAGATCACGTTGGCCCCCTCCCAGCCCATCTGGGGGGAGTAGCGGGCCGGCACGTCCTGGACGTGCAGGGGGGCGCTGATCACGGCACAGGGCAGCCCCAGCCGCTTGGCGCTGTGGCGCTCCATCTGGGTGCCGAGCACCAGCTCCGCGGCCGCCTCGGCCATGGCCTTCTCCACCACCAGGTAGTCGTCGGTGATCAGGGCCTCCAGGCCCAGCTCGGCGGCGGCGGCCCGCACCTCCCGGGCCTGCTCGCGGCTGTAGCTGCCCAGGCCCACCACCTGGAAGCCCAGCTCGCGGGAGGCGATCCGGGCGGCGGCGATGGCATGGGTGGCATCGGCGAAGATGAACACCCGCTTGCCGGTGAGGTAGGTGGAATCCACCGACCTGGAGTACCAGGGCAGCCGGGAGCGGCGCTCGGCCTCGCTCGGCTGACCCTCCACCTCCTCCAGCTCGGCCGGCAGCGGCAGATCAAGCACGCCGTGCAGTTCCCGCAGGAAGGCGGCAGTGGCGCCGATGCCGATCGGCACCGTGCGCACCACCGGGGTGCCGAAGCTGCGCTCCAGCCAGCTGCACACCGGGCCGGCCACCTCGGGGTAGAGGCAGACGTTGGCGTCGGCCGTGGGGATGCGCTCCAGGTCGGCGGGCCGGGCCCCCAGGGGGGCCACCACCGCCACATCGATGCCGTGCTGCGCCAGCAGCCGGGTGATCTCCAGCACGTCGTCGCGGCAGCGGAAACCCAGCAGGCTGGGGCCCAGCAGGTTGACCCTGGGCCGGCGGCCCTCGTCGCGCCAGCGGGACGGGGACGGCTTGGGGGTGCCGGGCGCCGGCAGCTGGCCCTTGAGCAGGGTGCGCACCAGCTGGTAGAAGGTCTCGGCGGCGCCCCAGTTCTCCTTCTTGGAGTAGGCCGGCAGCTCCAGGTTGACCATCGGCACCCCCAGGTTCATGCCGGCGGCCAGGGCGCCGGGCTGGTCCTGGATCAGCTCGGCGGTGCAGCTCTCGCCCACCAGCAGCGCCTCGGGCAGGAAGCGGTCGACGGCCTGGCGGATCGAGCGCTGCACCAGCTCGGCGGTGTCACCACCCAGATCCCTGGCCTGGAAGGTGGTGTAAGTGACGGGGGGCCGCAGGCCCCGCCGCTCGATCATCGTGAACAGCAGGTCGGCGTAGGTGTCGCCCTGGGGGGCGTGGAGCACGTAATGCACCCCTTCCATGGAGGTGGCGATGCGCATGGCGCCCACGTGGGGGGGGCCTTCGTAGGTCCAGAGGGTCAGTTCCATGGGGGTCTCAGGAGAGCTGCAGCACGGCCCGGCGCCGCAGCGGGCGGGCGAAGAGTTCGGCCAGTTCACCGGCCTGGTCGCAGCCGTGGATCGGGCTGAACACCAGCTCGATCGACCACTTGGTGGCGATGCCCTCGGCCTCGAGGGGATTGGCCAGCCCCAGGCCGCAGAGCACCAGGTCGGGGCGGGCGGCCCGCACCCTCTCCAGCTGCAGGTCCACGTCCTGGCCCTCGCTGAGCTGGGTGGCGGGGGGCAGCAGGGCCAGGTCGGCGGCCATCAGCTGGCGGTCGAGGTAGGGGGTGCCCACCTCCACCAGCTCCATGCCGCATTCCCGGGACAGGAAGCGGGCCAGGGGGATCTCCATCTGGGAGTCCGGCAGCAGGAACAGCCGCTTGCCGGCGAGCACCTCCCGGTGGGGCTCCAGGGCGCGGCGCCCCCGCTCCACCAGAGGGTCGAGCACCGCCTTGAAGCGCTCGGCGGGCACGGCGAAGGCGTTGGCGGCGGCGGCCATCCAGTCGCTGCTGCCCTCCACGCCGAAGGGATAGGGGGCGCTCAGCAGCGTCGCGCCCCGGTGCTGCAGGGCCCGGGCGGTGGCACTCAGGAAGGGCTGGGCGAGCAGCACCCGCGTTCCCTTGCCCACGGGGGGCAGATCGGTGGAGCGCCGCGGCGGCAGGCTGCGCACCGTGGTGATGCCCAGCCGCTCGAAGATCAGCCGGAAGCGATCCTCCACCGCATCGGCCAGGGTGCCCACGATCAGCAGCTGCTCCTCATCGGAGGAGGGCAGCAGGGGCAGCATGGCCAGCAGGGCGTTGTCCTCCCCCTGGGTGAAGGTGGTCTCGATGCCGCTGCCGGAGTAATTCAGCACCCGCACCCGCCCCAGCAGCTGGGTGTTGAGGCGTTCGGCCGCCTTGGCCAGGTCGAGCTTGATCACCTCGCTGGGGCAGGAGCCCACCAGGAACAAGGTGCGGATCTCGGGCCGGCGCTCCAGCAGATCCTTCACCAGGCGGTCGAGTTCCTCGTTGGCATCCGCCAGACCCGCCAGGTCCCGTTCCCCCAGGATCGCCGTGCCGAAGCGGGGTTCGGCGAAGATCATCACACCGGCCGCCGACTGGATCAGGTGGGCGCAGGTGCGCGAACCCACCACCAGAAAGAAGGCGTCGGGCATGCGGCGGTGCAGCCAGACGATGGAGGTGAGACCGCAGAACACCTCCCGCTGGCCGCTCTCCTTGAGGATGTCGCTGGGGAGGGTCCCGGGGATGGCGCCGGTGGGAGGCTGAACCGGTGGAGCGGATACACCCATGGAGGGGATCGCCAGGTATGGAGCCTCCATGGGTTAGCGGGGACGGCGGGGTCCGCGCCCGGGTGCGTTACATCTTTTCGGGATCGTGTGCGGATTCCCGCGCTCACAGGCGGCGGCGGAAACCCTCGCTGAAGCCGATGCTGCGCTCCTCCCGCTCGCCATCGGCGCTGCGGCTCAGTTTCCACACGTTGCGCCCCAGGCGGCGGGCCGTCAGTCCGCCCCGCTCCACCAGCGCGGACCCCGGCCGGGCCCCCATCAGCTGGCTCACCTCGGCGGTGCTGAGGGGAGCGCCGGTGCGGATGGCCAGGTCGGTGATCTCCAGCCGCTGGCGCAGGGCCGCCAGGTCGACCGGGTGATCCGCCTCGGGGGCATCCTTCCAGTCAGCGAAGCTGTCGCCGATGCCGCCGCCCATGCGCCGCATCAGGCCGAGGCCGATGAGGGCGAGGGCCTGCTCCGGCCGCACCCCCTCATCGAGGGCCCGGGTGATCCATTCGGACACCGTGTCCTGGTCGAGGGCATGGCGCAGGGGCTGGGTCTCGCTGGCCACCCCGGGGGGGGGGGAGCCGTGGGACGGGGCGTCAGCAGTGACGGAAGCGGTGCGCCGGGTGGCCATGGTCGCGCCTGGAAAGGTTGAACTGGAAGGTATCGGTTGCCTTCGGAGTCGCAAGGGTTCGGATGTAAGCGATCACTATGGAAACAAGCATCCCTCCGTGTCTCGGTCCGGGCGCGGCGCAGTGCTTCCCTTCCGTCCCCATGGACCGTTCGTTCCATCGGCCCTGCGACCAGGCCTCCACCCACCCGGCCGACACGGCGGCCCTCCGGGAGGATCCCGTCGAGATTGCCCCTGGTGTGTGGTGGGTGGGGGTGCGGCTGGCCCACGACCACTTCCAGTGCCACACCTATTTCATTGCCAATGGTTCGGACAGTGTTCTGATCGATCCGGGCTCGCCGCTCACGATCGAGGGCACCCTGGCCAAGCTGCGCGCCATCACCGATCTGGACGCCATCCGCTGGCTCGTCTGTCACCATTCCGACCCCGACATCTGCGCCGCCCTGCCCCGGCTGGGCCAGGTGCTGACGCGCCCTGATGTCCAGGTGGTCACCGAGTGGCGCGCCAATGCCCTGATCCGCCACTACGGCCATGGGTTCTCCACCTACCTGGTGGAGCAGCACGGCTGGTGTCTGCCCCTGGCGGGGGACCGGCGGCTGGAGTTCCAGCTGACGCCCTACCTCCACTTCCCCGGGGCGATGGTGTCCCATGACAGCGGGACCGGCACCCTGTTCTCCTCCGACCTGTTCGGCGGTTTCGTCCCCGACAGCAACGTGCTGGAGTCGGACGATGCCGCCTACATCATCGAGAACGCCCGGCCCTTCCACCAGCACTACATGCCCAGCCGTGAGCTGCTCAGTGCCGGCCTGGCCCGCATCCGCTCCCGCTGGAGCCGCATCGAGCGGATCGCCCCGCAGCACGGCCATATCGTCCCTGCCGCCATCGTCGACCAGGTGTTCCATGCCCTGGGTGCCATGGAGTGCGGCGTCTACTGCCTCGCCGACGCCGACCTCGACCTCAAGCGCCTGCTGCGCATCGCCGAGGCCCGGCGGCGTCTGCAGGAGGCCCTGATCCACCAGAGCTCTCCCCTGGGGATGGTGCGCGCCATCGGCCACATCCTCGACGCCACCGGCCAGACCAACGCCTGCGAACTGGCCGTGCGGATGCCCGGCGACGGCTGGACCACCTGGTCGACGCAGGCCGACCACCCCGAACGGCGGGAGCCGACACCCGGCTGGCACCACATCTGCCTGACCGGCGAGCCCGCCATGGTGCTGGCGATCCGGGATGGGGCCGCGGCCACACCATTCGACCCCGACATGGAGCGGATGGTGCGGGACTTCGCCGAGTCGATGCGCCCCTGGGTGGAGCATCTCCTGGAGGATCAGCGCCATGCCCATGAGGTGGCGGCCCTCAACACCGCCGCCCACTGCGATCCGCTCACCGGTCTGGCCAACCGCCGCGCCCTGGAGGCGGCGCCCCTGCCCGCCAGCTACGCCCTGATCGAGCTGGACCTCGACCATTTCAAGCAGATCAACGACAGCTTCGGCCACGACGCCGGCGACCGGGTGCTCCGGCAGGTGGCGCGGGTCCTGATGGATTCGGTGCGGGAGAACGACCGGACCTTCCGCCTCGGCGGCGAGGAGTTCCTGGTGCTGCTGCCGGAGGCCGACCGGGCCACGGCCCTGCGGGTGGCGGAGCGGATCCGGCTGTCGATGCACGGTCTCGACCTCCGGGGGGAGGCCCCCGGCGGACGCCTCACCGTCAGCCTGGGGGTGAGCACGACGGCGGCCGAGCCGACGGCCGACTTCCCGCGGATGATGGCGCTGGCCGACCGGGCCCTCTATGCCGCCAAGGCCGCCGGTCGTGACCGGGTCCGGGTCGCCGACGGCCTCTCCCTCAGCAGCCGCTAGGGCGGAGCCGGCCGCCGGAGGCCCTCCCGGGAGTACCCTCCCCTTCTGGACTGCCCCTGGCGGCGGCCAGGGATCCCGGCGCTTCAACCACCCCGAGGATCGCCATGACCATTTGTTCCGGGGGTTGGCGCCTCGCGCCGTGATGGATTCGCAGAGTGCCCGTTCCTTCCTTCGCGACGACCGGTCGGACGCCCGCAGGAAGGCGGCGAGCCTGCGCATCACCGGCACCGATGTGAGCGGCGAGGCCTCCGGGGCCAGCTGCGTGATCACCACCGACAGCGAAGGCCGGCGTCTGGCGCGCCAGTCGAGCCATGTGCAGTCGATCGAGCTGCGCACCTACGTCTTCCTGGATTCCCTCCAGCCCCAGCTGGCGTCGTACATGGGCACGGTGTCCCATGGCTTCCTGCCGATCCCCGGTGATGCCTGCCTCTGGCTGGAGGTTTCCCCTGGGATGGCGGTGCACCGGGTCACCGACATCGCCCTCAAGGCCAGCACGGTGCGGCTCGGCCAGATGGTGGTGGAGCGGGCCTTCGGCTCCCTGGCCCTCTACCACCGCGACCAGAGCAACGTGCTCCACTCCGGCGACGTGGTGCTGGAGGCCATCGCCAGCCGGGTGGAGCTGCGCAGCCGCTGCGAAGTCACGTGGACCGAGATCATCCGGGCGATCACCCCCGACCACGCCGTGCTGATCAACCGCCAGAACCGCCGCGGCTCGATGATCCAGGCCGGGATGAGCATGTTCATCCTCGAGACCGAACCGGCGGGCTACGTGCTGATCGCCGCCAACGAAGCCGAGAAGAGCTCCAACATCACCGTGGTGGACGTCAAGGCGGTGGGGGCCTTCGGCCGCCTCACCCTGGCGGGTAAGGAGGGGGATGTGGAGGAGGCCGCCGCCGCTGCCATGCGGGCCGTGGCCCAGATCAACGCCGGGGCCCGCGGCTGAGCGCGGCCGCCTCGCCACCCGGGCGGCTCAGGCCAGCCCCAGCAGCCGCCTGAGTCCCGGGGCCATCGCCCGGGCCGCCTTGCCGCGGCTGCCCAGCCGGCTGCGGAGGTGCTCGCCCATCTCGGCATAGCTGCAGCCCGCCTCCCGCACATGGAAGATCGGGTCGTAGCCGCCGCCGTGGCCGGAGGGCTCCCGCAGGATCAGGCCCCGGCAGACCCCCTCCGACTCCAGCACCACCGCGCCGGTGGGGTCGGCCAGGGCCATGGCGCTGACGAAGCTGCCGCCCCGGTAGAGGGAGTCGCCGAGCTCGTGCAGCAGCCGGTGGATCCGCTCGTGGTCGGTGGGGGCATAGCGGGCCGAGTGCAGACCGGGGCGGCCATCGAGGGCATCCACCTCCAGCCCGGAATCGTCGGCCAGCGACCAGCAGCCGGTGAGGGCAGCCACGGTGGAGGCCTTGAGGCGGGCATTCTCCGCGTAGGTGAGGCCCGTCTCCTCGATCTCAAGATCCCTGGGCTGCTGGCGCACCTCCAGCCCCACCTCCGGACCCACCCCCTCGAGCATGGCCGTGATCTCGGCCACCTTGTGGGGGTTGCCGCTGGCGATCACCAGCACCGAGGGGGAAGGGGAAAGGGTCAAGCCGGGCCCACGGGGGGCCCCATTGTGGTGCAGCGCGGTGGGGAAGGGGTGGGGCAGGACGGGTTGAACATTCCACCCCCGGAAAACTCCAGGGTTCCTGCCCCCGGGCGGACGATAGGGAATTCGCCGCCGATCGGACGGACGGACCGGACAACGTTGCGCGACCGGTGACGGCCCATGGCCGGATTCGCCCCTAAGTTGCCTCCACCCTTTGGGCGCCGGAGGGCGATGCAGTCGAGCCTGGTCCTACAGAACCTTCTCTCCGCGCCGGTTCTCTTTTTCTTCCTGGGCATCCTGGGGGTGCTGGTGGGCTCCGACCTGGAGATCCCCTCGCCGCTGCCCAAGCTCTTTTCCCTCTATCTGCTGCTGGCGATCGGCTTCAAGGGGGGCATGGAGCTGGCCCACAGCGGCCTGGGCCCCCAGGTGCTGCTGACGATCGGGGCGGCGGTGGCGATGTCGCTGCTGGTGCCGCTGACCAGCTTCCTGTTCCTGCGCTTGCGCCTCGACGGCTACAACGCCGCCGCCATCGCCGCCTCCTACGGCTCGATCAGCGCCGTCACCTTCATCACCGCCGAGAGCTTCCTCAATGTCGTGGAGGTGAACTTCGACGGCTTCATGGTGGCAGCGCTGGCCCTGATGGAATCGCCGGCGATCGTGGTGGGGGTGATCCTGGCCAGGCTTTCGGCCCCCGCGGAGGATGCGGAGATCCCCGCCGATCAGCAGAACGGCGGCGGCAGTCTGCGCTGGAAGGAGATTCTCCAGGAGGCCTTTCTGAATGGCTCGGTGTACCTGCTGATCGGCAGCCTGGTGATCGGTTATGTGGTGGCGGCCTTCAGTCCGGCGGGTCTGGCGAAGATGGATCCCTTCACGGAAAAACTCTTCTACGGAGCCCTCTGTTTCTTCCTGCTCGACATGGGCATCGTGGCGGCCCAGCGCTTGCGGGACCTTCGGCAGGCTGGGGCGTTCCTGATCGGCTTCTCCCTGCTGGCCCCTCCCCTGCATGCCCTGCTGGGGCTGCTGGTGAGCGCCCTTCTGGGCCTGAGCCAGGGCAACACCCTGCTGTTCATGGTGCTCTGCGCCAGTGCCTCCTACATCGCCGTGCCGGCGGCGATGCGCATGACCGTCCCCCAGGCGAACCCCAGCCTCTACATCTCCACCGCCCTGGGTCTCACCTTCCCCTTCAATGTGGTGATCGGGATTCCGCTCTACATGGCGCTGACCCGCCAGTTCATTCCGCTCGGCTGAACCCGGCCCTGCCAGGCCGAACCTCGCCGAACCGTTGCCCCCCTTGCCGACCCGTCGCCCCATTCCCATGAAGCGCATTGATCTCTTTCTCAGCGAGCGGGAACTGAACCGTGTCTGCCGCACCATCACCGCGGCCGGGGCGAAGGGCTATTCAGTGATGCGGCACGTGACCGGCATGGGCCCTTCGGGTGAGATCTCCGAAGCGATGGACTTCAGCGGGCTGGGGGCCAACGCCCACGTGATCGTGTTCGTGGAGGACGAGCTGCTCGGGGCCGTGGGAACCGCCCTGCGCCCGCTGCTGAAGCGCTACGGCGGGGTCGGCTTCGTCTCCAGCGCCGAGCCGCTCTGAGCCCCCGGGGCGGGCGGCGGGCCGCCGGCGAGGCCGCGCGGCGCGGCGGCGATCAAGCAAAGCTTGCTTTTTGTGTTGCACTGATCAGCTGCCCTTATCAGCCGATCCGAAAACCTTGATGGCTGCCCGGCTCCCAATCGCTTGACGGAGGGTTTGACGGAGGAGCAAGGTTGCCAACGAACATTCCACCCCCCTCCTCCAGGAGCAGGTAATGGCAAACGAAACCATGGGCATCGCCCTCGGCATGATCGAGACACGCGGTCTGGTGCCCGCCATCGAAGCGGCGGACGCCATGACCAAAGCCGCCGAGGTGCGCCTCATCGGTCGCGAATTCGTCGGTGGCGGCTACGTGACCGTCCTGGTGCGGGGTGAAACCGGTGCCGTGAACGCCGCCGTCCGTGCCGGCGCCGATGCCTGCGAGCGGGTGGGCGACGGCCTGGTGGCCGCCCACATCATCGCCCGTCCCCACCGCGAGGTGGAGCCGGCGCTGAACAGCAGCTTCGGCCTGGGATCGAAGGACTGAGCGGTCGGCTGACCCTCTGAGTTTTCCATCCGAACCCATCCGAACAATCCCATGAGCAAGAAGTACGACGCCGGGGTCAAGGAGTACCGCGACACTTACTGGACTCCCGATTACGTCCCCCTCGACACCGACCTGCTGGCCTGCTTCAAGTGCACCGGCCAGGAAGGTGTGCCCAAGGAAGAGGTGGCTGCCGCCGTGGCCGCCGAGTCCTCCACCGGCACCTGGTCCACCGTGTGGTCCGAGCTCCTCACCGATCTCGACTTCTACAAGGGCCGCTGCTACCGCATCGAAGACGTCCCTGGTGACAAGGAGTCCTTCTACGCGTTCATCGCCTACCCCCTCGACCTGTTCGAGGAAGGCTCCGTGACCAACGTGCTCACCTCCCTGGTGGGCAACGTGTTCGGCTTCAAGGCCCTGCGCCACCTGCGCCTGGAAGACATCCGCTTCCCGATGGCCTTCATCAAGACCTGCCCCGGCCCGCCGAACGGCATCCACGTCGAACGCGACCGGATGAACAAGTACGGCCGTCCCCTGCTGGGCTGCACCATCAAGCCGAAGCTCGGCCTGTCCGGCAAGAACTACGGCCGGGTGGTCTACGAATGCCTCCGCGGCGGTCTTGACTTCACCAAGGACGACGAAAACATCAACTCCCAGCCCTTCCAGCGCTGGCAGAACCGTTTCGAGTTCGTGGCCGAAGCCGTTCAGCTCGCCCAGGAAGAAACCGGCGAGAAGAAGGGGCACTACCTCAACTGCACCGCCGCCACTCCTGAGGAGATGTACGAGCGGGCCGAGTTCGCCAAGGAACTCGGGCAGCCGATCATCATGCACGACTACATCACCGGTGGCTTCACCGCCAACACCGGTCTGTCGAAGTGGTGCCGCAAGAACGGCATGCTGCTCCACATCCACCGCGCCATGCACGCGGTGATCGACCGCCATCCCAAGCACGGCATCCACTTCCGGGTGCTGGCCAAGTGCCTGCGCCTCTCCGGTGGCGACCAGCTCCACACCGGCACCGTTGTGGGCAAGCTCGAGGGTGACCGTCAGACCACCCTGGGCTTCATCGACCAGCTGCGCGAATCCTTCATCCCCGAAGACCGCACCCGCGGCAACTTCTTCGATCAGGACTGGGGTTCGATGCCCGGTGTCTTCGCCGTGGCCTCCGGCGGCATCCACGTGTGGCACATGCCCGCCCTGGTCGCCATCTTCGGTGACGACTCCGTGCTCCAGTTCGGTGGTGGCACCCACGGTCACCCCTGGGGTTCGGCCGCCGGCGCCGCCGCCAACCGGGTGGCCCTCGAAGCCTGCGTCAAGGCCCGCAACGCCGGCCGCGAGATCGAGAAGGAAGGCCGCGACATCCTCACGGAAGCCGCCAAGCACAGCCCCGAGCTGGCCATCGCCCTCGAGACCTGGAAGGAAATCAAGTTCGAGTTCGACACCGTCGACAAGCTCGACGTCGGCTGATCCGACACCACGGCCCCATGCCCTGCCGCCGCTGACCGAGGGTGCTCCCACCCAAGGTCGGCGGGGCCGGGTTCCCCAACCCATTTCCCACAAGGATCCCCATGCCCTTCAAGAGCACCGTGGGTGACTACCAAACAGTCGCCACCCTGGAGACCTTCGGCTTCCTCCCGCCGATGACCCAGGACGAGATCTACGACCAGATCGCCTACATCATTGCCCAGGGCTGGAGCCCCCTGGTCGAGCACGTCCACCCCAGCCGCTCCATGGCCACCTACTGGTCGTACTGGAAGCTGCCCTTCTTCGGTGAGAAGGATCTCGGTGTGATCGTGAACGAGCTCGAGTCGTGCCACCGGGCCTACCCCGATCACCACGTGCGCCTCGTCGGTTACGACGCCTACACCCAGAGCCAGGGCGCCTGCTTCGTCGTGTTCGAAGGCCGCTGATCCAGCGACCACAGCGGATCCCGGCCGGCGGTCGGGATCCATCACTTTTGATCATCCATTCACGGGGCGGACATGGCCAGAACCACCAGTCGGGAAGCAGCTCTGGAGCGCCGCAAGGCCCTCACCAACGGCGGCAAGAAAGCCTCCGCCCAGTTCATGTCCTCCCCGGGACGGGTGCGCACGGCCGCCGACGCCCAGCGCAGCCGCACCGAGGCCGTGAGTGCCTCCCCGGCCACGCCGGCCCCGGCCCCGACCGCTGCCCCCTCCCGTGGCGCCGCCGCCCCGCGCCGGGGCGGTTCGGCCTCCCTGACCTCCTCCTCGGCTTCCGGCCATCGCAGCAACGCCAAGCCGTTGGCGAACCCCAGCCGGAACCTGGTGCTGCAGCGCCGTGAAGCCCTCTCCCGCCGCGGCAAGCGGGCCGACACCTCCAGCGACCGCACCCGCCAGGAGGTGATGCGCGCCACCAGGTCCAGCGCCCCCGCCACCCCCTCCGTGGTCGCCAGCCCGCCCGCCGCCGCTGCCCCCGCCCCCGCGTCCTCCGGTCTGGGGGCATCGCTGGCCAACCGCGGCGCCCGCAACGGGGAGCGCCGCAACGGCACCCCCAAGCGCACCGCCCAGCACAACCCCAGCCGGGCCATCGTCATGGCCCGCCGCGAAGCCCTCTCCAAACGGGGCAAGTCCGCCAGCGCCCCCACCAGCTCCGTCGCCGCCTCGGTGGCCCGCCAGTCGAACCCCGACATGAGCAGCCGCGAGCTGGCCCAGAAGGTTCGGGAACTCAAGTGCAAGGTGGGCTCCGCCGGCAGCTCCCGCAGCGGCGGCTCCCGCCCCACCGGCCCCCGGCGTGGCCAGGCCAAGATCGATGCCGCCGCCGATGCCCACTGGAAGGTGGGGGTGAGCGAGACGGTCCGCGGCCAGGTGGTCACCGGCACCCAGGCCAACCGCTCCCTCAAGACCACCGGCAACGAGGCCAGCACCTGCCGGCCCGTCACCGGCACCGAGTACCTGGGGGCCGAGATCTTCCGCACCTTCTGCCAGAGCGATCCCACGCCCCTGCAGCCCGCCAAGGTGCGGGTCAGCGCCACCAGCCACGGCAACCGGGTGACCGGCAACGAAGTGGGCCGCTCCGAAAAGGTCACCGGCGACGAACCCGGCACCTGCAAGAACGTCACCGGCACCGAGTACATCTCCGCCAACCAGAGCGCCGCCTGGTGCGGCACCACCAGCCCCTCCCCCCGCAAGGTGGGTCTGACCCGCACCACCGCCGGCCGCCCGGTCTCCGGGGTGATCGTGGAACGGTCCGAACGGGTCACCGGCAATGAGCCCGGCGCCCATCGCCAGCTCACCGGCACCCAGTACGTGGGCGACCAGTCCCAGGTCCCCGGCCGCGCCCCGGCCAAGGTCAGCAGCCTGCACACGCTGCGGGGCACCGGCATCACCGGCACCCATGTGGGCCGCAGCGAGCACGTCACCGGCGACGAACCGGGCTCCTGCCGCCTGGTCACCGGCGACGAATACATCGGCACCCAGCAGTACGAACATTTCTGCGGCACCAAACCGACTCCTGAAGCCCCCAAGGTGGGCTTCAGTGTCACCAACAAGGCCCTGGTGGTGAGCGGCACCCGCACCGGCCGCTCCGAGAAGGTCACCGGCGATGAGCCCGGCACCTGCAAGGCCGTCACCGGCACCCCCTATGCCGGCCTCGAGGAGGCCGGCACCTGGTGCCCCTCCACCAAGGTGGCCGAGATCCGCCAGCGCACCCCGGTGCGCATGGGCACCGTGATGACTGGCATCCAGCCCGGCATCGGTGGCGCCATGACCGGTGCCGAGCGCGGCGCCTGCGAGGACATCACCGGCACCCCCTACATCGGCGGCGACCAGATGGCCGAGGCCTGCGGGGCCGCCACCCGGGAGGACGCCGATTTTCCCCAGCCCCTCAGCGCCCAGCCCTGGCAACAGTTCAGCGTCCAGTCCCCGGCCCGGGCCGCCCAGAGCGCCCGTCAGCGCCCCGGTGGGGTGACCGGCAACAGCTACGAGCAGGGGAACCGCATCACCGGCCCCTTCGACATGGCCGCCGACAAGGTGACCGGCACCGAGCAGTTCCGCTTCGACCGCCCCAGCCAGGAGCGGGTGCGGCTGCGGCCGCCGGCCGCGGCAGCTCCGGTGACCGTCGATGAGGACGCCCGTCCCACCTCCCGGGTCACCGGCGAGGGCATCTCCGCCGGCCTCAACATCACCGGCGACGACTGGGACCGGGGCAAGCATGTCACCGGCACCGAAGGGGCCTCGGCCCGTCGCCGCAACCCCAGCCGCGTCGGCCCGATGTCGGCGATGCCCGGCTTCCAGAACAAGCGCAACGAGGCCGTGCCCGAGCCCACCAACAAGATCACCGGATCCAGCGGCAGCACCAGCGCCGGCTCCCTGATCACGGTCTCCGGCGGAGCCCGCGGCTGAACCCCTGATGCCCCGCCGCCCGGCCCCCACGATCCGTCCCCTCGCTCCGAGAGCCCCCCGGCGCCGTCCCGATGCCCCCTCCGGCGCCGACCTCTCCCGGCGCCTGGCGGCGGTGCGGCTGGGCCAGGGAGCCACCGGCAGCCCCCATCCGCTCACCGACCATGCGGCCAATGCCGCCCTCGAGAACTACGACCGTGGCGTCAAGGACGCCTTCGATCGGATCGTGCCCGTGCTCAAGCGGCTCTCCGCCCTCCAGCACGAGGATGACTTCGTCGAGCGGGCCCAGGCCCTGGCCCAGGCGGAACTGGGCTTCAGCCTGCCCCTGCCGATCCTGGAGAAGGCCTGGGTCAGCCAGCTCGACATGCGCAGCCTGTTCGCCTGGTGCGTCTTCGAGACCTACGAACAGACCAGTGACGGCTTCTTCCGCGACGATCCGCTCCATGGCCAGCCCGGCAGCGCCGCCGCCGAGGACTTCAACGCCTTCCTGCTCTCCTGCGGTTTCCACCTGCTGGATGTGACCCCCTGCGCCGATGGCCGCCTGGCCCATGCCATCGCCTTCGCCCTGCGGCTGCCCTTCAGTTCGGTGCGGCGCCGTCCCCATGCCGGGGCCCTGTTCGATGTGGAGAACACGGTCAACCGCTGGGTCAAGACCGAACACCGCCGTTACCGGGAGGGCGTCCCCAATCCTGCCCACGAGGACACCCGCTACCTGAAGGTGGTGCTCTACCACTTCAGTTCCCTTGACCCGAGCCACGAGGGCTGCGCCGCCCACGGCAGTGACGACGCCCTGGCGGCCAGCTGCGGCCGCCAGCGGCTGATGGAGTTTCAGCAGGCCGTGGAGAACAGCTTCTGCTGCGGCGCCTCCGTCGACCTGCTGCTGCTGGGGATCGACACCGACACCGACGCCATCCGGGTGCACGTGCCGGGCATGGACGGCAGCACCCGCCTGGATCAGTGGCTCGATGCCGCCACGGTGTATGAGGCCACCCGCCACCTGGCTCCCGAGGAGGCCCGGCGCCGGATCGCCGAACTGGCGGAAGCCGCGGCGGCCTCCGCCCCCGATCCCGGCATGGTGCGGCTGATCGCCCGGCTGCTGGAGCACAACATCTCCCAGATCGACTACGTCCGCCAGTACCACGACGGCCACTACGCCGATGCAGGCCATGCGGAGCGCTTCATCGGCGTGGGCATCGGCTTCAAGGAGATCCACCTGCGCAATCTCACCTACTTCGCCTACATGGACACGGTGGAGGAGGGCGCCCCGGACATGGACGTGGGCGTGAAGATCTTCAAGGGCCTCAACGTCTCCCGGGGCCTGCCGGTGCCCGTGGTGGTCCGCTTCGACTACAACGGCAACGTGCCCGGCGCCCGCGAGCGGGCCGTGCGCCACGCCCGCCGGGTTCAGGAGGCGATCGAGAACCGCTATTCCGACCTCTTCGCCCAGGGCCTGCTCCATGCCCTGCTCACAGTCCGCGATCAGGAGCGCCACGCGCCCGCCGAGGCGGTAGGTTCCACCATCAGCCTCACCACCGCAGGAGGGCACTGACCATGTTGATCTGCAAGGTGGTCAAACCCCTGGTCTCCACCAACCGCATCCCCGATTTCGAGCACAAGCACCTGCAGGTGGTCCAGGACGGAAGCACCCAGAAGGTGGCCGTCGACGCGGTGGGCTGCATCCCGGGCGACTGGGTGATCTGCGTCGGCAGTTCCGCCGCCCGCGAGGCGGCGGGCAGCAAGTCGTACCCGAGCGACCTCACGATCGTGGGGATCATCGACCACTGGGACCCCGACGCCGGCAAGGCCACCCCGCCAGCGAGCGGCACCCCCAGCGCTGCGCCGGCGCCCCAGGGAGGCAAGGCCTGATGGAGATCATGCAGGTCACCGGATCTCTGGTCTGCACCCAGCGGGTGCCCGGCCTCGAGCACTGGAACCTGCGGGTGCTGCGCAACACCAAAGGCAAGCTCAGCGTCGCCGTGGATCCGGTCGGGGCCTCCCCAGGCAACTGGGTCTTCACCGCCAGCGGCTCGGCCGCCCGCTTCGCCTGCGGCAACCCCGAAACGCACACCGATCTCACCATCGGCGGCATCATCGACTTCTGGGAACCGGACGGGTAAGCGCCCCTCCCATCGCCGCCCCGCCCGTTCCTCCTCCCCCCGCCCGTTCCATGGCCAGCCGCACCCCCCGCTCCGGTCCCGACGCCACCGTCACACCGGCCCCGGCCCCCCCGGCGGCGGCGCCGGCCTCCGCTCCTGCAGCGGCGGCCGGGGGGGCGGCCGGAGGCGGCAGCCCGCCGGCCCTGCCACCGGCGGCCGTGGCCAAGCCGGCGGACCCCAAACCGGCGGCCACCACCCGGGCCCCACGGGCGGCCCGCTCCAGCCCGGCGACCCGGCAGCCGCGCCGGACCACCGCCAAGGCCGCCACGGCGACCAGCCAGCGCTCCAGCGCCTCGAGCCCCAGCCGCCGCGACAGCGGCGGTGCCGGCACCCCCCCCAAGACCCCCACTCCCCGTACCCCCTCCATGGCCCCCACCATCCACGGCATCGCCCTCGGTCTGATCGAAACCCGGGGCCTGGTGCCGGCGATCGAGGCGGCGGACGCCATGACCAAGGCCGCGGAAGTCACCCTGATCGCCCGGGAGTTCGTCGGTGGCGGCTACGTCACCGTGATGGTCCGCGGTGAGACCGGCGCCGTGAACGCCGCCGTGCGGGCCGGCGCCGATGCCTGCGAGCGGGTCGGCGACGGCCTGGTGGCGGCCCACATCATTGCCCGTCCCCACAGCGAGGTGGAGCCGGCCCTGGCGGCCTCCGGCGTCGGCCGCAGGGGCTGATCCCCATGGACGCCGCCCATCCGCGCGTCCTCGGCTACCTGGGCCGCGCGTTGAGTCTGGAGCTGTCGGCCGTGCAGCAGTACATGACCCAGGCCTCCCTTGTGGAGCTCTGGGGCGACACCAGTGCCGCCGAACGGTTCCGCCAGGAGACCGTCGAGGAGATGCGGCACGCCGAACGGCTGGTGCAGCGCATGCTGCAGCTGGGAGTGGCCCCCGCCGCCTCCCAGCTGCGTCCGGTCGGCCACGCCGCCGACCTGGAGGGTCTGCTGCGCCTCAATGCCGTCCTCGAGGAGGACCTGATCCAGCACTACGGCGAAGCGATGCGCTTCTGCCTGCTGATCGGCGATGGCAACAATGCGTCCTTCTTCCGTGCCCTGCGGGACGAAGAACAGCAGCATGGGGAGGATCTGGCGGCCTGGATCGGCAGCCTTGCCGCCGTCCCGTCCAGGGCCCTGCAACGGGCCACCTTCTGACGTCTCTCCCCCTTTGCCGGACACCCTTCCCCTGTCGATCCAGCTCAGCTGGCTGATTCCCCTTTACGGGTTCAGCGGCATGCTGCTGTCGCTGCCCTGGGCGGCGGGCTGGGTGAAGCGCAACGGTCCCCGTCCGGCGGCCTACCTCAACCTGCTCGTCACCCTGCTGGCGGTGCTGCACGGCAGCCTGGTGCTGCGGGCCGTGCTGGCCCTCGGGCCCCAGCACCTCGACATCGCCTGGTTCTCGGCCGCCGATCTGGATCTGCGCATCGGCTTCGATCTGTCCCTCACCAACCTGGCGGCCCTGGAGCTGGTGACCGGCCTGAGCCTGGTGGGGCAGGTCTTCGCCCTCGGCTACCTCGACAAGGAATGGTCCCTGGCCCGCTTCTATGCCCTGGTGGGCTTCTTCGAGGGGGCCATGGCCGGGGTGGTGCTGAGCAGCAACCTGTTCATGAGCTATTTCCTGCTGGAGATGCTCACCCTCTCCACCTACCTGCTGGTGGGCTTCTGGTACGCCCAGCCGCTGGTGGTGACCGCCGCCCGCGACGCCTTCCTCACCAAGCGGGTGGGGGATGTGCTGCTGCTGATGGGGGTGGTGACGCTGTCGGCCTGGGCCGGATCGCTGGAGTTCAACGACCTCTACGCCTGGTCGGCCAACGAGACCCTGCCGGCCCTGGGGGCCACCCTGCTGGGCCTGGCCCTCATCGCCGGGCCGATGGGCAAGTGCGCCCAGTTCCCGATGCACCTCTGGCTGGATGAGGCGATGGAGGGGCCGAATCCGGCCTCGATCCTGCGCAATTCCGTGGTGGTGACCTGCGGCGCCGTGGTGCTCCTCAAGGTGATGCCGCTGCTGCTGATCTCGCCGGTGGCCATCGACGTGCTGCTGGCGGTGGGCACCATCAGTGCCCTGGGCGGCGCCCTGGTGGCGATCTCCCAGGTCGACCTCAAGCGGGCCTGCTCCTACTCCACCACCTCCTACCTGGGGCTGGTGTTCATCGCCATCGCCCTGCAGCAGCCCTTCATCGCCCTGCTGCTGCTCTTCTCCCATGCCCTGGCCAAGGCGGTGCTGTTCATGAGCGTCGGCAGCGTCATCGCCACCACCAACTGCCAGGACCTCACCGAACTGGGCGGCCTCGGCACCCGCATGCCCGCCACCACCACCGGCTTCCTGGTGGGGGCCGCGGGGCTCACCGGCCTGCTGCCCCTGGGCTGCTTCTGGAGCTTCGGCCTGATGCTCGAGGGCCTGGGCTCGCGGGCCCCGTTCTTCGCCGCCGTGGTGCTGCTCACCAACGCCCTGACCGCCCTCAACCTCACCCGGGTCTACCGCCAGGTGTTCCTGGGTGCGCCGCACCCCAAGACCCGGCGGACCCCGGAGGTGAACTGGCTGATGGCCCTGCCCATGGTCACGGTCGCCGTGCTGGTGCTGGTGACACCGCTGGTCATGGCCCGCATCGACCGGGTTCCCGGCATCGGCGCCTTCTCGGGCGGCACGGCCCTGGTCCTGGTGGGCAGCGGCCTGGGCGGCCTGCTGGTGGGCAGCCTGGTGCCGCTGGACACCTTCTGGTCCCGCTCGGTGCTGCGGCCCCTGCGGGTGCTGCAGGACCTGCTGGCCTTCGACTTCTACACCGACCGCATCTACCGGGCCACGATCGTGGCCTTCGTGGCCGGCCTGGCCCGGATCACCAACGGCTTCGACCAGCTGGTGGTCAACGGCATGGTCAACCGCATCGCCGCCGTCTCGATGGGCTCGGCCGAGAGCCTCAAGCTGGGGGTGAGCGGCCGGCTGCAGACCTACGTCTTCACGGTGGTGGCCGCGATCGTGCTGCTGGTCGGCAGCCTTTCCTGGCTGGGGAGCTGATCGCACGATGCTGAGCGCCCTGCTCCTGATTCCCTTCGCCGGCGCCCTCGGCCTGCTCTGCTGGCCGGGCGAACTGGCCACCGAGCGCATCCGCCGTGCCGCCCTGGCCCTGCTGGGTCTGCAGCTGCTCTGGAGCCTGCGGGTGCTGCTGGCCTTCGACCCCGGCCAGGCGGGTCTGCAGCTGCAGGAGTCCTTCGCCTGGGTCGACAGCATCGGCCTCGACTACCGCCTGGGCGTCGATGGCCTGGCCATGCCCCTGGTGCTGGTGAACGCCGGCCTCACCCTGGTGTCGGGGATCTGCACCCGCGACCTCAGCCAGCGCCCCCGGCTGTACTTCGCCCTGCTGCTGACCATCAGCGGGGCGGTGAACGGGGCGTTCCTTTCCGAAAACCTGCTGCTGTTCTTTCTCTTCTACGAGCTGGAGCTGATTCCCCTCTGGCTGCTGATCTCCATCTGGGGCGGCGCCAACCGCAGCTACGCCGCCACCAAGTTCCTGATCTTCACCGCCGTCTCCGGGGTGCTGATCCTGGGCGCCTTCCTCGGCCTCTCCCTGTTCACCGGCCAGGCGGATTTCAGCATCAACCCGGTCACCACCGCCCAGCTGGGCATGGGCACCCAGCTGGCGCTGCTGGGGGCGCTGCTGATCGGCTTCGCCATCAAGATCCCCCTGGTGCCGTTCCACACCTGGCTGCCCGACGCCCACACCGAGGCCTCCACCCCCGTGTCGGTGCTGCTGGCGGGGGTGCTGCTGAAGCTGGGCACCTACGGCCTGCTGCGCTTCTGCCTGGGGATGTTCCCCGAGGCCTGGGCCCTGCTGGCCCCCTGGCTGGCGGGCTGGGCGGCGGTGTCGGTGCTGTACGGCTCCCTGGCGGCCATCGCCCAGCGGGACATGAAGCGGATGGTGGCCTACAGCTCGGTGGGCCACATGGGCTACATCCTGCTGGCGGCGGCGGCCGCCACCCCGGTCAGCCTGCTGGGGGCCGTCTTCCAGATGGTCAGCCACGGGCTGATCTCCGCCCTGCTGTTCCTGCTGGTGGGCATCGTCTACCGCAAGACCCGCACCCGGGACCTGGAGGTGCTGCGGGGCCTGCTCAACCCCGAGCGGGGCCTGCCGTTCACCGGCACCCTGATGATCCTGGGGGTGATGGCCAGCGCCGGCATGCCCGGCATGGCGGGCTTCATCTCCGAATTCCTGGTGTTCCGCGGCAGCCTGGGCGCCTTCCCGGTGGCCACCCTGCTGTGCATGGTGGGCTCGGGTCTGACGGCGGTGTACTTCCTGCTGCTGGTGAACCGGGCCTTCTTCGGCCGCCTGGCGGTGACCCCCCCGAGCGGCGATCCGGTGGCGGACTCCCGCCTGGAGGTGCGACTGCCGGCGGTGGCCCTGCGGGAAACCCTGCCCGCCCTGGCCCTGGCCAGCGGCGTGGTGGCCCTGGGGGTGCTGCCCTTCGGCCTGGGCCGCCTCAGCGAACAGGCCACCACCGCCATGGCCCAGCTGCCGGCGCTGGTGGCGGCCCTCCAGGGCGGAGGGCTGCTGACATGAGACCGATTCCCCGCTCCCCCAAACCGCCCCTCACCTTCGCCGGGGGCCGCCCCACCAGCGGCGATCTGGTGGAAACGCTGCTCGCCGGTCACACCCTGCTGGCCGAATCCCCCGATCACCTGGTCCAGGTGGTGGACGTGCTGGAAAGCTACGGCGAGGTGCTGGATGCCTACAGCATCAATCTCATCCACCAGGCCGAGAAGCAGTTCCTCAATCCCTTCCCGGTCTTCCGCTTCCTCGACGGCGACCTCAGCCCGGCGAAGATCTGGCGCCACCTGCTGCACGACCGGATCAACTTCGAATACGCGGAGTACTGCCAGAAGGCGATGCTCTGGCACGGCACCGGCGGCCTCGATGCCTATCTCGACAGCGAGGCCTTCGCCGCCAGCTGCGCCGCCATCGTCGCCCGCAAGACCCGGCGCGATCCCCTGCTGGCGGTGCTCAACCCGCTCTTCCCCCAGTTCCTCACGGAACTGATCCGCTCGGCCGCCACCACCCATGCCCTCGGCCAGTTCTGGCGGGTGATGAGCGATCTCTTCCTGGATCTGGCGCGGGCCGAGCGGGACGGGCGCGTGGATTCGATCGCCTCCGTGGTCACGTTCATCAAGGAGGGCCTGGTGGCGGCGGCGGGGGCGCCGATCACCTATGCGGTGGAGGTGGCCGGCAGCTCCTTCTGGGTGCTGCCCCCCGAGGCCGGTCTCACCTTCCTCGGGGATGTGGCCGTGCCCTACGTGGAGGCGGTGTTCCTGCGCGGCACCCCGTTCCTGGGCACGGTGTCCTTCAACGCCCAGGCCCAGCAGATCTCCCCCGACCAGGCCCAGTTCATGTACGGCGCCCTCTACGCCGACCCGCTGCCCACCATGGGGTCGGGCATCCCGCCCAGCCTGCTGATGCAGGACATGTACCGCCACCTCCCCGAGCGGCTGCGCGACCGCTACCTCGCCGGCATCCGCGGCGGCGGGGACATGCGGGTGAAGATCTGCATGAGTTTCCAGAAGGCGATGTTCTGCGTCACCAACGCGGCCATCGCCGGCACCTTCCCCCATCCGCTCAGCACCGAGGCGCCGGCGGAGCAGGCGGCCAACCGCGCCCATGCCGCCGCCTGGGCCGCCCGCCTGTGCGTGGCCCGCACCGACTGCCTCGACGATCCGGGCTGATCTAGGGTCGGACCCATGGATCAGCCCTGGACCCGACGGCCCCGCCCCGATCGGCTCGAGCGCCGCATCGAGTTCGACGACTACGAACGCACCCGCGTGTTCCTGGAGCGCCTGAACGGCCTCTCGGAGCAGGAGGGCCGCTTCCCGGACATCAGCTTCGGCCGCACCTACGTGAACCTCACCGTGCGGGCCGAAGCCGACGAGGACCCCATCGGCGAGCCGGAGGAAACCTTCGCGCGGGCGATCGATGGTCTCCTCTGAGGGCGCCGCTGCCGACGGAGACGACGGGGACACGCCGCAGGAGTCGCGGCTGGTGGATCTGCGGGCGGCCTACGACGCCGCCGGCATCAAGGAGGTGCTCGACCAGCTCGACCGGGAGCTGATCGGCCTGCGGCCGGTGAAGGCCCGCATCCGCGAGATCGCCGCCCTGCTGGTGATCAACCGGGCCCGCACCCAGGTGGGCCTCGACACGGCGCCCCCCAGCCTGCACATGTCGTTCACCGGCCGGCCCGGCACCGGCAAGACGACGGTGGCGGAGCGGATGTCGAAGATCCTGCACGGGCTCGGCTATGTCCGCAAGGGCCATGTGGTGACGGCCACCCGCGACGATCTGGTGGGCCAGTACATCGGCCACACGGCCCCCAAGACCCGGGAGATGCTCAAGAAGGCGATGGGCGGCGTGCTGTTCATCGACGAGGCCTACTACCTCTACCGGCCCGAGAACGAGCGGGACTACGGCGCCGAAGCGATCGAGATCCTGCTGCAGGTGATGGAGAACAACCGCAACGACCTGGTGGTGATCTTCGCCGGCTACAAGGAGCGGATGGACGTCTTCTACCAGAGCAATCCGGGCCTCTCCTCGCGGGTGGCGAACCACATCGACTTCCCCGACTACTCCGCCAGCGAGCTGCTGGCGATCGCCCAGCTGATCCTGGCGGCGGAGAACTACCGCTTCAGCCCCGAGGCGGCCGCCGCCTTCGCGGAATACATCCAGCGCCGCATGCAGCTGCCCTTCTTCGCCAATGCCCGCTCGATCCGCAACGCCATCGACCGGGCCCGCATGCGCCAGGCCAACCGTCTGTTCAGCGGCATGGGGCGGGCCCTCTCCAAGACCGACCTGATGACGATCGAGGCCGAGGACATCACCGCCAGCCGGGTGTTCCACGGGGAGGTGGAGGGGCTCGATCCGGCCCGGCCCCTCACCGGCGCGGGCTGAGCCTCAGCGGCGCTGGCGGCAGGCGATCTGCAGCAGGTCGCGCACCTGCTGCACCCGGCGGGCCAGGGCGGGATCGCTGCTGAGCTTCTTCTCCACCTGCTCCACCGCGTACATCACGGTGGAGTGATCCTTGCCGCCGAAGGCTTCACCGATGCGCGGCAGCGACAGATTGGTGTTCTGGCGCATCAGGTACATCCCCACCTGGCGCGACTGGCTCACGGCCCGCTTGCGGCTGGGGCTGAGCATCTCCTCGATGCGCACTTCGAACACCTCGGCCACCTTCTCCAGCACCTGCTGGGGGGTGACCGCCACCTCATTGCCGACCGGATCGAGCATCGGCGCGAGCGATTCCACGGTCATCGGCAGGCCGGTGATCGAGGCGAAGGCCACCGCCCGGGTGAGGGCGCCTTCGAGTTCGCGGATGTTGGAGGTGAAGCGCCCGGCGATGTACTGGATCAGCTCCCGGGGCAGGGCCACCTGCTCCGCCTCCGCCTTCTTGTGCAGGATCGCCATCCGGGTCTCGAGATCGGGGATCTGGATGTCGGCGATCAGCCCCATCGAAAAGCGGGAGATCAGCCGCTCCTGCAGCCGGGGGATCTGGCTGGGGGGCCGGTCGCTGGCGATCACGATCTGGCGGCCGGCCTCGTGCAGGGCGTTGAAGGTGTGGAAGAACTCCTCCTGGGTGTACTCCTTGCCCTCGATGAACTGGATGTCATCCACCAGGATCAGGTCGGCGGCCCGGTAGCGATCCCGGAAGGCCTGCATGCCGTCCTTGCGGATGGCCTGGATCAGGTCATTGGTGAAGGTCTCGGTGCTCACATAGAACACCCGCGCCTCCGGGTCGATCTCCAGCCGGTAGTGGCCGATGGCCTGCATCAGGTGGGTCTTGCCCAGCCCCACCCCGCCGCAGATGAACAGGGGGTTGAACTCCCGGCCCGGCGCCTCGGCCACCGCCAGGGAGGCGGCGTGGGCCATGCGGCTGTTGGCCCCCACCACGAAGCGGTTGAACACGTAGCGGGTGTTGAGGCCCGCCCCGGGGCGTTGCTGGACGGGCAGGGGCCGGGCAGGGGTGGCCGCGCCGCCCGCTGGGGAGGGATGCGGCCGCTCGGGCGCCGCGGCGGCCGGCGGCGGCGCGCCGGCACCGTTCTCGCCCACCAGCTCCGGGGGCCCGCCCAGGGGTTCGGCATCGGGGGCCACCTCCACCTCCACCCGCACCTGCCGGCCGGCGTGCTCGCTGGCCACCGCGGCGATCATGACCAGATAGTTCTTGCGCAGCCAGCCGCAGGCGAAGCTGTTGGGGGCCTCGAGGCGCAGCAGGCCGTCGGCGTAGTGGCGGCAGCGGGCCTGGCGGATCCAGGTCTCGTAGGTGGGCTTGCTGAGCCTGCCCTGAAGATCCTGGCTCACCCGGTGCCACAGCTGATCACCCTGCTGCACCAGGAGCCCACGACGCGATGGCCGAATATAGGCATCCCAGGCCCGGAGGTTCGTCTTTAATGACTCCCTCAGCGCCGACCGCCCACCTCCGATGGTCCAGCCCCGTCTCCTGTCACGCCTCACCCTGCTGGCGGCCGCGGCAGGCCTGCTGACCTCCTGCACGGGCACCCGCCTGGCCCTGCCGGGGGTGCGCCAGCCCGAGCAGCCCCCCATCAGCGATGCGGCGCCCGGCCCCTCCCTGCAACCCAGCAGCTCGGTGATCGTCGATGCCGTCGAGAAGGCCGGTCCGGCGGTGGTGCGCATCGACACGGTCAAGCGCACCGTGAACCCCCTGGGGGGCATCTTCGGCCGCGGTCCGGCCATTCAGCAGCAGCAGGGCCAGGGGTCGGGCTTCATCACCCGCTCCGACGGGGTGCTGCTCACCAACGCCCACGTGGTGGAGGGCGCCAGCGAGGTGAGCGTCACCCTGCCCGACGGCCGCAGCTTCACCGGCAAGGTGCTGGGGGCCGACCCCCTCACCGACGTGGCGGTGGTGAAGGTGGTGGCCTCCAAGCTGCCGGTCGCCACCCTGGGCGACTCCAACAAGGTGCGGCCAGGGGAATGGGCGATCGCCATCGGCAACCCCCTCGGCCTCGACAACACGGTCACGGCGGGGATCATCAGCGCCATCCAGCGCACCAACGCCGTGGGTGAGGGCCAGCGGGTGCCCTACATCCAGACCGACGCGGCCGTGAACCCCGGCAACAGCGGCGGGCCCCTGATCAACGACCGGGGCCAGGTGATCGGCATCAACACCGCCATTCGCCAGGCGCCGGGGGCGGGCCTGAGCTTCGCGATCCCGATCAACACGGCCCGCCAGATCGCCGCCCAGATCCTCGAGCGCGGCTACGCCAGCCACCCCTACATCGGCGTGCGCCTGCAGGCCCTCACCCCCCAGCTGGCCAAGGAGATCAACGCCACCACCAACGAGTGCCGCCTGCCCGAGGTGAACGGGGTGGTGGTGGTCGAGGTGATGGACAACAGCCCGGCGGCCCGGGGTGGTCTGAAGCCCTGCGACCTGATCGAGAAGGTCGGCGACAAGGCGGTGAAGAACGCCTCGGAGGTGCAGCTGGCCGTCGACCGGGGCAAGGTGGGCGAGCCGCTGACGATCACCGTGCAGCGCAACGGCTCCCGTCAGAACCTCACCGTGCGTCCCGCCGAACTGCCGCGCGAGGGTTGAGACCGCCGAGGGACCGGGGAACCGGGCCGCCCCAGCTGGTGATGCTGGCCCGCTGGCCGGCGCCGGGTCGCTGCAAGAGCCGCCTCGTTCCCGGCGTGGGGACGGGGCGGGCGGCCGCGATCCAGGCCCGTCTCACCCAGCACGGGCTGGCCGCCTCGGCCGAGGCCCGCCGGGCGATGGCTGGCCTGCGGCTGGTGCTGGCCAGCAGCGGCCTGGGTGCCGGGGCGGCGGCCCGCTGGGGACGCCGGCTCGGTGTCGACCGGGTGGTCGACCAGGGTACGGGCAGCCTGGGGCTGCGGATGCAGCGCCAGATGCGGCGCGGCTGGCGGGAGGGGGCCGCCGCGGTGGTGCTGATCGGCAGCGACCTGCCGGAGCTGACGGCCGACGACCTGCTGGCCGCGTTCCGGGCGCTCGCGCACAGCGACCTGGTGCTGGGCCCCGCCGGCGACGGGGGCTACTGGCTGATCGGCCGGCGCCGGGCAACGCCCCAGGTGTTCAGCGGGATCGACTGGGGCAGCGACCGGGTGCTGGAGCAGACCCTCCAGCAGGCCCATCGGGCCGGCCTGGGCACGACCCTGCTGGCGGAGCGCCACGATCTCGACCGCCCCGCCGACCTGGACCGCTGGCGATGAGCCCCCCCCTGAGCGTGGTGATCGCCGCCCTCAACGAGGCCCGGGGCCTGCCGATGCTGCTGGCCGATCTGGCCACGGCGCCGTCGCTGGTCCGGGAGGTGCTGGTGGTGGATGGCGGCAGCACCGATGCCACCCCGCGGCTGGCCGCCCTGGCCGGCGCCGTGGTGCTGCACCAGGGCGGTGGCCGCGGCGGCCAGCTGGCCGCTGGGGTGGCCGGCAGCACGGCCCCGTGGCTGCTGCTGCTGCACGCGGACGTGCGCCTGCCGCCGGGATGGGCCGAGGCCCTGGCCGCCGCCATCGACGGCGGGGCGTCCACCGCCTGGGCCTTCCGGCTGCGCATCGCCGGCGACGATCCGGCCCTGCGCCTGGTGGAGCTGGCGGTGGCGCTGCGCAGCCGCTGGCGCCAGCTGCCCTACGGCGACCAGGGGCTGCTGCTGGCCCGGCACCTGCACGATGCCGCCGGTGGCATCGCCCCACTGCCCCTGATGGAGGACCTGGAGTTCCTGCAGCGGCTGCGGCCCCTGGCCAGGATCGCCCTCCTGGCGCCGGCCCTGCGGGTCAACGGCCGCCGCTGGCGCCGGCTGGGGGTGTGGCAGACGATGCTGGCCAATGCCCGCCTGCGCCGCGACTGGCGCCGCGGCACCCCGGAGGAGCAGCTGGCCGCCCGCTATTACGGGCCCGCCCCTCAGGGGGCGTACCAGAAGGCGCAGCGGCGCTGCAGCGGCTCCAGCTCCCAGCCCTGAGCGGCATAGAAGCCCACCACGTCGGGGTCGGCGAACAGGCTCACCCGGTCGATGCCCATGGCCCGCAGCTGCTCGAGCACGTAGTCCATCAGCTCCTTGCCCAGGCCGGCCCCCTGGTAGCGGGGATGGACCGCCACATCCCAGACGGTGGCCTCCACCACCCCGTCACCGGTGCAGCGTGCGAAGCCCACCAGCCGCGGCAGGCGGGCGTCATGGCGCCAGAGCCCCACCTGGAGCAGGCTGTGCTGGAGGGCCTTGCGCACGCGCCGCAACGGACGGCGGCTCCAGCCCACGGCATCACAGAGCGCTTCCAGCTCGATCAGGTCGATCGGCCGGGCCTGGCTGAGCACCAGCTCCAGGCTGGGGTTGGGGCAGGCGCAGAGGCGGTGCCCGGGCCCGTAGAGGTCGGTCATCAGCGGAAGGGTCCCGGGCACGGCGAGAGGGCTACGCGTTCTGAAGATCCTGGCGGATGCCGGCCGGACTGCGGCAGGGTGGGGGATTGACGCGGCAACCCTCCTGGGCGTCCCTTCCACCGACTCCGATCGGACCCAGGCGGCCCCGGCATCGGTGACGCCCGTGTCCCCCCTGCTGGTGGGCGTGCACGGCTGGTTGCTGGCGGGGCGTCTGTGGCACCCGCTGCGGCAGGAACTGGCACCCCGCTGGACGCTGTGGTGCCCCGATCTGCCCGGGTTCGGCGCCAGCGACCGGCCCCGGGGGTTGCAGGCCAGCCTGGCCAGCTACGGACGCTGGCTGGCGGAGGCCGTCCAGCGGGAGGCCGCCGGGCGACCGGTGGTGCTGCTGGGCCACTCCCTGGGGGGCAGCGTGGCGCTGCATGCGGCGCCCCTGCTGGGGGGACAGCTGCGGGGTCTGGTGCAGATCGCGGCGGGGGGCGGTGTGTTCCAGCCCCGCCCCTTCGCCCGGGTGCGTCGGGGCGGGGCCGCCTTTCTGCGCTGGCGGCCGGCCTGGCTGGCCCGGTTGCCCGGCACGGGGGCGATCCGCAGCCCGCTGCTGGCCGACGACCGCGCCGCCCGGGGACTGCTGGCCTGCAGCACCAACCGGGGGGCCGTTCGGCAACTGCCGAGGCTGGCTGCGGCCCTCTCGGTGCCCAGCCTCTGGATTGCCGGCAGCCGTGACCAGGTGATGGAGCCCCGCTACGTGCGCCATCTGGCCGGCTACAGCCCCGACCACCAGCTGGTGATCCTCTCCGGGGTGGGCCACCTGCCGATGGTCGAGACGCCCCGCGAGCTGGCGGCCCTGATCGACGCCTGGCTGGCGGACGACCTGGCCTTGCCGGCCCAGCCGACCGGCCCTCAGAGCGTGGCCAGTCCCTTCTCCTGCAGTTCCGCCAGCTGCGCGTAGAGCCCGCCGACGGCCCGGAGCTCCCGGTGGTTGCCCTCCTCGATCAGGCGGCCGCGGCGCAGCACCAGGATGCGGTCGGCCGCCTCCACGGTGGCCAGGCGGTGGGCGATGACGATGGCGGTGCGACCGCTGAGCAGGGTGTCCAGGTCCCGCTGCAGGGTGGCTTCAGTGGAGGGATCCATGAAGGCCGTGGCCTCGTCCATCACCAGCACCGACGGGTCGCGGATCGCCACCCGCGCCACCGCCAGCAGCTGGCGTTCGCCGGAGGAGAGGTTGCCACCCCGCTCCCGCAGTTCGGAGGCCAGCCCATCCCCCAGCCGGGCCAGCAGGGGGCCGAGGCCGAGGTCGCCGCAGAGGCGCTCCAGATCGGCATCGCTGATGGCGGCATCAAGGCGGAGGTTGTCCGCCACGTTGCCGCTGAACAGGAACGTGTCCTGCAGCACCACCCCCAGGCGCCGGCGCAGGGTGGCGATCGGCAGCTCGCGGATGTCGACCCCGTCGAGGCGGATGGTTCCCTGCTGGGGTTCGTACAGCCGGCAGAGGAGACGGATCACGGTGGTCTTGCCGGATCCGGTGGGACCCACGATCGCCACGTGCTCGCCGGGGGCGATGCGGAAGGAGAGATCGGTGAGGATCGGGTCGTCGGGGCGGTAGGCGAAGGAGACGTTCTCGAACTCCACCTCGCCGGGGCTGAAGCGTTCCGCACCCGACACCATGGCGGCGGCGCTGCGCTGGCTGGTGGGCAGGTCGGCGATCTCGATCGGCTGCTCCAGCAGCTCACCGATGCGCTCCACCGCTGTCAGGCCCCCCTGGATCTGGGTGAAGCGCTCCGCCAGCTGGCGCAGGGGATCGAACACCCGCTGGGAGAACAGGATGAAGGTGGTCAGGGTGCCCAGGCCCATGGCCCCACCCGTGACCATGGCGCCGCCGAGGGCCAGCACCAGCGCGACGGCCGCCAGGGCCACCCACTCGATGAAGGCGGAGATGGCGCTGTCGTAGAAGATCGTGCCGGTCACCGCCCGGCGGTAGGCGTCGGTGGTCTGGGAGAAGCGCTGGCCGTTGACGGCCTCGCGGCGGAACATCTGCACCACCTCCAGGCCCTGAAGGTTCTCCTGCAGGTCGGCGTTGAGCTGGCCGAGCTCCTCGCGCACCCGGTAGTTGGCCTTGCGGTAGCGGCCCTGCAGCCAGAGCACCCCGAGGGTGACGGGCACCTGGCTGACGAGCAGCAGCAGCCCCAGGCGCCACTCTATGGAAAGCATGGTGAGGCCGATCACCAGCAGGGTGACCAGATCGGAGAGCACCCCCACCGCGCCGCTGCCGAACACCTCGGCCAGGGCGTCGACGTCGCTGGTGAGGCGGGTGAGCAGCTTGCCCACGGGCGTGCGGTCATGGAAGCGCAGCGACAGGGCCATCGCATGGCGGAACAGGTCGTCGCGGATGCGCGCGGTGAGGCGCTGGCCCACCACCTGCACGTTGTAGGTCTGGGTGCCCTGGAGGGAGAGGCGCAGCAGCACCGCCGCCAGCAGCATCGCCACCAGCACCCGCAGGGCCGTCGGCACCGGCAAGGGGGCCAGCCACGGCAGCACCTCCTCGCCCCGGAGCTTGGAGATCACCTGGCCTACCAGCAGCGGCTGCACCGAGGCCGCCAGGGCCAGGGGGATGAGCAGCAGCAGGGACAGCAGCAGACGCTTGCGGTCCCGGCCGAGGTAGGGCAGCAGGCGCCGCAGCCGCTGGCCGTCGAGACTGCTCATGGGGACGGCACCGGGGCGAGCCGGTGGGCGGTGGCGACCCGCTCCACCAGACCCTGGAGAGCGCCGTCATCGAGCCGCAGGGCCAGGGGATGGCCGATCAGGCGGGCGGTGCTGCTGAACAGATCCTCGATCGCCACCAGCCCGTTGTCCCGCAGGGTGCGGCCAGTGGCCACCAGATCGACGATCGCCTCGGACATGCCCGTGATCGGCCCGAGCTCCACCGACCCGGTGAGATGGATCAGCTCCACCGGCAGATCCAGCTGCTCGAAGAAGGCTTCGGCACAGCGGGTGAACTTGCTCGCCACCCGGCAGTGGGCCGGCAGGTCGGCAGCCCGGCGATAGCCGCTGCTCGCCTTCACCGCCACCGCCATGCGGCAGCCGCCGAAGCCCAGATCCACCAGCTGGGCCACCGGCAGCTGGTGCTCCCGCAGCACGTCGTAGCCCACCACCCCGAGCTGGGCCTGGCCGTAGGCCACATAGACCGGCACGTCGGCGTTGCGCACGAGCAGGGCCCGGGCCGTGCCGCAGCGGCTGGGCACCATCAGCAGACGGTTGTCCTCCTCCAGCAGGGCGGAGAAGTCCAGGCCGGCCTCCTGGAAGCGGCGCACCGAATCCTTCAGCAGGGCGCCCTTGGCCAGGGCGACGGTGATCGGGGTCCGCTGGTTGGCGGTGATCATGGAAGCCAGCAGCAACCTGGACTGTAACGATGCCGGATCCCGCCGAAGCCACCGCCGAAGCCGGAGCCCCGGTGTCACGACCGGAGCCCCTGCAGGTGGCGCTGCTGCCCGTGCTGCGGGACAACTACCTGTTCGTGCTCCACGACGGCCGGCGGGCGGCGCTGGTGGATCCGGCGGTGGCGGACCCGGCGGTCGCCTGGCTGCGGCAGCGGCAGCTGGAGCTGGTGGCCGTGCTGCACACCCACCACCACAGCGATCACATCGGCGGCACCCCCGCCCTGCTGCGGGAATGGCCCGGGGCCGCGGTGGTGGCGGCCCGCGACGACCGGGAGCGGATCCCGTTCCAGACCCGGGGGGTGGCGGACGGGGATCGCTTCACCCTGCTGGGCCAGCCGGTGGAGGTGCTGGCGGTGCCGGGCCACACCCGTGCCCACATCGCCTTCCACCTGCCCCTGCAGGGGGAGCTGTTCTGCGGCGACACCCTGTTCGCCGCCGGCTGCGGCCGGCTGTTCGAAGGAACCCCCGAGCAGATGCACCGCTCCCTGCAGCGGCTGGCGGCCCTGCCGGAGACGACCAGGGTGTGGTGCGCCCATGAGTACACCGAGGGGAACCTGCGCTGGGCGGCCGCCCAGCGGCCGGGGGACGGAGCCATCGCCGAACGGCTGGCCGCGGTGCGGCTCACCCGCGCCCAGGCCGGGCCCACGATCCCCAGCAGCATCGGCGAGGAACGCCGCACCAACCTGTTCGTGCGGGCGGCGGATCCGGAACAACTGGCGGCCCTGCGCCGCAGCAAAAATGACTGGACGGGATGAGCACGACGGCGTGGGCGGCCACGGGCCGGCCCTGCAGCAGTGGCAGGACAGGGACGGCCGATCCCGGGGTCAGTCCGGGGAGCTGAAGCCTTCCCCGTGACGCCCCGGCGGCAGGGTCACCAGGGGCCGGCCCCCGGGAAACAGCAGCGCCGACTCGCCGGAGCGGAACCGCAGCCGGCCGCGGCGGCCATGGGGATGGTCGGCCTCGAGGGGGGCCCGCCAGCGCAGCCGCTGCTCCCCGAGCTGCACCTGATAGAGCCATTCGCGGCCGAGGAACTCCCGGCCGGTGATCCAGGCGGCTCCTTCCTCATCAGGCAGGAATTCCAGGGCCTGGGGGCGGACCATCACCTCAACGGCCTCCGATCCCCCGGAGCCCGCGTCGCCGCCGGAGAGGGGCTCGAGCTCGCCGAGGGCGGTCTGCAGCCGCCGGCCCCGCCAGCGGGCCGGCAACAGGTTGGACTGGAGCACGAACTGGCCGACGAAGGCGGTGGCGGGCTGGTCGACCAGCTGCCGCGGCGGAGCGCACTGGTGCAGCACACCGTCGCGAAGCACCCCCACCCGGTCGCAGATCGCCAGGGCCTCCTCCGGGTCATGGGTCACCATCAGGCCACTGGCGCCGCAGCGGGCCAGCACGGCGGGCAACTCGCTGCGCAGCCGCAGCCGCACCTCCACATCCAGATTGGAGAAGGGTTCATCGAGCAGCACCACCGAGGGCGACGGCGCCAGGGCACGGGCCATCGCCAGGCGCTGACGCTGGCCGCCGGAGAGCTCGTGGGGGTATCGGCGCTCCAGCCCGCCCAGACCCAGCAGGTCGAGCAGCCAGGCCACCCGGGCGGTGTCCTGGCCGCGACGCAGGCCGAAACAGGCGTTGCGCCAGGCATCGAGATGGGGAAAGAGGGCATCGTCCTGGAAGACCATGCCGACGCCCCGCCGCTCGGGGGGCAACAGGCGATCGGGACCCGCCACCGGCTGGCCACCGATGCTGATGCGGCCGCGGCCGGGACGCTCGAAGCCGGCGATGAGCCGCAGCAGGGTGGTCTTGCCGCAACCGGAGGGGCCCAGCAGACCCACCAGCTCGCCGGCCCCGAGGACGAGGTCGATCCCCTGGAGGGTCCAGGAGGCGACGTCCCGGCCCGGGTAGCGGTACCAGAGGTCCTCGATGCGCACATGGGCGCCGGGCCCGGCCACGTCCCCGGGGGTGCAGGCCGTGGCGGTTGCGGTGGACGGCGTGGTGATGGTGTTGGAGTAGGCCATAAGATCCCAGTCCCGCATTTTTACCCGTCATGAGTTCCAGCGCCGGCGGAGGTGACCAAAGGCACAGCCCCCTGTCTCATCCGGTCAACACCACGGCCGCCCCCGCCCCGGTCGGCCCCTACAACCAGGCCGTGCTCGCCGGCGGGGTCCTGTACTGCTCCGGCCAGATCGCCCTCGACCCGGTGAGCGGGGTGCTGGTGGGAGAGGGCGACGTGGAGGCCGAGACCCGCCAGGTGCTGAGCAACCTCCAGGCGGTGCTGGCGGCCGCCGGCTGCCGCCCTGACCATGTGGTGCGCACCACGGTGTATCTGGCCGACCTCGGCGATTTCGCCCGGGTGAACGCCCTCTACGCCGGTCTGTTCAGCGAGGGCGTCGCTCCGGCCCGCGCCTGTGTGCAGGTGGCGGCCCTGCCCAGGGGCGCCCGGGTGGAGATCGACGCCATCGCCCTCGTCCCCTGAGCCGGTTCTCACCGGAGGCTCACGCCGTTCCGCTGGCTGGGGGGGACGGACTGCGGCAACCTGGAACGATGGAGACCCCGTTCGGCACCTGGTTTCACGAGGTGGTGGTGATGACACCGGGCCGCTTCGAGGAGGCCGTGGAGGCGGTGCTGGCGGTGCAGCAGTTCAAGACCGTTGTGCTGCACCTCAGTGCCATGGCACCGGAGGAGGCCCAGCGCACCATCGATTTCGTCTCCGGCGGTGTCTTCGCCCTGGACGGTCAGTCGGAGCGGCTGGGGGACACGGTGTTTCTGTTCGCACCGGCGCTGGTGACGATCAGCCGGGACGGGGACGAACGGGCCTGATCCTGCGGCGACCGGCACCCCCACCCTTGTGGCACCCGTGCCTGGGCGGTAACACAGGCGCTGGTCCCGTGCTGTCCATGAAGCGCTCCTTCGGCCAGGTCCCGCTGGTGCTCGCCTGGGCCCTGGGCCTGGTGCTGGCCGCCCCCGCCCCCTCGGCCCAGGCGACCCAGGCCGCCCAGACGGTGGCGGCCGGTGGCGGCCGGATGGTGCTGGTCCGCACCGACCGCCAGCTGCCCGTCACCGGCGATCCGATCTGGGAACTGCGGCTGCTGCTCCCGGGCCAGCCGCCGCGGGCCTACGAGGCCCTGGTGGGCCGGATGCGGCGCCAGGAGGGCGACCGCCATCGCCTTGGCAGCAAGGCCCCGTTGCCGCGGGGCCGCTACGCCGTCACCGAGATCACCCCCGTCGCACCCACCGATGATGTGGAGCTCGGCCGGTTCCTCTGGATCGGCCTGGAGCCCGCTTTCCCCACCGACCGCCGCGGCCTGGGGATCCACCACGACCCCAGCGCCGGCCGAGGGAGGAGCAGCGGCACCGACGGCTGCATCGGCCTGATCCACGGCAACGACCTGCTGGTGCTGGGCGACCTGCTGCGCCGCAGCGGCACCACGGAGCTGGTGGTCAAGGACTGAGCCGGTGGGGGAAGGCGCTCAGGCGCGTGCGGCCAGGGCCTCCTTCAACCGCCCCTCCAGCTCGCCGCGCTGGGCCGGATCCCCCACCAGCATCAGGGTGCCGGTGCCGGGCCACCAGTTGAGGCGCAGGTTCGATTCACCGTCCTCGATGACGAGCATCTCAAAGGCCCCCTCGTGCACCCAATGACCGGAACAGCCCAGTCCCTCGAGCAGCGACTGGAGTTCCTCCAGGGTTCCGTTGAAGGTCACAGGTCGACGGTGGAGATGCCGAAGTTTACGGACGGTTCCTCCTGGCGGGGCAGGCGCTGCCAGCCCGGCAGCCAGGCGGCGCGGTCGCGCAGCTCCCGCTGGGGCACCAGCAGCCGGTAGCCCGGGTCCAGCACGGCCTGGAGCTCCACGGTGCGCTCCCGGCCCCGGCCCCGCTGGCCCAGCAGGGCGAAGTGGCGATAGCCGCCGCAGCCGGCTGCCCTGGCGGGCTGGCAGGTCCAGGCGGCAGAGAGCTTCATCGGGCGGGGAGGGCAGCGGCCCTCAGCGGACCGGCTATGGGGTGGACTCCTCCAGCACCGGATTGCGCAGCACGCCGATGCCTTCGATCTCCACCTTGACCGTATCGCCGCGGCGCAGCCAGCGGGGAGGATCGGCCGCCATGCCGACGCCGCTGGGGGTGCCGGTGAGGATCACGGTGCCGGCGGGCAGGGTGGTGCTGGCGCTCAGGAATTCGATGATCTCCGCCACGGTGAAGATCATGTCGGCGGTGCTGGCCGCCTGCACCGTCTGGCCGTTGAGGCGGGTCTGGAGGCTGAGGGCCTGGGGATCGGGGATCGCCGCGGCGGTCACCAGGCAGGGGCCCAGGGGTGCGAAGGTGTCGAAGCTCTTGCCGCGGCACCACTGGCCGCCGCCGAGCTGGGGCTGCTTCTGCCAGTCGCGGGCGCTGACGTCATTGGCGCAGGTGTAGCCCAGCACCACCCCCAGGGCCTCGGAGCGGGGCACGTTGCGGCAGGTGCGGCCGATCACCACCGCCAGCTCCCCCTCGTAGTCCACCTGGTGGCTGGCCAGGGTGGTGGGCAGGGTGATGGGCGCCTCCGGATGCTGCACCGCCCCCGGCACCTTCATGAACAGCACCGGCCAGGTGGGGATCGCGGCACCGGTCTCGGCGGCATGGCGGCGGTAGTTGAGGCCGATGCAGAGGATGGCGCGCGGCTCCAGAGGGGCCAGGATCCTGCCCGCCGCGGCCGGCTCGCCCGTGGGCTCCAGAGCGCCGAACAGGTCGCCCGCCAGGCGCTCCAGGCGGCCGTCGGGATGGCGACAGGCGAGCTGGATGGCGCCGGCCGGATCCTCGTAGCGCACGATCTTCATAGGGGCTTCATGGCGGCGTCACTGGGAGCTGCAGGGGAGCTGCAGGGGGGCTGCCTGGAGGATCTGCCGAGGGCGCCTGAGGGCCTCGCGGCTCCCGCTGTGCCCACTCTGGCCCGCCAGCTGTGGATGATGGGGGCACCAGCGGAACCAGGAGCACGCCGTGGTCGCCGAACCCCGTCGCCAGCGGAGCACCACCCTCCGGGGCGCCGAGCTGCTCAATGATCCGCTGCTCAACAAGGGCACCGCCTTCAGTCGGGCGGAGCGGCGGGAGCTGGGGCTGGAGGCCCTCCTCCCCTGGCAGGTGGAGACCATCGAGGCCCAGGTGGAGCGCTGCCGCCTGGCCTTCCACGCCATGGGCAGCGACCTGGAGCGCTACGCCTATCTCCAGACCCTCAGGGAGCGGAACGTCACCCTCTTCCACCGCTTCCTCGCCGACCACATCGAGCTGGCCATGCCGATCGTCTACACCCCCACGGTGGGGCAGGCGATCCAGCACTTCAGCCACACCTACCGCAGCCCCAGCCAGGGGATCTACCTGGCTGCACCGCAGCAGGAGCAGCTCGAGGAGCTGCTGGCCCAGGCCTGCGGGGGCACCTCCGGCCAGACGCCGGACCTGCTCCTGGTCACCGACGCCCAGGGGATCCTCGGCATCGGCGACCAGGGGGTGGGGGGCATCCAGATCTGCCAGGGGAAGCTGGCGGTCTACACCCTCTGCGCCGGTCTCGATCCGGCCCGGGGCCTGCCGGTGATGCTCGACGTGGGCACCGACCGGCCCGAACTGCTGGCCGACCCCTGCTACCCCGGCCTGCGCCGGCCCCGCCTGCAGGGGGAGGCCTACACCGCCTTCCTCGACCGCTTCATCGTCGCGGTGCAGACGGTCTGCCCCGGCGCCCTGGTGCACTGGGAGGACTTCGGCGCCGCCCATGCCCGCCCCGTGCTGGAGGCCTACCGGCACCGGGTGCCGAGCTTCAACGACGACATCCAGGGCACCAGCAGCGTGGCCGCGGCGGCGATCCTGGCCGGCCTGCGGGGCCTGGGGCAGCGCCTGGCCGACCAGCAGATCGTCATCTTCGGGGCGGGCAGCGCCGGCTGCGGCATCGCCGAGCGGCTCTGGCGCCTGCTGCAGCGCCAGGGGCTCGCGGCCGCCGAAGCCGCCGACCGCCTCTGGCTGATCGACCGCGACGGGCTGATCCACACCGGGACCCCGGGCCTTTCCGGCGGCGCCCGGCCGTTCGCCAAGGGACCGGAGGCGCTGGCGGCACGGTTCGGGGAGGGGGCCCCTGCCGATGGCTCGGGACCGGGCCTGCTGGCGGTGATCGAGGCGGTGCGGCCGGGGGTCCTGATCGGCACCTCCACCGCCGCCGGGGCCTTCGATCAGGCGGTGGTGGAGGCCCTCTGCGCCGACGGCGGGCGGCCGATCGTCCTGCCCCTCTCCAATCCCACGCCCCTGGCGGAGATCACCCCGGAGGACCTGCTGCGCTGGAGCCGGGGCCGGGCCCTGGTGGCCACCGGCAGCCCCTTCCCGCCGGTGGACACCACCGGCAGCGACGGCCAGGCGATCCAACGGGTGATCGGCCAGTGCAACAACTGCTTCGTGTTCCCGGGCCTGGGCTACGGCGCCGTGGCGGTGGGCGCCGCGGAGGTGAGTGACGCCATGATCGACGCCAGCATCGAGGCGCTGGCTGGGGTGATCCCGGCCGCGACCGATCCCGACGCCCCCCTGATGCCACCCCTGGCGGCCGTCCAGGCGGTGTCGCGGGCCGTGGCCGAGGCGGTGGCGATCCAGGCGGTGCGGGAGGGACTGGCCCGCCGGGCCGCCACCCCCGAGGCCGCCCTCGCGCGCCTGGACGCCTGCCGCTGGAGCCCCGCGTACGCCGAACTGCAGGGTTGAGGCCGTTGCTGGGGCAGGGGGATCAATAAGTCCTGTGTCACCCCCTCGCGCAGGCGCCGGCCCTCGCCCTAGCACCTTGGGCACCAACCCCCTGCGCGATGGGCTTCTTCGTCCAGCTCACCGACGCCATCGCCGCCCGTCAGTCGCTGCTGGTCACCGGCCTCGATCCCAACCCGGAGATGCTGCAGGCCTGGGCCCATCGCCGCGGCATGGGCGGCCGCTCGTTTCTCTCCCAGGCCCGCCACTGGATCAAGGCGGTGGTGGAGGCCACCGCCGACCACGTCTGCGCCTACAAGCCCAGCCTGGGCTTCTACCAGGCCCTCGGCCCGGTGGGACTGGAACTGCTGCGGGAGGTGCGGGAGCTGGTGCCGCTCGACATCCCCCTGATCATCGACACCAAGCACGGGGACCTGAACAGCTCCTCGGCGCTGGCCCACTACCTGTTCCGTGAACTCGGCGCCGATGGCGTCACCCTCTCCCCCCTGGCCGGCCAGGACATCGCCGCGCCGTTCCTGCTGTATCCCGACAAGGCGGTGGTGATCACCTGCCACAGTTCCAACGCCGCCGCCCGGGTGCTGCAGCACCACCCCGACGAGAGCGATCCCCTCTACCTGCGCATCGTGCGGGAATGCCAGCTCTGGGCCACCCCCGACCAGCTGCTGCTGGAGGTGGGCACCAGTGACCCGGCGATCCTGGCCCGGGTGCGCCAGGAGGCCCCGGAACGGTTCCTGATCCTGCGCAGCCTCTGGGGCGAGGAGGATCGCCTCGACGCTCTGCTGGAGGCCGGGTTGAGTCCGGCCGCCGACGGGCTGCTGATGCCCCTGCCCCAGAACCTGCTGGTGGAGGACGACATCGCCGTTCGCGCCGCCGCCCTCAAGCAGCGGATCAGTGAGCGCCGGGACCGCTGGCTGGAGGGGCGGGCACCGGACCAGGGCGAGACCTGCAGCCTGTGGCTGCCGGAGCGTCGCCCGGACGGCAGCGCCGGGACCGGGGCCGGGGCCGGGGCGGACGGCGAGGGCTCCGGCGACCCCATGGCCAGCCTGATCCTCGATCTGTTCGACATCGGCTGCCTGTTGTTCGGCGACTACGTGCAGGCCTCCGGCGCCGTCTTCAACTACTACGTGGACCTGCGGCAGATCATTTCCGATCCCAACCTCTTCCACCGGGTGCTGCATGCCTACGCCGGCCAGCTCGGCGAACTGGTCTTCGACCGCATCGCCGGCATCCCCTACGGCTCCCTGCCCACCGCCACCGGGCTGTCGCTGCAGCTGCACAAGCCCCTGCTCTACCCCCGCAAGGAGGTGAAGGCCCACGGGGCCCGCCGCCTGATCGAAGGCGATTTCGAGGAGGGCGACCGGGTGGTGGTGGTGGACGACATCCTGATCACCGGCACCAGCGTGCTCGAGGGAATCGCCAAGCTGGAAAGCTCCGGCCTGGAGGTGGAGGACGTGGTGGTGTTCATCGACCACGGCGGCCGGGCCGACACCAGCGCCCGCCAGCGGCTCACCCGGGCGGGCTACCGCTGCCATGCCGTGCTCGACATCGCCCGCATCACCGCCGTGCTGCATGCGGCCGGGCGGCTCAGCGATGACCAGGCCGCCACCCTCGGCCATGGCCCTCCGGCCCGGACCCCAGGCGTCGAGGGGATACTGGCCAGCTCGTAGAGTGGCCTGGCACCCCTGCAAAACCCGGGTGCCCCCTTCCGCCATGCCCCAGGTCCAGGGTCAGCCCCCCACGATCGGCGAGCTTGAGGCGAAATACTCCCTGTACTGCAAGGCGATGCGGCTGCTGCTCAAGGAGGGCCGGACGATGGAGGCGATCCAGCGCACGGTCTGCTGGAGCCGGCTGGAGCAACTGCACATCTGCCTGCCGAGCCGCTACAAGTCGCCGGACTACCTCTATGCCGTTCTGAAGCGCGACCTGCGCTGATCGCGGGGCGCCCCCCGCTCCTGCCAGGATCAGTCGGCGATCAGGGTCGGTGCCCACCCAGGCGTTTCCGTGAAGTCGATCTCCGACCCCTTCCTGCGCCGGCCCGTGCTGACGCTGGTGCTGAGCCTGCTGGTGCTCCTCGGCGGCCTGATCAGCCTGCCCGGCCTCAAGGTCGAGAACCTGCCTCCGATCGCCCCGGGCCGGGTGTCGGTGAGCGCCAGCTACCCGGGCGCCAGTCCGGAGGTGGTCGAGCAGGGGGTGACCACGCTGCTGGAGAAACAGTTCAACGGCCTGGAGCGGCTGGATTCGATCCGTTCCACCAGCTCGGCCAACGGCAGCAGCATCTCCCTCGGCTTCGAGGGCGGCAACCCCGAGATCAACCAGATCAACACCCAGAACGAGGCGGCGGTGGTGAGCCGCCAGCTGCCCGCCCAGGTGGCGCGCTTCGGGGTGCAGGTGCGGCGCACCTCCGATGACCTGCTGATGACACTCAGCTTCAGTGCCAGCCGGGACCGTTACGACTCCACTTTCCTTAGCGGCTGGGTAGACCAGGTGATCCGCGACCGGCTGCAGCGGGTGCCCGGCGTCGGCGAGGTGCGGCTGTTCGGGGGCAGTTCGCTCGCCTTCCGGCTGTGGCTGGATCCGCTGCGCCTGGAGGAGCGCAATCTGACCATCAGCGAGGTGCGCGATGCCCTCGAGGAGCAGAACGTGCTGGCCGCCCTCGGCCAGGCCGGGGTGGCGCCCTCCCCCGACGACCAGCTCGTCACCCTGCCGCTGCGCATGGAGGGACGGCTGCGCACCGCCCAGGAGTTCGAGTCCCTGGTGGTCGACCGCAGCGCCAACGGGGGCGTCACCCTGCTGAAGGATGTGGGCCGGGTCAGCCTGGGCAGCGAGAACTACGAATCGATCGCCACCGACCTGGGCGGCAAGACGGCGGTGGCCGTGGGGATCTTCCAGCGGGACGGCAGCAACGCCCTGGAGGTGAGCCAGGGCGTTGACCAGGCCCTCAAGGAGCTGGGGCCCCGCTTTCCGCCTGGGGTGGATCTCCAGGTGATCGTCGACGAGGCGGCCTCGATCCGCACCAGCATCGACCGGACCACGGCGAGCCTGCGGGAAGCGGTGCTGCTGGTGTTCCTGGTGCTGCTGCTGGGGCTGGGGAACAGCCGCCTGGCCCTGATCAGCGCCTCGGCGGTGCCGGTGGCCCTGATCGGATCGCTGGCCGTGCTCCGGCTCAGCGGCGATTCGATCAACACCCTCACCCTGTTCGGCATGGTGCTGGCCAGCGGGCTGGTGGTGGACGACGCCATCGTGGTCAGCGAGGACATCGGCCGCCGTCTGGAAAACGGTCGCCCGCCCCTGGAGGCCGCCCGCGAAGCCATGGCGGAACTGGGGGGCGCCGTGATCGCCACCTCCCTGGTGCTGATCGTGGTGTTCCTGCCGGTGCTCACCCTGGGGGGCAGCCTGGGCCGTCTCTACGCCCCCATCGCCCTGACGATCGGCGGCACGATCGTGTTCTCCACCTTCAACGCCCTCACCTTCACCCCGGTGGCCGCCAGCCGGCTGCTCCATGCCGATCGCCGGGAGCCGGCCTGGCTGCTGCGCTGGATCGATCCGCCCCGCCGGGCCCTCGAGCGTCTGGAGCGCCCCTACGACCGACTGCTCAGCCGCGTTCTGCACTGGCGGCGTCGCGTGGTGGCCGGCCTGCTGGTCGGTCTGCTGCTGACGGGCCTGGCGTTCGAGCAGCGGCCCAAGGCCTTCATCCCCCAGGAGGACAGCGGCCAGCTGCGGGGCGTGGTGCTGCTCCAGGACGGCATCGCCCTGCCCCGCACCCAGCAGGTGATGGAGCAGGTGCGGGAGGTGATGGACCAGGAGCCCCTGATCCGCTTCGCCAACTTCTATGCCGGCCGCTCCTTCGGCGACAGTTCCCCCAACAAGGGGATCTTCTTTCTGCGGCTCAAGCCGATCGAGGAGCGCCCCGGGGCCGACCAGAGCGCCGCCGCGGTGGCCGAACGGCTGAACCGGCGCCTGCGCCAGAGGATCAGCGATGCCACGGTGATCGTCAGCGAATCCCCCACCGTGCGGGGCTTCAGCAGTGAGAGCGGCCTGGAGTTCGACCTGCTCGACACCAGCGGCGGCCGCCTCAGCCTCGGCGAGTTCCAGCAGGAGGCGGAGGCCTTCATCGCCGCGGCCCGGCAGACGGGCGCCTTCGAGCAGGTGGGCACCCGCTTCAGTGCCGACGCCCCCCTGCTGCGGCTCATCCCCGACCGGCTGCGCATGGCCTCGCTCCAGGTCGATCTCGATGAACTGGTGAGCGTGCTCGGGGCCAGCTTCGGCAGCGACTACGTCAACGACAGCTTCGAAGGCGACCAGGTGCGCAAGGTGATCGTCCAGCTCGAGGGCGAGGCCCGGCGGGATGCCGATGACGTGCTGGCCCTGCAGGTACGCAACCGCACCGGCCAGCTGATCCCCCTGGCCCAGATCGTGCAGGTGGAAGCCGGCACCGGCCCCACGACGATCAACCACACCCGCCTGGTGCGCTCGATCAGCATCCGGGCCCAGCCGGGCCCGGGGGTGAGCAGCGGCCAGGCCATCGCCCTGCTGGAGCAGCTGCAGCGCGACCGGGCCAGCACGGCCACCGACCTGGAATGGGCGGGTCTGGCCCGGGAGGAGGCCAGGGCCGGAGGCGGCAATCTGCAGGTGTTCGCCCTGGCGGTGCTGGTGATGCTCCTGGTCCTGGCCGGCCTCTACGAGAACTTCGCCGATCCCTTCATCATCCTGGCGACGGTGCCGATGGGGGTGCTCGGCGGGGTGCTGGGTCTGGCCCTGCGGGGCCTGCCCCTGGACGTCTACGGCCAGATGGGCCTCCTGGTGCTGGTGGCCCTGGCGGCGAAGAACGCCATCCTGATCGTCGAATTCGCCAACCAGCGGCTGGCGGAGGGGATGCCCCTCGATGAGGCCGTCCACGGCGCCGCCGTCGCCCGTCTGCGGCCGATCCTGCTCACCGCCTTCTCCTCCCTGGCGGGCTTCCTGCCCCTGCTGTTCGCCACCGGCGCCGGGTCGGCCAGCCGCATCAGCATCGGCACAGTGGTGTTCTTCGGGCTGCTGGTGGCGACCGTCCTCACCCTGTTCCTGGTGCCCACCCTCTACCGGATCGTCAAGGGATGGGAGCTCAGTCTGGGCGGCGGCCATGGCCGCCAGGCCGAACAGGCCTAGGGCTCCGGTCGCCACCCCCCATCCACGAAGCGCTCCGGCTTCAGCCCCTGCCGCCTCAGCAGGGCGATCAGCCCCCGGTCCCCCAGCAGGTGCATCAGCCCCACCACCACCAGGGTGTCGTTGGGGCGCCGCAGGAACCCCCGCACCGGAGCCACCCAGGCCATGTTGCGCCGGACCACCAGCCGCTCGAGGAGATCGGGACGCTGGCGGTAGTCGTCGAGCAGCAGGGCCTCGAGACGGGGCAGGTCACCGGCCCGCCAGGCCCCCTCGAGGGCGTCCAGCCGGGGGCCGACCCCATCCAGTTCCTTCAGGGTGACCTCCAGCAGCTGCACCTGGTCGGTCCGGGGCAGCCCGTCGAACAGCTCGAACTGCTCGGCCGGGGTCTCCAGGCCGTCGATGGGTTTACGGTCGGCGGCGGCCTTGGCCTGGAGCTGGCCCTCCACCCCGCTGTCGGGGGAATAGCCCCGTTGCAGGAACTCGGCGGAGGCGAGCAGCAGGGCCACGGCCCAGGGCTCGAAGCGATCGATCGCCGCCTCGGGCAGCCCCAGGCCCGCCAGGCGCGGCTGAAGCGCGCGCCAGGTGGGCGCCGGCAGGCCATCGCGCAGGGAGCGGCCGTCGGCGTCGAGGGCCCGCGCCACCAGCTCACCGGCCAGGGCCGCCGGGCTGATGGCATCCATGTCGAGCTCCATGGCCAGCCGCTCCGCCTCCCCATAGGCCAGGCCATAGGACGGGGGGAGCCCGGCCCGGTCGCGGCGCAGCTGGTGCAGGGAGCCGGCGATGAACACGGTGCCGGCGCCGTCCCGCAGCCTCCAGAGGGTGCCGACCTCCGCCGCCCCCTCTGGCATGGCCGCCCCCTCTGGCATGGCCGCCAACCCGGGAACGGCAGCCAGGATGAGGGCCGCCAGGGCCAGGGCACGACGCCGCACCGACCGGAGCCTCGACGGGCGCAGGGGAGGCGGCATCGGTGGCGGCATCCACGGAGCCTTTGACGCTAGCGACGCCGCTTCGGCCGACCCCGGGCTGGCCATGCTGAAGGTGGCCCCCGCTGCCGGTCCGTGCTGCTCGCCGCCTCCCAGCCGATCTGGTCCCTGCCGCTGGAAGGCGTCCACCAGGCCCTGCAGACCACACCGGAGGGCCTCGGCAGCGCAGAGGCCGAACGGCGCCTGGCCCATTTCGGCCCCAACCGCCTCCCGCCCGCCAGGCGCCGGCCGCTGGCCCTGCGCTTCCTGGACCAGATGGTCCACTTCATGGCCCTGCTGCTCTGGATCGCGGGAGGCCTGGCCTTCGCCGCCGGCACCCCCCAGCTGGGCTGGGCCATCTGGGCGGTGGTGCTGATCAACGGCGTCTTCTCCTTCTGGCAGGAGTTCCAGGCCGAGCGCACCCTGGCGGCGCTCACCCGCGCCCTGCCCAGCCAGGTGCAGGTGTGGCGCGACGGGCAGCTGGGCTTTCTGGCGGCGGAGGCGCTGGTGGCGGGAGACCGTGTCCGGCTCGAGGAGGGGGATCGGGTACCGGCCGACTGTCGGCTGAGCGAGGCCCATGGGCTCAATCTGGATCTGTCGGTGCTCACCGGCGAATCCCTGCCGGTGGCGCGCCGGAGCGGGGCCATCGAAGGCAGCCAGCGGCAGGCGAAGGTCAGCACCGGTGAGCGGGCCAACCTGGTGATGGCCGGCAGCACCGTGGCCTCGGGACGGGGGGAGGCGTTCGTCTATGCCACGGGCGCTGAGACGGAATTCGGTCAGGTGGCCCGGCTGGCGGCCGGCACCACGCGCGGCGCCAGCACCCTGGAGCTGCAGGTGAGCCGGATCGTGCAGACGATCTGCACCATCGCCGTGACCATGGGGGTGGTCGCGTTCGGCCTCAGCGTCCTCCTGGTCGGGATGGCCCCGCTGGAGAGCGTGGTGTTCGCCACGGGGATCATCGTGGCCAACGTGCCCGAAGGGCTGCTGCCCACCGTCACCCTGGCCCTGGCCATGGCGGTGCAGCGTATGGCGAGCCGCCAGGCCCTGGTTCGACGCCTCTCGGCGGTGGAGGCCCTCGGCTCGGTGAGTGTGATCTGCTCCGACAAGACGGGCACGCTCACCGGCAACCGCATGGCGGTGGAGAGCACCTGGCTGCCGTTGCCCGCCGGGGGGCTGGAGCGGCTGCTGTTGCGCGCCGCCTCCCTGTGCTCCAACGCCCGCCTCGAGGTGGCGGTGGCTGGGGCTGGTGGCGCCGCCCAGCCGCGGCTGGGGGTGGGGGATCCCACCGAAACAGCGATGCTGGTGGCCGCCGCGGAAGCCGGGCTGATGCCGGAGGCGCTGCCGGACCGGCATCCACGGCGCCGGGAGATTCCCTTCGATTCCCTGCGCCGCCGCATGACCGTGCTGGTGGACTGGAGCGACCATGACGACGATCTGCCGATCGTCACGGGGGGGGTCCTGTTGATCACCAAGGGGGCCCCCCTGGAAGTGCTGGCGCACTGCACCAGCTGGCTGTCCTCCAGTGGCGACGCCCCCTTGCCCGCCGAGCTGCGCCAGCAGGTGGTGGCCGCCAACGATGGGCTGGCCGCCAGGGGCTTCCGCGTCATCGCCGTGGCGCTCCGCCGCGGCGACGGGGCCTGCGGCGACGCTCCGGCGGAGGCCCTGGAGAGCGGCCAGATGTTCCTCGGCCTGCTGGGTCTCTACGACCCACCGCGGCCGGAGGTGCCCGAGGCGATCCGCCGGTGCCGCGAAGCCGGCATCAAGGTGACGATGGTCACCGGCGACTACGGCCTCACGGCTCAGGCGATCGCCCAGCAGATCGGTCTGCTCGATCCCCCCGGGTCCCCGGGCCAGTCGACGGCGCAGCAGCAGGCGAGCGCCGACCCGGTGCGGGTGATCGAGGGCTCCACCCTGGCCCAGATCAGCGACGTGCAGCTGCGCCAGCTGCTCAAGTACCGCCGCCGGCTGGTGTTCGCCCGCATGGCACCGGAGCAGAAACTTCGGCTGGTGCAGGCCTACCGCGCCCTCGGCGAGGTGGTGGCCGTCACCGGCGATGGCGTCAACGACGCGCCGGCCCTGCGCGCCGCCGATGTGGGGCTGGCGATGGGGATCAGCGGCACGGATGTGGCCCGTGAAGCCGCCGACATCGTCCTGCTCGACGACAACTTCGCCACGATCGTGGAGGCTGTCCGCTACGGCCGCTCGGTGGTGACCAACATCGGCCGCTTCATCACCTACGTGCTGGCCTCGAACGTGCCGGAGGTGCTGCCCTTCCTGGCGATGGTGATCGCCGGCATTCCCGCCGCCCTGACGGTGCTGCAGATCCTGGCCGTCGACCTGGGCACCGACCTGCTGCCGGCCCTGGGCCTGGGGGCCGATCCACCCGAGGCGGGGGTGATGCGCCTGCCCCCGCGCCCCAGGGGCCTGCCCCTGCTCAACCGGGCCGTGATGGTGCGCGCCTATCTGGTGCTGGGGCTGGTGGAGGGCCTGGTGGCCATGGCGGGCTATCTGCTGACCTGGCAGGCCAACGGCGTGGGCTGGAGCCAGCTGCGGCTCCTGGCCCCCCAGCTGCTGCACCACACGGCCGACGCCGGCGTGGTGGCAATCCAGCAGCAGGCCACCACCGTCACCTTCTGTCTGATCGTGGCCGGCCAGATGGGCACCCTGCTGGCCTGCCGCAGCGAACGTCGTCCCGCCTGGGCCATGCTCGCCATCCCCAATCCGATGCTCTGGCTGGGGCTGATCAGCGAGCCGCTGCTGGCCAGTGCCCTGGTGCTGCTGGCTCCGGTGGCGGCGGTGTTCGGGATGCGACCCTTCCCGATGGCCTGGCTGGGGCCGATGGCCCTGGCTCCGCTGCTGGTGATCCTGGTGGATGCCCTCGACAAACGCTGGCGGCAGGCTGGGCAGGCGCCGCGAGGCTTCAGCAGATCCGTGGCAGCAGTTCCCCGCTGAGGGGCACCAGCACCCGCTCGCTGCCGTAGGGGGTCCGCAGCAGCACCCGGCCCCGGCGGCCGCCGGCTCCGGGTCCTGCCGCCGCCACCCGGCCGATCCAGGCCCCGCCGGCCGGCGCCAGCACCTCCAGGGCCCGCTGCCGATCGGCCTCGGGCACCACCGCCAGGAAGCGGCCCTCGTTGGCCAGGTGCAGCGGGTCGAAGCCCAGCAGCTCACAGGTGCGCCGCACCGGCTCCGCCACTGGGATGCGCTCCTCCTCGATCTGCAGCTCCAGGCCGTTGGGGGCCGCCAGTTCCTGCAGGGCGCTGGCCAGGCCGCCGCGGGTGAGGTCCCGCAGGCAGTGGAGCCGCACCCCCGCTCCCAGCAGGGCCTCCACCGCGGGCCACAGGGGCATGCAGTCCGTGGCCAGGGGGGGCTGCAGGTCCAGGCCATGGCGGGCGGCCAGGATCGCCACCCCGTGGCGGCCCAGATCCCCGCTCACCAGCAGCTGGTCGCCGGGGGCGATCGCCAGCGGATCGATCGGCGCGTCCACCTGCAGCAGGCCGATGCCGCTGGTGTTGAGGAAGGCCCCATCCCCCTTGCCCCGCTCCACCACCTTGGTGTCGCCGGTGACGATGGTCACCCCGCAACGCCGGGCGGACTCCCCCAGCGACGCCACGATGCGGCGCAGGACGGCCAGCTCCAGCCCCTCCTCCAGGATCAGGCCCAGGCTCAGCACCAAAGGCTTCGCGCCTGCCATCGCCAGGTCGTTGGCGGTGCCCGTCACCGCCAGGCTGCCGATGTCGCCCCCCTCGAACTCCAGGGGCTGCACCACGTAGCTGTCGGTGGTGAAGGCGAGCCGGCCGTGGGGCAGGGACAGGCGGGCGGCATCGTGCAGCACCTGGTCGGGGTCGGCGTAGAGGCGGCGCAGTTCGGCGTCGATCAGCTGCTGCATCAGGGTGCCGCCGCCGCCGTGGGCCAGCTGGATGCGGGGGGTGGCGGGCGGGGCCGGCTCAGCCACGGCGGCCGTAGCGGTGGTAGGCCGCGCAGGCCCCCTCCGAGGACACCATCGGTGCCCCCAGGGGATGTTCCGGCGTGCAGGTGGTCCCGAAGGCCGGGCAGTCCATGGGCCGGGCGCGCCCCTGCAGGATGCGGCCGCTGATGCAGACCCCCTCGGCCCCCACCGCGGCCCCCGGCTCCACGCCGGCCTCGGGCCCACCGGGCAGATCGGCGAAGCGGGCCCCGGCCTCCAGGCCGCGGAAGGGCGCCCTCAGCCCCAGGCCGCCTCCCGGGATCACGCCGAAGCCCCGCCAGATCCGGTCCACCGGCTCAAACACCGATTCCAGCAGGGCCCGGGCGGCCGGATTGCCCTGCTGGCGCACCACCCGGCCGTAGGCATTGGCCACCCGGGCCTCGCCGCGCTCCAGCTGGCGCACGCAGGCCACCAGCCCCCGCATCAGATCCAGGGGCTCGAAGCCGCTCACCACCACCGGCACCCGGTGCCGATCCGCCAGGTCCTCCAGTTCCGCGGTGCCCATCACGGCGCAGACGTGCCCCGCTGCCAGGAAGCCCTGCACCTGGTTGCCCTCGGCCGTGAGGATCGCCGCCATGGCGGGGGGCACCCGCACGTGGGCCGCCAGCAGGGAAAGGTTGGCCGCCCCGGCGGCCGTCGCCTGGCGCACCAGCAGGGCCGTGGCCGGGGCCGTGGTCTCGAACCCCACCGCGAGGAACACCACCTGGCGATCCGGATGGCGCCGGGCCAGGGCCAGGGCCTCCAACGGGGAGGTGAGCAGGCGCACGTCGCCCCCTTCGGCCCGCACCCCCAGCAGATCCCCCGGCCCGCCGTCGGCGGCGCTGCCCGGCACCCGCAGCATGTCGCCGTAGGAGCACAGGATCACCTCGGGCCGGCGGGCCAGGGCCCGGGCGGCATCGATCGTGGCGGCCGGCGTCACACAGACCGGGCAACCGGGGCCGTGGATCAGCCGCAACCCGGGCGGCAGCAACTGGTCGAGCCCCCAGCGCACGATGGCGTGGGTCTGGCCGCCGCACACCTCCATCAGGGTCCAGGGGCGGGTGGTGATCGCGGCCAGCTCGGCCGCCAGCTCCCGCACGGCGGCCACCTCCGCCGTCACCGCCAGCGGCGCACTCACCAGGGACCCGGTGCCGCCGCGGCATCGGCGGGCAGGAAGGTCTGGACGGCGCGCATGTACTGGGAGCGCTCGTACTCGCTCGGATCGGGGCAGCGCTGCTGGCTCATGCAGCCGATCAGCTCCCGGGCCGTGGCGTGCTCGTGCTCCAGCAGCCACTGGCCCAGCTCCTCCTCCAGCCCCGCCAGCCGGCCGGGGCCATGGCGCAGCAGGGCGGCCACCACCTGGGTGATGGCGGCGCCGGCCATCAGCAGCCGCACCACGTCGGTGCCGCGGTGCACACCACCGGTGGCCGCCAGATCCACGGGGTGGCGGCCGTGCAGCAGGGCGATCCAGCGCAGGGGCAGCCGCAGGTCGTGGGGGGTGGACAGCAGCAGGTTGGGCCGCACCTCCAGTTCCTCGATGTCGATGTCGGGCTGGTAGAAGCGGTTGAACAACACCAGGCCATCGGCACCGGCGGCGGCCAGCCGCTTGGCCATGGCCCCGAAGTTGGTGAAGAAGGGGCTGAGCTTCACCGCCAGGGGCAGGGTCACCTCGGCGCGCACCTCGGCGACGATCTCCAGCACCTGGTTCTCGATCGCCGCGCTGGAGAGATCCGGATCGGTGGGGACCGAATAGATGTTCAGCTCCAGGGCGCTGGCGCCGGCCGCCTCCATGCGCCGCGCCACCTGCACCCACTGGCCGGGGTGGGCGCCGTTGAGGCTGGCGATCACCGGCACCGACAGGCGGGAACGGGCCTGCTCCAGGTGGCGCAGGTAGAGGTCGTGGCCCACGTGGAAGATCGAGGGCTCGGGGAAGTAGCTGAGCGCCTCCCCGTAGCTGTCGGCCCCCTGCAGGGTCACCCGGTGCAGCTCCAGCTGGTCGCGCTCGATCTGCTCCTCGAACAGCGAATGCAGCACCACGGCGGCGGCGCCGGCCTCCTCCAGCCGCAGCAGCTGGTCGATGTCCTCGCTGAGGGGGGCCGCGGCACCCACCACCAGGGGACTGCGCAGCTCCAGGCCCAGGTAGGTGACGGACAGATCGGGGCAGGTCATGCCGGTGCCTCGCTCGGGGATGGGGCCGGGGTGCCGGCGAGGGCCCGGTAGATGGCCAGGCGCCGGCCCACCTCCAGCTCGGCCTGGCGCGCCAGGGCCCGGGCCCGCTCCGGCTGGCTGAAGGAGAGCATCCGGAAGCGGTTCTCGGTGGCCATCGCCTCGGCCAGGGGTCGCTTCTGGCCCCGGCTGTCGATCTGCAGCGGGTGTTCCCCCCGTTCGGTGCGGCGCGGGTCGTAGCGGTAGAGCAGCCAGCGGCCGGAATCCACCGCCGCCTTCTGCTGCTCCATGCCCCGGGCCATGTCGATGCCGTGGGCGATGCAGTGGGAGTAGGCCAGGATCAGCGAGGGCCCCGGATAGCTCTCCGCCTCGAGGAACGCCCGCACCGTGTGCTCGTCGCGGGCCCCCATGGCCACGCTGGCCACGTAGACCGTGCCGTAGCTCATCATCATCAGCCCCAGATCCTTCTTGGGGGCGGCCTTGCCGCCGGCGGCGTACTTGGCCACCGCCGCCCGGGGGGTGGCCTTCGACATCTGGCCGCCGGTGTTGGAGTACACCTCGGTGTCGAGCACCAGGGCGTTGACGTCCCGGCCGCTGGCGAGCACGTGGTCGAGGCCGCCGAAGCCGATGTCGTAGGCCCAGCCGTCGCCCCCCACCAGCCAGACGCTCTTCTTCACCAGAGCATCGGCCAGATCCAGCAGGCGGGCGGCCTCGGCGGCCTCCGGTGCCATGGCGTGCAGCAGGCGCTTGAGCTCCTCCACCCGCTGCCGCTGGGCGACGATGCCGGCCTCGTCGTGCTGGTCGGCGTCGCGGATCGCCGCCACCAGGGCCCCGGGGAGCGGGGGGTCGGCCCGCTCCGGCGCCGGCCCCAGGCGCTCCATCAGCTCGAGGGCCATCTGGCGCTGCTGGTCGATCGCCACGCGCATGCCCAGGCCGAACTCGGCGTTGTCCTCGAACAGGGAATTGCTCCAGGCCGGGCCGCGCCCCTCGGCGTTGGTGCTCCAGGGGGTGGTGGGCAGGTTGCCGCCATAGATGGAGGAGCAGCCCGTGGCGTTGGCCACCAGCATGCGGTCGCCGAACAGCTGGCTGGCCAGCTTGAGGTAGGGCGTCTCGCCGCAGCCGCCGCAGGCGCCGGAGAACTCGAACAGGGGTTCCTGCAGCTGCTGCTGGCCGATCCTGTGCAGGTTGAGGTCGCCGCGGGCCATCTCGGGCAGCCCCAGGAAGTAGTCCCAGTGGCCGCGGGCCTGCTCCCGCAGGGGCCGCTGGGGGGCCATGTTGATCGCCTTGCGCTTCGGCTCGGTGCGGTCCCGGGCCGGGCAGACCTCCACACACAGGGCGCAGCCGGTGCAGTCCTCCACGGCCACCTGGATCGTGAAGCTGCGGCCCGCCAGGTCGGGATCACGGGCCGGAGCCTGGCGGAATCCCTCCGGGGCTCCCGCCAGGGCGTCCGGCGCCACCGCCTTGGCCCGGATCACCGCATGGGGGCACACCATGACGCACTTGCCGCACTGCACGCAGAGGTCGCTCTCCCACACGGGCACGGTCTCAGCGATGTTGCGCTTCTCCCACTGGGCCGTGCCCGTGGGCCAGGTGCCGTCGCAGGGCAGGGCGCTGACGGGCAGGGCATCGCCGCGCCGCTCCAGCAGGGGCCCGATCACCTCCCGCACGAACAGCGGCGCCTCGGCGAGCCGGTCGGCCAAAGGGGCCGCGGCCGGCAGGTCGTCCTCCGCCGGCAGGCGGCGCCAGTCGAGGAGCTGCAGATGCTCGAGGCTGGCGTCGAGGGCACGCAGGTTCATGGCCACCACCGCCTCCCCCTTGCGGCCGTAGGTCTTGCGCAGGGAGTCGCGGATCTGCTCGATGGCGTCCTCCCTGGGCAACACGCCGCTGACGGCGAAGAAGCAGGCCTGCATCACCGTGTTGATGTGGTTCCCCATGCCCGCCTCCCGGGCCACCCGGTAGGCGTTGATCAGCCACACCGTCAGCCCCCGCTCGCGGATACCGCAGCGCAGCGAGGCCGGCATCCGCCGCCAGCTCTCCCCGATCGGGAAGGGGCTGTTGAGCAGCAGCACCCCACCGGCGTCCAGGCCCGCCAGCAGGTCGAAGCGGTCGACGAAATCCCACTGGTGGCAGGCCACCAGGGTGGGCCGCTCGATCAGGTAAGGGGCGCGGATCGGCCGAGGGCCGAAGCGCAGGTGCGACACCGTGACCGACCCCGATTTCTTGGAGTCGTAGACGAAATAGGCCTGGGCAAACAGATCGGTCTGCTCCCCGATGATCTTGATCGTGGCCTTGTTGCCCCCCACGGTGCCGTCCGAGCCCAGCCCATAGAACACGGCCCGCACCTGCTCGGGCCCATCGACATGGAAGTCCGCGGCGACGGGCAGGGAGCGGTGGGTGACGTCGTCGTCGATGCCGACCGTGAAGTGGTTGCGGGGCTGCGGCAGCAGGAGGTTGTCGAACACCGCCTTGACCATCGCCGGGGTGAACTCCTTGGAGGAGAGGCCGTAGCGGCCGCCCACCACCTGCGGCAGGGGGCCATCGCCGTGGCAGGGGCGCCACGCCTCGCTGAGGGCGGCCACCGCATCGAGGTAGAGGGGTTCGCCGCCGGCCCCCGGCTCCTTGCAGCGATCGAGCACGGCCAGGGATCGCACCGTGGGCGGCAGGGCGGCGGCAAACAGCTCCGCCACGAAGGGCCGGAACAGGCGCACCTTGAGCACCCCCACCCGTTCGCCGGCGGCGATCAGGGCCAAGGCGGTCTCCTCGGCGGTCTCACAGCCGGAGCCCATCAGCACCACCACCCGCTCGGCATCGGCGGCGCCCACGTACTCGTAGGGGCCGTACTGGCGGCCGGTGAGGCGGGCGAACCGGTCCATCGCCTCCACCAGGTGGCCGGGGAGGGCGTCGTAGAAGCGGTTCACCGACTCGCGCGCCTGGAAGTAGACGTCCGGGTTCTGGGCCGTGCCCCGCAGCACCGGGTGGTCGGGGGAGAGGGCCCGGTGGCGGTGGGCCGCCACCGCCTCCATCGGCATCAGGGCATGGAGCACGTCGTCGGCGATCGGCTCGATCTTCTGGATCTCGTGGGAGGTGCGGAAGCCGTCGAACATGTGCAGGAACGGCAGCCGCCCCAGCAGGCTGGCCCGGGTGGCGATGGCGGCGAAGTCGCCGGCCTCCTGCACCGACGCCGAGCAGAGGATGACGCAGCCCGTGCCGCGGCAGGCCATCACATCGCTGTGGTCGCCGAAGATCGAGAGCCCCTGGGCCGCCAGGGAACGGGCCGCCACGTGCAGCACGGCCGGGGTGAGCTCGCCGGCCAGCTTGTAGAGGTTGGGCACCATCAGCAGCAGCCCCTGGGAGGCCGTGAAGGTGGTGGTCAGCACCCCCGCCTGCAGGGCCCCGTGGACGGTGCCGGCGGCGCCGGCCTCGCTCTGCAGCTCCACCACCGCCGGCACCGTGCCCCAGAGGTTGGGGCGGCCTTCGGTGTTCCAGGCGTCGGCCCACTCGCCCATCGGCGAGGCGGGGGTGATCGGATAGATGGCGATGGCCTCGTTGAGGCGGTAGGCCACCAGAGCCACGGCCTCGTTGCCATCGACGGTGATGGTCATGCGGGGTCGTCCTCGACGAGGCTGAGGGCCAGGCCCACGTGCACCAGCACCCGATCGCCCACGGCCGCCTCAGGCAGGCAGGCCAGGCTCACCTGCTGGCGCACGCCTCCGAAATCCACCTCGGCCATGCGCCAGAGGCCGTCATCGTCTGCGGCGGCGACGGCTTTGGGCCCCGCCGCTCCGGAATCGCCCCCCGGCGGCTGGATCCGGATCGAGAGGATGCGAGCGGGCACGGCCAGGCACATGGGCGGATCACGGCGCGTGGTCTCTCCCCCTGGTTGTAGGCCCGCCGGCCGGATCTGCCCACGGCCCCGCCGCCGCCCAGAGCTGGCCGAGGGCCAGCCCGCCGTCATTGCAGGGCACGAGCTCCGGCCAGAACGGCCGCAACCCCCGGGCCCGCAGGGCGCCGATCACCCCCTCCAGCAGCAGCCGGTTCTGGAAGCACCCCCCGGCCAGGGCCACGGGCACCCCCTCGGCGGGGGTCGGTGCGCTGGTCGGCAGGGCCGCCGCGGCGATGGCGGCGGTCCCGGCCAGGGCCGCCACCAGGGCATGGTGGAAGCGGGCGGCGCAGACGCTCGCCGGCGTGCCGGCCGCGATCGCCGCCAGCAGCGCCAGCAGCAGCGGTTCCCAGTCGAGCCAGCCCAGGCTGGGCCCATCGGCGCCTGCCGCCGTGACGGCCCCGGGTGGCACCAGGGGCAGGCTCCAGTCGCCGGGAGCGGGGCCGGGGGCGCCGGGACCGCGGCCGGCCGGAGCGGTGCTGGCGGCCCCCTGCAGCCGCAATCCCCCCTCGCCCTCGTGGCTCTGCACCTGCAGAAGGCCCAGCAGGGAGGCGACCGCATCGAAGAGGCGGCCCACGCTGGTGGTCAGGGGGCTGTTGCAGCCGCCGGCGATGGCCTGCAGCAACAGGCGGCGTTCCTCGGTCGCGAAGGCGGCCAGGGTGTGGCGGGCGCCGGGGTGCCCCAGGGCCCAGGGCCCGGCGGCGGCCAGCAGCCCCAGTGCCGCCCGGCGGGGTTCCGCCATGGCCCGCTCACCACCCGGCAGGGGGAAGGGCCGCAGGGCCACCCGTCGCTCGCAGGGGAGGCCCCCGGGTCCGCCCAGCAGCAGCAGCTCCCCGCCCCAGAGCCGGGCACCGCCGCCAGCCACCGGGGCATAGCCCAGGCCATCCCAGGTGAAGGCCAGCAGCGGCGGCGCCAGACCATGCTCGGCCAGCACCGCCAGGCCATGGGCCCGGTGGTGCTGCACGGTGCGCCGCGGCCACGGCTGGGCTTCGGCGAGCTGGTGGCTGAGATAGCCGGGATGGGCATCGCAGGCGATCGCCCCCACCCCGTTGCCCCAGCGGCGGTCGATCGCCTCCAGGCCGGCGGCCAGGCGGGAGAGCAGGCGCCCCTCCGCCAGGTCCCCCAGGTGGGGGGACAGCCACACCCGTCCCCCCAGGGCCAGGGCCGGGGCGCTCTTGAGATCACCGCCCAGGGCCACGCGGCCGCCGGGCACCCCTGCAGCCGCCGCGTCGGCCATCGGTCCGAGGGCCAGGGGCTCGGGGGCGTAGCCGCGGGCCCGGCGCAGCAGGGCGGGGCGGCCGTCGATCACCTGCAGCACCGAATCGTCCAGGGGCCGGGCGATGGCACGGTCGTGCACGAGGAAGGCCTCGGCGATCGGCTCGCCGGCTCCGGCCCCGGCCCCCAGCCGCCGCACCGCTTCGGCGGGATCGATGCAGAGCGGCTCCCCGCTGGGGTTGCCGCTGGTGGCCACCAGGGGCCGGCCGAAGGCGCGCGCCAGCAGGTGGTGCAGCGGCGACGCCGGCAGCATCGCCCCCAGGCACGGGCTGCCCGGGGCCACGCCCGGCAGGGCGTCGGGCGCCCCTGGGCGGCGCCGCAGCAGCACGATCGGGGCGGCGGGATCCTCCAGGGCCCGACGCTCGGCAGCGTCAATGACGCAGAAGGGGGCGAGGGCCCCGCCCTCGGCCACCAGCAGGGCGAAGGGCTTTGCGGGCCGCCGCTTGCGCCGTCGCAGCCGGGCCACCGCGGTGGCATCGGTGGCATCCACCAGCAGCTGGAACCCGCCCACCCCCTGCAGGGCCAGCACCTTCCCGCCCGCCAGGAGATCGCAGCAGGCCCGGATCAGGGCCCGGGGACTGGCGTCGTCGCCGGTACGGGAGCCGGTCAGCGGCACCCCGGAGGCATCCAGAAGCGCCAGCCGCGGCCCGCACACCGGGCAGGCGATGGTCTCGGCGTGGAAGCGGCGGTCGGAAGGATCCTCGAACTCCCGGCGGCAGGCCGGGCACAGGGCAAACGGCGCCAGGGTCGTCTGGGCCCGGGCCCAGGGCTCGGCCGTGGCGATGCTGAAGCGGGGACCGCAGTCGCAGCAGCTGATGAAGGGGTAGCCGAAGCGGCGATCGGCGGGATCGGCCAGTTCCGCCAGGCAGGCGCGGCAGGGGGCCCGGTCGGCCACCAGCGACGACGCGATCAGATCGATGCTGAGCGGCCTGGCCTGGCCGACCAGGATCCGCACCCCCGCCTGGAACGGACCCGCCGCCGGGCCGGCGGCCGCCGACCAGACCGGATCGAGGGGCTCAAGGCGGGCCCCGGGGGGCAGCTGCTGCGGCAGGCGCCGCAGAAACGTCTCCAGGGAGCGGCGGTCCCCCTCCAGCCGCAGGCGCACCGTCCCCGGTCCGTTCTCCACCTCGCCACGCAGATCAAGGTCCCGGGCGAGGCGGTGCACCAGGGGCCGGAAGCCCACCCCCTGCACCACCCCACGGCACTCCAGGCGCAGCTGGGCCTGCCCCGCCAGCGGTGGCATGGTCAGCCGGCCACGGCCACCCGCTCCAGGCCCAGGGCCGCCAGCAGCTCAGGAATGCCCTTCCCGGTGCGGGCGGAGACCTCCACAATCCGGGCCCGGGGGGCCACCCGGGCGATGTGGCGACGGGCCTGGGGTCCGTCGAAGCCGCAGGCCTCCGCCAGGTCGCCCTTGCTGATCACCACCACGTCGGCGGAATGGAAGATGGCCGGGTACTTCAGGGGCTTGTCCTCCCCTTCGGTGACCGAGAGCAGGACGACCCGCTGGCTCTCACCGAGATCGAAGGCGGCCGGGCAGACCAGGTTGCCGACGTTCTCGATCACCAGCAACTCCAGGCCGTCGAGGGGCTGGCCGAGGTGGGCCAGCTCATGGAGAGCCCGGTGCACCATCGCCGCCTCCAGATGGCAGGCCTGGCCGGTGGTGATCTGCAGGGCGGGCACCCCGGCGGCCCGCAGACGGAGGGCGTCGTTGTCGGTGGCCAGATCGCCCACGATCACCGCCATCGGATGGCGCTCCGCCGGGGAGGCGGGAGCCAGGTGCCGGGCCAGCCGCTCCAGCAGGGCGGTCTTGCCGGAACCCGGCGAGGAGAGCAGGTTGATCACCGTGACACCGGCCGCGGCGAAGTGCTCCCGGTTGGCCGCCGCCTGGGCATCGTTGTGGACCAGCAGACGCTGGCCCAGCTCCAGGTGCCGGGGGGCCTCGATGGCGGGGGCGACCGGTTGGCCGCAACTGCAGTCGACACACATCGCCGGATCGGCCCCCGTCAGGAGTGGGCACGGAAAAGCCCCGTCGGGGCCCGGCCTCACCCCGCAAGGCTAGGCACGACGCTCCGACGGGGCCGCGGCAACGGCCGTCACGTGATCACCAGAGACCGCGGATGGGCGCGGGGGCCGGTTCGGGCTGGAAGATCGGCGCAGGAGCCGGTGCGGGCTGCATGATGGGCTCCGGCTCCGGGGTGGGAGCTGGCGCGGCCGCCACCGGGCGGGCACCGAAGCGGTAACGGAAGCCGATCTTGCCGCCGAAGCTGTTGAAGGCGTCGAAGGACACGTTCTCAGTGGAATAGCCGCCGGCTCCCTGGTAGACGCCCTCCAGGTACAGATCGGAGTTGTAGTTCATGGCGTAGCTGACGCCCACCTTGGCCTGCCAGCCGAACAGCCCCTTGTTGACGCTGTTGGTGGGAATGCCGTTGAGGCTGAAGCTCGGGGTGCTGAGGTTGGTGTAACCCACACCGCCACCGATGTAGGGCGTCCAGCGGCTGTTGGTTTCGATGTCGTAGTAAAGACTCACCAGCAGATCATTTTTGTTGATGACGCCGGAGACATTGTCGGTGAAGGGGACGATGCCGAAGGCACCGAAGCCGATGGGATTGGCGGCACCAACCGCATTGAGGCTTGAACGGCTGTAGCCGTAGGTGAGCTCGGCGCGCAGGGCGCCGAAGTCGTAACCGACGCCCACATCACCGGAGAAGCCTCCGCCGAGATCGAGCTTGGTGGAATTGTTGTTTCCGAAGTTGAACAGCAGGGGCGAGAAGAAGGGGGAAACAAACGTTCCGGTGCTGTTGACCGTCTGGTCGCTCGGCTGCTGGTATCCGGCGCCGATGGTGAGGTACCAGCCCTTGGCGGAATAGACCTCCTTCACCACCGGCTGGGGATAGGTCTGGGCCATCAGGGCGTCCTCAGCCGTGGCGGCCTGGGGAGCGGCGACAGCAGGAGCAGGGACGTCCTGGCTCGCCGGGACCGCGCCCATCAGGCTCGCATCCTGGACAGGGATTTCAGCGGCGGGAGCCTCCGCGGGAATCGGCTCGGAGATGGACTCCGGCACCGCCTCCGAGCGACCATCGGCGGGACGGACTTCCGCCATTGCGGCGCCGCCGAACAGCAGACCGCCGGTGGCGGCGACGCCCACACTGCGCTGAACGATTCTGGTGATCAATGTCATGGTGGTTACGCCTCTCTTTCCTATGACACTCAACGCCAGCGGAAACCGGAAATCGTCATTCATGGACAGCAAAAGGCCTGGCACAGAGTGCTGAAAAAACGAAATCTTGCGCAAAATTGCATTTCATTCCCAGACGGCGATCGGTTCGGGCGGACAGGCAGGACTCCCCCCAGACCCTGCAGCCGCGTCAGGCGATCTCCATCGAGGCCAGCTGCAGCTCCCGGCCCCGCAGCAGTTCCCGGCTGATGCGGCCGCAGCGTGGGCACTCGCAGCAGCCATCGTGCGCCGCGAAGGGCTGCTCGCAGGCCGCGCAGAAACACACAGCCTCCACCGCCTCGATCTCCAGCCGGGAGCCGGCGGCGAGGGTGTCCGCCATCACCACCGTGTGGGCCAGGCGCAGGGCCTCGATCTCCACCCCCGCCAGGCTGCCCACCCGCAGGGTGATGGCGGTGATGCGGCCGGCCCCATGGAGGGCGGCCTGCTCCAGGACCTGCTGCCGCACCGCATCCATCAGGCTGAGTTCATGCATGGGACGGTGGCATCCCCCGCAGCCAGCCCCGCAGCAGCCGGCGGGCCCGGGGCAGCTGGCACCGCAGCTGCGGGGAGAAGCACTCGCCCCAGGAGAAGTCGAAGGCGGGCACCAGCAGCTCGTGGGCCGGCACGCAACGGTCGAACAGCTGCTCGGCCAGGGCCAGCAGCCGGGCGGGCGCCACCCGGTGCGTGTCCCGCTCCCAGCCGTCTGAGGCCAGCAGGGGCCGCAGCAGGCAGCGGCTCAGCGGCGGCGCCAGCCAGGCATCGACGATCAGCAGCCGGTCGGCGGCCGCCACCGCCTCGGCCAGTTCGGGGGTGAGCTGGTGGCGCTGCAGACCCAGTCCCTCCACCAGGTGCCAGCCCACCCCGTCATCGCCCCGCAGGGGGTTGCCGATGCCGATCAGCAGCGCGCCTCCGGTGCCGGTGCCGGCGTCGCTCATCCCCGCAGGCGCTCAGCCAGCACCGTGCCGTCGGCGGCCAGCAGCTGCAGGCGCAGGGGCATCTGGCCGGCGGCATGGGTGGAGCAGGAGAGGCAGGGGTCGAAGCAGCGGATGCCCGCCTCCACCCGGTTGAGCATCGCCTCGGGGATCTCGGTGCCGGCGGGCACCGGATCGGGGATGTACTCCCGGGCGATCTGATGCACGGTGCGGTTCATCGCCAGGTTGTTCTGGCCGGTGGCGATGATCAGGTTGACGCTGGTGAGCAGGCCGTCGTCATCCACCTTGTAGTGGTGGAAGAGGGTGCCCCGGGGCGCTTCGCTCACCCCCACCGCCTCGTTGCGGTTGAGGGAGGCCCGCAGCCGGATGCGGCCGTGCATCAGCTCGGGGTCCTGCACCAGCGCCTCGATCGCCTCCAGGCAGGCCACGATCTCCACCAGGCGGGCGTGGTGGTAAGCGAAGCTCGAGGTGACGGGCTGGCCGCTGCGCTGGCGCAGTTCCGCCAGCTCCCGGTCGGCCCAGGGGGTGCCGACGCTGTCGCAGACGTTGAGCCGCGCCAGGGGACCCACCCGGTAGATCCCGTCCGGGTAACCCAGGGGTTTGTAGTAGGGGAACTTGAGGTAGCTCCAGGGTTCCACCGCCTCGCCGAGGTACTCGGCGTAGTCGTCCTCGCTGAGCTGGTCAGCGACGATCGCCCCATTGGCGTCGCGGAAGCGGATGCGCCCCTCGATGTGCTCCCAGAGCCCCTGGGGGGTCACCAGGCCCATGAACAGGCTGGGGAAGTCGCCGAAGACCCGCTGCTCCTTCTGAAGGGGGCCATCCAGCAGCCTCTTGTAGAGCTCCAGGGCCAGGGTCACCGTGGCGCGGGCCTCCGGCAGGCGATCCAGGATCCAGTCCCTGGCCTCCTGGCTCAGGGGGGTGCGCACACCCCCGGGGACCGCCCAGGCGGAGTGGATCTTGCGGCCGCCCAGCAGCTCCAGGATCTGCTGGCCGAACTGGCGCAGACGGATGCCGGCCCGGGCCAGGTCAGGGTCGGCGGCCATCAGGCCGAAGACATTGCGCTTGGCCGGATCGCTCTCCCAGCCCAGCAGGAAATCGGGGCTGCTGAGGTGAAAGAAGGAGAGGGCGTGGGACTGGGTGAGCTGGGCCAGGTTGAGCAGCCGCCGCAGCTTGTCGGCCGCCGGGGGGATCGAGAGGGCCAGCAGCTTGTCGCCGGTCTTGGCGGCCGCCAGCAGGTGGCTCACCGGGCAGATGCCGCAGATGCGGGCCGTGATGCCGGCCATCTCGGTGAAGGGCCGGCCCTCGCAGAACTTCTCGAAACCCCGGTACTCCACCACGTGGAAGCGGGTGTCGGTGAGGTGGCCGGCCTCGTCGAGGTGGAGGGTGATCTTGGCGTGGCCCTCGATGCGGGTCACCGGATCGATGAGAACGGTGCGGGTCATGGGGAGGTCCTCATCCGAAGCGCAGCATGGCGGCCCCTTCCATCGCCGGCCGCTCCCCGGCCAGCAAGGGGGTGATCGCCTCGCGGATGCGCTCAGCCGAGGGGGGACAGCCCGGCAGGTAGAGATCCACCGGAATCACCTCGTGCAGGGGCAGCACCCGGGGCAGGAGCTCGGGAACGATGCCGGGGGCGAAGGGCAGCTGGCCGGTGGCGTCGGCCAGCTCCAGGTAGCCGCGCTCCAGCACCGCTTTGGCGCTGTCGTGGCCGGCGTCGAGCAGGTTGCGCAGGCCGGGCACATTGGCCGTCACGGCGCAGTCGCCGAAGGAGATCACCAGGCCCGTGCGCTGCCGCACCTGCAGGGCCAGCTCCAGGTTGTCGACGTTCGCCACCGCCCCCTCCACCAGGGCGATGTCGACGGCCTCGGGGTAGATCTTGGCGTCGGTGCCGACCGGAGAGAACACCACATCCACCTTCTCGGCCAGATCGAAGAGGAATTCATCGAGATCCAGGAACGACATGTGGCAGCCGGAGCAGCCCGCCAGCCAGACGGTGGCGAGACGCAGCTTGGCGGCGGGGGGGGAGGGGGTCATGGTGGGGTCGGTCACTGGTTGTGCCAGCGGTGCTGGTCGCGGGCGGCGCGCAGCAGGGCGGGCAAGCCGGCGTCGGGCTGCTTCTCGGCGGTGGTGTCGGTGTTGCGGAACAGGGCGCCGGTGGGGCACACCTCCACGCACTTGCCGCAGGAGGTGCAGGCCTGCACCTGGCCCCAGGGTTCATCGAGGCCGGCGACGATGTGGCAGTGGCCGCCACGGCTGCCGATGTCCCACACATGGGCGCCTTCGATCTCGTCACAGACGCGCACGCAGCGGGTGCAGAGGATGCAGCGGTTGTGGTCGAGGGTGAACTGGGGGTGGGAGGCATCCACCGACCGCTGGGGGTACTGGTAGGGGAAGCGGGAATGGTCCATGCCCACGGTGACGGCCATGTCCTGCAGCTCGCAGTGGGTGTTGGCCACACAGACGGCACAGACGTGGTTGCCCTCGGCGAAGAACAGCTCCACCGCCATGCGCCGATACTCCCGCAGCTGGGGCGTATGGGTGTGGACCACCATCCCCTCGGCGGCGGCGGTGCTGCAGGCGGGCAGCAGCTTGTTCGATCCCTCCACCTCCACCAGGCAGAGCCGGCAGGAGGAGACCGGGCTGAGACCGTCGAGGTGGCACAGGGTGGGCACGTCGGCCGCGGCCGCCCGGGTGGCTTCCAGCAGGCTGGCCCCCGCCGGCACCGCCACGTCCTGGCCATTGACGTTGAGGGTGACGACGGCCATCAGCGCACCTCCCCCGGGGCGCCGCAGAGCGCGGGCTCCCGGCAGGCCGCCTCGTATTCGTGGCGGAACCAGCGCAGGGTGCTGAGCACCGGATTGGGGGCCGACTGGCCCAGGCCGCAGAGGCTGGTGACCTTGACCATCTGGCAGAGGGCATCGAGGCGTTCCATGTCCTCGGGGGTGGCGCGGCGCTCCACGAAGCGATCCAGCAGCTGGGCCAGCTGCACGGTGCCGGCGCGGCAGGGGATGCACTTGCCGCAGCTCTCGTTGACGCTGAAGCCCATGAAATGGCGCGCCACCTCGGGCATGGAGGTGCTCTCCCCCATCACCACCATGCCGCCGGAGCCCATCATCGAACCGAGCGCCACCAGGCTCTCGTAGTCGACGGGGGTGTCGAGCCGCTCCGCCGGGATGCAGCCGCCCGAGGGCCCCCCCGTCTGCACCGCCTTGATCGGCGAGCCGTCGGGCACCCCGCCGCCGATCACCTCCACCACGGTGCGCAGGGGGGTGCCCATCGGCACCTCCACCAGGCCGGTGTTGACCACCGCCCCGGAGAGGGCGAACACCTTGGTGCCCTTGCTGTGCTCGGTGCCCATCGCCGCATACCATTCGCCCCCCTGCCGCAGGATCGCCGGCACGGCGGTGAAGGTCTCGACGTTGTTGATCAGGGTGGGCGCCCCCCAGAGACCCGACTGGGCCGGGAAGGGGGGCCGGGGCTGGGGCATGCCCCGCTGGCCCTGGATCGAGAGCAGCAGGGCCGTCTCCTCACCGCAGACGTAGGCGCCGGCCCCCACGCGCACCTCCAGGCGCAGGTTGAAGGTGGTGCCGTGGATGTGGTTGCCCAGCAGGTGACGGCTGCGGGCCTGCTGCAGGGCCAGCCGCAGGCGCTCGATCGCCAGGGGGTATTCCGCCCGCACGTAGACGAAGCCCCGCTCGGCGCCGACGGCGTAGGCGGCGATCGCCATGCCCTCGATCAGCCGGTGGGGATCGCTCTCCAGCACGCTGCGGTCCATGAAGGCGCCGGGGTCCCCCTCGTCGGCGTTGCAGACCACATAGCGGGGGCCGGGGGGCTGGAGGGCCACCGTGTCCCACTTCAGGCCCGTCGGATAGCCGGCACCGCCCCGGCCGCGCAGGCCACTGCGGCGCACCTCGTCCCGCACCTGCTCCGGGGTGAGCTCCTGCAGCACACGCTGCAGCTGGGCGTAGGTGCCGAACGCGATCGCGTCGTCGATGGATTCGGGATTCACCTGCCCGCAGCCCTCCAGCACCACGGGCCGCTGCAGGGCGAAGAAGGGACCGTCCAGATCAATCCGATGGGCCGCCAGGGGGTCCGACGCGGTTGTGGGAGCGGCGTCCCCCTCACCATCGGCGGCGAGGGCGTCGGTGATGAGGGCCCCGGCCAGCTCGGGCGACAGCCCGCCGAACAGCCGGGTGCGGCCAGGCCTGTCGCAGGCCACCAGGGGACCGCTGCCGCACTGGCGCAGGCACCCCACCGGCTTGATCGTCAGCTGGGAGGGATCGAGGCCGGCCGCCTCACGGGCCCCCTCCAGGGCGGTGCGCAGGCCCTGGCTGCCGGCGGAGCGGCAGCCGCTGGCATCGCAGCAGCGCACCTGCACAGGGGAAGGCATGGCAAACCGGTAACGCCTCTCCTTCTGGTAGCCAGGAAATGGCCGGAGCGCCGCTCACCGGCCCTTGGCGAGGCTCCGGGCGATGGTATCCACCGTGGTGGGCAGGGGGGTGTTGGCCGGGATGACGCCATTGGCGTCGAGCACCTGGCGGATCTGCTCCAGCAGCGGGGTCAGGTTGTTCTGGCGGGGGTCGAGCAGCTCGTACTGCTCCTGGGGCCCGGGAAAGCGGATCCCCTTCAGCACAGCGGTTCCGGCACCGGGCCCGAGGCCGAGGTAGTCGGCCATGCCCTGGCGGGCGCCGACCTGCCGTTCCCTTTCCTCCTCCCGCGCCGCCCGCCAGCCCTGCAGGAGGGCCAGCACGGCATCAGGGTGCAGGCTCAGGAGCTCGGGTTCGACCGCGAGCACATCCAGGATCTCGTTGGGAAGTTGCCGGCTGGTGAACAGCGTGTTCAGGGCCAGGGCACTCCGCAGCGTTTCGCTGCGGGGCGGGTAGCTCACCACCGCCGCCACCGTCCCTTGCCGGAGGGCCGACTCCCACACAGCGGCGGGCAGGAACCTGAGCTGGGACGGCACCGGTGGGGGCAACCCCTGGGAGGCGAAGGCCCGGGCCAGCAGGTAGCGGGAAAGGCTGCTGCGATCAAGGGCGATCGGCCGGCCGACCAGGCCCTTGAGATCCCGGACGTCCTGGCGAGCCAGCACCTGATCGCCACCGCGGGATTCATCGACGACGAAGACGATCACCGGACAGCGCTCCGGTGCCAACCCGCAGATGGTGACCACATCGATCGCGGTGGTGGCGATCACCTGGGCCGTCCCCGCGATGTAGGCCTGGACGGCGCGGTCATTGTCCACGAAGTTGCGGACGTCCAGGCTGAGTCGTCGCGGGTCGTAGAGCTGCCGGCCCTGGGCCAGGGCGAAATAGGCGTAGCCCGGCCAGGGGTTCATCGCCAGCACGAGCCGGGGCGGCTGGCGCCAGCAGCCGATCAGCAGCGCCAGCAGCAGGACGACCAGACCCGTCAGCGCGCCGTTGCGGTGACGCCAGCCCGTCCGGCGCCTCCCCGGAGGGTCGGCGAAGCCAGCGACAGCCCCCATGGGTGGGCCAGAAATATGAAAAAAGTATTATGGAGGTCAGAGCGAACGGTTTCCACCCCGCCCGGCCCCGCCGCCGACTTCCCCCCCTGCTGCCCTCTCCGCCGCCAGATGAGCGCCAACCCCGGGAGTGGAGCTCGCCGGTGGCTGCCGTGCTTGCCGTCGGGGTCTTCGCCACCGGCCTGCTCACCTGGAGCAGCATCCAGCAGAGCAGCCATTGACACGGCCGCTGGGAGCAACCCGCCGCCGATCTCGTCGTTGCCGCCCTGCATCGGAAACTGGCGGGCACCGAATCGGTGCTGCGGGGTCTCGTCGGCCTGCAGATGGCGTCCCAGGAGGTGACCCTCGGGGAGCTGCAGCGATTTGTCGCATCCCTGGAGAGCGATGGCCGCACCCTGGAGGGCATCAGCACCCTGGGCTTTGCGACGGCCGCCTCCGGGCGGGCACCGATCGGGCTGATCGCACCGATGGACCCCGGCAGCCGCACCCTGCTGGGGACGGATCTCTGGTCGTGGGTGCGCGGCGCCGGCAAGGAGCCCGGGCAGGCCCCCGCCCCCCCCGAGGGATGGCTCCGGCCAGGCCGTTCCCGGCCGGGGGAGCCAGCCTTCCTGGTGCAGATCCTGCCCTTCGGCGGCAACCCCGGCACGGCCATCGCGGGGTCGCCACCGGCGACGCGCTGGGCCTTCGCCACCCTGCCGCTTCGGGATGTGATGCGGTCGGCCCTGAACCACCCGCTGATCCGGCTCGACCAGCCCGTGGACCTGCAGCTGTACCTCGGCGATCGCGCCGAACCGGCCCAGCTCCTCTACGACTCCCGCAACCTGCCTGCGGCCGGCATCCTGCCCCACGCCCACGCCCACAGCCTCGACATCGGAGGCCAGCGCTGGCTGCTGCTGGTGCACCCCGTCCATGGCCCCACGTCCCGGCTGCCCACCTGGTGGGCCGGGCTGCTGCTGGGTCTGACGACCAGCGTGCTGGCCGCCCTGCTGACCCGGGAGCTGCAGCGCCGGCACCGACGGGCCGAACAGGAGGGCCGCCGCCTGGGGGAGCTGCGCAGCCAGCTGGTGGAGAGCCTCCACTGGCTTGGCCTGCATCGCCGGGCCTGCTCCCTGATCCAGGAGGGGATCGTGGTCACCGGCGGCGACGGGGCGATCCTCTGCTGCAACGAGGCCTACGTCAGGATCACCGGCTACCCGGAGGAGGAGCTGGTCGGTCGCAACCCGCGCATCATGGGCTCCGGCTATCAGTCGAAGGGGTTCTATGCCGCGCTGTGGGAGCAGCTGCTCGCCAGCGGCCACTGGGAGGGGGAGATCTGGAACCGCCGCCGGACCGGTGAGGTCTATCCGGCCTGGATTCGGATGGGCGTGGTGCGGGACGGCTCCGGGGCACCCAGCCACTACATCGCCGCCCTGGCCGATCTGACCGTCCTGCGGGAGAAGGACCGGCAGCTGGAGTATCTCGGGTTCCATGACCCCCTCACCCGCCTGCCCAACCTGCAGATGGCCGAACTGCGGCTCGGTCAGCTGTGCCAGCAGGACCAGCCGCTGCTGGTGATCTGGATCGAACTGGACGGCATCAAGCGCATCGAGGAAAGCTTCGGCCCGGCCAAGGGGGACCGGTTCGTACAGATCGCCGTCGATCGGCTGGGCCACTTCGTGGGACCTGCGGACGTCCTGGCCCAGGTCGGCCGGAGCGAGTTCCTGATCGTGCACGCGCTGGAGCCGGCCGACGCCACGGCCCTGCAGACGGCCAGCGCCCTCATGGCCGCCTTGACGGATCCGACGGCTTCCGAGGGGGTGGATCTGGCCTTGTCAGCCTGGGCGGGGGTGAGCTGCTTCCCCCAGGACGCCAGGGAGCCGGAAACCCTGCTGCAGTTCGCCGCCACGGCCCTCGCCCAGGCCAGACGCCAGGGGCCCCAGGCGGTGCTGCGGTACGCGGCCGAGATGACGGTCCAGAGCCGCCACCGTCTGGCGATCGAAGCCCACCTGCAGCGGGCGGTGGACGCGGACCAGCTGCAGCTTCACTACCAGCCCCAGGTGGATGGCCAGGGGGCGTTGCTGGGGGCCGAAGCCCTGCTGCGCTGGCGCAGCCCGAAGTTCGGTTCGGTCTCCCCCCTGGAGTTCCTGCCCATCGCCGAAGCCAGCGACCTCATTCACCGGATCGGCGAGTGGGTGCTGGAGGAGGCCTGCCGTCAGTGGCAGCTGTGGGTGCAGGCTGGTCTGGACCCCGGCCGGCTGGCCGTGAACCTCTCCACCCGCCAGTTCCAGGATTCCCACCAGACCGTGCCGCAACTGGTGCAGGCCTGCCTGAGCCGCACGGGGCTGGAGGTGGCCCGGCTGGAGCTGGAGATCACCGAAAGCTGCCTGATGCCGGCCCTCGGCACCCGGGAGCAACTGCTCGGCTTGAACACCATGGGGGTGGAACTGGCGATCGACGATTTCGGCACCGGTTTCTCCTCCCTGAGCACCATCCACCGATTCCCGATCCACAAGCTCAAGATCGACCGATCCTTTGTGGATGGGGTCGACACCAACCCCACCTCCCAGTCGATCGTGCGCGCCACCCTGGCCATGGCGAAGGGTCTGGGGGTGGACGTCCTGGCGGAGGGGGTGGAACGTCCCGAGGAGCTGGAGTTCCTGGTCCGCTGCGGCTGCCCGGCCTTCCAGGGCTACCTGTTCAGCCGCCCCCTGGCCGCCGCTGACTTCGAGAACCTGCTCCGCCGGGGCGCGGCCGTCGGCCCGGTGGCGGGCGCCGAGCCGGCGACGGTCCCCCGACCATGAGAGCCCCCCCGCCCCACGAAGACCGTGCGCCAGGGGGGTCTGCTGGCCCTGCTGGCCGGGCTGGCGGTGCTCGGCAATGTGTGTGCGCTGCCGCTGTTCTTCGGCATTCAGATCCTGCTGGGATCCACCGTTCCCACCCTGATCCTGCTGTGGCGGCGCGGCTGGTGGAACGTGGCGGTCGCCCTGCTGGCGAGCGTCTACACCTGGAAGCTCTGGGGCCATCCCTGGGCCATCGTGATCTTCAGCGCCGAAGCCCTGTGGCAGGCGGTGTTCCTCAATCGTCTCAACGGTCCGCCGGAGAACGACCTCAAGGGTCGAATCATCCTGGCCGAGATCGCCTTCTGGCTCCTGGTCGGCGCGCCGATGGTGTTCTTCTTCTACGGCGTCGTGCTGCAGATCGATCCGGCGAACGTGGCCGTGACGGCCGCCAAGCAGGCCGTGAACGGCCTGGCCAACACGGTGGTGGCCTTTCTCCTGTTCGTGCTGCTGAAGGTGTGGCACAACCGCAGGGGCCAGGGACTGCTGCCCCTGCGGGGCCTCGTCTTCTCCGTCGTGCTGGCGGCCTTCACGTTGCCGTCCCTGGCCCTCACCTTCCTCTCGGGCAACCTGCTGCAGGGGTCGGCCCAGGAGGGGGTGCTCGACAACCTGCGGACCGTCGCTGACGCCGCGGCCCGGATCACCCCCAGCCAGCTCGGGGAGCCCACCCGGGGACTGCCCGCCAGCCCCGGTGCGACGGCGTTCCTGCTCATCGACGCCGAGGGGCAACGGATCAGCTCCAACCCGGGACTGTTCCTCCGCCTGGAGAACCACTTCGTGCCGGCACCGCAGCGGTGGATTCAGCCCGATGGGCTGCAGATCCTGGTGCCCAGTGGCCCGCGCCCCGCCCTCAAGCTGTGGATCCAGGACTACTGGAGCACCACCCTGACCTCCGGCCGCCATCTGGTGCAGGTGGTGCAGCCCGCCGGACCGGTGGTGCTGAAGCTGCAGGCCCAGAGCACCACCCTGCTCACCACCTCGTTGTGGCTGATGCTGCTGGGGGTCCTGCTCAGCGAGTTGATGGCCGGCCTGGTGGAGGGGCAGATGGGGCGGCTGCGCGCCTCGGTGCCGGAAGTCAGCCACGAGCCCCCCGGCCTCGCCGGCGCTGCCGGGACTGTGGGGGGTGGCGGTGACGGCAGCGTCATCGCCGAAGTGCAGGGCCTGATGGGCCGTCTCCACGAGCACCTGCGCAGGGAAGCGCGGCTGAGCCAGGATCTTGCTGCCATGGGCGAGCGCTTCCGGCAGAGCAGCGAGCAACTGCGACGGCTCTCAAGCACCGATCTGCTCACCGGGGCCAGAAACCGCTCCGAGCTGGAACGCAGCCTGAAGCTGATCAGCCAACGGGCCGCCGACTGCACTGTGCCCCTCTCCTGCCTGGCCTTCGCGGTGCAGGGTCTGCGGCCGATCAACACTGTGCTTGGCCGAAAGACCGGTGATGAGGTCCTGCAGCGGCTGATCGCCAGCGTCAGGCACCTGCTGCACGCCAACGACGAACTGTTCCGCATCGGAGGCAGTGAATTCCTGGTGCTGCTGTGGGATCAGCCGCTGGAAACGGCCCGGACCACGGCGGAACAGATCCGCAGGGTCGTGAACGAAACGGCCCTGCCGGTGGGACACGGGCCCTCCCCCGGGCTGGCCATGAACGCGGGGGTCAGCCTGCTGGCGGCCACCGACACCAGCGGTCAGGCCATGCTCTCGCGGGTGGAGCTGGCCCTGAACCAATCCAGGGATCTGGGGGCCAATCAGGTGGTGGTGCGCTGAGGCACGCCGGCGGCCTCCAGCCGGGCGTCCAGTTCCTCGGGCTGGTCCACCGGCAGCCGGGTCACCAGCTCCCCGTCCACCACCAGCACCGGCGCCTGGCCGCAGGCCCCCAGGCAGCTCACGTGCTGCAGGGCCCAGACGCCGTCCTCGGCCGGGTCATCGAGGCGCACCCCGAGACGCTGCTCGATGCGGGCCGCCACCTGCCCGCCACCCTTCACGTAGCAGGCGGTGCCCAGGCAGATGGCGCACCGGTGGGCGGTGGGCGGCTCCAGACGGAACAGGTGGTAGAAGCTGGCCACGCCGTGGACGCGGCTCAGGGGCAGCCGCATGGCGACGGCCACCACCCGCAGGGACTCCGGCGAGAGATAGCCGTGGATCTCCTGCACCTGGTGCAGCACCTCGATCAGGGCATCGGCACGGGCCCCGTGGCGACGGACCACCTGGGCGATGCGCGGATCGTCGTCGCCCGCGGCGGCGGCGGTCGGGGCGGCTGTGGCGGCGGAGCGGGTCATGCCTTGGGTCTCCCACGTCCTCTTGCTAGCCACCGCTGCAGGGTTGGTCAGCTGCGCGTTCGCTGCACGGCCGCCGCCAGGAGTGCGGCAGGCTCGGGAGGCTTACCTATAATCATTCTTGATGTGGACGCCCGGGCTATGACCCCCCTCCTGCGACAGGTCCAGCTTCAGGCGGCGATGTTGGGCATGGCCCTGCTGTTCGCATCGGCAACCCTGGCCTGTGAGAAGCACCTCAAGGGGCACCAGAACAGCGCCGAGACCCAGGCGGAAGGCCTCAGCCGCTGAGGCCTGCAACCACCGACAGACCGGTGGGATTGGCGGCTCCGTGATTGTCAGCTTCATTCGTCAGTCACCACAATTTGGTTCCCCTCCAACGTCGCTATCGATCACGGTTGGTCGTCCTGGCTGCGGCCTTGATCGGCCTTTTTCTGGTGGATCTGCTTCTGTCGAGGCGCCTGGGAATCAGCCTGTATCCGTACTACTGGGTCCCCGTCGTTCTCGCGGCCCTGTTCGCCACGCCCCGCCAGGTGGGCTGGTTCACGAGCCTGGCGATCATCCTGACCATCGTCTGGTCCCTCTTCTCTCCCCAGGCCACCACCGTGAAGCTGCTGCTGCGGCTGGCCGGCCTGATCGGGATGGCCTGGGTCGCGATGCACCTGTCCCGGGAACTGCGGGAGAAGGAACGCAGCAACCGGGAGCTGAAGGATCACTACCAGCTGCTGGCCGAGAACGCCCCCGACGTGGTTCTCAGCAGTGATCGGCTGGGACGGATTTCCTGGGTGTCCCCCTCCGTGCTGCAGCTGCTGGGCCACGACGCCCGCGACCTCAGGGAGCGGAGCATCGCCGAGCTGGTGCTGGAGCCGGACCGCGCCCGCCTGGACCGGGCCATCGGCCAGGTTCTGCAGGGGCAGAACAGCGGCTGCGATCTGCGCTTCCGTGCCGCCGAGGGCGACGGCCGCTGGATCTCCATGGCCCTGCGGCCGGTGCAGGGGCCCGATGGCGCGGTGACCGGCATGGTGGGCAGCTGGCGTGACATCCAGGGCGAAGTGGACGCCCGTCTGGCGGAGGAGCGCACCAAGGCGGCCCTGGCCGCCTCGGAGGAACGGCTGCGGCTCACGATGGAGAACACCTCCACCGGCATCGCCCTGCTCGACGCCGAGGGCCATGTGCTGTCCATCAACCCCGCCGGCGGGGGGCTGCTCGATCGGAGTCCGGCCGACCTGGAGGGGCTCACCTGGCCGTCGTTCTCACCGCCGCAGGACCGGGACAGCGAAGCCCCGCTGATGGCGGAACTGCTGGAGGGCCGGCGCCGCTGCTACCGGCTGCGCAAGCGCATCCTGCAGGGGGAGCGGCCTCCCCTGTGGGTCGACTGCAGCGTGTCCTGCTGCCGCCGGCCCGACGGCAGCCTGGCCTTCGTGATCGCCCAGTTCAACGACGTGACCGACATGGTGCAGGCGGAAGCCGCCCTGGCCACTTCAGAGCAGCGTTACCGACTGCTGGCGGAGAACTCCAGCGACGTGGTGCTGCTGATCAAGGAGGGGCTGGTCAGCTGGATCTCCCCTTCGCTCACTTCGATGCTGGGCTGGCTGCCGGAGGACTGGATCGGCCATCAGCTCAGCCGCTTCATCCCCGCCAACGAGCATCCGGTGCTGGAGCGGGACCTGCGGACCCTGGCCGCCGGCGGCACGGTGGTGCGCCGGCTGCAGGCCCTGTCCCACGACCGCAGCCATCGCTGGGTGGAGCTGCATGCCAGTCCCCACCGGGATTCCCAGGGCCGGCTCGACGGCATCGTCGGCTCCTTCCGCACGGTGGACCAGGAGGTGGCCGCCGAGCGGGAACTGGCCCGCCGGGCCTGCACCGATGAACTGACCGGCCTGGTGAACCGCCATGAGGCCCTTGAGCGCATCACCGCCATTGCCGGCCGGGTGCTGCGCAAAGGGGACGCCACCGCCGTGTTGTTCTGCGATCTCGACAACTTCAAGGAGATCAATGACACCTTCGGCCACGTGCCCGGCGACGAACTGCTCCGGACGGTGGCCTCCCGGATCCGCACCGGTCTGCGCAGCGGCGACATGGCCGCCCGCATCGGCGGGGACGAGATGGTGGTGGTGCTGCAGGGGGTGCGGGGGCTGGGCGATGCGGTGACCATCGCCGAAAAGCTCCGCCGGGCCGTGGCCGAGCCGATCGTCACCAGTGCCGGCAGCCTCTCGATCACCCTGAGCATCGGGGTGACCATGGTGCAGCCGGGCGAAAACCCCGACGAGATCATCTCCAGGGCCGACCATGCCATGTACCGGGCCAAGCAGACCGGCCGCAACCAGGTGCTGCCCTTCAGCGAACACATGGACAGCGCCGATGGCCGCAGCGTCACCTGGCAGCCCGTGCTCTGAGTTGCTGCTCCTGCAGGCATGACGTAGACCGATTTCTGCGCGCAGAGAATCGAGAACGCCATGGGCAGCATCAGGATCGTCGGCATCGACCATGTGGTGCTGCGCTGCAGGGATCTGGAGCGGATGGAGCGCTTCTACATCGATGTGCTCGGCTGCACCGTGGTCCGACGCAATGAACCCCTGGGCCTGATCCACCTGAAGGCCGGCAGCGGCCTGATCGATCTGGCGGCGGTCGATGGGGAGCTCGGTCGCCGGGGAGGGGCGGCGCCGGGGGCGGAGGGGCACAACCTCGACCACATCTGTCTGAGGGTCGAACCCTTTGACGAAGCCGCCCTGCGGGCCCATCTGAGCCGTCAGGGCATCGAGGCCGGCCCCCTGCATCACACCTACGGGGCCGAAGGAATGGGGCCGGCCATCTACCTGGAGGATCCGGAAGGGAACAGTGTCGAGATCAAGGGACCGCCCGAACACTGATGGCCGGAGCCCTCACGGCTCCGGGTGGGTTCAACCGCGCCAGGTGGGCAGCCCGCCGTGGACCAGGGTGCCGCGGTGGCGCCAGAGGGCCGCCGCACTCACCTCGATGCCGTGATGCTGCGCCAGATCGGCAGCAGCCTGTGGCGAATCGGATGCACTCAGGGCAGCGGCAAACTGCGGATCGCGACGCGCCAGTTCCTTCACCAGATGGAGGGCTTCGGTGGCGTTGGCATGGGGCAGAACAGCAACCTCGATGGGAGGCGTTTCGAGGGTGGATTCGTAGGTGGATTTGCTGGTGAATTCGCAGGTGGACATGGGATTTCCTCTCCTCTTTTCCTGACCCTAATGGATCGGAATCGTCAGCGAGATAAGTGGAAACACCCATCCCATCGCTTCATGATGCCGAACAAGATGATCTGAAATAGGATGATCCCTTCCCACGACTGGCGGCATCGCCATAAATTCTCGTCGCCGGGAAGTATTCCGACTCCAATTGCACTGTTGCCGCCACATCTTCCCCGGCAGTTTCCGCGATGAAATGCAGCGTGAGATCGATGCCGGAGGAGATGCCCGCCGCCGTCCAGATGGCCCCGTCTCGGCAGAAGCGTTCCTCCACCACCTCCACGTCGCCGAGGGCCCGCAGGCGATCGAGGGAGGCCCAGTGGGTGGTGGCCCGCCGGCCGCTGAGCAGGCCGGCGGCGTGCAGCAGGAAGGAGCCGGTGCAGACGGAGAGCACAGCCCGGCAGCCGGCCGCCTGGCGCCGGATGAAGGCGATCAGCTCAGGGTTGGCCACCTCGGTGCGGGTGCCCTGGCCCCCCGGCACCAGCAGCACATCCAGCGGTGGGGCCGTGGCGAAGCTGGCGTGGGGCAGCAGCAGCATCCCCTTGGCACAGGTGATCGGGGCCTCCTCCTGGCCGATCAGCAGGCACTGGCTGGGGCCGCCGGGCTGGCGCGCCCAGATCGTGGCCATCTCCCAGGGGCCGACGGCATCGAGTTCCTCCACCCCGGGGAACAGCACGATCCCGAAACGGCCGGCGGTGGCACCGAGAGTGGCACCGGAAGATAGGGCTGAATCCATCGTCACCTCCACCCGCGGGCCCGCGTCAGAGGCCGCCCAGGCCCCTCATCAAGACGCAAGGCTGAACAGCAGCTGCAGCAGGGCAAAACCCGCCAGGCAGGTGGCGGCCAGCAGAGGTGCGACATGTACCAACTTCGGGATCCCACGATGTCTCCGGTCTAGGCCGGGTGAGCTCACCGGGAAAGCCCGACCAACCGGCGGGTGTGGAGAGCCACAGACACAGTTGGAGATGAACTTTTGTCCCGGTCGGCGACAGCCCGGAAGCCGAGCAGACGCCCCGGCACCTGGGCGGCGACCACCACCCCGGTTGCTCCGGTGGCGAGGCCGGCCTCCTGGAGCCGCCCCACGGTCCACCCGTTGCAGTTGCGGGTCCAGATATAGGTGCCATGGGCCGGGACAAAACGCCCCCCCTGGCCGGGCCGCCGTGGCAGGGCGGGGAGGCGCTCGCCGTCGCGGTCGCGCCGGGCGCTGCGCTCCAGGGCGGTGAGGAGGGCCCGCAGGGTGGGGGCCTCCACCTGCCGCTCCCAGACGGCGACCGTGCCTGCGAGCCGCGGCGGATCGGGATGGCCGGCGAGGAAGAGCACCGAGTCGGTGGGCAGGAACAGGGCGGCCACCAGGGCCTGGGGGCCGCGCTCTCCCCCGTGGAAGTAGCGCCGATCGCCCCAGGCGAACTCCAGGAACGGCGCCGCTTCGGCCCCCGGTGGACCGAGCCTCCAGCCGGGTGGCTGCTGCACCACGATCGCGGTGTGGTGGCCCCAGTCCACCACCAGCACAGTGTGGCGCCCCGCCGGTGGCTGGGGCAGCCGCACCAGGGGAGCACGGGGCTCGGGCACGACGGCGGCATGCAGCAAAGGCCCTCCCACCAGCTCCAGCAGGACCCAAAGCAACGGCATGGGGGCAGGGGGACTTGAACCCCCACAGCCTTTCGGCCTGCGGATTTTAAATCCGCTGCGTCTACCAGTTTCGCCACGCCCCCGCGCGGAGATCCTAGATTCACCCCACTTCGCGACATCCCCGGTGGCCCTGAGCAGCCTGCCGCTCGACACCCTGCTGGTGATCGGCGCCTACCTGGCCCTGGCCGGCGCCTACCTGCTGGTGGTGCCCCTGGCCCTCTACTGGTGGATGCACAAGCGCTGGTACGTGATGGGCAAGATCGAGCGCACCGCCATCTACGGAATGGTGTTCCTGTTCTTCCCGGGGCTGATCCTGTTCGCCCCCTTCCTCAACCTGCGCATGGCGGGCCAGGGCGAGGCCTGAGCCGTGACCCGCGCACAGGCGATCCTGCTGGGCCTGGTGGTCTTCGCCATCGGGGGTGGTGGCTACTGGGTGTTCCGCTCCAGCGGCCTGGAGGGCTTCTCCCCCGGCATCGCCGCCTCGGCGCTGCTGATGCTGGTGGTGCTCGGCTGGACCGCCAGCTACCTGCTGCGGGTGGTGGGCGGCAAGATGACCTACATGGAGCAGCGGCGCCGCTACCGGGCCGCCTACGACGCCGTCACCGACGAGGAGCTGCAGCGCAAGTTCGAGGCCCTCAGCCCCGAGGAGCAGGAGAAGCTGCTGGCCGAGGTGGGGCAGCTGCAGGCCGATGCCGAGATGTGAGCGCCCCCGGCGGCCCACGGACGACCCCATAGGCTCAGGAACACCGTCCCGCCCTCCGGCCCGATGAGCGTCGCCGCCACCGCCGGCCCCAGCACCGCCCCCACCCTGATCCAGGAACGCTTCACCGCCCTGCGGGCCCAGGGGCGCTGCGCCCTGATGCCCTTCCTGATGGCGGGCGATCCCGATCTCTCCGTCACCGCCGCCAGCCTGCTGGCCCTGCAGGCCGCCGGCGCCGACCTGATCGAGCTGGGCATCCCCTACAGCGATCCCCTCGCCGACGGCCCGGTGATCCAGGCCGCCGCCAGTCGCGCCCTGGCCGCCGGCACCACGCCCGGCCGGGTGCTGGAGATGCTGGCCTCCCTGCGGGGCCGGCTGAACGTGCCGGTGGTGCTGTTCACCTACAGCAACCCCCTGCTCAACCGGGGAATGGACAGCTTCTGCCGTGAGGCAGCCGCCGCCGGGGCCGCCGGGCTGGTGGTGCCCGACCTGCCGCTGGAGGAGGCCCAGAAGCTCTCCGCCATCGCCGCCGGCCACGGCCTGGATCTGGTGCTGCTGGTGGCCCCCAACACCCCGGCCGAACGCATGGCCCGCATCCATGCCGCCAGCCGCGGCTTCACCTACCTGGTGAGCGTCACCGGGGTGACGGGGGTGCGCACCAGCCTGGAAGACCGGGTGGGCCCCCTGGTGGGGCGGCTGCGGGAGCTGGGCCCCACGCCGGTGGCGGTGGGCTTCGGCATCGCCACCGGTGAGCAGGCCTTCCAGGTGCGCCGCTGGGGCGCCGATGGCGCCATCGTGGGCAGCGCCCTGGTCCGGCGTATGGCCGCGGCCCACCAGAGCGGCGCCGATGTGGCTGCCGATGCCGGCGCCTTCGTCGCCGAGCTGCGCACGGCCCTCGACCAGCCGCTCTGAGCCAGCCTCAGAGGGCAGGGGCGCAGGCGCCCAGGGCCAGGGCCAGCAGAAGGGCGGCGAGCAGGGCAGGAACACGCATGGCCATGGGGCAGCTGCCCCCCATGATGGGCCGATGGACGTCGATGCCCTGCCGTTCTCGCCCGCCTGCCTGCGCAACCAGGGGCCGATCCTGTCGCTGATGCGCCGCTGGCTGGCCCCCGGCGCGCGGGTGCTGGAGGTGGGCTCGGGCAGTGGCCAGCACGCCATCCACATGGCCCGCCATCTGCCGGGGGTCCGCTGGCAGCCGAGCGAGCGGCAGGAGGCCCTGGCCGGCCTGGCCGCACGCATCAGCCTGGAGGGCGGGGAAGCACTGGCCCCGGGGGCGCAGGTGGCGGCGCCGCTGCTGCTGGATGTGACCCAGCCCCAGTGGCCCGCGGGCCACTTCGAGGCCGTGTTCACGGCCAACACGCTGCACATCATGCCGGCCGCGGCGGTGCCCCAGCTGCTGGCGGGTGGCGCCCGGGTGCTGGCCGCTGACGGCCTGCTGCTGATCTATGGGCCGTTCCGCTATGGCGAGCGCCACACCGCCGCCAGCAACGAAGCCTTCGATGCCCACCTGCGCCAGCTGGATCCGGCCATGGGGGTGCGCGACGCCGAGGCGATCCAGCGCGAGGCCGACGGCCTGGGGCTGCACCTGCAGACCGATGCGGCGATGCCCGCCAACAACCGGCTGCTGGTGTTTCAGAAGCAGGCCGAAGGGCGCGGGGGATGAAAGGCTGAGGGGCGTTCACCCCGACCCGGCGGCCGCCGCCGTTCGCCCATGAAATTCGTCCTCTGGGGCACCTATTGCGCCGATGTGCTCGAGCGCCGCACCCCGTTCCGGGAGGAGCACCTGGCCGGACTGAAGCGCCAGAAAGAGGAGGGCGTGCTGCTCACCCTGGGCCCCACGGCCGACACCCGCTTCGTGTTCGGCCTCTACGAGGCCGACGACAAGGAGACGGTGGAAGGCCTGGTCAAGGGGGACATCTACTGGCGCCAGGGCATCTGGACCGCCGTGGAGGTCCACCCCTGGATCCAGGCCTTCTGAGCCCGCAGGGGATCAGGCCCGGGGCCAGCCGTCCAGGGCCTGCTGCCACACCCAGGCCGCCACCGCCTCCGGCCCGCCCTCGCCAAGGGACTGGGCATAGCCACCCATCTGGCCGATACCACCGGCGGCGATCGCGGCGATGGCGTCCGGGGAGGCGACGCCGTTGCGCTCCAGGGCCGCCAGCTTGAGGGTCTTGCCACGGCGGATGATGTTGCCCCCCTGGAGGTGACAGCCCGCGCAGTGGGCCCCGAACAGGGAGCTGCCCACATCGAGAACGCTCACCTGGAGCACGCCGCCGTCGATGACCTCCGCCTGAGGGACCTCCGCCTCAGGGACCTCCGCCTGAGGGACCTCCGCCTGAGGGACCTCCGCTTCAGGACCGGGGGACCCGGACGAGGGCGATGAGACGGGCGGTGACAAGGGTGGTGAAACGGCAAAGGCCGCCCCGGGAAAGCCGAGGGCGGCCGGAGGCAGGACCAGGGCCAGCAGCAGCAGCAGGGCCACCAGAAACGACACCAGCCGACGCCAGATGATCAATCCTCGTCGTCGGCGCTGCCGGCGGGGATCAGGCGGATCTGCTTGCGGCCCAGCTTGATCTCGAACTCATCGCCGGGCTTGAGATCCAGCATGGCGGTGTAGGCCTTGCCGATGAGGAGATTGCCGTTGCCCTGCACCGTGGCCACGTAGCTGAGCTTGCGCCCGCCCTTGCCCACCTTGCCGGCCGCACCGAACTCGACGCCTTTGGCTTCGAGCAGGGCCTCGTAGAAGGCGGTGAAGTTCAGGCGCTCGGCGCCATCCTTCTTGGTGGAAACATAGCCACAGGCCCGAACGATCTCGGACTTGCCGACATCGCCGAGCTCCTTGACCTTGGCCAGCAATTCCGATCCAGTCAGCATGGTATGTAGGTGGAGGCAGGTGTGAGGTTAGGTGTAAAACATACACCAGCGCGATCAGCCTTCCGCCGATAGCGGCCACCATCAATGCACAACGACCGCCTCGATGCTGCCGATCCGTCCTCTGCGTCCCGATGATTGCCAGCAGCTGATCGCCGTTTATCACGAAGCGGTCATCAGCCAGGCCGGGAACCTCTACAGCCCGTCGCAGATCGAGGCCTGGTCACAACAGGCCGGTCGCAATGATGACTTCCGGTCGTCATTGCTACGCGGCCATGGGTTGGTGAGCACCACCCACCATGACGACACGATCATCGAGGCATTTGCCCTTCTCGATCCCGTCGACCGGCTCGCCCTGCTCTACTGCCGGGGCCGCTCGAGTCGCCAGGGGCGGGCCAGCGCCCTGCTGGAGGCCCTGGAAGGGCACGCCCGCTCGCGGGGGGTGGCTCGCCTGCGCACCGAGGCCAGCCAGCTCTCCAGGCCCCTGCTGGAGCGGCGGGGCTGGGTGGTGGACGCCGAGGAGACGGTGACGCTCGGCGGCGTGGCGTTCCTGCGCTGGCGGATGGGCAAGGATCTGCTCTGACGCCCGTCCTGCGCCCGATGGCCGAAGCCCAGCTGCAGCAGTTCCTGGAGAAGGTGCGCCAGCTCCAGGCCTTCGTGGCCCTGAGCGAGGCCGACCCCGCCCTGCGCCAGGCCCTGCGGGACTGCGGTGACCACCATCAGGTGGTGGCCCTGGCCCGCTCCCGCGGCTTCGAGATCGGCCGCCGCTGGGGGGAGACGCCGCCGGAAGAGGGGCCCGCGGCCGACGCGGCGGATGGCGGGGCCTCCCTGGTGCGGAGCCCCTGCCCCGCCGACGGGGAGGAGGTCACCACCGTGCTGCTGCAGACCCCCCAGCTGCGGCTGGAGCGGATTCACTCGTGCAACGCCCGCAGCCCCGAGGGCTTCTGGTACGACCAGGCGGACGATGAGTGGGTGGTGCTGCTTCAGGGGAGCGCCACATTGCAGTTTGCCGATGAGGCCGAACCCCATGCCCTCGCCTGCGGTGATGCCCTGCTGATCAGTGCGGGCCGTCGGCACCGACTGCTGGCGAGTGACCCGCCGCCTGGAACGATCTGGCTGGCCCTCTTCTGGCCAGCTCTTCCCGTTCCCTGACCTCCCGCTCAATCGCCTCCCGCTCATTGACCTGGCGCACCATCCAGAAGGCGGCCGCCAGGCACAGCACGGCCACCCCCAGGCCCACCACCAGCATCGGCTTGTTCTCGGCATTCGGAGGCAGCACGATCACCTTCCGGGCCACGGCGGTGATCGCCGTGAGCAGCACCAGCTCGATCTGCACCACGTGGCGGCGCAGGTAGGAGGTGATGTTCTGCAGCACCTCGATGGCGATCAGCAGGTTGAGCAGATCGCCCAGCACGGCGATGAGCCCCTCCCCCTCCCAGCGCACGGCGGGATCGACCAGCTGGAAGAGCAGTTCAACGGAGAACTTGAGGGCGGCCACCACCAGGACCAGGAACAGCATCACGGCCAGGAGCTTGGCCACCAGGCGCTCACCCCGGTCAATCAGGTGGAGGAAGGGCTTGTCCTGGAAAATCCGCTGCAGACGTCGCATCAGTTCTTGAAGGGCTGGAAGTTCGGCTGGGCCGGTGTGTCACTGGGGGGATTCTCGATCACCGTGTCGCAGGTGACGGAGCCGTCCGGCCCTGTGACGCAGTTGGTGGGCTTGATCTGGGTTTCCGGGCCCACATTGCCACCGCGCTTGAGCATGAAGGACTCCACCTGGGCCTGGGCCGCGGGGGAAAAGCAGAGACCACTGACCAGGGCGGCGGCGGCCCCCATGGACCAGGGAAGGACGCGGCGGGAGACGGCGGAGGCGTTCATGGCGGTGGGCGTCGGCAGGGGCCGCAGGATCGTTCAGCCCCCACTCTGGAGGCTGGTCGCCTGGCCCGCCAGCACGGATGGCCAGGCCGTTCAGGCCCCGCCGTCCGCCCGGATCTCCTGCAGCAGCAGGTCGAGCTGTCCCATCGAATCCTGGAGCAGGCCATCGTCTCCAGCGGAATCCGCAGCGCCGCCGGGCTCCTCGCAGAGCCAACCGGCCTCGATGGCACAGAGCCGTTCCGCCAGACCGGCCGCCCCCTCGCGGCAGTAGGTGCGATGCAGTTCGTCGATCAGCACCGGCATGCGGATCGAACCGGCCCGCAGGGCCCGCCGCAGGTCGGACTGGGTGCGGCCACTGAGGCGCAGCCAGTCCTTGAGGAGGCTCTGCAGCTCATCGAGCTGCTCCGGGCTGAGGGTGGGGGCGGAGGCGGGCATCGCCGGACCCTACCCCTGCCGGCGGGACAGGGGAAACCAGCGGTCGAGCCGGCTCTGGGCCCGGGCGCGGATCGCCGGGGTGCGATGGGTGCCGCACAGCCCCAGCAGGGCGGTGAGGGCCACCATGTCGTCGCTGAAGCCGGCCGCCGGGATGAAATCGGGGATCACATCGAGGGGCAGCAGCAGGTAGGTGAGGGCCGCCAGGACGGTCAGGCGCACCTGGGGCGGCGTGCCGCCATCAAGCAGCAGCTCCAGGCACTCGAAGGCCGGACGGGCGATGGTGCGGCCGGCGCGGCGCAGCAGCCGCACCAGCAGGGCCTCGTCGACCACCGAACTCTCGAGCACCTCGGCATCTACGGGGTCGTGGCCGGCGCCGCTCTGATGAGCGGCGGCCTGGTCAGAAAAGGCAGTGGCCGAAGGGGCACCAGCCATGGCAATCTGCTCGGGAGGAGGGACACGCCACAGGACGGGCGTGAGGTCATTCTGCGGGCGCTGGAGGTGGGTGGACGAGGGGCGGATCCCCCACCCTTCACTCCTCGACCAGGCCGCTCTCGATGCCGGTCTTGCGGAGCTTGCGCAGGGCACGCTGCACCACCTGGCGGCAGTACTCGCGGCTGCACTCCAGCTGACGGGCCACCTCGGCCAGGGTGCGCCACTCGTGGCTGCCGTCGAGCCCGAAGCGCAGCATCACCACCGTGCGTTCCTTGGGGGTGAGGTTGGACTTCTCCAGGAGCGTCCAGACCGACTCGGTGCGCTCGGCCTGCTCGGCCCGCTCCATCGGCGCCGGCTCGTTGCTGGGCAGCACGTCGACCAGCTCGGAGGGATCGGCCTTGGAGCGCACGGCCCCCTGCAGGCTCACGGTGACGCTGCGAAGCTCGCAGCCCAGCAGATCCTCCACCTCGGCCACGGGCAGCCCCATGGCGGTGGCCAGCTCGGCGGCGTTGGGGGAGGAGCCGTGGGACTGGAGGTGGCGGGCCTTGGCGGCCCGCAGCCGGGTGAGTTTCTCGTTGACGTTGACCGGAATGCGGATCGTGCGGCTCTGGGTGGAGAGGGCACGGTTGAGGCCCTGGCGGATCCACCAGTAGGCATAGGTGCTGAAACGGTGACCGCGGGTGGGGTCGAACTTCTCGACCGCGCGGGTCAGACCGATCGTGCCTTCCTGGATGAGGTCAAGCAGATCCAGCCCCTTGCCTTGATAACGCTTGGCGAGGTTGACGACGAGCCGCAGGTTGGCTGTCACCATTTGCTGTTTTGCACGCTCCCCGTTGCGCAGGGTGCGCTTCTCAAGATCATCGAATTCGCAGGCCGGGCCGCTGCCGCCGGCCTGGGCGCAACGCTCGTTGAGGCTCACCATCGCCTGCACTTTTCGCCCGAGGGTGAGCTCCTGCTCAGGGGTAAGCAGCTGGTGACGGCCGATCTCGCCGAGAAAGGCACTGAGGGAACTCGCCATGGAGCATCCGAATCGCTGTGTCGAACCTAGGGTTGTTTCTGGATGTTCCTGAAACGAACAGAAAGCCTTCAGTGTTCCGTTGCGGCTTCCACATACGACGCCCTCCAGCGTCCGTTGTTTCCATAATTTGTGCTGATTTCCTCTTTCCAGGGCTGCCCAGGGTTCCCGGTGAGCGGAAGCCAGCCGCTACCGTCCGGGGCGATCACCTGACTCCAGCCGATGGCCGGGCTTCTCTCCATCCCCTCCGAGGTGCTCTCCAGCGCCGGAGTGGCCTACGTCCACTACCTGAGCTTCATGGTCTGCTTCGGGGCCCTGGTGCTGGAGCGGCGCCTGATCCGGCCCGACCCTGACCGCAAGGACGCGATCCTGATGGTGATCACGGACGTGACCTACGGCCTGGCCGCCCTGGGGGTGCTGCTCAGCGGCATCCTGCGGGTGCTGTACTTCGGCCAGGGTTCGACCTTCTACACCGAGAACCCCCTGTTCTGGTGGAAGGTGGGCACCTATCTGGCGGTGGGCGCCCTGTCGCTGTACCCCACCATCACCTACATCCTCTGGGCCATCCCCCTGCGCAAGGGGGAGCTGCCGAAGGTGAGCGAGGCCCTGGCCAACCGGCTGCGCTGGGTGCTGAACATCGAGCTGGCGGGCTTCGCCGCCATTCCGCTGATGGCGGCCCTGATGGCCCGCGGCGTCGGACTGGCGGGCTGATGGGCCGGCGCTGGCGGCTCCGGCTGGTGCTGGGAGGCGCCGCGGCGGCCCTGCTGCTGCCGTCGCTGCGCCTGGCGGCAGTGGCGGCCCCCAACGCCCCAACAGCCGCCACCGGCCCCACCTGTGCCCCCGGCCGGGCCATCCGGCCGATGGAACCCAGCCGCCCTGGGGCCGCAACGCCGATCGCCACCGCAGCCGCCCCGGCTGCTGCCCAGGCGGGCGCCACGGACTACCGCCAGTGGCTGCGGCCGACGCCCCTGGGCTGGGCCCGCCTCGATCACTGGTGCGTCTGGGTGGAGCCGGCGGCCAGCGACGGGCCCGCCCGGATGTGGGACGAGCGCTGGCTCGGCGCGGTGGAGCGGGCCCTGGGGACCTGGGGGCAGGAGCTGGCGATCACCCGGGTGGCGGATCCGGCGGCGGCCCAGGTACGGATCCTGAGGCGCCGGCCGCCCCTGCTCAGGGAAGCCTCCGGCCGCACCCGGGCCAGCCATGGCCGGGCCGAGCTGGCGGTGCTGGCGGTGGATCGGGGCGCGGGCTGGATCCTGGAGCCCCAGGTGCGGGTGCTGATCAGCCCGGGGCAGCGGCCGGAGGCCACCGAAGCCACGGCGCTGCACGAGCTGGGCCATGCCTTCGGACTGTGGGGCCACAGCGACGATCCGGCCGATGCGATGGCGGCGGTGCCGGGCCCCCGACCGGTGCTGGCGCTCAGCCCGCGGGATCGGGCCACCGTTCGGTGGCTCTACCAGCAGCCCACCGACTTTGGCCGGCCACTGCCGACGGCGGCGGTGCCCACTCAGCCTGGCGGGGCCTCCTCGGGGGGTGAGGGCCGCTGAGCAGGATGCCGGTGGTGGTAGGGAACGAAACCGAGGCCGTAGATCTGCTCGAGCCGGGAGGGGCTGAGGGCGTGGTCGGGGGTGCCGTGGCAGCGGAGGCTGCGGTTGAGGCAGAGCACGCCGTCGCAGGTGCGGCGCACCATCTCCAGATCGTGGGAGACCTGCAGGATCGTCCAGCCCTCGCTGCGGCGGAGCTGATAGAGGAGGGTGTGGAACTGTTCGGCGGCGCGGGCGTCGAGGCCGGCCTGGGCCTCATCAAGCACCAGCAGGCGGCGGGGACGCACCACGCAGGAGGCCAGCAGGACACGCTTGAGCTGGCCGCCGGAGAGCTCCGACAGCAGACGATCGGCCAGGTCGGCGCAGAGGGTCTTGCGCAGGGCGGCGCGGACGGCGCTGCGACGGGCCTCGCGGCCCAGCCAGGGGAGGGCCAGGCCCGGCGGATCCCAGCCCAGGCCGACGAACTCGGCCACGGTGAGCGGGAAGCGGCCGCGGGGGATCAGGGTCTGGGGCAGGTAGGCGAGCCGGGCCCGCAGCTCGCGCGGCAGCTGGCCGCGGCTGCCGAGGCTGCAGCCGAGGAAGCGCACCTCACCGGCCTGGCGGGGCAGGATGCCGAGGATGGCCTGCACCAGGGTGCTTTTGCCGGCGCCGTTGGGGCCCACCAGGGCCGTGTCGGACTCGGCCTGCAGCTGGAAGCTGACGTCATCGACGGCCGTGACACCCTCGCGCCGCACGCTCAGGTGGCTGACTTCGAGAACCATTTCGGCCATCCCAGCAGCCTACCCAGAAGCCCCACGGCCGGCCGCCGCCGCCGAGAATGGGGCCTCAACGCTGCGCCCCTCCCCCTGCCATGACCTGCCTCGCCGTGACCGGAGCTTCAGGCAAGACGGGCTGGCGGGTGGTGGCAGAGGCCCTGGGCCGGGGCTGGCGGGTGAAGGCAATCCTGCGGCCGAGCTCCGAGGTGCCGCCGGGGCTGGAGGGGGCGGAGCTGGTGCGGCTGGAGCTGGGGGATACGGAGGCCCTCGGGGCGGCCCTGGAGGGCTGCGACGCGCTGGTGATCGCCACCGGAGCAAGGCCGTCGGTGGATCTGGCCGGGCCGCTGAAGGTGGATGCCCTGGCGATGCGGCCCCAGATCGCTGCCTGCAAGGCCGCCGGCGTGACGCGGGTGGTGCTGGTGAGCTCCCTGTGCAGCGGCCGCTGGCTGCACCCGCTCAACCTGTTCGGGCTGATCCTGGTGTGGAAGGGGGTGGGGGAACGCTGGCTGGCGGCCAGCGGCCTGGAGTGGACGGTGGTGCGCCCCGGTGGACTGAAGGAAACAGAAGAAGGGATCGAGGCCGAAGGCATCCGCTTCAGCGGGCCCGACCAGCAGGAGAGCGACAGCATTCCGCGGCGGCTGGTGGCGCGGGTGTGCCTGGATGCGGTGGAGAGCCCGGCGGCGATCGGCCGCATCATCGAGATCACCAGCAGCCCCGAGCAACCGGCCGTGCCGCTGGCGGAGTGGCTTGCGAGCAGCGCCGCCTGAGGGCGGCTGTAGGGTCGCCGGGGCGGTGGCGGCTGGATGCGCAAACCCACTCTCCTGCTGGTGTTGACGGTGCTGATCACCGCCGGGGCGAGCTTTGCGGCGGCCAACCTGCTGCTGCGCCACGCCACCCCCGCCACCCCCGGGGTGGCCGCCTTGCCTCCCCTGCCGGGGGGGGTGGCCCTGGGGGATGCCACGCCGAAATTCGTGGGGGAGACGCGGGTGCTGGCGATGGAGGCGATCGACGCCACCGCCTGGGCACCGATGAACCAGGCGCTGGTGCAGCTAGCGCGGCGCTTCCTCGACTACCCCTTCAAGGGGTTCTCCCTCGATGGCGGCCCGAGGGAGCAGCTGGTGCTGGATCTCACCACCTTCGACTGCTTCCTGTTCGTGGAGCAGCTGCTGGCACTGAGCAACAGCCGCAAGGTGGACACCCTGGACGAAGGGATGGAGCGCTTCAGCCAGCACGTGCGGCGGCTGCGCTACGTGAACGGCGAGGTGGACTACTGCCGGCGGCAGCATTACTTCAGCCGCTGGGCCGAAGCGGCCGAACGCAACGGCTACGTGGTGAACCTCACCCCGTTCCTGCCGGGGGCCAGCAAGCGCACCGTGGCGCTCAATTTCATGAGCAACCACATCAGCAGCTACAAGCCGATGCAGCTGGCCCGCAACAAACAGTGCATCACCGAGCTGGAGAAGGACCTGGTGCTGCAGCAGCCCTACATCCCGCTGGCGGCGCTGCCGGGGGTGCTGCCGTCGCTGCGCAACGGCGACATCTTCGCGCTGGTGACGAAGGTGCCGGGGCTGGATGTGACTCACGTGGGCTTCCTGGAGAAGCGCGACGGGGTGGTGGATGCGATCCACGCGGCGGAGGGGGCGGGGGTGATCCGCAGCGAGAACTTCGAGAAATACGCAGCCCGGGTGCCGGATGTGATCGGAGTGGCGATTTGGCGGCCGAGGCCGAATCCAGGGGTGGGGGGTGCTGTCAAGCCTGGCGAATGAGGCCCGCCTCAATAGCGGCATGGCCTAGGAAGTTGATTGCAGGGCCGTCATCACCGCCAGATTCCGTCCATGACCCATCTACTTGAAAACACCCAGCAAGGAAAAGACCAGAGCTGGAACCAACCCAATTCTTCAGATGACCCCATCCGGACTCGTCGCATCAAGCACCTCCAGCAGCTGCTCCAGTACTGCTCGAACCGCAGGCCCGCGCTCCGGGAGATGCACCGCCGCAAAAACCCGTGCGGTGATGCGGGCCTCGATCTCCTGCAGGCTCACCGTGCTGTCCATCAGCAGCTGGATGCCGATGTCGGCGGTCGTCAGAGGCATGGAAAAGGCGCAACTGCCTACAGGGTTCCCAGGGATGGTCAACAAGGGGTGCGGCCAAGTCAAGGAGGTTCAGCAGGGGCCGGTTGACCAACACAGCGGCTGGGGTAAGCGCCAGCTGGTGTGTGTTGGGCTACAAATCCATAGCCTGTGACAAGCTGGAGGTGACTAAGTGGCAATTTCAGAGTACCGCTTAAGTAGAAATTGAAGCCTATCGACATGCGTTGGCGCACGCTTCAGGAACTTCATATACCTATCAAGTATGCTGTCGATCCGCTTATGTGCCGCGACAACGTCTGCAGGGACGCAATCGGCTTCATACAGATCTGCGAGCGACTTGCCGTAGTATCTCTCTCGAGTCACAGAGAGCTCCTTCCCAGCCACTGCAAGCCTACTCAAGACCAGCGAGCCAGGATCTCCAAGCGGGAAAGAGTTATAGACAGACTTTCCGATACGAGGATCAGACTTTATTTTACCTCCTATACCACGGAGCCAACTCATGAACATCTCTGAAGATAGAATTGCAAAAAGATGACCATGCGGATCGGGCGTCCAATAAAGTGTATTTGATGGAATCGTATCTTCATCGAGATAGGCTGGTGTATACCAGCGGCGCGAATCACCCACCTGAGCGGGCAATGCCATGTATCTACCAGTTGGTGCAGAGATATGAAAGAAGCGATAAGGCACATTTGCCAACTCGCGAGTATCCGGATTCTCACTCTCGGATCGATTTCTTCTAACAAGCTCGAGACGCTTCCTTAGAAAATCAGACTTCTTCACATCCTGTGCATCAGGGCCGTTAGGCATCCAGAGGCACCATCGCGGCAACCCTTTCACCAACTCACTAGATCCGACGTATCTTCGCAGGTACTTCATTGCGTGCTGGTCGACCTCTGAATGCGATTCCATCTTCACGACAAGCCCTCCTCCGTCTGATGGAAGGCTCCCGTATCGAATCGGAGTCATTACCTCACACAAAGGCGAACTGAGCTTTGGAACAACGATTTCTGGCCCGGGGATTAGATAAGGGCTGAGACTTTCCACCTTCTCTGGGTGTGTCATCCTAGTTGCAGGATCATAGATATACAAGAGTTTCACGGAGGGGCGAGTTTCACAGGCCTTATGTGAAAAGGATACGATTACAACATGTACATTGGCTTTACCTCGGGCCTCAGAAGACCATTCAAACGTTTGGTAGGCAAAGTCCATCCGATAGCCGGCTGAAAGGAGTGGCCCCCAGAGCAAAGCGGTTTGCTCACCTTGGCAGATAGAGTTTGTAGAGACGAATGCAATACGAACGTTCTGATTTGCTGCGTAGTCGGCCGCTTTCCGATACCAGCCGGTTACATAGTCGAGAAGCTTGTTGTAATCACGGCCCCATAAATCCTTAAGCTCTTGTGATTGTATCTTTGTTCGATACCTATGACCGCCGAACGGCGGGTTCCCGAGGACGAAGTCACTATCCTCAGATGGCAAGATTTCATTCCAGTCGATTCTCAGAGCATTACCAACTCGAATGGTTACTTCCTCCTTGATCGGAAAACGAGCAAAGTATTGGCCAAATGTCGTGGCTAGCTCTAAGTTTTCCAAATGGTCTACCAAATACATCGCAGTTTCGGCGATGCGTGCAGGGAATTCATCTTGCTCAATCCCGTAAAACTGGTCGACCTTGACCAATGCAAGAAGCTTAATATCAATTACGCGTTGGATCTTCCCTCGATTTGAGTGGAGGGCGACAAGAATCTCACGCTCCAAGGCTCGAAGCCCCCGATAAGCCACTGCCAGAAAGTTGCCGCAACCAGCGGCAGGATCTAGAAACCGAAGGGATGCAATGTGGGTATGCAGTGCCTTGAGTTTTACGGGCTCAGACCCGGCTTTTCGCAATCTCTCTCTGAGCTTGTTCATGAACAGAGCATCAACCACCTTCAGAATATCAGCCTCAGATGTGTAATGCTCTCCGAACTGCCTCCTCTCCCGATCATCTTTAACGCTTTGGAAAAGAGATCCGAAGATGACAGGCGAGACGGATGACCAATTAAACTCCGATGCTTTCAGCAGAAGGAGTTTAGCATCTCTAGAAAAGTTGGCGATCGGTATCGTCTCACCGAAAAGGCCACCATTGATATAAGGGAAGAGAGCTAGGTCTTCATCAAGATTTGACTGCCTGTCTTCCTCTGGCTGATTTAGAATTTGAAAGAGAAAATTGAGCTGTGATCCCAAATCTCTACCATCTTCTGCCGTTCTGTATTCGAGAAAGTCTTGGAAGAGACCCTTTCGCCAAACATTGGTATCGTCTGCAAAGACGCAAAAGAGCAATCTGACGATCAGAACACGCAATGGATGGCCTTTGTATCCGCTGTCCTCAAGCCTGTCGTGAAGTAAGCCAAGAAGCTCAGAGGCTTCGTGGCTTGCCTGCTCTTGTTGATTGAATCTTCGTGTTTGATAACCTGCAATGGGCGCGAAAAGCGTTATATGGTCAAGTAGCTTGGCTAGTGGAAAGTCCACTGTCGCGTTCGACTCTCCATCAATAACTCTAAAATTTCGAAAATCAGAAATCACATAGATCTGTGGCAGGTCTTCCAGCGCTATGGAATAATTAAAGAGCTGCGCTTCAGCGAGGTCTATGTCCTCTCCTGCCGACTTGTGCTCAGCTGCCACGACGCCACGCCAGAAGAGATCAAGTCGCCCACTTTTGCCAGAGGAGATGATTTGGGCTCGCTTCTCGAAACTAGCCACCTCTCTACGCTTTCGTCCAAATATGTGAAAAAACTCGTTCCAGAAAGTCTGAGCTTCAGCCATCTCGGAAGTCTCATTTTTCCAATCTGCGACGAATTCAGCTGCGTTCTTTTTGATCTCATCCCAAGACAAGACTCTCGAGATAGGCGGTATTGATGTCAAAATGTATCTCGAGTCAAGATTGGCAATCGAAGTGTCGCGTCCCCAAAAAGCTGTTCTTCAAGGAAATGGTAATCATAAAACCTCTGATCTAGAAGGAAATGACTGCCCGCTGGAGTCAAAACTCTCAATTGAAAAACAGAAAGCCAAGACGGTCGCCAAGTAGGCAAGGGATGTGGACGACGGGCGCTGGGGAATCTCAAAGCAGGTGACAGGTTCATAAATGCTGGGATTTGGAATACAGTACAGGCCGCGGCTATTTTCTCATTTTCTTGGAAAAAACAACTATCCCTAAACATGGGTAAGCCCTCCAAGGGGCTGATCAACTGGGCCAAGAGGGATAGAAATATTGATAATGGCAAGAGCCATTTCATACAATATAGTAAGTTTTCGTGAATCACGATGTCAAGAATTTTTGTCTTGACAAGTAGCTCATCACCGCAAACCTAACAGAGAGAAGCTGTGCAGGCGGTAACATTCGTACGTATCTCGCGAAGCTTGTATCCCTGCCAACCAGCTGGACGCTGTGGACATCTCGAGCAGTGGAAGCATACTAGCGGTGGAACCTTTTAGGCATCGTCTGAGAGCTGCCACAGCTCGGGATCATCAGGCTGCGCTTCAATAGCCCACGCTTCGACACGTGATTTTAGCTGGTCGAGGGTATCCCAACGCATTGGCGAAGCCCTCGGGTCGAGTACAGTTTCAGCAAGCGCTCTGAGTTTTGAAAGCTCATCGGCCGTATCAAAGTCGTCGCGAGCAAGTTGTTCTTGGCACGCAGTCGGCTTATCTCCAGACAATGAAGTCCCAAAATAATACCCCTCGAAATCTGGCACGTGGCAGATGCTGTGTGCATCACCTCCATTTGCGGCACATTCCGCTATCGCGTCAGCGATTCGCTGGTTAATTGTCCACATTCCGTTGCGGATGAGCGAGCCCTTTCTACGGCTACGTGGAGCATCTGAATCGTGGATTAGGCAGTAGGACATGCCGAACTGGTTCAATATCCTCGCAAAGGTCGGAAGATTGCCCTTTCCAATGCAATTTACAACCGCAAGACCCTGGGATCGCGCATCTCCGGATCGATTCAGAAGGAAGGCCAGTGCGATTGACTCTGTCTCACCCTCTACAAGGACCGCTCGATCCGCAAAGAAGAACTCGCATACCAGTGGATTACAGAGCCGGACCATAGTGAGGTTCTTTCGTTCATCTTCGGTGAAAGAAATACGCTCAGTCGACAACACCCGGCTCGAACCACCTTCGTCACGATCTACTCGGACGATTGTCGTGTGTGGCTTGGCTACATCGATGAAGATGGGCGAGTGTGTCGAAGCGATGACTTGCCATGTCTCCGTCTCCGCGAGCGCGTACAGGCTTTCCCGCGCCGAGCGTATCATTGGTGGATGAAGAAACGCCTCTGGTTCCTCCATAAGCAGGATTCGTGGACGCTCTGGATCTATCCGCGCCTTGCCTGACTTATAGTGGCCGACTTCGGCAAGCGTTCCTAAAGCAGTCCAAAAGAAGGTACGTTGCATACCAGCACCCTGCCTTCCGAGAGCGATTGACTGGCCAGCTGGGGGTGTCACAATGACTTTGGATCCAGCGCCAAAGATCTTCTCTGGCTTTACCTCGCCCAAGTCTGCTTGAAACTCCACCTTATGGCCTGCAAATACAGAGGCGAGTTTCTCTGAGACTAACCCGGTTACCCGGTCGACTTCAGGTAGAAATGCCTGACAGAGCTCTTCGCTGAGATCTCTGAGTTTCGCTTCGATATCATTGGTCTTTTCCCGAGCCTTGAAGGACTCCTTTACGGCAGATGTGAGGATCTCAACGATTTTATCTTCGGTATCAGAGGCGTCGTCGCTGGGGCGTACCCGCATTGGGACAGGGATTCGGCTTTTGATTAGGGTGTCCCAGCCACCGACGCCTCCAAGAATCCAGTCTTCTGATGCTGGGTCCCATGAGTACTTCTTGCCGCGCTCTTCAGGGACGCTCCATCGGAACTTTACGTGGATCGCAGGGCCAAGGACCTGGTCCTCGAAGACCCATTTTTCACCACCTAGAACAGATTTATCTTCCTCAGTCAAATCTGTGAACTTCGCACGGACCTCGACGGCGACCTCAGGATCTAAGTTATGAAACTGCTCGATACTCAGTGGTGCGCCGATTGAAGCAAACGCTTCGTAGGCGTCAAAAACCGTCGACTTTCCTACGTTGTTAGCGCCGATCAAGACAACGATGTTGTCGATCTCGACGGTGTAGCCCGGGCTCCCAATGCAACCAAAGTTCTCGATCTGCAATTCACGAAGTCGCATGCCAATCCTCAATAGATCTCAGGGTATGCCTAACGCTGCCCCTGAGCTGAAAGCATGAAGTGTAAGCGGCGGAAGAGGAATTGGTGGCTGCCTGCCCGCTCAACGGTCATGTTTTGTGGCAAGATTGAGCGGGATGCCAGATTTACGCAGCGTGTCTTCGAAAGACTCCCAAGCTGATAAACCATTCATAACCAAGTCAATAGCGTCGCCAACCAAGGATCCAGTATGATCTACCACCGGAATCGAATAATGTACTTCTTCAGGTATTGCTACAGATGTAACAACAGATCTATCTGCGCCAAACACAAGCTTATCAATGCTTTGGTTTGGAATTGTGAATGAAACCTCACCTAGCTCAGGAAGCATGCGAGACCAACCATCATTGTCCAATCCCGAGTGCTTCTCGGCGTTTGCAAGATCAAGACAAATTATCAGCGCTCTTGATTTTCGAATCACCCTAAAGACAAGATTTCTACAACGTGTCCTGCTAATCCCCCTCTTGGCAAGAGCCTTAATGAAGTGGTCCTTAAAACTCCACACAGAAATCACAAGTGAGACCACTTGATCCCTAAAGCCTCCGGGATCTTTAATCCCATGATAATGATAGACCTGCAAGTTACCATTTGGCAATGTTGCAGTGCACTCAAAATGCCCACCACTCAAAGTGGAGACTTGACGTTGTAAGAGCTCGGTTCGCGCACGAAGCTCTTCGATTCTGCCAGAATATTTAGACCTGCTAAATGTGGATTCGATCGGATCATCCAGCTCCTTAACCAGGTGTTTCAGTGTGCCGCTGTCGGCCACGCTCATTCCCAAAAACTACGACCGAAGCCAGCTCAGCACTAGGCAAGAAGCTTTCATGCCCATAGAAGCTAACTAGAGTTCAACGGAATTGTCCATGTTTAACGAGCCCGGGTCCAACCTGTGCGCTTCGCAACGTGATGACGACTGCGCTCCAGCCGGTAAGTGGGTCGCGAAGGAGTATCGGATTGGACATCACCTGGCCCTCTTCATGATCCCCTGCCACCCACCCCACCCATCCAGCTCCAACCACTTCTTCGCCTCCACCGCCGCCTTCTCCTGCCCCTGCCGGTGCCCGAAGGCAAACGCCGCCACACAGATCAGCGTGATCGCCGCCGGCACCGTGCCCGAGGGCAGCCGGTTGCGTTGGGCCAGGTCGTCCGGCAGGCCCCCCAGCGTCAGCACCAGGAAGCCCACCGCCCCCAGAGCCGTCAGGCCATAGAGAAACGGCGTGATCGTGCGGCGCGTCAGGGCATGCAGCAGGAGAACCGCCAGCCCCACCCAGGGCAGGCTCGAGCCCAGGGCCCACAGCCAGCGTTCGCCCGATCCATCGCCCAGCCGCCGACGGCAGGCCAATTCCCGCTTCAGCCGGCTCATTCGCTCCTGGGCGCCCCGCGCCGCTCGGCCAGCACCTCCTGCACCCGGCGCCAGTCGACGCCGTGGTGGGCCAGGTCCACCTGCACATGAAAGATCAGATCGGCCGCCTCACCGGCGATCGCGTCCGGGTCGTCGTCCTTGCAGGCCATCACGAACTCGGCGCTCTCCTCGCCGATCTTCTTGAGGATGCAGTTGTCGCCCCCCTCCAAGGGCTTATTCGTGCTGATCATCGGGCTCGTGCTGGTGGCCTTCAATAAGGAGCTGCTGTTGCCGTAAGGGTTGCCAACGTGGGCGACACCCACCAAGAGTTCACCATGGTGATCGGCGGCACGGCCCCTTGGACCCCTATGAACCAGGCGCTGGTGACCCTAGAGAGCCGTTACCTGAGCTTGCCGTTCAAGTGCTTCTCCCTCGATGGCGGCCCGAAGGAGCAGCTTGTGCGGGCGACGCCCCAAGCCCAGACGGCTGAGGGCCCGAGCCACGGTGGAGGAGTCGGGCGATGTGCCGCAGGTGCAGCCGCTGATGGCGCAGAACCACGGCCTGCTGGAGCTGCTGCGCGTCGAGCGCCCGCCGCTGGGTGCGTCGCACGCTGCGTCAATCCGTCAGTGTACCTGCACCGCCTGAGCTGTACCGGGCCAGCCAGGGTAGGCGCAGCGGAGGCTGATCCCGTTCTCGGCAGCGAGCTCGGCAAGGCGGCGGCCGTGCTCCAGATGCTGGATGACAAGCCGGAGCCGGCCCCGCTGGGTCAGGCGGGCATTGGGGTGGCTATGCATGGGTGCGTGAGCTCGGGGTTGGTGGGTCGCGCCTCAACCAGTAGCGGCCTCACACCCCCTTGTCACTGAACAACCTGCTGAGACAGAACACCTAAGCGGAGACCGGTTGCTGCTGGCCCAGTTGCGCCCATGCGCTGATTCCCGGCATGCGGACGGGAGATGCTGCTTCAACTGCTCAGCGAGCCAAGAAAATCGCAAGCCGAAGAGTTTGGGAACTACCAGCCGAAAAGTTTGGGAACTACAAACCGAAAGGCTTGGGAACTACAACCCGAAAAGTTTGGGAACTACAAACCGAAAAGTTTAGGAACTACCAGCCGAAAAGCTTTGGATAAGCCCCCTTATAAAATCGGGTTTCTTGTTACCTGCTCGCGTATGGGGTGTACTGGTTGAGTGGCCAACCAGGCCCCGTCTTCTATACCCCATTGTCATGTCCAACACCACCGAGCGCCTCGCCCGCCGGGCTGGCTTCGTCGTCAAGAAGCACCGCAGAGGGACGTCCTACGTCGATCCCGTCACTGGCCTGTCGTTCTACGACGGCAACAGGAGCAGCAAGAGCTGGCAGCACCAGCGTCGCATCGAGTCCGTCATCCGCAAGCGCGATCGCCTCGGACTCGGCTGACCCCAGAGGTCCCGCCAGGGCTAAAGGCCCTGGCGGGACCTTGTAATGACATCCTCTTAATCGTTTACGCCCATGAAGTACGAATCCAACGACAAGTCATTCCTCGACCAGACCGAATTCGAGGCGATATTGCGGGACATCAACAGCAACTGGAAGGAGCGACAGAAACAGTTGCAAGCAGCCCACGCTGCCGCCGCCGCCGGCACTGGCCCCCAGCCCTACGACCGCGACTGGATCGATGCCGGCTGTGACTTCAGCGGCTGGATCGAGGACGAGGACACGGGCCCCGACTGGTACGTCACCAATGACCTATTGGAGGGCGTGAACTGGGCACTGGCCTCACCTCAGGGCCAACGCGCCCTGGCGATGAAAGACGACGAGCTGAGCCCATGGCAGCACACTCTGGCCGCGCTGTTCAGCCTGCAGGAGGCTCTGCGCACGCGGCAACGCTCATTGTTGATCCGGCACGCCGAGTACCTCGGCTACTCTGTCGAAATGCTCGACGTTCTGGAGAATCCCCTGTACGACGGCTGACTCGGCTAGTTGTCAAAAAAAGGGGGGCAGCCCGGCTGATCCCCTCTTCAATACCAAAACCAATTTAACAGAACAAAAGAATCGGTCCATGGCTCGACACCTGGGCTGCGTAGCTAGAAAACGGCAACAGTTCGCTCAACGCCTCCCTAACGGGGGCGGGCGCATGCTTCAGCAGCACCGGCCTGGACCGCGGCCCCAACGAGCTGACCCTGAGCGGCAGCCTGGAGTATGTGCTCGCTTACAAGGCGTCCCTGTATGTCTCGGCCTCCTACGAAGCTTTCTCGACGAGGCGTCAGTTCGCCTACGGCGGTGGGTGAAGCTCAGCTTCTGAGTGCTGAGATGGAACCCGGATCCCTTGGCCCCCCATGGCTGAATCCTTGGCGTGTGCAGCTGTGCTGCGTCGCTTGTGACAGTCGATGAGCCACCGGCTTTGAGCAGGGTGCCATCTCCGGATGAGTCAAGTAACACAGGAGCGTGGAGTTCCTCGTTGTCAACAACGGATTGCCATGGCCCCGGTCAAGCCCTACCGCACATCACTGGATCAAGGCAACGCCTACTGGATGGCGCGACTCGCCGATCAGATCTATCAATGCCAGCCAGGTGGGCGCCATCCCTATGAGCAAGGCATTCTCGCCAACCTGAAGGCGGAAGATCCTGGCTTCCTCTCTGTCCATGGGGTCTCCAAGAACTCCGCCCAGGCCGCACTGGTAGAACACGAATCCTTTCTGACCCTGGTCTTTCGAGGCACAGACGAAGGGTGGGACTGGCTCGACAACTTCAACGCCTTTTCCGAGCAAGCGCTGTTCGGGGCGTTTCATCGGGGCTTTCTCCGTTCCGCGCTGGACCTCTAGGGCGACCTGTTCAGTGCGTACTCCGACTTGAAAGCCCAGAAACCCCGAGGCCTTTTCCTCACCGGCCACAGCTTGGGCGGCGCCATGGCCACCTTGGCCAGTTCGATTCTGATCCACCAGGATGAGGCCTTCACCTCCACATACACCTTTGGCCAGCCACGGGTCGTCACCCGCGACAGTGCCAGGGTCTACAACATCGAGGCCCAGAGCAAGTCCTTCCGCTTCCAGAACAACAACGACATCGTCACCCGAGCTCCTGCGCGGATGATGGGCTACAGCCATGTGGGCACCTTTCTCTACATCACCAAGGAGAAGGAAATCCATCAGGATCCCGGCCGTTGGGTGCAGTTTCTCGACACCACCACCGGAGCCATGGAAAGCTTGGAACAGAAAGGGATCGATCACATCGAGGACCACGGCATGTTCCATTACCTCAATGCCGTACGGGGCTGGAAGGTGGTCAAGGAGGAGTAGGTGGGTGTCTCCTGCGGCGACAGTCGGCTCGGCACCGCCGACGGGACGTGCTCGGACTGATGCTCTCCCCCTCACCGATCCAACTCCAACCACTTCCGCGCCTCCACCGCCGCCTTCTCCTGCCCCTGCCGGTGCCCGAAGGCAAACGCCGCCACGCAGATCAGCGTGATCGCCGCCGGCACCGTGCCCGATGTCAGCCGGTTGCGGTTGGCCAGGTCGTCCGGCAGGCCCCCCAGCGTCAGCACCAGGAAGCCCACCGCCCCCAGGGCCGTCAGGCCATAGAGAAACGGCGTCACCGTCCGTCGCGTCAGGGCGTGCAGCAGCAGCACCGCCAGCCCCACCCAGGGCAGGCTCGAGCCCAGGGCCCACAGCCAGCGTTCGCCCGATCCATCGCCCAGCCGCCGCCGGCAGGCCAGTTCGCGCTGCAGCCGGCTCATTCCCGCCTGGGCGCCCCGCGCCGCTCGGCCAGCACCTCCTGCACCCGGCGCCAGTCGACGCCGTGGTGGGCCAGGGCCACCTGCACATGAAAAATCAGATCGGCCGCCTCACCGGCGATCGCCTCCGGGTCGTCGTCCTTGCAGGCCATCACGAATTCGGCGCTCTCCTCGCCGATCTTCTTGAGGATCCGGTTGTCGCCCCCCTCCAGCAGCTTGTTCGTGTAGCTGCCGGGCTCCGGGCGCTCGCGGCGCCCGTTGATCACCCGCGCCAGTTCGGTGCACACATCCGCCGGCGGCGGCAGGGCGTCCGGCCCGCCGGGGGTGGCCTCCGCGCCCTCCTCGTAGAAGCAGCTGCGGGCGCCGGTGTGGCAGGCCACCTGGCCCACCTGCTCGATCGTCAGCAGCAGCACGTCGGCATCGCAGTCGTAGCGGAGCCCCCTGAGCTTCTGAAAATGGCCGCTGGTGGCCCCCTTGTGCCACAGCTCCTGCCGCGAGCGGCTCCAGTAGTGCACCTCGCCCGTGGCCAGGCTGCGCTCGATCGCCTCCCGGTTCATCCAGGCCACCATCAGCACCGCCCCGTCCAGCCAGTCCTGGGCCACCGCCGGGATCAGCCCCGCCCCGTCGAAGCGCAGCCCATCGGGAAGGGAGCCGGCGGCGTCCACGGCATCAGTCACAGCGGCGGCAGCAGGGCGAAGTCCCCAATCTTGCCTGCTGACGGAGGGGCCACCCATCGCCTTTGGCCGCACCCAAGGTCCCACCAGGGACGATGGTTGGATCGAGAATAGCGTCGATGGCTCCGGACAGCTTGGCGCATATGGTGCTGAGGTGTTGAAGCCAAGATCCTTTGAGCGTTAGGGCATGAGCGCCGGCGACCTCCAACCGTTTACCCCTGGTGCTGGTCGACCTGGCAAGAACCATCCCGTCGGTTCGACCGTGGCCCTGACCCGTGACTGGCGGTCAGAGGTCCCTGTGCCAGGGCGGCATGCAGATCTTCGGGATGGATGGCCGGAATGGGAGGGGCTCCCATTTGTGCTGGTCCTGGCCGCCCTGCTGGCCGTGTTCCTGCTGGATGTGGCGCTGCACGTCGTGCTGCTGCCCTTTTACCTGTTTCCCCTCGTGCTGGCCACGAGCTTCACCACCCCCCGCCAGCAGGGCGCCATGGTGGCGGCAACCCTGGCCCTGGCGGTTCTCTCAGGGCTGCGCTGGTCGTCGCCCGGCAGCCTTGACGTTTGGCTGCGGTTGGCGGCCATCGCCCTGGTGGCCCTGGTGAGCATCATCCTCTCGATGCTGCGGCATCGCCGCGAGCACCAGCGCCTATGGGCGATGCACCACTATCAGCTGCTGGCGGAGAACGCCTCCGATGTGGTGTTCCGCGCGACATGCGAGGGCGTGACGGAGTGGATTTCGAACGCGGTCACCAAGCTGCTCGGCTGGCAACCCGAGGACCTGATCGGCCAACCCTTCCGGCACTTTGTCCACCCCGAAGACCTGGCGCTGTTGCAGCAGGTCGACGATGCCTTCCGCCGTGGTGAACGCCGGCATTTCCGCCTGCGGGTGCGCCACCGACAGGGGGGCCACCGCTGGGTGGGCGTGAACGCCCGTGGAGTCCGCGATGACGTAGGTCGAGTCGTTGGGATCCTGGGCAGCTGGAACGACATCCAGGCGGAAGTGGTGGCCGAGCAGGAAACGGCCAGGGCGCTGTCCCGCCTGGCGGCCACCCTCGATTCCCTTCTCGATCCCCACGTGGTGCTCCAGGCCCGCCGGGACGACTCCGGCACCATCGTCGACTTCGTCTACACGCTGGCTAATGCGGCAGCCGGAAAGTACAACTTCCTGAACGCCGACGAGCTGATCGGCAGGAGCATGCTGGAGCTGATGCCGGCCCACCGATCCACAGGACTGTGGGAGAAGTACTGCCACGCGGTGGTGTCTGGGGAGCCACTGGTGCTCGATGATTTCACCTATCCCCATGACATCCGCGGCGAGACGCGTTCCTACGACATCCGCGCCGTGCCGTTCGGTGATGAACTCAGCATCACCTGGCGGGATATCACCGAGCGCTGGGAGCGCTTCCGCCTGCTGGAGTCTTCGGAGGAGGAGTTCCGGTTGCTGGCGAGGAACTCCTCCGATGTGATGGTGCGCATCCGCGACAACGCCTTCGCGTGGGTGTCTCCCTCGCTCACAGCGGCCCTGGGCTGGACCCCCGAGGAGTGGATCTCCCGACCCATCCGGGAGGTCGTCCACCCCGAGGATTTCGCCGCCTTCATGGACCGTGTGCGGGCGATCAATAACGGAGAAAGCGGTGCCGTGAGCCGCCTCAGGCTCCGCGCCCAGGACGGCCTCTGGCACTGGGTGGAGGTGCACGCCGGCCCCTACCGGGATGACCAGGATCGGATCGATGGCCTGGTGGCGTCGTTCCGGGTCATCGACCGGGAGGTGGTGGCCCTGCAAAGGCTGGAGCACCATGCCCACTTCGACGAGCTCACCGGCCTGCTCAACCGCCGGGAGGTGCTGCAGCGGATCGATGCTCGCCAGCTGCCGATGCGGCGTGCGGGCCGCCAGACGGCCGTCCTCTTCTGCGACCTTGACCAGTTCAAGTCGATCAACGACAACTACGGCCACGCCGCCGGTGATCACCTGCTGCGGGCCGTGGCCGAACGCATCCGGGGCTGCCTGCGCCATGAGGATCTGGCGGCACGGCTGGGGGGCGACGAGCTGCTGGTGGTGCTCAAGGGGGTGAAGGATCTGGAGTGCGCCGCGGCAGTCGGGGAAAAGATCCGCAGGGTGGTGGAGGACCCGGTGGCCACGCCATTCGGGCAGCTGAAGACCAGCCTCAGCATCGGTGTCACCCTGGCGCTGCCGGGGGAGAGCAGCGAGGCCCTGATGGCCCGCGCCGACGGGGCCATGTACGAGGCCAAGAAACTGGGGCGCAACCGGGTGTTCCCGATTGGTGCCTCCGTCTGATGGCAGCCTGGAGGCCCATCCTCCCCTCCATGACGGCCGCCAACACCTGCAGCAAGAGCTACGGCGGCTTCCCCTGCTGCCATCGCCAGTGGCGCCACCCGGGCCATTGCCGTTTCGTGCACGGCTACAGCCGCAGCTTCACCTTCTGGTTCGCCGCCCACCACCTCGACGTCCACGGCTTCGTGGTCGATTTCTCCAGCCTCCAGCCCCTGCGGTCCCGCCTCGAGCAGCAGTTCGACCACACCTTCCTGGTCAACCACGACGACCCCCTGCTGGCCCAGTGGCAGGACCTGCATGACCAGGGCGCCCTCGACCTGCGGGTGATGGCCAACGTGGGCATGGAGGCCAGCGCCGAGCTGGCCTGGGGCTGGGCCAACGAACTGCTCCACCCCCGCGACGGCGGCCGCAGCTGCTGCTGGCGCGTCGAGGCCCGCGAGAACGAGGCCAACGCCGCCCGCTTCACCGCCATCCCCGAGTGGTTCGAGGCGGGCACCGCCAAGGCCCCTGCCACCCCGGAGCCCTGGCCGGCGCCGTGATCCTCACCCGTCTGGCCACCGCCTGGGCCCTGTTCCAGGGGCTGCTGATCGAGGCGCTGCCCTTCCTGCTGATCGGCGTGCTGATCTCCGCCGGCGCCCGCTGGTTCGCCCCGGGGGGGCGCTGGCTGCGGCGGCTGCCCTCCCACCCCCTGCTGGGGCCCCTCACCGGCGCCGCCCTCGGTTTCGCCCTGCCCGCCTGCGAATGCGGCAACGTGCCGGTGGCCCGCCGCATGCTCAGCGGTGGCGCGCCCCTCGGCGCCGGCCTCGGCTTCCTGTTCGCCGCCCCCGTGCTCAACCCGATCGTGATCGCCAGCACCTGGGCCGCCTTCCCCGACCAGCCCTGGCTGCTGCTGGCCCGGCCCCTCGGCGCCGTTGTCGTGGCCGTGGGCCTGGCCCTGCTGCTGGGGCTGGTGGGCGAGCCCCAGCTGCTCCATGCCGACCTGCTGGCCGAACGGCGCCTGCACCAGCCCCTGGCGGCGGTGGGGCTGCTGGAGCGCTCCAGCGGCCTGGTGGGGGCCCCACCACCCTCGGCCCTCAGCGCCGAGACCGCCCCAGTCCGGCCGCCCCTGGCCGAGCTGATGAAGCACGCCAGCCAGGAGTTCCTCTACCTGGCCCTGCTGCTGGTGATGGGCAGCGTCATCGCCGCCCTGGTGCAGTCCTTCGTGCCCCGCAGCTGGCTGCTGGCGGTGGGCGGCGCCCCCACCCTCTCGATCCTGGCCCTGATGCTGCTGGCCCTGGTGGTGTCGGTGTGCTCGAGCGTGGATGCGTTCCTGGCCCTCAGCTTCGCCGCCCAGGTCACCCCCGGGGCCCTGCTCGCCTTCCTGCTCCTGGGCCCGGTGATCGACCTCAAGCTGGTGAGCCTGCTCGGGCTGCTGTTCCGCCCCCGCGGCCTGGTGCTCACCACCGCCGGGGCCGCCCTGATGGTGCTCCTGATCGGCCAGTGGGTGAACCTGTGGCGCCTGTGACTCCCCCCCTCCTGCAGCGGGCCGCCCTCTGGCGCGCCGCCAGCCTCGGCCTCTGGGCCCTGGTGCTGCTCGTCAGCAGCGTCGACGGCCGCCTCGACCTCCTCCTGCGGGCCGTCTTCCACCCCCTGGTGGCCCTGGCCGGCCTGCTGCTGCTGCTCGTCGCCCTGCTGCAGCTGCGCCTCGCCTTCGGGCCCGGCCGGCAGGAGCGGGGCGACCGGCGCCAGGCCCGCACCCTGCTGCTCACCGCCGCCATCGCCCTGCTGGTGCTGCTGCTGCCGCCGGCCCCCTCCTTCGCCGACCTGGCCGGCCAGCGCCCCCGCGACGAGACCGCCGAAAGCGAGCTCAGCTTCGTGCTGCCGCCCGCCCAGCGCAGCCTCACCGACTGGGTGCGGCTGCTGCGCAGCCAGCCCGATCCCAGGCTGTTCGCCGGCGATCCGGTGCGCATCAGCGGCTTCGTGCTGCCGATGGAGGGCGAGCCGCCCCAGCTGGCCCGGTTGCTGGTGCGCTGCTGCCTGGCCGATGCCTCCCCGGTGGGTCTGCCCGTCCACTGGCCCGCCGGCCAGGCCCCCTTCCCCGCCGACCAGTGGCTGGCCATCGACGGGGTGATGGGCCTCAGGCCCGCCCCCGGCGGCGGCGAGCGGCTGGAGGTGGTTCCCAGCCGCATCCGGCCGATCCCCCGGCCCGCCCGGCCCCTGGAACCATGAGCCCGCTCTCCCGCCTCCCCAGGGCCGGCCCCCTGCCGCTCACCCTGGCCCTGGCCGCTCTGCTGGCCCTCGTCCAGCAGCAGTTGCTGCTGCGCCAGCCGCCCCGGCTCGAGCGGCTCACGCCGGTGGCCGCCAGCTCCGGGCCGGCCGCCCTGCAGGCCCGCTTCAGCCGGCCCATGGACCCGGCCAGCCTCCAGGCCGCCAGCACCCTCAACCCGCCCCTGGCCCACCGCTGGCTCGGTGACGGCGACACCCTGCTGCTCAACCTCTCCCCCGACCAGCGGATCCGCTCCCCCCTGCAGCTGGAGCTGGCCGGCCGCGATCGCCGCGGCCTGGCCCTGCCCCCCCAGCGCTGGCAGTGGGATCCGCGCCCCCGGCTGCTGGCGGTGGTGCCGGTGGCCAGCGGCGAGCAGTTGCAGGTGCGGGAGCACGACGGCCGCTGGCGGCCGATCTCGCCGGTCTGGCCGCGCATCACCATGGTCGAACCGCTCGGCGGTGGCGAGGCCGTGGCCGTGGTGTCGCGCTCCGAGTCCGGCCGCTTCCGGGTCTGGCGGCTGCCGCTGCGCCAGCAGCCCCTGCGCCCCCTGGGCCGCGGGCGCCCGGCGGCGCCGGCCCCCGTCCAGGCCGGTGCCCCCGAACCCATCGGCGCCGGCGAGATGGTCTTCGCCCATATCAGCGGCAACCGCCGCGGCGATCTGCTGGTGCAGGCCGGCGGTGAGCAGCCCGACCAGGTGAGCATCAGCCTCTGGCCCGCCCGGGGCGGCCCGCGGGTGCTGCCGCTGGAGGCCAGTGGCGCCGTGCGCCTGCTGCCCGAGGGGGGCGCCCTGGTGGTGCCCGAGATCGATGGCCTCAGCCTGCGGGACCTGCCCCCCCGGCCGGAGCGCCGCCAGACCCTGCCCGGCAGCCGCGACCTGAGCAGCTTCTGTCCCCGGGCGGGGCGGGCCCTGCTGGTGCGCCACTGGCCCGATTTCCGCCGCTCCCTGGAGCTGGTGGAGCCGGGCGTGGCCCCGCGCCAGCTCTGGATCGGCCCCCAGGCCCTGGCAGCCACGGCCTGCAGCCGCGGCGGCGAGCGGATCTGGGCCCTGCTGATCGAAGGGGTGGGCCGCCCCGCCCTCACCCTGGTGACCCTCGACCGGCGCGGCACCGTGCTGGCCTCGCGGCGCCTGGTCGGCTGGGAGCTCGAACCGGGCACCGGCCTCAGCTACGACCCCACCAGCGACCGGCTGGCGCTGGTGCTCCGGCCCCTGGGGGAGCTGCGCGGGGGACCCCCGGCGCCCCCCCGGGCGGTGCTGATCGAGGCCTCCAGCCTCACCCTCCAGCCCCTGCCGCAGGAGGCCCTCCAGGCCATCTGGCTGCCGGCAGGGTAGAAACGGAACCATGCAGGCCCCCTCCGTCCCCGAGCTCCCGCCGCGCCAGGCCTCCCTGCTGGCGGAACTGCGCGATGCCGACGGCGAACTGAGCGGCCAGGACCTCCATGCCCGGCTGCGGGGCGGCCCCTCCGCCATGGGGCTGGCCACCGTCTACCGCCACCTGCGCCAGCTGCAGCAGCGGGGGCTGGTGCGCTGCCGCCACCTGCCCAGCGGCGAAGCCCTCTACGCCCCGACGGAGCGGGACGAGCACCACCTCACCTGCGTCGACTGCGGCACCACGATGGTGCTGCCCCACTGCCCGGTGCACGGCCTGCACCTGCCGGAGGAGGACCTGGGCGACTTCCTGCCTCCCTATCACACCCTGGAATTCTTCGGGCTGTGCGGCCGCTGCCGGGGCACCAGGTCCTGAGGCCTGGCCCTCAGGATCTGAGGCTGTCGCGGTGCAGCACCGCCATCACCTCGAGGATCTGGCTGCAGCGCTCAGGCGGCACGCTGATCAGTTCCCCCAGCCGCTGCAGCATCGCCTGCTCCACCGGCTTGAAGCTGCGGTTGGTGTGCACCAGCAGGGCCGCCATCGCATAGGCCGTCTCCTGCTGAGGGGCGGTCAGCACCGGCGCGGCCTCCGCCAGCAGCTGTTCCCAGCCGCCACTGCTCAGGCGCCCCAGCAGCCCCTCGAACATCGCCCCCATGGCCGCCTCGCCGAGGTTGGCGTAGGGCGAGCGCACCTCCAGGAGCTGGCGCAGCATGGCGGCCTCGTCGCCATCAAGGGCACCATCGCAGGCCACCGCGGCCAGGGCGATGGCGGCGAAGGCTTCGCTGGGGTTCATGGGCCAGGTTCGGAGACCGCCATTCCAGCAGCCGCGGCGGCGTGGCTGGGGGGAGCGCGCCGGCAGAATCACCACAGCGGTTCCCCTTCCGGCCATGACCAGCACGAAACTGGACGCCCCGACCCAGGAGGCGGCGACCGAGGCGGCGAAGGAGGCCCGGCCGATCGCCGTGCCGGTGACGATCCTCACGGGCTTCCTCGGGGCGGGCAAGACCACCCTGCTCAACCACATCCTCAGCAACCAGGAGGGTCTCAAGACCGCCGTGCTGGTCAATGAGTTCGGGGAGATCGGCATCGACAACGAGCTGATCGTGGCCACCGGCGACGACATGGTGGAGCTGAGCAACGGCTGCATCTGCTGTTCGATCAACGGCGAGCTGCTGGAGGCCGTCTACCGGGTGCTGGAGCGCCCCGAACCCGTCGACTACCTGGTGGTGGAGACCACCGGCCTGGCCGATCCGCTGCCCGTGGCCATGACCTTCCTCGGCAGCGACCTGCGCGACCTCACCCGGCTCGATTCGATCATCACCCTGGTGGACGCGGAGAACTTCGGTCCCGAGACGCTGCAGGGGGAGGTGGGCCGCTCCCAGATCGTCTACGGCGACATGATCCTGCTCAACAAGTGCGACCTCGTCAGCGAGGAGCGGCTGGAGCAGCTGGAGGCCGAACTGCGGGCGATCAAGAGCGAGGCCCGCATCCTGCGCTCGGTGAAGGGCGAGGTGCCCCTGCCCCTGCTGCTGAGCGTGGGCCTGTTCGAGAGCGACAGGGTGGTGGCCCAGCAGCAGGCTCCGGCCGCCGCCGACCACCACGACCATGGGCACGACCATGGGGGCCATCACGGCCATGACCATGGGGCCGAAGACCACAGCGACTGCGACCACGACCACGGCCACTGCGAGCACGAGCCGGCGGCGGCGGGCCATCACCACGACCACGGCCATCACCACGGCCACGATCACGCCCATGACCATGGCGGCCATGCCGACCATCAGGCCATCGAGGGGTTCACCTCCCTGTCCTTCAGCAGCGACGGCCCCCTTTCCCTGCGCAAGTTCCAGAACTTCCTCGACAACCAGATGCCGGCGGGGGTCTTCCGGGCCAAGGGGATCCTCTGGTTCAACGAAAGCGAGCGCCGCCACGTGTTCCACCTGGCGGGCAAACGCTTCTCCATCGACGACAGCGACTGGCCGGGGGAACGCAAGAACCAGCTGGTGCTGATCGGCAAGGACCTCGACCACAAGCGCCTGCGGCAACAGCTCCAGGCCTGCGTGGCCGGCGAGGCGGGCAAGGGCTTCGGCTGATCGGCCGCCCCCGGCCCGTTGTGCTGCATCCACTACGGAACCACCGGCCGGCGCCGCTAGGGTGACGGTCTACGTAGCACTCCCATGACCGAGTTCCTCCTGATGACGGGCGTGCTCGCCCTTCTCGGTCTGGTGCTGTGGATGGCGATGGATTCCGACGACGACAACGGCGGCGGCGGCCTGATGCAGCCCGCCCTGATCCCGGTGCGCCGCTCCAACACCTACTGAGCGCTCACCGCGAAAAGGGGCTGAGCGCCGCAAGGGCGCTTCAGAGGTAAGCATTGTTACGCGGCGTCGCGTCGTTTGTTCCGACCACCCCTGGTGAGCCCTCATAGGGTCCGGGCAGACATCCGTTTGCCCAGATGCCCACGTCCAGGTTCCTCCGCCGTCGCCTCCTGCTGCCTGTCGGCGGATCCGCGGCCCTGGCCGCAGCCCTGCTCGCCGTCTTCGGCGGTGGATCGCTGCCGGCCATCGGTCAGTCGCAGCCCAAGGCTCCCGCCGTCGCCCAGGCCGGCACCACCATCGGGGTCTACTCCGGCCGCCACTACAACACCGACAAGGAGCTCTACCGCCAGTTCACCGCCCGCACCGGCATCAGGGTGAACGTGCTGGAAGCCAAGGACGACGCCCTGCTGGAACGCCTCAAGAGCGAGGGCAAGAACAGCCCCGCCGATGTGCTCGTTCTGGTCGATGCCGCCCGCCTCGACGCCGCCACCGACCAGGGCCTGTTCCGCCCCACCCGTTCGGCCGCCCTGCAGCGGGATGTGCCCGCCAACCTGCGGGATTCCCAGGGTCGCTGGTATGGCCTCACCCGCCGGGTGCGGGCCGTGGTGGTCAACCCGAAGCTGGTGAATCCGGCGACGATCCGCACCTACGCCGATCTGGCCAGGCCGGCCCTCAAGGGCAAGCTCTGCCTGCGGGATCGCAAGAGCCCCTACAACCAGTCCCTGGTGGCCAGCCGCATGATCCTCAACGGTGATGCCGCCACCCGCACCTGGATCCGCGGCATGGTGGCCAACGTCAGCCAGCCCTTCTTCACCTCCGACACCCCCCTGGCCCGGGCCGTTGCCCGTGGTGAGTGCGGCGTCGGGGTGGTGAACACCTACTACATCGCCCGCATGCTCTCCGGGGAAGGCGGCGCCCAGGACAAGCAGCTGGCCGAACGGTTGAAGGTGGTCTACCTCAATCCCTCCCACGTCAACATCACCGGCGCCGGCGTCACCCGCCACGCCAGGAATCCCCAGGCGGCGATCCGGCTGATCGAGTTCCTGGCCTCCCCCACCGGCGGCCGCGGCTACGCCGAAGCCAACAACGAATACCCCCTCAAGGGCTTCGGTGACAACCCGATCCTGAAGCGCTTCGGCACCTTCCGGGCCGATGGGGTCTCGGTGGAGCAGATCGGCTCCAGGAGCAGGGCGGCCACCCAGATGATGGAATCGAACGGCTGGAAGTAGGACACCGGATGGCGAGCGCGGCAACGGCGGAGCGGGCACCGGCCCCCCGGACAGCTCCGCCGATGCGGCGGGCCTCCCTCGCGGCGGCCGTGCTGCTGGTCTGCGCCCTGGCGCTGCTGCCGTTCCTGGCCCTGGCCGGCTTCGCGGTGCGCGATGCCGGCTCCGGCGGCCTCTGGCTGGGGGCCGAAGGTCTGGAGCAGCTGAGCAACACCCTGGTGCTCGTGGTGGGCGTCGGCCTGACCGGCGCCCTGCTCGGCACCGCCAACGGCTGGCTCACCGCCTGCTGCCAGTTCCCCGGTCGCCGCTGGCTGCGGCTGGCCCAGGTGCTGCCCCTGGCGGCTCCGGCCTTCGTGCTCGCCGCCGTGCTGGTCGACCTCGGCAGCCGCTGGGGTTTTCGCGTCCATGGCATCGGCTGGGCCCTGCTGCTGCTCAGCCTCACCACCTACAGCTATGTCTTCCTGCTCTCCACCGAGAGCTTCTCCGGCAGTGGCCAGCGCCAGCTGGAGGCCTGCCGCAGCCTGGGGGTGGGCCCCTGGGGCAGCTTCCGGCGGGTCGCCCTGCCCCTGGCGCTGCCGTCGATCGGCGCCGGTGTGGCCCTCAGCGGCATGGAGGTGGTCAATGAGCTCGGCGCCGTGGAGCTGCTGGGGGTGCCCACCCTGTCGCGGGGGATCCTGCAGCGCTGGCAGGCGGAGGGTGACCTGCCGGGGGCCGTGGGGCTGGCCCTGATCGCCCTGGTGCTGGTCAGCCTGCTGGTGGGGGCCGAACGCTGGATGCGCCAGCGCAGCCGCCGCTGGAACCTGGGGCAGGGGGACGCCGGCACGCTGCAGTGGCCGCTGCGGGGCTGGCGCCGCCTGCTGGCCCAGCTGCTCACCCTGCTGCCCCCCCTGGTGAGCCTGGGGCTTCCCCTCACCTGGCTGGTGGCGAGCCGCGATCACCTGCAGAGCGATCCACTCGAGGACCTGCTGGCCCTGACCCTGCGCAGCCTGGGGCTGGCCCTGGTCGCCGCCCTGGTCACCGTCGCGGGGGCCCTGGTGCTGGCCATCAGCCGCCGCTGGCTGGCCGACCGGCTGCTGGGCCGGCTCACCTTCTTCTCCGGCATGGGCTACGCCGTGCCCGGCACCGTGCTCGCCCTGGCCCTGATGCTGATCGGCGGGCCCCTGCAGCTCAGCCCCCTCCTCCTGCTGCTCTGGGGCTACGCCGACCGCTTTCTGGCCGTCTCCAAGCAGGGACTCGACGCCGCCTTCGAGCACATCCCCCCCAGCCTGGACGAATCCGCCACGAGCCTGGGCTGCGGCTGGCTGGCGGTGCTACGGCGCATCCACCTGCCGCTGCTGCGGGGTCCGCTGCTGGTGGGGGCACTGCTGGTCTTCGTCGATGTGGTGAAGGAGCTGCCCCTCACCTTCTCCCTGCGCCCCTTCGACTTCGACACCCTCTCGGTGCGTGTCTACCAGTACGCCAGCGACGAACGGGTGGGGGCGGCCCTGATTCCGGCGCTGCTGATCCTGGCGCTGGGACTGGCTGCCTCGATCGCCTTGATGCCAAGCCTCGAGCGCCAGGGGCGGGGCGACTGAAGCGCGGCGACTGAAGCAAGGCGACTGCAGCGGGGCGGCGGAGCTGGCGCCCATCCAAAGGGCCCCGGCAGAACCGGAGCCCGTCGTTGCTCCCAGAGGGATCTCAGTCGCGGCCGCAGCAGCACTTGCCGCCCTTCCATTTGGAGCATTTCTTCTGGCGGCAGCCCTTCTTCTTGGACTGGGGCTGGGGACCGCGGGTGGCGATCGGAGCGGGGACGTCGGGGAGGCTGCCGAGGGAGGGGGCCATGGGGGCGAAGGGAAGGGAAAGGGAGGAGAAAGAGAAAGGGGGGGCGTCAGGCCGCCAGGGGAGCGCCGTCCACCAGGGCCGGTGCCAGGCGCAGACCGGTCTCGCCGCTGGGGGCCTCGAGCAGGTCGGCGGCCCGGATGCGGGAGATCAGCCGGGTGGTGGTGACGCGGGTGGTGCCGATCAGCTCGCCGATGCGCTCATGGGTGAGGCGGAAGGGGAGATCGCACCAGGGGCCGCAGCGGCGCCCCAGCCGGCGCACCAGCAGGGAGAGCAGGGCATGGAGCCGCTGCTCGGCGCTGCCGAGGTGGCGGATGCGCAGCAGCTGCAGGGTCCACTCGTTGACCGGATCGAAGCCGTGGCCTTCGAGGGGCTCGGCATCGCTGCGGAAGCAGAGGGGGGTGAGGGCCTCGACGCAGACGCCCTCGCTGCAGAGGCGGTCGGTGCGGAGCTGGTCACCGGACTGGAGGAAGGCCAGGGTCATGCCCTCGGTCTCCTCACAGGGGCAGTAGACGCGGGCGATGCCGTCGAGGACCTCAAGGCAGGAACCGCCGGGACGGGGGGTGGGGTCAAGCAGGACCGTCTGACCGGCGGGCATGCGCACGGCACTGGCGGGATCGTCGGGGAGGAAGCGGTAGCGCATCGGGCGAAGCGAGGGGCCTTATTGCGAATGGCTCTCAACCTAGACGCCCCACCGTCACTTTTGCAAGCGATTCTCAATAGCAGCTGGTGATTGCGAAGCGGGGCGGGTTCCAGGCACCCCCGCCCGTCGCCATCGATGCCCGGGGCAGTGCCCGAAACGGCGGCTGCCGCGCCGAGGGTCTGCAGCCTGGAGGGATCCCTTCGCTTCAGCCCCCATGCTCCGCATCCGTGGCGACCGCTCCAGCCTGCTGGCGGCCCTGGCGGCCCACTGGGCCGATCAGCAGCTGCAACTGCCGCTGCTCGGCTCCGGCGCCCCCCTCAGCCCTGCTCCTCAGCCGCGCAGGCCGGACAGAGGGCCCGCACGTTGAGGACGCACTCCAGCAGCCGGAAGCCAAAGGCCCCGGCCGCCGCCTCGCCGGCGGCCAGCACGGCTCCGCTCTCGAACTCCTCGGTGCGGCCGCAGCGGACACAGACCAGATGGTGATGGTCGCGGTGGGCGTCGCCGGCCAGCTCGAAGCGGCGCCCCCCCTCCGGCAGCTCCAGCTCCTGCAGCAGCCCCATCGAACTCAGCAGCCGCAGGGTGCGGTAGACGGTGGCCAGCGACACCCGCTCCTGGCTGCGCACCAGGCGCAGATGCACCTCCTCAGCGCTCAGGTGGCTGCCCTCGCCGATCCGCTCGAACAGATCCAGCACCCGCTGACGCTGGGGCGTGAGCCGCTGGCCCCGGTCGTTCAGGGTGGTGCGCAGGCTGCGGGGCTGGGCCAGACCGGTGGGGGGAGTGTTCACCACGCGATCCCAGACCCTCGCAACACTAGGGCCTATTGAGAAGGGCTGTCTGGCGTCGGTGTGCAGGCCGACGTCGCCCCCCTGGCCGAGGCCCCCCGGGCCAGGCTGCCGTCCAGGCTGACCAGGGCAGCCCCCAGCAGATCGGTGAGCGTGACGATCAGGCGGTAGCTGAGGGCCACCGCCAGCAGCGGCGCCTCCGGCAGGGCCACCCCCATCCGCAGCAGCAGCACCGCCTCGAACACCCCCAAGCCCCCCGGCGCCCCCGGCACCACCAGGCCGGCGGTCCAGGCCAGGGCGAATCCCGCCAGCCAGACGCCGGCATCGCTGGCCAGCGGCAGGTCGAAGGCCTGGATGCAGCAGCAGAAGCCGGCAAAGCGCAGCAGCACGAAGGCCATCTCCGCCAGCAGCGGCGGCCAGGGATAGCCCCGCAGCCAGGTGGACCGCTCCGGCGGCGACTCCTGCCTGAGTTCCTCCTCCAGGCCCAGGTCCCGGGCCCGGCGCCGCTCCAGCCGCACCAGGAGGGGATCGAGCCAGCGGGGCAGCAGCAGGGCCAGGGGCAGCAGGCACACCAGGCCCAGCCCGCCCTGAAAGCCGCCGAGGGGCACCAGTGCCAGCGCCGCCACCGCCGCCACCAGGGGATCGAGCAGCACCGCCACCAGGGCCATGGTGGTGCTGAGCGGGGCGGCCAAGGGGGCGCCCTCGCTGCGCAGCCGCTGCACCCGCGAAGCCAGATGCCAGATCCCACCGGGCAGGAACTTGCGCAGGTTGGTGGCCACGTGCAGTTCCACCACCGCGGCCCAGTCGGGCCGCAGCCCCAGCCAGCGCAGCACCACGCCCCAGGCCACACCGTTGACCACCAGGCTCAGCAGGCTCACGCCGACCCCCAGCAGCAGCCATAGCCAGCCCTGGCCATCGAGCCGCAGCTGCACCAGCTGGCGACCGTGGCTGAGCAGGGCGGCCATCACGAAACCGATGCTGCCCAGGGTGATCCAGGGGCGCAGGCCGCCGGGCAAGGCCGGCCAGTTGGCGGGCGAGGGCAGCCGGCGCCGCAGGACCCCGAGGCCGGTCCCCAGGCGTTGGCGCAGGGCCAGCAGGTGGCGGGACCAGGCGCTCATGGGGCTCCCCCGTCGGCGGCCAGGGCGCGGCGCACCTCGTCGCGCACCTCCTCGATCGAGCGTCCCAGGTGTGCGGCCAGCGCCACGAGGTCGGCGTGCTCCGCCTTGGCCCGCCGGCGGCCGTCCGGGAGGGTGGCCCACTTGATCCGCACCGGCCCCAGCCGGGTGGCCAGCGTCTCGCTCTGCCGCGGCAGGATCCAGCGGTCCTGCCGCTGCTCCCGCACCCCCAGGGTCGTGCCGTGGCGCCACCACACCCGGCGCAGCCGGGGCCCCAGCTCCGGAGGCATCAGGGCCGTCATCAGGGTGCCGGTGCGGCCCTTCTTCATCGCCACCGGCTGGCTGAACACCTCCAAGGCCCCCTCGAGGCGCAGGGCCTCGGCCAGGTAGGCCAGGTCCTCGGCCGTGGCGTCGTCGATCTGGGCCTGCTGCTGCAGCAGGGCTTCGCGCACCTCGCCCCCCTCGCTGCCCCCCTGGATGGCCCCCTCCGCACCCGCCTCCCCCACGGGCCGGGCCAGCGTGAGGCGGAGCAGGTTGGCCCGATCCAGCTGGCGGCTGCCCAGACCCACCCCCACCCGCAACGGCAGGGCCGCGGGGGAGGGGCCGAAACGGTCGGCCCAGCAGGCCGCCAGGGCCATCCCGGTGGGGGTGGTGAGCTCGCCGGCGGGGAAGTCCTCGCTGGAGGCCAGCGGCAGCCCCCGGGAGCGGGCGATCTCCAGCACCGCCGGGGCGGGCAGGGGCAGGGCCCCGTGGGCGGTGACGACGCGGCCATGGCCCGCCGGCGGCACGCCGCAGACGAGATGGTCCACCTCCAGATGGAGCAGGCCAGCGCAGACACCGACGATGTCCACCAAGGCATCGATCGCCCCCACCTCATGGAACGCCACGGCCTCGGCGGCATGGCCGTGGACCGCCGCCTCCGCCTCCGCCAGCAGGCCGAACACCGCCAGCACCTTCTGCTGCAGCGCCGGTTCCAGGGGGGCGGCCTGGAGCTGGCCACGCAACGCCCCCCAGGGGCGATGGTGCGGCTGGGGCTCGGTGGCCTCCACCTCCAGATGCAGTCCCCGCAGCCCGGCGCTGCGGCGCTCCTCGATCCGCAGCCGGTAGCGGCCCTCCAACCCCAGGGCGGCCAGGGGAGCCGTGATGATCTCCTCGGGCACCCCGAGGTCCAGCAGGGCCGCCAGCAGCATGTTGCCGGCCAGGCCGGTGGGGCAATCCAGCAGGGCCAGGGTCATGAAGGGGACCGGCGTCCGAACCGGGGGGCCGCCGCCAGCAGCCGCTCGGCCTCGGCTTCGATCTCGGCGCGGCGCGCACGCAGGGCCTGCTCCACCTCGCGCCGGGCCCGGCGCTGCTCCAACCGGGCCATCTCGGCGTCGAAGCCGGAGAGGCCCCAGAGCCGGCCCAGCAGGGCCCGGTCGTCGTCGCCGCCGACGCTGTCGCCGTAGACCAGGGTCTCGGCCACCATGCCGGCCTGCAGCACCCGGCTCCAGCGGCGCAGGTCCTCGGCGGAGAGCTTCACGCTCTCGGGCAGGGCGAATTCGGTGCAGCCGCCGCTGTCGACGCCGGCCCGCAGACAGGCCAGGCTGCCCACCAGCACCCGCCGCACCGCCAGGCCGTCGCTGTCCGCCGCCAGGGCGTGGCCGGCCTCATGCACGGCGATGCGGCGCAGGCGCCCCTGGCCTCCCGGCAGGGCTTCGGCCAGCAGATGGCCGCCCCGTCCACCGAAGCGGGCCGCGTCCACGGTGAGGGAGCCCAGGCCCAGGACCACCAGCAGGCTGATCCACCAGGGGGAGAGTCCGACGAGGGGGCCGGCCACGGCGGCCAGACTCACCAGCAGCACCACGACCCCGGCCGTGAAGGCACCGCTGGTCATCTCAGCGGCCCTGTCGGGTCACGGCCCGCCCATGGCCCTTCGGTTTGGCCGGGCCGCCCTTGTCCGCCCCGGGGCGGCGGGCGCGGCCGCCGCGGTTGCCCCGCTGGGCTACCGGGCCGATCACCTCGAAGCGCTCGACGGCGAGCTGCTGGCCCTGGCGGCGCAGATCGAGGGCGACGAAATGGCGCAGGTGCTCCAGGGGAATCTCCCCCCGCAGCTGGAGCTTGAACGGCACCGGACGGTTGCCGTCGGGGCGGGGCTGCTGGCGCACCTTGATCACCAGATCCCCGGTCTCGGGGCGGGTGAAGATCAGCTCGCCACGGATGGAGAAATAGTCGTCGCCCTCGGGGAGCTGGTCGGCGTCAGAAGGCCCCTCGGCGGTGGCAGGGGTCGCCTCGGCTTCGGGCCCATCGGCCTGGGGCGCATCGACGTCACTCGCGGCGGCGGCGCTCGCCGCGGCGTCAGGCCCTGGCGCCGAGAGGGTGCTGGGTTCCCACACCCCCACCATCTGCAGGTGGAGCTGGTTCTCCTCCCGGGAGCGGGGGTAGACGACCCACAGATGGGGGGTCTCCAGGTCGAGGTGGCGGCGCATCAGGGTGAGCAGGCGGCCGAGCACCACCGCTTCGATCTCGGTGCCTTCGGCCGTGCGGATCACCCCCCGGGTGAGCTGGGCCGGATCGGCCGGCACGTAGGACCCGCGCACCACTCCGATGGCCCGGTACTGGAGCGGCTCGGTGACCGGGGAAATGGGATGCTGGCGCATGGTGGAAGGAAAAACCCCGTGGCGGTACCTGGACTGGCCCGGGTCAATGTAAGCAGCAGCGGAAGCGCGATGCCCAGGCCAGACTCGGTCGCGACCCCGAGCCCACACCGTCAACGGATGCCCTCCCCGAACCGAAGCCTGAGCGGCCTCTGGTCGCTGCTGGCCGTCAGCCTGGTCGGGATCCTGGCCCTCGGGGGGGGCTGGTGGCTGGGGCATCGCCAGTCGGCGACGCAGGCCAGCGCCGACCCGAAGCGGACCCTGCTGACCAAGGAGGCCACCCGCCTGCGGCTGCGGCTCGATGCCGATGAGGCCACCCCGGCCGACCGTCAGCGGCTGCTGGAACTGCTGGTCGCCCTGGACCGCAAGGGGGAGGCCATCGGCCTGCTGGAGCCCATGGCCGACCGGGAGCCCGAGCGCTGGTCCCTGCGGCTGATGCTGGCCGAGCTGCGTCGGGACCAGGGCGACCGCAGCGGCGCCGAACGGGAGCTGCGCCAGATCCTCAACCTGCGCCCCACCCAGGTGGAGGCCCTGCAGCTGCTCAGCCTGCTGAACCTGGAACAGGGTCGCGGCGCCGCCGCCGAGGCCCGCGTCAAGGCGGCCTACGGGATGGCGATCAGACCCGACGTGAGGCCGGAGGCCCTCGGCATCGGCCTGCTGCTGGCGGAACTGCAGCTCAAGCGCAATCAGGCGGCAACGGCGGCGGCCACCTATCTGCAGCTGGCCAACCTGTTCCCCCAGGACCAGCGCCCCCTGCTGGGTCTGGCGATGCTGCGCCACGAACAGGGGGATACCAAGGGGGCCCAGGAAGCCCTGGCCCAGGCACGGCTGCGAAGCCCGGATCCCGACAAGCCGGATCCGAGGCTGGACAAACTGGCGGCCAGCTGGGGCCTGGAGCCGCTCAGATCCCCTTCAGCTGCCCGGCCGACCCCGCCGGTGCCGGCTTCGGCGCCTGGGCGTCGAACTCCCTGAGGGCCTGATCGATGGCGGAGCTGGGGGGGGTGGCGTCCTCGAGGGCGGTGCTGCGCTTCAGCTTGTTCATCAGGTCGAGGGGATTGGTGCTGTCGAGGATCGATCCGCTGCCGGACCCCGACTTGCTCGGCCCGTAGTCGTAGAGCTGGCGCTCCTGGATGCTGGTGCCCAGGGTCTGGCCGTAGCCGGCCTGCTGGGCTCGGGCCTCTCCGACCATCAGCAGGGCGAGGGCCCCGGCGCCGACGGCACACACACGTTGGGAGAACGAAGGGATCATGGCTCCTGCCGGCGGAGGGTCAAAGCACCGAGGCCTCCATGATAAGGGCCCCAACCGGTTCCCCGTCCCGTCGCCATGGCCCTGCGGATCGCCACCTGGAACGTCAACTCGGTGCGCACCCGGCTCGATCAGGTCTGCGCCTGGCTCCAGGCCGAGGCCCCCGACGTGCTCTGCCTGCAGGAGACCAAGGTGGCCGATGACCTGTTTCCCCACACCGCCTTCGAGGCCCTGGGCTACCGGGCGGTGATCAGCGGTCAGAAGGCCTACAACGGTGTGGCGATCCTCAGTCGGCAGCCGATCGAGGATGTGCGGGTGGGCTTCGCCGCGCTCCTCCCGGACGATCCGGCGGCCGTGGAGCTCGGTGAGCAGAAACGGGTGATCAGCGCCTGGATCGAGGGGGTGCGGGTGCTGAACCTCTACGTGCCCAACGGCTCGGCCCTGACCTCTCAGAAGTACCCCTACAAGTTGGAATGGCTGGCCTGCCTGCGGCGCTACCTGGAGGCCCAGGACGCTCAGGGGGAACCCCTGGCCATGGTGGGGGACTTCAACATCGCCCTGGAGGCCCGTGACATCCACGACCCGGAGCGCCTCAGCGGCGGGATCATGGCCAGCGATCCGGAGCGCCAGGCCCTGAGGGACGCCCTGGGGGACCGGCTGGAGGACGTGTTCCGTGTCTTCGAACCGGATGCCGGGCACTGGAGCTGGTGGGACTACCGCACCGGCGCCTGGGACCGGGACACGGGCTGGCGCATCGACCACATCTATCTATCCGAGGAGCTGCTGGCCTGCGCCACGGCCTGCGTGATCCACCGGGACCAGCGGGGCAACGAGCAGCCCAGCGACCACGCGCCGGTGACGGTGCGCCTGGCCTGGCCGCCCGACCCGGCGGAGGACGGGGACGGCGAGGGGGACGACGCCGGGGGGTGGTGAAGGGAGCTGGTGGGGGGGCTCTGGCCCTCAGTCCAGAAACGCCGCCAGCTCCAGGTCCGGGCGCCGCACCAGGGCGAACAGGGTGCCGTTCTGGCCGCGGCTCACCCGCAGCTCGTCATCCAGCACGGTGACATCGAGCCAGGCGGCAAAACTCTGCCGCACCTGCCGGAACAGCTCCAGCCGCTGATCGCCGAACCGGGGCCCCCTCCAGCCGCCGCGCTCGAAGCGCACCGACACCCGCTGGTGGGGGACCTCGGAGGCCACGGCAATGCTGGCCTGCACGGCGATCCCCGCCAGGGGCCCCAGGGGCCCGGCCGGCCGCAGCAGGTTGAGGGCACGGCCGCCGGCCGGATCGAGCAGCTGGAGATTCTCCAGCCAGGGCCTGACCGCCAGATAGGGCTGGGAACTGCTGCTCCAGCGCAGCTCCCAGACGCCCGCCAGCTGGGCGGCCTGGGACCTGAGATCGGCGGGCTGCAGGAGCTCCAGCCGCCCGATCAGGGCCTCGATGCGCCGGGCGGCGCTGGGGGCAGCGCCGGGGGATCCGGCCCGCAGCAACCCCAGCAGTTCCTGGCGGCAGGCCGGGGCCTCGCCGGCGGCAGCGGTCGGGCCATCGGGGGTGGCAGGGGGAGCCTGGGTCACTGCTCTCACCCGCGGCACGGGGCGCATCAGGATTCATGCTGCCAGGCGTCGACGGCCATCGGATACCGTGTCGCCCGGCCCGCTCGCCGAACCGACCCCACCGCTGACCCCGTGACGCTGACCACCGTCGATGTGACCCTGGTCGGGGCGGGGATCATGGGCGCCACCCTCGGCACCCTGCTACGGCAGCTGCAGCCAGACCTGCGCCTGCTGCTCGTCGAGGGCCTCCCCCGGGAGGCCCAGGAGAGTTCCAGCGCCTGGAACAACGCCGGCACCGGCCACGCCGGGAACTGCGAGCTCAACTACACGCCGATGGCGGCGGACGGCTCGATCAGCCTGGCCAAGGCGCTCGACATCAACGAAGCCTTCGATCTCTCGCGCCAGTTCTGGACCCATCTGGTGCGGGACGGGGCCCTGGGCTCCCCCGGGGCCTTCATCCAGGGTGTCCCCCACATGAGCTTCGTGCTGGGGGAGGAGCGGCGGGCCTACCTGCGGGAGCGCCACCGGCGGATGGCGGCCCACCACTGCTACGCGGGGATGGCCTACAGCGAAGACCATGCCCAGGTGGCGGAGTGGGCACCGCTGCTGATCGAAGGACGGGATCCGGCCCAGGCGATCGGCGCCACCCACATCGCCGCCGGCACCGACGTGAACTTCGGAGCCCTCACCAGCCAGCTGCTGGATCACCTGCGGGCCAGCGGGGCCTTTGAGGCGCGGTTCTCCACGGCGGTGCAGTCGCTGCGGCGGCGGCCGGAGGGTGGCTGGCGCCTGGAGACCCGCGACCGGACCACCGGGGAGACCCGGCTGATCGATACGGGCACCGTGTTTCTGGGGGCCGGCGGCGGCGCCCTCACCCTGCTGCAGAAATCGGGGATCCCGGAAGTGCGCGGCTACGGCGGCTTTCCCGTCAGCGGCCTGTGGCTGCGCTGCGGCGACCCCGCCCTGGCCAGCCGCCACCACGCCAAGGTCTACGGGATGGCCGCCGCCGGCTCACCGCCGATGTCGGTGCCCCACCTCGACACGCGTCTTGTCGACGGCCGTCAGTGGATCCTGTTCGGGCCCTACGCGGGCTTCTCCAGCAAGTTCCTCAAGAGCGGCTCCCTCTGCGACTGGCCCCGCTCCCTGCGGGCCGGCAATCTCCTGCCGCTGCTGGCGGTGGCGCGGGACAACCTGCCCCTGACCGAATACCTGATCGGCCAGGTGTTCGCCAGCGCCGAGGAGCGCTTCGCCGCCCTGCGCGACTTCTATCCCGACGCCCGCCCCTCCGACTGGACCCTGGCGGTGGCCGGCCAGCGGGTGCAGATCATCAAGGCCGATGCCAGACGCGGCGGGGTGCTTCAGTTCGGCACCGAGGTGGTGCATGCCGCCGACACCTCCCTGGTGGCCGTGCTGGGGGCCTCCCCCGGCGCTTCGGCCGCGGTGGCGATCTGCCTCGAGATCCTCCACTCCTGCTTCCGCGAGACGCTGCCCGACGGCTGGCAGGCCACCCTGAAGCGGATGCTGCCCTCCTACGGCGCCTCGATCCGCGACGATGCCGACCTCTGCCGGCGGATCCGCAGCGAGAGCGCCGAGGTGCTGGGGCTGGCGGCGCCGGCCAGCTGAGCCGTGCCCCCAGGTTGTACAGGCCTGCAGCTCGGTGGGCCGCTGTTGGGCGGTGCGGCCATCCAGGCTGGGAGCCGGGCTTGGCCTGAGGGGGTTCAGAAACTGAGCTTCAGGCCCCCGCCGTAGCTGAGCTGGGAGCCGGTGGAGAAGATTTCATAGCCCACGCTGGCGTAGAGCGAGGCGTTCTTTGCCACCTTCAGATCAACCCCCGCATCGACCGTGACGGTGTTGGTGCCGCGGTTCTCCCCTTGCGTCGGAAAGGAGCCAGCCGCCGGTGCCCCCGTGAAGGAGGCCGTCACTGACGTGTTGCTCCTGTTGGCCGCCAGGACATCCACCTGGTAAGCCACGGCCAACCGTGGGGTGAGGGCCACCGTGTCCGCCCTGTTCAGGGACATCGGAGCCGTGGTCAACTCCGCCCCGATGGTTCCCAACAGGCTGTCGGAGGTATGACCCTGGACGTTCATGGTCAGGACACCACGGTCCGATTCCTGGAAGCCGCCCTGCTGATAACGGCCCCAGGCCACACCGAGCAGGGGCTTGAGGACGATGGCCGTCCTTGCCTTGGGCCCGGTGAGCGGAATCAGCACATCGGCGTTCAGGGCCAGGGTGAGGCCATTGGCGCTGGGGTTGGCGGCGATGGGTGATCCGGAGCCGATGAAGGAGAGACGGCGGCTGCCGTCGAGTTGGAAACCGCTGTAGCCGAACAGGCCGCGCAGCGTCCAGGCCGGTGATGGCCTGTACACGCCATAAAGGCTGCCGCTGTTGACCTTCGATGACACCGACCCGTTGGACCGGGCCATGGCGCTGAGGTTGGAGGTGCCGTAGCCGTAGGCGGCCCCCAGGGTGAAGCGGTCGTTCGGCTGGTACTCGATGCCGTAGGCGCTGGAGAAGATTCCGGCGTCATAGGAGTCGAGTCCGTCCTGGCCCCGGACGGAGCTGGTGGCGTTGGCCCCCAGGGCAAAGATGCAGAAGGGGTGTCGGCCCCGCCTGTTCGCGCTGCTGCCGGAGGTGTTCACCACCCAGCCCGTGGTGCGGCAATGGCCGGCCTGGGCCAGCAGCAGCTCGCGCTGACGCTTGAGCGTGTTGAGGCCCACGCTCTGGAAGGCGGCATAGGGCTCCGGGGAGAGGGACGCCACGGCCGCGGTGAGCTGGTTGCCGGTGGGGAGCGTCAGCAGTTGGCTGGTGGCCAGCAGGAGATCGGGGGAGAGGCCCGCAGCGGCGGCCTGGCCGGTGCTGAAGCCGCTGGTGCCGATCGGAAGTCCGGTGTTGTTGGCGTTGCTGGCGCTGCTGATGGCCAGCGACTGGAAGACGCGGTCGAAGACCCCTGCGGCGGCCAGTTGGTTGGTCCGGCCCTGGCCAAGAAGCTGCAGAGCCGAGGCCGTGGCGCCGATCCCGTTGCGCGGTCGCCACTGGACATCAAAGGTGCGGGGGTTGCCATCGGCCTCCTGGATCAGGGTGGTGCCGTAGCGCAGCAGGGCGCTGGTGATGCCAAAGGTGTTCAGAGTCAGGCTGTTGAACGTGGCGAAGTTCGTGCTCGCTGGTGCCGAGAGGATCGTGTAATCCAGCGATGGCCAGGGCATGCCACCGCCATGGGGCACGAGATAGGCCGTTCCCGTGAAATGGGTGACCTGGCCGGTGACATTGATGCGGTCGCTCTGGGGGCCTTGAAGTTCGGCCACGATGGCGCCGCCGTTGAGGCTCAGACCGCTGGCCGTGAGTGTGCCGATGGAGTTGCCGGGCGAAAGGATGGCACCGGGAATGAGGTTGGTCTGGGGCAGAAAGCCATTGCCGCCCACCAGACCACCGGATTGGATGTTCAGAGCCGAGGATGAGGCGATCGAGCCGTTGACATAGAGGTTGACGCCGGATTCGACTGTTGTTGGTCCTGTATAGGTGCTGCTTCCCCCAAGAGAAACGAAGCCCCCCTGGGATGAATTGGAAAAAACAAGATAACCCGGCCCACTGAAGACGCCGGTGAACAGTGACGGCATGCCATTGATGTCGATGGTGCCGCCGATCCCTGTGTTGAACGAACTGGTAAAGATGCCCGGCATGTCGACCACCATGGTGCCGCCGGCAAAGGTGGTGCTGTAGGGATTGCTGGCTGTGGCCGGTTTACCGGGAATGATGAAAGGAGGTGGAATCGGCGGAATGAAGGGTGGTGTGAACAGGAAATCGGATATCGTGATGGATGACAGTCCTGACACGCAGTCGATGCAGTCGACCTGAAAGCCGAAAATGTCATTGGCGAGAAAACTGTAGGAACCTGATCCAGACTGGCTCATCGGGCCAAAGGAATCGAAACCGGCGAAAGCCTCGAGAACCCCTTGATTAATGAAGCCCGGAGCGGAGAACAGGGGTCCAAAGGTATCTGTCGACGTGTAGCTCCACGCGAAGCTATAGGTACCTGCCTGGTTCGCTTGGATCGTATACTTTACATTCTGGTAGCTCGGAGTATCAGGGCCGTAATAGACCCAGAACGGCCCTGTCAGTTGAATGGAGCCAGGTGCCTGCGAGGGGTCAACGAAACCATTCGCCGGCACCATCTGACCCAGTACAGGGTCAAAGTAGGTGGAGTTCGTCAGCGTCCATTGGGATGGGGCGTAAGGGCCGGCGAACTGGGCCTTCGCGGGCGTGCTGCAAACAGCCAATAACCAAGCCAGCGCGATCCAGACCGCATCCCGATGTCTTTGCATCTATCGATGACCCAATGGCTTCGCAATCAGGAGGCAGAAGCCGATTAACTCCTGTCTTCAGTCTTGTGTGCCGGCACAGTCGTTGGCCTCCAAAAGCGATGCACATCTGCACACGTACTGCTGACTGATCTCCTTGAATTTGCGGTGTCGTTTCCAGACGCAACGGCATCAAACTCCCACCTGACCGCCCGTGGAACGTCCTGGCCCCGTCAGGCATCAGGACACGTCACCGGGTCCTTCTCGTGTCCACCAGAGGGGCAGCCACCCTTGGGTGGAGGGACTGGCCATGGACGGCGGATGGGGTCTTGGGACGGGTGGTGAACGCCCGACCCAAGACCGCCGACCCAATCCGCCGCTGGGCGGCCTGGAGACACGAAACCGTCAGGGCCGGCGCGGCGGCAGCAGCAGGCCGGCCCGCACGGACCACGGGGAGAGGGCGAACAGGCGCAGCATGGCCGCCAGGAGTTGCGGCACCGTCAGGGTGTTGGTCAGGAAGCCATACCACTGGGGGCCGCCCAGGGAGAAGAAGCTGGCGAAGAACTGGCGCAGCTCGGCTTCGGAGAAGCCCATCAGCTTGCCCAGCCCGAACTGGTAGAGGGCGTGCTTGCTGCGCAGCGCCGGGGGCCACAGGGCCTGCCAGCCCTCCCGGGCCAGCAGAGCCGAGGGGGCCGCGGGGTCGGCCATCGCCGCCGCCACCGCCGCCGCCACCGCCGGGGCCCGGCGCAGCAGGGCGCCCACCATGTAGCCCGAGGCCGGGTGCACCATCGACGCCGCCCCCCCGAAGCCCAGCACCGGCTGCTGCAGATCCGGCAGGGGCAGGTTCATCGGGAACAGGCAGAACTCCTCGTGCTCCACCGCCAGCACCTGCACGCCGCGGTGGGCCAGGCGCCGGTGCAGGCGCTCCCTGAGCACCTCGAAGGGGACCGGGGGGGCCAGGGCCAGGGAGGTCTCCTCGACGAAGAAGCGGCCCCCGCCCAGATCCATCGCATAGAGAAACGTGGGGGGGCCGGCCCGCTCCGCCTCCGAGAGGTGGTCGGCGCGGTAATCCATGAGCACGAACTGATCGGCCTGCACCGGCGGCGCCGAGAAGCGGCCGATGACGCCGTAGGCCGACTGGCCGGCCACCGGACCCCGGTCAGGCCGCCGCACCAGCACCGGCTGATGGCCGGTGGCATCCACCACCAGCCGCACCTGCAGCCGGCGCCCATCGGCAAGCTCCACCGCACTCAGCGGGCCGGAGGCCCCGCAGCCGCTGGCCAGCCCCTGGAGCAGCTCCACACCGCCGCGCCCGCAGGCCTCCAGCCAGTGCCGCTGCAGGGCCTCACGGTCGAACAGGCCGTAATCGCGGCCGTGGGCCGTGGGACGGTTGGCCGCCGATCCCGGGTCCGGATCACCGGCGCCGAAGTAGCTGACCGTGTCGCTCCAGCGGTGCTCCAGCAGGTGGCCCAGGCCCAGGGCGTCCACCTCGTCCCCCCAGATCCCGTAGGTGTTGGGCCAGGGGGCGCGCGGATCGTGGGGCGCCAGCAGCGTCACGGAGAGCCCCTCCTCCGCCAGGGCCGCCGCGATGCAGAGGGCGGCGGGGCCGCCACCGAGCACCAGCACGTCCCTCGCCATCTCGCCGGTACGGTGAGGGCTCATCCTGCACCACAGCCATGCGCGGCTTCGCCCGCCGGCGGCTGGCGACGCTGGCCTGCCTGGGCCTGCTCCTGGTTCTGGCCCTGCTGGCGGGCCGCGGTTCTGCCGCGGCAACTGGGGCAGGGGGGCCTGCGCCGCTCCCCGGGGCGACGCCCCCCGGGGTGACACCCCGCGAGGTCACCATCCGCGTCGCCATGGCGGTGGACAACGTCTACCGCTTCTCCTCGCGGGAGAAGACCTTCAGCGTCGAGGGGACGCTGCGGCTGTCGGCACCGGCGGCGGTGCTGGGGCCGTGGCTGGCGGCGGGGGTGGATCCCATCACCCTGGTGCGCTTCCAGAACCTGGTGGAGCCCTGGGACTCCCTGCTGGAGGCCAGCAGCGGCCCGCTGCGGCTGGGGGCGTACCTGGGCCGCGACTACCGCTTCAACGGCAACTTCTATTCCGACGAGATTGACTACCGGGGTTACCCGTTCGGCACCCTGCCCCTGCAGATCCGCCTGGTGGCCGACCCCAGCTTCCCCGCCACAGTCGCCGAACCGCCCAGGATCCGGCTGGAGCCCGACCGCGCCGGCTCCGGGGTCAGCCGTCGCAGCAACATGAACGGCTACCGGCTGCGCAGCTGGCGCCTGTTCCCCAGCCAGGGCGGCGTGGAGATGGAGCTGCTCTACGACCCGATCGGCTGGGCGGCGCTGGTCAAGTGGCTGCTGCCCCTGACGATCACCATGGTGGTGATGCTGCTCACCCCCAACCTGCGGGCCGGCTTCAGCTCCGAGCGGCTGGCGATCCCACCGGTGATCCTGCTGACGCTGGTGTTCATGCAGCAGGCCTACCGCGACTCCCTGCCCTCCCTGCCCTATCTCACCGTGCTGGATGGGCTCTACGCCTTCTCCTACCTGGTGACCCTGGTGTTCTTCTGCGAGTTCATCTGGTGCGCCAACCGGCTCGATCGCCTCACCAGCGAGGGCGCTGGCCCGCTGCACCCACGGCTCGAGCGCCGGATCGAACGGCTGGAGCTGGGGCTGCAGCTGGCCAGCCTGGCCGGCTACGGGATGCAGCTGCTCTGGGCCCTGGGCCAGCGCTGAGACGGCCTGAGGCATTCAGTCGTCAGGCATTCAGTCGTCGGTGGGCTCCTCGGTGGGCTCCTCGCCGGCCACCGCATCCGCCGTGGCTTCAGGACCCCTGTCCGGGGTGGCTTCGCTGGCCACCGGCGTGGCCTCCACCGCATCGGCCGGCTCCTCCTCCTCGGCGGCCGGCGGCACCAGGACCACCTCGGTGAGGCGATCACCGGCATCCAGCTTCTGCAGCCGCACGCCGGTGGCCGCCCGCGACTGCTGGGGAATGGCGTCGGCCTTCATGCGCACGATCACCCCCCGCTCGCTCACCAGCAGCAGCTCCTCGCCGGCCCCGAGCACCTTGAGGCCCACCAGCACATCGCCGTCACGGCGGAACTTGATCGCCCGCAGTCCCATGCCGGCGCGGCGCTGCAGTCGGAACTGATCCACCGGTACCCGTTTACCCAGGCCGCTGGCGCTGGCCACCAGCACCCAGGGGCCCTCACTGGGGGCGACCTCGTCCCCCTCCTCCTCGTCGGCGCCGGCGTCAGCCGTGCTGGCGACACGGTCGGCCAGTTCCGCCGTGAGCACATCCATGCTCACCAGCTCATCGCCGGGTCGCAGGTTCATGGCCCGCACGCCGCGGGCACTGCGGCCCAGGGGGCGCAGTTCCTCGTCGCTGAGGCGGAAGTGGATCGTCATCCCCTTGAGGGAGCCGATCAGCACGCTGTCGCCGGGCAGGGCCAGCCGCACCCAGCGCAGGGCGTCGCCGTCCTCAAGGGAGATGGCGATCAGTCCGTTGGAGCGGATGTTGCTGAAGGCCGACAGACGGGTGCGCTTGATGTAGCCGCCGCTGGTGAGCATCACCAGCTGGACGTCGTCGTCGAAGGCGCTCACCGCCAGCAGGGAGGTGATGGCCTCTTCCCGCGGAATCGGCAGCAGCTGCACGATCGGCGTGCCCTTGGCGGAACGGCTGGAGATCGGCACCCGGTAGGCGGGAATGGAGTACACCACCCCCCTGTCACTGAACAGCAGCAGGGCGTCGTGGTCGTTGCAGCTGATGAACAGCTTCACCGCCTCCTCCCCCTGGCTGCGGGTGCCGGCCTTGCCGCGGGTGCCGCGGCTGGTGGCCTCGAACTCGCTCACCGGCATCCGCTTGAGGTAGCCGTTCTCGGTGAGCAGCACCACCGAGCGCTCATTGGCGATCAGGTCGATGTCTTCCAGGCCACCCTCGAGATCCAGGATCTCGGTGCGGCGGGGGGAGTCGTAACGGGTGCGGAGCACCTGGAGCTCCTCCCGGATCAGCCCGAGCACCCGCTCCTTGCGGCCGAGGATGTCCTTGTAGTCGGCGATCTTGGCGACGAGGTCGTCGTGCTCGAGGCGGATCTTGTCGGCCTCCAGGGCCGTGAGACGCCGCAGTTGCATCTGCAGGATGGCGTCCGCCTGGATCTCGCTGAGGCCGTGGCGCTCCTGCAGCTGGGCCCGGGCGGTGGCGGTGTCGGGGGCGGCCCGGATCAGGGCGATGATCGGATCGAGCTGGTCGAGGGCCAGCAGCAGACCCTGGAGGATGTGGTCGCGCTCCTCGGCCTTGCGCAGGAAATAGCGGGTGCGCCGCTCGATCGTCTCGATGCGGAACTCGAGGAACACCCGCAGCATCTTGCTGAGGGTCAGCAGCACCGGTTCCCCCTTCACCAGCGCCAGCATGTAGGCGCTGAAGTTGTTCTGCAGCGGCGTCAGCTTGAACAGGTTGTTCAGCACCACCTGGGGGTAGGCGTCACGGCGCAGCTCGATCACGATGCGCATGCCGTCGCGATCGCTTTCGTCGCGGATGTCGGCGATGCCCTCGAGCTTCTTGTCGTTGACCAGCTCGGCGATCCGCTCGATCAGGGAGGCCTTGTTGGTCTGGTAGGGGAGTTCGGTGATGATCACCGCGTCCCGATCGGGGCGGCCCTTGGCCTCCACCGTCTCGATCGAGGCCACGCCGCGCATGGTGATGGAACCGCGGCCGGTGGTGTAGGTCTCGCGGATGCCGCGGCGGCCGAGGATCTGGCCGCCGGTGGGGAAATCGGGCCCGGGGATGATGGCCATCAGGGCCCGGTCCTCGATCTCCGGATCGTCGATCAGGGCCAGCAGACCGTCGATCAGCTCGGTGAGGTTGTGGGGGGGGATGTTGGTCGCCATCCCCACGGCGATGCCGGAGGAGCCGTTGAGCAGCAGGTGCGGCACCCGGGCCGGCATCACGGTGGGTTCCTGCTGGGAGCCGTCGAAGTTGTCGATGTAGTCGACGGTCTCGGCTTCGATGTCCTCGAGCAGGCTGTCGGTGGTCAGGGCCTGCAGGCGCGATTCCGTGTACCGCATGGCGGCCGGCGGATCGTTGTCGACCGAGCCGAAGTTGCCGTGCCCGTCGATCAGGGGCATCCGCATCGAGAAGTCCTGGGCCATGCGCACCAGGGCGTCGTACACGGCCGTGTCGCCGTGGGGGTGGTACTTGCCGAGCACCTCCCCCACCACACGGGCACATTTCCGGTAGGGCCGATCGCTCGTGAGGCCGAGCTCGTACATCGCGTAGAGGATGCGCCGGTGCACCGGCTTGAGGCCGTCGCGGGCGTCGGGCAGGGCCCGGCCCACGATCACGCTCATCGCATACTCCAGGTAGGAGCGCGACATCTCATTGCGCAGGTCGGTCTGGATGATCCGTCCGTCGGAGTCGCCGGGGGTGGATTCACCGGGTCCGGTTGGATCCGCCATGCAAGACCGTATGGGGCACAACCCACTCTATCGATGACCCTGCCGGCCCGGAGTGAATCGGCCCTGCGCCAGCGCCAGCGCAAGGGCGTGCTGCGGGTGAGGGTGGCCGCCGACTTCCGCCGGCTGGTGGCCGAGGCGGGGCTGGCGGAGGCCTACGACGCCACCGACGTGGTGGTGGCTGCCAATGCCGAATTCACCGACCAGGGCAGCCTGCACCTCAACATCGGCCCCAGCGATCCCCCGATCCGCTTCCGGGACGCCCAGCTGGAGGCCCTCGGCGCCCAGAGCGGCGGCGGCGGCGGTGACCTGGTGCTGCCCATCGGGGGCGGGCTCGGGGAAGCCCGGCGGCAGGGGGGAGCCCACCTGCTCGACCGGCTCCTCCGCGGCGGCAGCGTGACCCTCACCGCCAGCGGGGAGGTCACCGCCCTGCACCCCCGCCGGGACCTGCAGACCCAGCTGGATCTGGAGCGGATCGGCTCCGGCCGGCTGCTGCTGCACCGGGGGATCACCGAGAACGGCCTGGTGGCCGTGAGCAGCACCGAAGGGGTGCTGCGCACTCCCTGGGGGCCCGTGCTGGGGCCGTTCGGCAATGCCCTGCACAGCTGCGGCGGCGCCGGCAGCATCGGCCTGACCATGCCGGGGCTGGCCCTGCTGGGACCGGGCTCGCCGGTGCTGGTGGCGGGGGCCATCGGCTGGGTGGTGGGCAGCGGCAGCGGCCACCAGCCCGGCGTGCCCCGCTCCGCCGGCGGCCAGGCCCTCAGCCCCGGGGCGGTGGCGGCGGTGAGCGTGGAACTGCACGGCCTGCGGCCCGAATGGCTGCGGCCCTGCTTCTTCGAGGGCCACGGCGCCGCCCTGCTGGTGGGCCTGGCGGCTCCGATCCCCCTGATCAACGAAGCGGTGGCCCGCCAGGCCGCCTGCGGTGACGAGGACCTGGAGGCGCCGGTGCTGGATGTCTCCATTCCGCGCCGTCTGCGGCCACGGCTTGGATCGGTCAGCTACGCCCGGCTCAGGTCCGGCCGGATCCAGGTGGAGGGGCGCCGCGTCACCGCCGCTCCGGCCCACAGCCCGCGGCTGGCGGAGGCGATCGGCGCCGAGCTGGTCACCTGGCTGCTGGAGGACCGCTTTCCGCTGCGCCTGCCGGTCCGGCCCCTTTCCGGCCGCCCTGGGCTGATCCCCATCGACAGCTGAACTCCCTTCACAGCTCCGGGGCGGCGGGGGAAAACGGCCGTAAGCTCCGCCGTGTGCTTCCGGCGCCTGCCATGGCCGAGACCCCCTTCAGCCCCGAGCCTCAGGAGAACGGACCTTCGGCGCAGCCGTGGGCGATGGAGCCGGCCGTGACCACACCGGACGTCGCGATCCATCAGCCGGAGCCCCTGGCCCACGAGGCGGAGCATGCGGCCCCCGAGCCCGAAGCGGAACCGGAACCGGCCCAGGAACCCATCCTGGCCGGTTTCGAGCCGCTGGCCGAGGCCGACAGCGAGATCCCGTCGCCCGCCCCGGAGCCGGTGCCGGCACCGGTCAGCGAGCCGGAACCCGGCATCACCGCCACCCTGGAGGTGCCGCCCCTGGAGGGCTCCGCCGAGCCAGGCGGCGAAGGTGGCGGCGAGTTTGATCTCCTGCTGCAGAAGATCAGGGAATGGCTCGGCAGTGGCGAACTGCAGGCCCAGTGGCAACGGTTCCGCGGCCCCCTCAAGGGGCTGGCGATCCTGATCGGGGTGGTGCTGCTGCTGCGGGTCTACGCCTCCCTGATCGGCACCCTCGACAGTCTGCCCCTGGTGGGTGGCCTGCTGGAGCTGGTGGGCCTGATCGCCTCGGTCCGGTTCACCGCCACCCGGCTGGTGCGCAAGAGCGACCGGGATCAGGTCTTCGCCGACTGGAGCCGCCGTTGGAACGATTTCCGGGGCCAGGGGTGAGCCTGCGCCCACTCCCGGGCCGGGGCCGTCGCGGACCGGTTGATAGTTTGTGCCCACTGTGTCCGTCCAACGGTGAACATTCAGCTCGGTCGCTCCCGGACCGTACGCCGCGCCTACGGCATCGATGAGATCGCTCTGGTCCCGGGCGGTCGCACCGTCGATCCCGAGGTGACCGACAGCAGCTGGAGCCTGGGGGGGATCCAGCGGGAAATCCCGATCATCGCCAGCGCCATGGACGGGGTGGTGGATGTGGGCATGTGCATCGAGCTCACCCGTCTGGGGGCACTCGGGGTGCTCAACCTCGAAGGCGTCCAGTGCCGCTACGACGATCCCGAACCGGTGCTCGAAAAGATCGCCTCGGTGGGCCGTGAGGAGTTCGTGGGCCTGATGCAGGAGCTCTACAGCCAGCCGGTCCGCGAGGACCTGGTGCGGCAGCGGATCAGCGAGATCAAGGCCGGCGGCGGCATCGCCGCCGTGAGCGCCACCCCGGCGGCCGCCCTGCGCTTCGGGGCGGCGGTGGCCGAATCGGGCGCCGACCTGTTCTTCGTGCAGGCCACGGTGGTCTCCACCGAGCACATCGGCCCCGAAGGCCGCCAGACCCTCAACCTGGCCGCCCTCTGCCGCGACCTCGGGGTCCCGGTGGTGATCGGCAACTGCGTCACCTACGACGTCACCCTGCAGCTGATGCGGGCGGGGGCCGCCGGGGTGATGGTGGGCATCGGCCCCGGAGCCGCCTGCACCTCCCGGGGGGTGCTCGGCGTCGGCATTCCCCAGGCCACGGCCGTGGCCGACTGCGCCGCCGCCCGGGATGACTACGAGCGGGAGAGTGGCCGCTACGTGCCGGTGGTGGCCGACGGCGGCATCGTCACCGGCGGCGACATCTGCAAGTGCCTGGCCTGCGGGGCCGATGCGGTGATGATCGGCTCCCCCATCGCCCGGGCCGCCGAAGCCCCCGGCCGCGGTTTCCACTGGGGGATGGCCACCCCCAGCCCCGTGCTGCCCCGGGGCACCCGCATCAAGGTGGGCACCACCGGCAGCCTCGAGAAGATCCTGCGCGGCCCGGCCGGCCTCGACGACGGCACCCAGAACCTGCTGGGCTGCATCCGCACCTCCATGGGCACCCTCGGAGCCCGCACCCTCAAGGAGATGCGTGAGGTGGAGGTGGTGGTGGCACCGTCCCTTCTCACCGAGGGCAAGGTGTACCAGAAGGCCCAGCAGCTGGGCATGGGCAAGTAGGTCGTCCCAGGTCTGGACGCCACGGCCTCAAGGCGAGATGGGGGCTAACCTCTGGATGTGGGGGCTCCGGCTCGCACACTCCTCACACCCCCCGGCCCGGCGTGTCCGGGCTTTTTGTCTTCTGCCGCCGCCTGCCGGCGGCCCTGGCTTCCGCTACGGCCTGCAACGCTGGCCCCATTCCCGGGAAGGGCGGCCGAACCCGGTTGCTAGATTCACTACATCCCGAGTCTGCAAGGAATGTCCAGCGCCGCTGCCGTCACCGACGCCTCCTTCGAGCAAGACGTGCTCAAGAGTGATGTGCCCGTGCTGGTTGATTTCTGGGCACCCTGGTGCGGCCCCTGCCGCATGGTGGCGCCGATCGTCGATGAGATCGCCAAGGAATACGAGGGGAAGATCCGCGTCTACAAGCTGAACACCGACGAGAATCCCAACGTCGCCAGCCAGTACGGCATCCGCAGCATTCCCACCCTGATGCTCTTCAAGGGTGGCCAGAAGGTCGACACCGTGGTGGGTGCCGTTCCCAAGAACACCCTCTCTGGCACCATCTCCAAGTACCTCTGACCCAGCTCCGCTGACGCCGCCCCTCTCCCCGAATCCCCCGCCGGCGGCGGGCATCAGCCCCCTTCAGGCCCTCGCCGAAGCCCTCCGCGGCCATCCCCAGCGCCGCCAGATCGAGCGTGCCGTGGTGTCCCTGCTGCAGGTGGCGCGCCAGGAGAAGGAGGAGGAGGAGTGGCGTCTGATCGCCGGCTGTCTGGCCGACATCAGCGAGGCCCTCGAGGTGTTCCGCCCCAGGCGCAGTGCCCGCAAGATCAGCGTCTTCGGCTCCGCCCGCACCCGCCGCGACGATCCCTGCTACCTGCTGGCCGAAGAGGTCGCCCGCCAGGCGGTGCAGGCCGGCTTCGAGGTGATGACGGGGGCCGGGGCGGGCGTGATGGAGGGCGCCAACAGTGGCGCCGGGTGCGATCACAGCATCGGTCTCAACGTGGATCTGCCCTTCGAGCAGCATCCCAATCCCTACGTGAGTGCCTGCGACGGGCGCCTCCTCTACTTCCGCTACTTCTTCACCCGCAAGCTGTTCTTCCTGATGGAGAGCGATGCGCTCGTGGTGATGCCCGGGGGATTCGGCACCCTCGATGAACTGTTCGAGTGCCTCACCCTCATCCAGACCGGTCGCACCTCCCCCATTCCCCTGGTGCTGCTCTCCCCGGAGGGCGACGATTTCTGGAAGGTCTGGAAACGCAACGTGCATCAGGAACTCGCCACCCGGGGCCTGATTTCCCCGGAGGACGTGGATCTGATGGTGGAAGCCACCACCGCTGAGGCGGCGGTGGCCCACATCTGCCGGTTCTACCGGGTGTTCCACAGCGCCCAGCTGGGGCAGGACCGCATCGAGCTGCTGCTCAACGCTGAGGTGCCCCGTGACCTGCTGCCGGAGCTGAACCGACGCTTCGCCGATCTGCTGGAGGAGGGCGCCATCCAGACCGGCGAGGGGGTCGACGACAACGGTCTGCTGCGGCCCTGCCTGTGGCTGCGCTTCGACAAACGCCGCGTCGGTCGGCTTTATCAGTTCATCGACCACCTCAACGGCCTCGACCTGCCGGCCTCTCCGGCCCTGGAGCATCCGGCCGAGCGGGTCCCGAGCGTCAGCCAGCCATGACCCGCATCGGCCTGATCGACTACGGCATGGGCAACCTGCATTCGGTGCAGCGCACCTTCGGGCGGCTCGGTGCCGAGCTGGTGAGCGTCCACGGCCCGGCGGATCTGGAGGCCTGCGAGGCCCTGGTGCTGCCGGGCGTCGGTGCCTTCGATCCCGCCATGGAGCGGCTGCGATCGGCCGGGCTGGAGCCGGCCCTGCGTCGCTCCTGCGCCAGCGGCCGCCCGCTGCTGGGGATCTGCCTGGGCCTTCAGCTGCTGTTCGAGGCCAGCGAGGAAGGCAAAACGGATGGCCTGGGTGTGCTGGCCGGGCGCGTCCGCTCCCTGCCGCGGCTGGCGGGCCACCCCCTGCCCCACATGGGCTGGGCCCCTCTGATTCCGGCCACCGCCAGCCCGCTGCTGCCGGCCGCCACCCCGGAGGCCTGGGTCTACTTCGTGCACTCCTTCGCCGCCGAGCCGGCCGAGGCCACGGCCAGCACGGCCCTTGTCGACTACGGCGGCACCCCGGTGACGGCGGCGGTCTGGCAGGGGACCATCGCCGCCTGCCAGTTCCACCCGGAGAAGTCCGGCCCCGTGGGCGAAGCGATGCTGCGGCGCTGGATCGACTGGGTCGGCTCCCTGTGACGCTGCGGCTGAGCGGCGGGCGCCGGCTGCAGAGTCCCCCCGGCAGCACGGCCCGACCCACCGCCTCGCGGGTGCGGCTGGCGGTGATGAACCTGCTGGCCGCCCGGGTCCCCGGCAGCCGCTGGCTGGATCTCTGCTGCGGCAGCGGCGTGATGGCCTGCGAGGCCCTGCAGCGGGGCGCCTCCGAGGTGGTGGCCGTGGAGCGGGATCGCCGCATCGCCGCCGTGGCCCGGGCCAATCTGGAGCTGGTGCGGCGCGACCATCCACCGTCGCCGGAGGATTCCCCCCGCTGCCGCGTGGACGGCGACGAGGTGCTGCGCTGGCTGGCGCGCCGCGGCGAGGCCCCCTTCGATCTGATCTACGCCGATCCGCCCTACGCCGCCGGCCTGTACGGGCCGATCGCGGCGGCGGTGCTCAGCGGCGGCTGGCTGGTTCCCGGAGGCATTCTGGTGTGGGAGTGCGCCAGTGACGCGGTGCCGGAGCTGCCGCCGGGATGGCAGGGCCGCGATCAACGCCGCTACGGCGGAACCACGGTGGTGCTGCTGGAGGCGCCCGCCGCCGCCGGCAAGGCCGAGCTCACCGCTGCCTGTGGGGACTAGCGGGCCGCCCTGCCGTGGGGCGGTGTTGCGGGTCGATGGGTGCCCTTCGAGGGATGGCCGCCATCCCGAACGGAAGGAGGGTTCCGGAGCCCGCCGCCCTGTCCGGGGCAGCCGGACTGGCTAGGGTGTGTTCAAACGAACGCTCAGCCCCCCAGGGCGCTTCCCCGGCGGTACTGATTCCAGGCCGCCACGAACAGACCCACGAGCGTCACGGGGATCAGTCCAAGCACGATGCCGCAGAGGAGGGGTTCGATCATGGAGGGGCCGTCAGTTCTGGCGATGCACAATTCTTCCACGACCACCGCCGGCATCGCGAGCCCAACTCCAGCACTGTGATCAGTCCGTCCTCCACCACCCCGGCCGCCGCGACGCCCTCTGCCCCCATCGGAGGTGAACAGGTTCCCGCCCAGCGCCGCAGCCTGGTGGCGGCCCTGGCGACGCTGGCGGCGGTGGCCTGCATCCTGCTGCTGGCGGTGGTGGTGCTGCCGGCGGCCCGCAGCGATCCCTACACCCGCCAGACCCTGGAGCTCACCGGCTCGGCCACCGACGGGGGCCGCCTGTTCCGGCTGAACTGTGCCGGCTGCCACGGGCTGGCCGCCCAGGGACTGGTGGGACCCGATCTGCACGGCGTCGATCGGCGCAAGAACGATCGCCAGCTGATCCAGCAGGTGGTCAGCGGCCGGACCCCGCCGATGCCCAGCTTCCAGCCCGAACCCCAGGCCATGGCCGACCTGCTGGCCTTCCTGCACTCCCTGCCTTGATCCCCAAGCTGGTCCTGGTGGAACCGGCCGGCCCCCTGAACGTGGGCAGCGTGGCCCGGCTCTGCCGCAACTACGGCATCGAGGATCTGCGCCTGGTGGCTCCGCGCTGCGATCCCCTCGGCGAGGAGGCCCGACTCATGGCCGTCAAGGGGCTGCCCCTGCTGCAGCGGGCGACCGTCTTTCCCACCCTGGCCGCCGCCCTGGCCGACTGCGGGCGGGTGGTGGCCGCCTCCGGCCGACCGGAGGGCGAGCCCCTGCCCCTGGAGGACCCGGAGGACGCCCTGGCCTGGCTGCTGGCGGGCGAGCAGCGGGCCCTGCCGTCGGCCCTGGTGTTCGGCCGGGAGGACCGGGGGCTGAGCAACGACGAGTTACTGCAGGCGGGCCGGCTGCTGCAGATTCCCACCCCCACCGCCCACGGCTCCCTCAACCTCTCCCACGCCGTGGCGGTGGTGCTGCACGACCTGCACCGCCTCGGGCGCCGGGGCCCGGCGCGGGTGCCCCCGCCTTCCCCGCCCGCTGCCGCCGGGGAAGGCCCCTGCCCCCGGGGGGTGCTGGAGGCCATGCTCGACGACGCCCGGGAGCTGCTGCTGGAGGTCGGCTTCCTGCTGCCCCACACGGCCGCCGCCCGGATGGCCAAGCTGCGGGCCCTGCTGCAGCGCGGTCAGGTCAGTGGCCCGGAGGTGGCCCTGCTGCGGGGCATGGTGTGCCAGTTGCGCTGGGCGAGCCGTCGCCCTTTCCCTTCTGCCCAGGACAACTAGCGTCGGACATCGCCCCAACGTCCTGCTTCCGTGAGCGCTGGCCGTCCAACCCGTCCCCGCAGCAACCCCTGGCTCCGCCCGGTGGGGCTGGTGCTGCGACTGATCGTGCTCGGGGTGGGTCTGGGGGTGATCGTCGGCACCGCCCTCAAGCTGATGGCGCCGCGCCTGGTCCAGGGGGCGCTCGGTACGCCGGCACCGGCGACACCGGTGGCGACGAAACCCGGCAGCGGCCCCATGGCCCTGGGACGGTTCGAACCGCGCCAGGAACTCGTCGGCCTCAGCCAGCAGTGGGCCCGGCTGGCGGCGGCCCAGAAGGGTCTGACCGCCAGTGCCTTCCTGCTGGTGCTGGATGACGGCCGCTACGCCGAGCTGCAGCCGGATCTGCCCCTGTCGGCGGCCAGTTCGATCAAGGTGCCGATCCTCCTGGCGGGCCTGGAGGATCTCGACCGCGGCAAGCTGCGCTGGAACGAGCCCATGCCGCTCACCAAGGAGGTGGTGGGCGGCGGCGCCGGCTGGATGGCCAGCAAGCCCCTGGGAACCCGCTTCCCCTTCTTCGAGGCGGCCACCGAGATGATCCGGGTGAGCGACAACACCGCCACCAACCTGCTGATCCGCCGCCTCGGCGGCAAGACCGAGCTCAACAGCCGCTTCCGCAGCCTCGGCCTGACGGCCACGGTGGTCAACAACTGGCTCCCGGACCTGGACGGCACCAACACCACCAGCTCCCGTGATCTGGCCCGATCCATCGCCCTGGTGGACACCGGCGACAAGCTCACGCCCCGGGCCCGTGACCTGTTCCGCGAGATCATGGGCACCTCCCGCACCAACACCCTGATCCCGCTCGGGTTGCTGATGGGCCTGGGCAAGGACTCCTCCGATCCCGACAGCGAGCTGCTGCCGGAGGGCATCACCGTTTACAACAAGACCGGCGACATCGGCATCGCCTACTCCGACACCGCCCTGATCCAGATGCCCAACGGCCAGCGGGCCGTCCTGGCCGTGATGGTGAAGGGTCCGTTCAACGATCCCCGCTCCGCCGAGCTGATCCGGTCGATGGCCGGGGCCGTCACCAAAACCCTCGTCAAACGCTGATGAACGCCCCCATCCGCGCCCTGGCGCTGCCCGCCCTCGCTCTGGCCGCCCTGGGCGGCCCGCTGCTGGCCCAGCCGCAACCCGCCCCAACGCCGCCGGTGCTGCGCCCGGGGACGGTGGCCCCCCTGCCGGGCCGGCTGGACGCCGTGCCGATGGTGAACGACAACAACCCCGAGGTGATCAAGGGTCCCGGCATCCTGCTGTCCACCTTCGATGGCCAGCGGGGTTACGCCGGGCGGCCCCTGGGCGTGCCATCAGCGCACCTGAACGCGGCCGTCAGCGGCCCCTTCGAGCTGTTCAGCCATCACATCTACGCCGGCACCCCCGAAAGCCTCGACTCCACCCTCTGGCTGGCGGTGGTGGCGGCCCCGCGGGGCAGCGGCCCGGTGAAGCTGCGGACCGTGGCCGGCTCCACCGCCCTGTCCCAGTCGGTGGACCCCGACCAGCCCTCGGCCCCCTTCCTGCCCCTGCCGGCCCTGATGGAGCAGGGCAGCACGCCGATCTGGGCCGGCCCCGGCAGCCGGGTGGCCACCGAGCTGCTGGCCCGGCAGCGCAGCCCCCTGGTGCCGGAGGGCTGGACGCTGCCAGCGGGGCAGCTCAGCACCCTGATGGTGCTGCCGCTGCCGGTGCGCGGCCTCGATCCGCTGCTCAACGGCCTCAACCTGCAGCTGCGCCTCCACAGCGACGGTCCGGTGGATGTGGCCACCCTGGCCGCCTTCGGCCCCGTGGATCGCCCGCCGGATCCGGCCGTCTGGCAGCGCCTGCTGCAGGGCGGCCTCAGCCCGAAGGAGCACAGCCCCAGCCCCCGTGGGGCCAGCGGTCCGATGATCTATTCCCGCGTCAGCGGGGTGCAGGAGGGCAGCGCCTGGGTGGGGCGGATCACCGATCCGGGCCGGCCGACCCTGTCGGTGAGCCGGGCACCGATCTCCTGGCCGATCGCGTCCCTGGAGCGGGGCACCCTGGGCACCGGCCAGGTGCAGACGGCCCCCCTGCGCGCCTTCTACCCGGGCACCGCCTGGGCGGCCCACGGCAACTACGGCGTCACCTACGACCTCAGCCTGCCGCTGCGCAACGACACCCCCCGGCCGGTGCAGCTGGCCCTGGCCCTGGAATCGCCCATCAAGACCGACCAGCCCCTGGGCGGCCTGCGCTTCAACACAACCCCGGCGCGGGCGGTGATGTTCCGGGGCACCGTGGAGGTCAGCGGCCTCGACAACGCCGCCGGCGGGCCGGGGGGACGGCGGCGGTTCCACCTGGTGCTGCGGGCCGGCCAGGAGGGCCCGCCCCTGGGCACGGTCAGCCTGCGCCCCGGCCAGGAACGGCAGCTGCGGGTGCGGCTCATCTACCCGGCCGATGCCACCCCGCCCCAGGTGCTGTCACTGATTCCGGTGGTGAAGCCGGTGGCCCCTGGGACTGCTCCGGTGGCGGCCCCAGGGGCGGCTGTGAAACAATCCGGGGCTCCGCCCGCAAGCCGTCCGTGACGCCAACCAGGAAGCGCAGGGTCTTCCCCTTCACCGCCATCGTCGGCCAGGAGGAGATGAAGCTGGCGCTGCTGCTCAACGTGATCGATCCCCGCATCGGCGGGGTGATGATCATGGGCGACCGGGGCACGGGCAAATCGACCACCATCCGGGCCCTGGCCGATCTGCTGCCGGCGATCGACGTGGTGGCCGGCGACCCCTACAACAGCTCGCCCAGCGACCCCGACCTGCAGAGCAGCGAGGTGCGCCAGCGGGCCGAGCGGGGCGAACAGCTGCCGGTGGAGGCCCGCCAGGTGCCGATGGTCGACCTGCCGCTGGGGGCCACCGAAGACCGCCTCTGCGGCACCATCGACATCGAGAAGGCCCTCAGCGAGGGCGTGCGCGCCTTCGAGCCGGGGCTGCTGGCCAAGGCCAACCGCGGCCTGCTCTACGTCGACGAGGTGAACCTGCTCGACGACCACCTGGTGGACGTGCTGCTGGATTCGGCCGCCTCGGGCTGGAACACGGTGGAACGGGAGGGGGTGTCGGTGCGGCACCCGGCCCGCTTCGTGCTGATCGGCTCCGGCAACCCGGAGGAGGGTGAGCTGAGGCCCCAGCTGCTGGATCGCTTCGGCATGAGCGTGGAGGTGCGCACCGTGCGCGACCCGGAGCTGCGGGTGCAGGTGGTGGATCAGCGCACCAGCTTCGATGCCGACCCCGACAGCTTCAGCGACCGGCTGCAGAGCACCCAGGAGGCCCTGCAGGCCCGGGTGGTGGAGGCCCAGGAGCGGCTGCCCCAGGTGGCCATCGACGATGAGCTGCGCATCCGCATCTCGGCGGTCTGCGGCGAGCTGGACGTGGACGGCCTGCGGGGCGACATCGTCACCAACCGGGCCGCCCGGGCCCTGGCCGCCTTCGAGGGCCATCTCGAGGTGAGCGACGACGACGTGGCCCGGGTGGTGGCCTGCTGCCTGCGCCACCGACTGCGCAAGGACCCCCTCGAGCAGATCGACTCCGGCGAGCGGGTGGTGAAGACGTTCTGCAAGGTGTTCGACCGCCCCGCCGGCGACCCCTCCGCCTTCCAGCTGGCCCTGGCGGGGTGAGGATTCTGGGCATCGATCCCGGCCTGGCGCGCGTCGGCTACGGGGTGATCGATGTGGAAGGTCGCTCCACCGCGGGAGGCGGCCATCAGCGCCTGCTCGACTGCGGCATGATCCGCACCGAACCCGGCCGCAGCGACGGGGATCGGATGGTGGAGATCGCCCGCGATCTGCGGGTGATCGTGCGCCGCTGGCGACCCCAGCTGGCGGCGGTGGAGAAATTCTTCTTCTACCGCTCCAGCACCACCATCGCGGTGGTGCAGGCCCGGGGGGTGGTGATGATGACCCTGGCCCGCTTCGCCGTTCCGGTGGTGGAGTTCCCGCCGATGCAGATCAAGCTGGCCCTGGCCGGCTCCGGCCACGCTGAGAAGGACGAGGTGCTGGCGGCGGTGATGCGGGAGCTGAATCTGGAACATCCCCCCCGCCCCGACGACGCCGCCGATGCCCTGGCGGTGGCGCTGACGGGGTGGTTTCAGCGCTGACGACCGGCGATGGGCGATCCTGATCGTCAGTCATGCGTCCTGGGATGGAGGGGTCCGAGAAATCCCAGCTGCGGCGGCGATTTCGCCGGACACGCCGGCTGAGCCTTCCGGAGGCGGCCGCCGGCATCGTGGCGGTCGCCAGCAGGGAACTGCCTGGCCGGGTACGGCCTGGCCACCATCTGGGGCTCTACTGGCCCCTGGCTGCGGAGCCCGACCTGAGAATCCTGGCGGAGCGGGCGCCCGGGCCCCTGGCCCTGCCCGCCGTCCGCCCCGGAGCGGGCCTGATCTATCTTCCCTGGAGCTCGGGGGATCCGTTAGCCCCCGATGCCTGTGGCATCGCCGCCCCGCTGGATGGCCCCCCGCTGGAGCCGGAGGCCCTCGGCCTCCTGCTGGTGCCAGCGCTGGCGGTGTCACCCGCAGGGCTGCGGCTCGGATCGGGCGGGGGCTGGTACGACCGGCTGCGGGCCGATCCCCGCTGGCGGGCCGTGCCGGCCCTGGCGGTTCTGCCGGCGGCCTGCGTCGCCGCCACGCTGCCATCGGATCCCTGGGACATTCCATTGTCCGGCTGGCTGGATGAGGAGGGCCTGCACTGGATCGAGCCGGCGGCAGGAAACATTGCAACCCATGAACCAACGGGACCGGTGGAAGCAGGCACGGCCGCCCTTTGCCAAGATCCACCTAGCCATTCATTGCGCTGTTGGACCTGACCTCCAGAGGCTCCCGATCCCTGACTCACGCGGGCAGGAGCGACAACAGCCTGGCTCTCACTGCCGCTGAACGCGTGCTGGCGGCCGAGCTTCAGAACCGCAGTGACGACAACAATGCTCTCTCGATGATGGTGAGCTCGATGGCCCGGATGGTCCAGGCGGGGAAAATGCGGGATAGTCGCTGGAAAGCCTCCTGAGGTTTCCCATGGCGCGTCGGTTCGTGTTTCTGGCCCTCCTGGGTGGTGCCGCCGCCTTGATGACCCCCGTCGTCCGGGCCCACGGCATCCAGAGCACCCTCGAGTATTTCCCTTCCGCCGGTGGCGGCACACTGGAGCTTGAGAGCCACTTCTCCAGCGGGGATCCGGCCCGTGATGCCACCGTCAAGCTGCTGCCGCCGGATGGGGGTGAAGCCATCGCGATCGGCAGGACAGGCCCCGACGGGCGCCTCACCTTCACCCTTCCGCCGGGGGCCCGCAGCGACTGGGAGATCCAGGTGGATGCGGGTCCGGGGCACCGGGACTATCTGTCGCCAGAGGATGCTGGCCGACTCCCAGCCCCCGCCGGCCTCACCAGTGAGGCAGCAGGGACGGTCCGTCGTCTGAACCGCTGGAGTGGTCCGCTCCCCTGGGCCCTCACCGGCCTCGCGCTGATCGGCGGGCTGGGCTTTGCCGTACGTCATGGCAAGCGGTCCTGAATCGATAAGATCGGGCCATGAGCTACGGCAGTCCGACGCTTGATCATCTGGTGGATCGCCTGAGCGGCACCCAGGATCCACGCCGTCGCTATGAATTCGTGCTCTGGCTGGCCAGAAAGCTCCCACCCCTGCCCGAGGACTTCCGGCAGGACGCCTTCAAGGTGAAGGGCTGTGTCTCCCAGGTGTACGTGGTGGGGCAGCTGGCCAACGGCACCCTGCACTGGCAGGGAGATTCCGATGCCCAGATCACCAAGGGGCTGCTGGCCCTGCTGATCCAAGGGATGGACAATCTGACGCCGGAACAGGTGACGGCGATTGATCCCTCGTTCCTGGCCGCCACGGGCCTGCAGGCCAGCCTCACCCCGTCCCGGGCCAATGGATTCCTGAACATCTTCCGGACCATGCAGGCCCAGGCGGCACGGCTGGCGGCCGGCCCGCTGACGGCCGAACCCTCCAGTTGAACGCGACGGAGAGTGCCTGGCAGAGGAGAGGGAGCCCCCCTGCCCAGGACGACGTCCAGGCCCCTGGGGGCAAAAAAAAACCCTGCTCTTTCGAGCAGGGTCGGGAAATCCGGGCGGATCCCGGCCAGGGTGAGTGCCGAATCAGGCGGAAACGGCGGCCGACTTGACGCGCTTGCGCAGACGACGGGAGTAGCCGAAGGCGATGCCGGCGCCGAGAATCGGGAGAGGTCCGGGGACATTCTCAGTACTAACGTCGACCTGACCGGAGTAGGAACCTGTGGTATTTGCAGAAGTGTCCTGGAAGGTGAAACCACCGCCAGTAACAACAACTGGCACCGAAAGCCCGTTCACGAAGGCAGTGGCAGCCGGAGGACGATTCTGCTGGAGATCGACGTTAACCGTGAAAATTCCGCCAACTGGAGCTCCCTGGCTGACCAAGAAACGATCGCCGGCAAAGAGACCGATGGTAACTCCGTTGGAGTATGTGAAAGAAGCGTTACTGCCAATGGTGTAGAAAGCCGCACCAGGCGCCACAGGAGCTTCGTAGGTGAACAGGACAGTAGGGGATGTCACCCCAAGGAAATCAGCTCCGCCTGTGAATGGGGGGATAAAGACGCCAGTGGCACCTACAACCGTGGAGGTAAAGGGAACTGGATTGAAAAGAACGGAGAAGGTGTCTGTACCGTCATTGACGTTGACTTGGGAGGCAAAGTCGGCAGTGATACCCGAAAATGCCGCCGAACCGGTGAGGGCCTTGGCGGAAGGGGCGCCGATGGTGAGGGCGCCGGTAATGGCGGCCGCCGGCAGGATGAAGTTCAGGACAGCCCTTCCTTTAAGGAGAGCTTGGAGAGTAGGTGCCATGGGGGGAGGTCACGGTGCACTAGGCCACCGAATAGTAGGGCATGAATGGGAGCTTAACCGATCCGGTGGAAGCCTGTTGGAAAACCGCAACAACCCCTAGGGCGAGCTGCGGCGCCACCCCAGGGACGAAGCGGCAATCCCCCCGGGGCCGTAGGCAGGCCGCTAGGTGTGTAGTGCCACCAGGTTGTTCCGGCTGACGAAGGGGTGTGAGGTCGACAGGCTTGTGGTGCGACCCAACAGCCCCCGGCCTCACGACAAATGCATACACACCCCAATGCCCGGCTGAGACCGATCGGGGTACGCCTGATCGGCCAGCTTCTGGAGGAGCGCAGGAGCCTCGCTCAGCTGGCCGCTGACCACGGGATAAGTGAGCGCACCCCTAGCAAGTGGCTGGCGCACTTTCGTTCTGACGGGCCAGCGGCTCTGGCGGATCAACGCAGCGTGCGCCGCGCCCAGCGACGGACGCTCAGTTTGAAGCACCTGTAGCGGGCCGTGGACCTCAGGCACCAGCCCTGCACCCTCCGGAGTAACGCCTGGCTGCTGCTGGTACCGAACCAGGGCCCTGGCCAGGGCGATGCGGCGCCTGGGGCTGAACCGACTGCGGAAACATGATCCCAAACCACCGGTGCAGCGGCAGCTGGCTAGGTTTGAGCGTATCGGCCACCGGATCACCGGCGATCCGCGCAAGAGCAGCTCCCTGGGCGCTCGCTACGAGAGGGTCCATATGGCCGTGGATGACGACACCCGTCTGTCCTAGGAGGCTGCTGAAAAACCCATCCAGCCGCGCGAGGATTACCCAACGGCATTGAGTGGATGCGCGGCCAGCAGGAGCGGACCGGTCCTTAATTCACTTACGTCGCCACCGAGGAGCGAATCCCCAGGGCCCATCCCCTGCGGCAGGTGAGGCGGCTGGCGGATCAGGCGCTGGATCGGCTGAAGCCATCCTTCTGCAGGCTCTACTCCGAGGGCGGGCGCCCATCAATCCCACCGGAGCGACTCCTGCTGGCCTTGTTGCTGCAGGCGATCTACGGAATCCGCTCGGAGCGGGTGTTGATGGAGCAGCTGGACTACAACCTCTTGTTCCGCTGGTTCGTTGGACTGAACCCTGACGCCCCCATCTGGCATCCGACCACCTTCACGAAAAAACCGTGACCGGTTGCTCAATGAGGAGCTCATGGCTTGGTTCCTGGAGCTGCTGCTGGCCTCAGCGGAGGTCAAGCCATTGCTGAGTTCTGAGCACTTCTCGGTGGATGCCACCCTGCTGCGGGCCTGGGCCTCCCACAGCTCACTGGAGCGGATCGATGGCACCGACGACGATCCGCCACCACCCAGTAGCGGCAATGGCTTTGGCTCCTCTCCCGCCAAGGGGAAGAAGCCAGCCAAAGGCGATTTCAGAGGTTTGCTGCTCTCCAATCAGTCCCACCGTTCCAACAGTGATGGCGAGGCGCGGCTGTTCCGCAAGTCGAACAGCACCGGGGCCTATCTCAGCTACCTGGGCCATTGCCTTATGGAGAACCGCCACGGCCTGGTGGTGGCCAGTGAGGTCACCCCAGCGGATGGTTATGGGGAGCGTGCCGCAGCGGTGCGCATGGCCCGGACGCTCCGCGGGGCTCACCGGAAGACACTGGCCGCCGACAAGGGCTACGACACCAGAGATTTCGTGGCCGACATCCGCTTTGCAGGCCTCACGCCCCATGTGGCGCAGAACATCCAGGCCCGCCGTCGCTCCGCCATCGACGGACGCACCGCCCGCCATCAGGGCTACAGCAAGTCAATCAATGCCAGGAAGCGGATTGAGCAGGTGTTTGGCTGGATCAAACAGGCCGCCGGACTGCGGCAACTCAAGGCCAGAGGACGAACCAGGATGGGAGCAGTGTTCCGACTGCATGTGGTGGCTTACAACCTGATCCGCCTGCCCGATCTGCTCAGCTCGCGGGAGGCGCTGGCATGAAACGGGAGTTGATGGGCGATCAGAGCCGATTCACTCCTGAGCGAGGGGAGCGGAGACCAGCAGGAATGGTGCGATCTGCCGAGCGAACATCCCAGATGGCGCGGACCCTTGCCAACGGAAGCGGAAGCAGCGGGGAGGCGCTCACTTGGGCTGCTATTTCAGCAGCCTCCTAGGGGCCAACGGCACGCCCCGGATCCACGGGGTGAGTGCCACCGCTGCCGCCCCCCGCCCCCGGATTTGGGGTCGGATCCGGGAGATAACCGGGAAACGAACTGCCAGCCAACTGCTTGATTTCATCCGTATTCAGGAGAAGTCGATGCAGCCTTCCCGACAATTTTCATACTCCAAGGACAAGATTTGCCTAGATTGCATCTGACAAAGCGTGAAATTTACAGAACTTCGGAAGAATCCAATTCAAGGGGCTTTCCAGTCCATTACGGCCTGTCTTCCGAACCGACAAGGCTGGAGCCGCTGCTGATCCCTTCAGAACAATGATTTCCCTACCGATCACCCCAGCCACCGCCCAACCCGCTCGCACGATGGCGGGCAGCCTTCGCCGACTGCTGCAGCGCCTCGTGGCGGATCCCGCGCCGCTGGAACGAACCATTTCCGGCACACTCGCCCAGCGATCCTTGGTGGCAGCCGCCAACACCGGGATTCTCGATGCCCTGATCGATCACCCTGGCAGTGGTAGCCAGGAACTGGCCAGCCTCTGCCATTGCTCACCTGACGGGGTGGACATCCTGCTCCAAGCCCTAGCGGGGGCCGGCTTGCTATCCCGCTGCGGCCGCGGCTGGAGGGTGCGGCGCGCCTACACACCGCTGCTGAAAAAGGAGGCCTTCCTGCGTTCCTGGCTTAACTACTCCGACGCCGTCATCGCCCCCGCCCTGCTTTCCTTGGAGGACAGCGTCCGGAATGGCAAGCCGGAAGGCCTCAGCAGGCTGTACGGCCATGATCGGCAGAACTTCTATGCAGCCGTGGCCAACGATCCCGTCAACGGTCCGATCTTCTCGACGTTCATGCGGGCCTACAGCAACATCAACCGGGAGGCCGTCGCCCGCCACAGCGTCTTCTCCGGCCACGTGAAGATCCTGGATCTCGGTGGTGGGGACGGCGACCTGGCCATGGCCATCGCCACGCACCATCCGGAAGCCCAGGTGACGGTGGCGGATCTCCCTGTGGTGATTGAGCGGACCAGCCAATCGTTCTCCACCCATCCGCACGCCTCCCGACTGCAGACGGTCGGAGTGGATCTGCTGCAGGATCCCCTTCCCGGGGGTTACGACATCATCCTCTGTGCCCACGTCATCGATATCCTGTCGCCTGAGGAAATCAGCGGCCTGCTTGGAAAGGTGCGCAAAGCGCTCTCACCGAAGGGAAAACTGGTGGTGTTCACACCCGTCACCGCCGACCATGGCCGCGGACCGCTGATCAACAGCCTGATGGGCATCTACTTTCTCGCCCTGGCCCGCGGGAAGGGGCGCTTCTACAGCACCAGGAAATTGCGGGAGATCGCTGCAGGCTGCGGCTTCAAAGCCTTCCGCGATATCCCCCTGCCCTGTGATGAAGTTCTACTCATCGGAGAAAGGGGGAACTGATCCGGTACTTGGTCACCAAAAAAGTGGTTGGAGAATCTCCAACCACTTTTCCTTGTGACACCGAGTGTCAAATCACGCGCAGGATGGCTCCCGCAGCCGTCAATCCCGGTCCGAAGACGATCGTCGTAACGAGGGTTCCACTGAGAATGGAGTCATCCGAAAGGATGTCAGCCCACATGTGGGGAGCGGTCGCTGAGGAGAGATTCCCGCGATCGAACAAGATCCTGCGCGACCAGGCCATCCTCTCTTCGGTAACATTCAGGGCATCTCTGACCTTATCCAGGATGCGGGGGCCGCCTGGATGAATGGCCAGCAGGGAATCAGGAAAGTCACGAGACTTCAACAGTCCAGCCCGTTCGTAGAGGTCGTGGACAAAGGTGTTGACATGGTCAGCGATCCGATCAGGGATGGCCTTATCCAGGATCATGTGCATGCCACTGTTGACAATGCTCCACTGCATGAGATCGCTGGTTTCGGGGATGATGTACTCATGGGTGGCAAGCAGTTCGAAAGAACGGCGCGATCCTCTGTTCGGAGCCTCGGGTGACCACATTTTGTAGGCAACGACCCCATCGCCGAAAAGGCTGTGACCAACGATCTGGTCAGGGGTCCGTCGGACAGGATCAGCATGCAGGGTGTGCAACTCCGTGTGCACCACATCCACCATGGCTTCCTCCGGTCGGCCCTGGGCCATGGCACCGGCCACCAGCCCGGAGGCGACACGCAGAGCAGGAACCGATGCGTGGCAACCGTGGTGGTACACCTGGGTGACCGTGGTGGAATTCCAGCCCTGGGAGCTGGCCAGTAACTGCGGAGCGCTGGGGGATTCGTAGGCTGTGCAGGTGACGTGAAGGAGATTGGAAGGTTTCACCCGCTGACCAGAGAACAACTCGTTGAAGATCTTCTCAGTGAAACGCTTGAACGCCTCACGGCGGCGGCTCCACCCCCCGAGGCTGAGAGGATCCTCAGGGTCAAACACCTTCCATTCTTCGGGAGGAAGCAGGAAATCCTCTGTGTAGGTGAACCGGCTCGACAGCTGCGTGGGGCTGCAGCCGAAGCGATCGAACAGCTTGGCGTAGAGAGCCCTTGCGGACTCAAAAGAAGTGTGTTCCCCTTGGGCAACGGCAGCCCGGGCGAAGATGCCCACGAGAAAGGTGAACAGCTGCTCCTGGGGAATGGCGAACGGAGGATCGACAATCCGGAAGTCCCCGATCCTGCAGCGGGTTGAAGACGGCTGCCTGGTTGCCTGGAATCTCAGGGAAGAGGGGAAACGAGAAGGGGAGGAAGCCGACGGCCGCGAGAGCGTGGAGGTCATGGGGTGGGAGGGGGAATGCTGATTGATGAAGCCAATTCGTCTTTTGGAAATGCCGCTACCGCGCATCATTTGATCAGCAATCCTCGTGGAGTATGCGAACAATGGTCCCTGCAATGGAACGCAACGTCAAGTGTGCAGCTTTGTCATTGGCACAAATTGACAGCGCCCCAGGGAGGGCAATCGTTTAGCTTCATCCTCCCATACGCTCTCTCCGGATTCACTTTCCTGCCACTTTCACACTCAGGGGTGATTCACGTTCACCACAGAAAGACCTGGATTTTGGCCCATCTTGCCGGCACCAACAGCAGGATTTCTGGTATGCACAGTGTTAGAGGTAATCCCGGACAAAAAAGAGAGAAGACTTCAGGCCTCTTTCCAGATTTATCGCTGGGGATCTCATCAACCAGTGAAAAAAACCGCTAGAAATTCTCCGAGAACAAACTGGTAGAACGTAGTCCTAGCTACCGTTTTAGGGAGCTAAGGCGACGATGGCCCTCCTGGATGCCGGTCGACCCTGAGGTGGCTGCACACAAGGGCGCATTGCTCCGCGTGGGCGTTCTGAAAGGGTCCTCCTGCATCGGGTCCGCCAGGCCGATTCCCACGAAATGGGCTGGCGGCGGAGACGCCGACCTGCAGCGACTGGCAGTGGGGGGGCCTTTCTACTATCGATGTCGTTCGTATCTCACCCCATGACCATCGGCGTTGGCCTGCTCGGATTGGGCACGGTGGGAGCCGGTGTGGCCTCCATCCTCACCAGTCCAGGGGGCCGCCACCCGATGGTGGCGGATCTCGCCCTGCGCCGGGTGGCCGTTCGCGATCCGCAGCGGTCCCGGCCTGTGATCCTGCCCCCAGGGTGCCTCGTCACCGATCCCCTCCTGGTGGTGGACGATCCGTCGGTGGACATCGTGGTGGAAGTGATGGGGGGTCTGGAGCCGGCCCGCACGCTGATCCTGAGGGCCATCGCCGCCGGCAAGTCGGTCGTGACCGCCAACAAAGCGGTGATCGCCCGACACGGCGAGGAGATCGCCGCCGCCGCCGCCGAGCGTGGGGTTTACGTGCTGATTGAGGCGGCCGTGGGAGGGGGGATACCGATCATCGAGCCCCTCAAGCAGTCCCTTGGGGGGAACCGCATCCGGCGCGTGAGCGGGATCATCAACGGCACCACCAACTACATCCTCAGTCGAATGGCCGACGATGGCGCCGGCTATGGGGAGGTGCTGGCCGAAGCCCAGGCGCTCGGCTACGCCGAAGCGGACCCGGCGGCTGATGTGGAGGGCGGCGACGCGGCCGATAAGATCGCCATTCTGGCGGGGCTGGCTTACGGAGGGACCGTGTCCCGCGCCGGCATCGCCACCGAGGGCATCGATCGTCTGGACGCCCGTGACGTGGCCTACGCCGCCCAGTTGGGCTTTGTGGTGAAGCTGCTGGCGGTGGCAGAACACATGGGGGACGACGCCGACGGCGGTGCGCTGCTGGACGTGCGGGTGAATCCCACTCTGCTGCCGAAGTCCCACCCCCTGGCCGGAGTCCACGGGGTGAACAACGCCATCCTGGTCGAAGGTGAACCGGTGGGAAGGGTGATGTTCTACGGACCGGGGGCGGGCGAGGGTCCCACCGCCTCGGCGGTGGTGGCTGACATCCTCAACATCGCCGGCATCCGCAAGGTGAGTGGGCCTCAGGCAGGCCTGGATCCACTGCTGGCCGCGAGCCGCTGGCGCCGCTGCACCCTGGTGGACGGCTCCCACACCAGCCACCGCAACTACGTACGCCTGCGCACCCGCGACGAGGCCGGCGTGATCGGCAAGATCGGCATGTGTTTCGGTGATGCGGGCGTCTCGATCCAGTCGATCGTTCAGTTCGCCGGCCACGAGGGGGCTACGGAAATCGTAACGATCACCCACGAGGTGCTGGAATCCCGTTTCCGCGAAGCCCTCACCGCCATTGAAGCGCTACCGGAGGTGCAGGCGGTGGCTGCCAGCCTGAGGACCCTGTAGCTGATGGAGAAGATCGGACGTCCCGGGGAGGCTAATTTTGCGCCATCCCCCCCATCTGCCGAAAGGATTCCACCCAACGATGCTTCATCCCCTGACCGGTCAGACCATCGACCCGGGCGCCGATCCGGACGGTGAACCCATCGACGAGAGAACCGCGGCACGGATCGCAGGGAGCGACCTGCTCATGGCGGTCGGGACAGGACTCTTTCTCGTCTTCCTGGGTTACGCGATCGTGGATTCCCTGCCCTTCCAGCTGCTCAATCCCAACTGGCAACTGCGCTTCGTCACGCGGATCCTGTCCCTCGGGTCGATTCCCCTGGTGGGATTCGCCTGCGTTCACCTCGCGGCGATCCTCAACCCGGCCAACGTCCGGATGCGCCAACGGCTGCTGATGACGCGCCAGTGGGCGATGGCCGCCGCCATCGGCTTTCTGTTGCTGATTCCCCTGCAGGGCTTTGCCACCTGGAAGGCCTACACCGAGGCCAAGGCCAACCAGCAGACCCTCATCCAGCAGGCCAACCGACGGGTGGCGCCCCTGAAGCGGGTCATCGAATCCGCAACAAGCACCGCCGACCTGCAGCAGAAACTGTCACAGCTGCAGGGGGTCCAACTTCGGCTGGCACCCGAGGATCTCTCCAGGCCTCTGGCGGTGGTGCAGAAATCTCTGATCGACAATCTCGTCCGCTCCCAGAATCTCTACGCCGACCGCATCGCCAGCACCACCGCACCCACCCAGATCTGGGCAGCTCTCCAGAGCGCAGCCCGGACCCTCGTGGCCTCGATTGGTTTTTTCTTCGGTTTCGCCGCCGGAGCCCAGTTTGGCCGCTCCCCCCTGACGCTCCTGGACCGGATGTCGGTGTGGAGCCAGTCGCTGTTCGGTGGGCGTCGACGGCGATCACGGCGCCCCTGATTCAGCGCCCCTGGCGCAGGCGCTGCCGCAACCGGCGGCTGCAGCGCCAGGCCAGGGCCACCCCGGCCACGGGCAGGGGTCCGGGCACCGAAGCTGGGTCAGGAGCCTCCCCCTCACCACCGGGCTGCCCGGTGGGGCCGTCGCCGCCATCACCGGGCAGCTCGCCGGGGCCGCCGCCGGGCTGATCGCCGGCGGGGCTTTCCGGAGCCGGGGCAAGCAGAGCCGTCTCGAACACGCCGTCCCCATCCCCGGAACCGTCCGTCCCGTCGGCGGGCTCGGCCACCAGGGCGAGCACCGGCTCGATGGAGGGGGAGCCGGCCGGCACGATCCGGAAGGGAACGAAGGCGCCCGTGGAGCCGTCGAAGACGTTGTCGAAGAGGGTTCCGGCCTGCCAGGTGAGTTGCAGCGGCGCGTTTGTCGCCGTCCCCGTCCAGCGGAAGGCCAGGGGATTCGTCAGGCGGAAGCCGCCGCGGCCGGGCACGTCGCCGGAGCGCGCCAGGAAGAAGCCCGAGGGAACGACGAACCCATCGATGATGGAACCGGACACTGAAGGGGAGCCGAGAAGGAACGGGGGCACGACCAGTCCCGTGACGGGGTTGCCCAGGCCGATGCCACCGACGCCGATGCGGATCTCCGGCTCCCGCCCGAATCCGGGAACCAGCAGTTCCCGCAGGTCCTCCAGCTCGGCCAGGGCGTCATGCCCGTAGCTGCCCACGGCCGGGGCCGCGGTGCTGGCAATCAGGCAGCTGAGCAGCACCAGGGGAGGGTAGAGATGGACCGACGGGCGGAAACGCCTCAGGCCGTGGGCACCGAACCCAGGGAAGCGCACCATGTACAACCAGGAATGTTTCACCATCTTATCAGCCAGCCTTCAGGCTTGCCTGGTTTGCGTTTCAGTTGGCAGGCTGGGGCGCTCTGCCGCGCCCCTGACGGCATGGGTGGGGCCCCCTAAGGTCTGGGCCGCTGGCCAGTCCGCACCACCCTGTCCAGCCCGGACCTCGGATGCCTGACCACTCCGCCAGCCGCGAGGAGACGATCGCCGGCTTCAGCCGCCTGCTCGCCTGGAGCGGTGGCGGCCTGCTGCTGGTGTTCCTGGCGTTCGTCCTGGTCGACTCCCTGCCGCTCGCGCTCCTCAGTCCCGCCTGGCAGCTGCGGTTCACCAACCGCATGGTCAACACCGCGCTGCTGGCCCTGCTGGGGTTCCTGCTGCTGCACCTCGCGCTCTACATCGAACCCACCAACGGCTTCCTGCGGGCGAAGCTGGCCATCGCCCGCCAGTGGGCGATCGTCGTGGTGTTCGCCTTCCTGCTGCTGGTGCCCCTGCAGGGTTTCGCCACCTGGCGGATCCTTTCCCAGGCGAAGGGCGCCCAGGCGATGCAGCGCAGCGTGCTCGACACACGGGTGACGGGAATCCGCCAGGCGATCGAAGCGGCCACCAGCCCGGAGGACCTGCAGGCCCGCTTCTCGCGGCTTCCGGCCCCCCGGCCCCAGCTGCCCCCGGCGGCCCTCAGCCTGCCCCTCAGCGAGCTGAAGCGCAGCCTGCTCGATGAGCTGCAGAAGACGGAGACCCGCGCCTCCGGCCGGATCAGCGGCCCAGCCCCCACCGACGTCTGGGCCCTCGGCCAGGGGGTGGCGCGGGTGAGCATCGCCTCGGTGGGGTTCGCCGCCGCCTTCGCCGCCGGCGCCCAGCGGCCGGGGGTGTCCCTCACCCTGCTCCAGCAGCTGGTCCGGCAGCTGGAGATCCTGCGCGGGCGGCGGCCCAGGAGCCAGCGACGGACCCCCTGAGCGCCTCCGCCGGAACCGTGCTGGACAGGCCGCTTGAATGGGCGCCACCGGATCGCAGGGTCTTGCCGACGACCAGGGGCAGAACAGCACGCGGGCCGGCCGCGGCGGCCACGGCCCTTGCCACCCTGCTGCTGGCCCTGCCGCCGCTGGCGGGCTGTCAGCCATCGGGATCGCGCCGCTCCCTGGTGGTGGCGACCAAGAGCCGCATCGATTCCCTTGATCCGGTCCAGGCCTCCCGCATCGGCGTGATGCAGGTGCTCAGCGGCCTGGGGGACCCCCTTTATGCCATCGACGCCGGCGGCCGCATCGAGCCGCGGCTGGCCACGGCCCTGCCGGTGCTGAGTCCGGACGGGATGCGGGCCCGCATCCCCCTGCGGCGGGGGGTGCTGTTTCACGACGGCACCCGCTTCGATGCCGCCGCCATGGCCTTCTCCCTGCGCCGCTTCATGGCGATCGGCACCCTCGGCTACCAGCTGAGCGAACGGGTCGCGAGCGTGCGGGTCACCGCTCCCCACGAGATCGAGCTGGTGCTGAAGCGCCCCTTCAGCCCGCTGCCGCGGCTGCTCAGCGCCATCTTCCTGACCCCGGTCTCCCCCACCGCCTACCGGCAGCACCGGGACCGGCCCCTGAACGACCGCTTCGTGGGCACCGGCCCTTACACCCTGGCCTTCTTCGGCGGCCAGCAGCAGCGGCTGGTGCCCTGGTCCCGCTACTGGGGCCGGCGGCCGGCCAACGGGGGCATCGACCTGGTCACCCTGAGCAACTCCACCGCCCTGTTCGGGGCGCTGCGCAGCGGCGAGGTGGACCTGCTGCTCAGCACCGGCCTGGAGATCGACCACCAGCAGGCCCTCAAGCGGGACGCGGCGGCCGGCCGCCTGCGGCAGGCCGTCGGCCCCTCCCAGGAGATCAGCCTGGTGTCCCTGCTGACCGACCAGCCACCGCTGAACCGGCCCGCCCTGCGGCAGGCCGTGGCCCGAAGCCTCGATCGGGCCACCATCGTGCGGCGGGTCACCCTGGGGCTGCGCTCCCCCCAGCGGCAGCTGGTGCCCCCCGACCTGCCGGGCTCCGATCCCACCGCCTGGCCGGCCTACGACCCCGCCGGGGCCCGCGCCCTCTACCGCCAGGCCGGGTACTGCGGGGGCAAGGTGCTCACCCTGCCGTTCACCTACCGCTCCGACATCCCCACCGACCGCCTCTTCGCCCTCACCTGGCAGGCCCAGCTGCGCCGGGACCTGGGCGACTGCGTGACGCTCGAGGTGAGCGGCATGGAGTCGACCACCGCCTACTCCCAGCTCGACAAAGGCGCCCTGACGATGCTCTTCTACGACTGGATCGGCGATTACCCCGATGCGGAGAACTTCCTGATGCCGCTGCTCTCCTGCAGCAAGGCCGAGGGAAACCGCTGTCTGGAGGGCAACAGCGTCCTGGGCGGCACCTTCTGGACCGCCCCGGGGCTGGAGGAGGAGCTGCAGCGCAGCAGCCAGCTGGACGGCCCCGAGCGGACCGCCCTGCTGGTGGCCATCCAGCGCCGGGTCGCCGCCGCCAGCCCCTACCTGCCGGTGTGGCTGAGCGCCCCGGTGGCCTGGGGCCAGCCGGGGGTCAGCCAGCCCCGCTTCGACGGGTCCGGCCGGGTCGTGCTGGGGGAGCTGCGCCGTCTCCCCGCCGCTGCCGCGGCCCGGGTGCCATGAGCCGCCGCTCCGACCTGGCGCGTTACCTGGCCTCCCGCCTGGCCCTGGCTCCGGTGATGCTCTGGCTGATCGCCACCCTGGTGTTCCTGCTGCTGCGGGTGGCCCCCGGGGATCCGATCGACGCCCTGCTGGGCACCCGCGCCCCGGAGGCGGCCCGCGCCGCCCTGCGGGCCCAGCTGGGCCTGGATCTGCCCCTGGCCGACCAGTACGGCCGCTTCCTCGGCCATCTGCTGCGGGGCGACCTGGGCACGTCGCTCACCAACGGTGAGCCGGTGACCCGCATCATCCAGGCCTCCCTGCCCGCCAGCCTGGAACTCGGCGTGGTGGCCCTGCTGCTGGCGGCCGTGGCGGGGCTGGCGGTGGGATTCAGCGGCATCGCCCGTCCGGAGGGACGGATCGATCTGGCCGGCCGTCTCTACGGCATCAGCACCTACGCCCTGCCCCCCTTCTGGGCCGCCATGGTGGTCCAGCTGGTGTTCTCCGTCTGGCTCGGCTGGCTGCCGGTGGGGGGACGCTTTCCCGCCACCCTGATGCCGCCGGAGGGCACGGGCTTCTATCTGCTCGACAGCCTCCGGGCAGGCGACTGGAGCCAGCTGGTCGGCAGCCTGCGCCACCTGGTGCTGCCGGCGGCCACCCTGGGCCTGCTGCTCAGCGGCATCTTCACCAACGCCCTGCGGCTCAACCTGCGCCGCGCCCTCGGCTCCGACTACGTGGAGGCGGCCCGCAGCCGGGGCCTGAGCGAGCAGCGGGTGGTCCTGCACCACGCCCTGCCCAATGCCCTGCTGCCGGTGCTGACGATCACGGGCATCACGGTGGCCTCCCTGATCGGCGGCGCCCTGCTGATCGAGGTCACCTACTCCTGGCCGGGCATCGCCTTCCGGCTGCAGGAGGCGATCGCCCAGCGCGACTATCCCGTGGTGCAGGGGATCGTGGTGGTGGTGGCGGCCCTGGTGGTGTTGGTGACCGTGCTGGTGGACCTGCTGGTGGCCCTGCTGGATCCGCGCATCCGCTTCTGAGCGCCGGGCCGGTGCCGGTGCCGAAGTCTCAGGGCTGCAGGCCGGCCTTCCAGCGCCGGGCGGCGGCGGCGTCGAGCACATCGAGGGTCACCCCCTGCTGCACCCTCCGCTGGGCCGGCAGCAGCAGGGGCTGCTCCAGGGTCTGGAGGTATTCGGTGGTGAGGCGCAGCAGCGCCGACTGCACCCGGGCCGGGTCCACCCCCACCAGCTCGTCGTCGAGGCGGAAGAGCACCTCATCGGTGGGCATCAGCCGCACGGGGGAGAAGTGGCTGCCCCCCTCCACCATCACCAGCCGGCTGCGGGGATCGCTGCCCTGGAGGAACAGGCGCAGCTGCTCCTCCAGCGGCGGCGTCACCAGGTCGAGGCTGCCGCCGACCATCAGCACCGGCAGCCCCAGGGACGCCAGGCCCCGCCGGGGCCAGAGCAGGCTGCCGAAGCTGTTGAGCAGCACCAGCCCCCGCAGGTCGGCGGGGGGGGAGGGGCGCTTGGGCAACTCGGTGCTGGGCAGCTGGCACTGCAGCAGCCGGGAGGGGTTGGCGATCGGCAGGCGGTCGAGGGCCTTGCGACAGCGCTCGGCGAGGCCCGCCTCCGGCACCACCCCCGCCGCCAGCAGGGCGGAGAGGGCCCCCATCGAATGGCCCAGCAGCACCACCCCGTGGCCCCGCACCGGCAGCTCGCCCCGGCGCTGGGCCGCCAGCACCGCCTCGACGTCGGCCAGCCGGATGGCCAGGGTCTCGGCGCCCGGCGGCGGCCGCTGGCCGTCGAGGGCGGCCTTGAGGGCAGGTCCGTCACTGCCGGGGTGCTGCACCACCACCACCGGCCAGCCCCGTTCGGCCAGCTCGCTGGCCAGCCAGCCGAACTGGTCGGCATTGCCCCCCAGGCCGGGCATCATCAGCAGCCAGGGCCGCTGCGGGGTCGGGCTTCCCCGGCCGGTGGCCGCCGCTGGCGCCGGTGGTGCCGGCCACACCTCCAGCGGCAGGGGCTGCTGGCGGTGGCCCACGGCCAGCCCCAGCCGCCGGGGCCTCAGGGGGGTGCGATCGGCGAAGGCCAGGGGGACGGTGCGCCGCTCCGGCAGGGCCAGGGCCTGGAGGCGCCGCAGCGCCTGCCGCTGCAGGTCGATCTGCTGGCGCCACTGAACGGCCAGCTCGTAGAGCCCATCGAGCTGGAGGCTCAGCCGTTGCACCGGCAGGGCCCGCAGCAGGCCGATGGTGGAGACGTCCTGGCGGGACTCCAGCAGCCGGCGCAGCGTCGTCTGCAGCACCGCCGTGGTGCTGCGGCCGTCGGCCGTGGTCAGCAGGTCCCCGAGGCGGGCCATCATCTGGCTGCCGGCCCAGCTGTCGAGCAGCTGCTGGCCGAAGCTGGTGTCCCGCAGCAGGGGGGCGCGCAGCAGGATCTTCAGGTCCTGGCGGCTGCGGGGGTCGAGCAGATCCAGCCAGACCGCCAGGTCCCCGCCGCCGGACCGGCCGGCCGGACTGCGGGTCCAGCCATCGAGCTGCTCGAGGTTCACCGGCAGCTCCAGGCCATCGAAGCGCAGTTCCAGCACCTCCGCCGCGGCAACGGGCCCGGCCAGGGCCGGCCCGGCGATCAGCAGACTGGCCAGCAGACCCTTGAACAGGCGAAGGCGGAGTGGAACAGGCACAGGGGAGGGCCAGGGCGCGGTCCTGGTTCACCCAGTTTCCAGCAGCCCTGCGCCATGTCGCCCTGATCCGCCTGATCGCGATGCTCGGGGCGGGCGGCGTGCTCTATCTGACGCCGATGGTGTTCCACCAGGCCCAGTTCAGCGCCGGCCGCGTCACCGAAGGGCTGGCCCTGGCCGCCCTGGCGGGCACCCTGGGCCGGATCCTCAGCGGTCTCCTGCTGGATCGGGGCCTGAACTGCGCCGTTCCGGTGCTGCTGGCGGCCCTGATGGCCATCGCCGGTGACGCCCGGCTGATGGGCGCCGGCTCCTTCGGCGGCTACCTGCAGGGGCAGGTGCTGCTGGGCATGGCGGTGGGCTTCTACTGGCCCGCGATCGAGCTGGCGGTGCCGCTCTGCTGCGCGCCGGTGCCCTCGGGCCGGGCCTTCGCCCTGATGCGCAGCGCCGATGCCCTGGGCATCGCCGCCGGGGCCCTGCTGGGGGCGGTGCTCGCCTGGCGGGGATGGCTGCGCGGCATCTACGCCGTGGACATCGGCTGCATGCTGGTGCTGCTGCTGCTGCTGTCGCGCCGGCAGCTGCCGGATCCGAGGCCCAGGGAGCGGCTGGCCCACCCCAGCCCCTGGGGACCCTGGCTGCCCGGCCTGCTGCCGCTGCTGGCCGTGGCCGTGCTGGCCACGGCGATGCCGGCCCTGATGCAGAGCGCCCTGCCCCTGGAGCTGGTGCGGGGCAGCCTGCAGCGGCGCGCCCTGCCGGTGAGCCTCGGTGCCCTCACCATCGGCCTGCAGCTGGCCCTGCTGCTGGTGCTCCAGTGGCCGGTGGGGCAGGCCCTCGCCCGCCGGCCGGTGGCGGCGGGCCTGAATCTCAGCCTGGTCAGCTTCGCGGCCGGCAACCTGCTGCTGGCGGGATCCGCCTACAGCGAACGGGGGCTGGGGCTGCTGCTGCTCGCCCAGCTGCCCCTGGCCCTCGGGATGGCCTGCTTCCTGCCCACCGCCACCGAAGCGGTGGTGGAACGCAGCCCGATCGAGCACCAGGGCCTGGCCCTGGCGCTGCTGTCCCAGTGCTTCGCCATCAGCGGCTTCACCGCGCCCCTGCTCGCCGGCCGGTTGCTGGATGGCCAGGGCCATGGGGCCGGACTCTGGCTGCTGATGGCCGTGGCCTGCCTGGGGGGACTGCTGCTGGTGCGGGGCCTAGGCCCCCGCCGGGCGCTCCCCTGAGGCGGCGGCCTGCCGCTCCACCCAGGCCTCATGGGGCAGGGGCTCGGTGCCGTACTCCCAGTCGTCGTAATCGGGATCGTTGCGGATGCGGCGGTGGATCTCCTTCTGGACCTCGAAGTTATGGGGATGCTCGGCGGCCGTGCCGGCGGCGTCGCCGGACTCCGCCGAGGGGGGGGATGGGGTCCCGGGATGGTCCGCTGCTGCCATGGCCCTTCGCTCCTGCTGGGCCCATCCTCGCCGATCACCCACCCCGCAGGCCATCGAGGCGGTCGACGTAGCCGGTGAGCTCGCCGTAGCCGCGGCCCCGCAGCGGCCGCTCGCCGCGGTGGCCCCCGTAGCGGAGCGCACCCTCCCAGTAGGTGGCCGAGGCCGTGGTCAGCTCCTGATCGGCCATCTGCGGCGTGATCGCCAGCTCCAGCTCCAGCCGTGGAATGGTGAGCGTCCAGGCGGCGGGGTAGGTGGCACCGCTGTGGGGGCTCCGCCAGGTGCGCTTCACCGTGAGCACATAGTCGTCGGCGCCGAGCTCCACCGCCTCATCGCCGGCGATCCAGCGGCCGCCGCTGAAGGGCTCCTTGCCGCCGTCCTCCCGGCGCAGGCCGTAGAGCATCAGGGCGCAGCCGTCCTCGAACTGGGCGGAGAACCAGTCCCAGCCGACGGTGCCGGGGCTGAGAACGCTGGTGGAGAACTCATGGTCTTTCCAGCTGACGCCGCGGACGGCGTAGGTGCGGCCCGCCACCGTGATGGTGCCCTCGCTGGGCTGCTGCACCAGGGAGTAGTAGTGGGAGGCTTTGCCCGGCTCGGTCCCCTTGCGGCTGAGGCCGTCCTGGCCCTGGAGCACGGGGGGCCGGCTCTGGCGAAGGCTCAGGTCGATGGCCATGGCGTCGGTGCCGGCCTGGAGGCGCACCCGGTCGGGTCCCTCGGTACTGATGCGCCAGTCGTTGAGCCAGACCGCATAGGGATCGGCCTTGGCCCCAGCCAGCCCCAGGGCGCCGCGGGCGAAGCGCTCCTCCTGGAGGAAGGAACCGGCGGCGATGTCGCTGACGGTGAAATGGGCAGAGAAGACCTGGGGGGTGCGCCACGGGGAACCGGCGCTCGTGGCCGTAGCCCCAGGCTCAGCGGGGGCAGCTGGGGCTTGAGAGGTGGCTGAACCGTCGGGTGCGGCTGGGCCGTCGGGGGCCAGGGCCTGGCGGAAGAACGTCAGCTGGTAGCCGAACGGGCGACCGTCGTCGCCCTCCAGATTGCCCGTGTAGTACCACCACTCGGTCCGGTACTCGGGATGGGGGCCGAAGTCGGCGGGGAACTGCCAGCGACGCGGGCTGAAGGCCCGGACGAACCCCACGGGTTCCGGCGTCTCCCCCCAGCGGATGCCGCTGCTGGCCCCGGCCGGTGCCGCTCCGGCCAGGCCCAGCAGCAGCACGGCCACCAGGGCCAGCAGGGTGCGCAGGGGATGGGGGTGCTTCATTCCTGCCGCAGCGCCTCGCTGATGTTCATGCGGCCGAGGCGCAGGGCCGGGTAGAGGCCCGCCAGCAGCGCCGCCCCCACCGCCACCAGCAGGGACTGGACGAAGAAGCGGGGCTCCAGTGCGATCTGCAGGGTCCAGCCGAAGGAGCGCACGTTGATCACATGCACCAGCACCCAGGCCAGCCCGTAGCCCAGGGGCATCGAGCAGGTGCCGGCCAGCAGACCCATCAGGCCGGTCTCCAGCAGGGTGAGGCGCCCCAGCTGGAGGGGCGTCATGCCGCCGGCCCTCAGCACGGCGAACTCCCGGCCCCGCTCCAGCTGCAGGCTCATCAGGGTGCTGAAGATGCCGATGAAGGCCACCAGCACCGTCAGCAGCTGCAGGGCGCCGGTGATGGCGAAGGTGCGATCGAAGATCTCCAGCGATCCCTGCCGCAGGGCGCCGTTGGTCTGCACCAGCAGGCTCTGGCGGCTGCGGAAACCCTCCCGCAGGTCGGCGGCCACCGCCTCGGGCTCCACGCCCGGGGCCAGGAACAGCCCCAGAGAGGCGACGTTGTCGTCGTGCCAGAGCTCCGCCACCTGGGAGCGGTCCATCAGCAAGCTGCCGCGGTCGGAGGAATAGTCGTAGAAGACGGCGACCACCGGGAAGCTCCTTTCGCCGTCAGGGGTTTCGAGCCTGACCTGCTCGGGGATGGCGCCCTGGCCATCGCGCAGGTAGACGGCCTCGGAGAGAATCACCCCCTCGCGGGCTGCCAGGGCGGCGAAGGGATCGTCAACGCCCGGGCGGACCCAGGCGTAGGGGCGCCGGCCGGCGGAGACGTCGCCACCGGCGGCGATCAGGGTGATGTCCCGGTCCTGGTCGACCAGGTGCACGTCGAAGCTGTTGTAGGTGACCAGGGCCCGCAGGTCGGGGCGCGCCGCGACGGCCCGGACGATGGCGGGATCCACCTTGCCCAGCACCCGGTTGGCCGTGGTGCTGGGCGGAGAGACGAACAGGTCGGCCTGGAGGGTCTGGTCGAGCCAGGTGACCACCGTGCCCCGGAAGGAGCCGATCATGATCGAGAGCCCCACGATCACCGACACCGCCACCATCAGGGCCGCCACGGCCACCGCGGTGCGGCTGAGGGAGCGCAGGATGTCACGGGGGGCGAGGCGGGCCACCACCCCGAAGCCCCCGCCCGCCCGGCCCAGAATCCCCATGACGGCGGCCAGGACGGGCGGCATCAGCAGGGCGGCCCCCATCAGCAGGGCGAACAGGCCGGCGAAGGCGGGAACCAGGCCGCGGCTGTCCCAGCGCAGCAACAGCACCCCCAGGCCGCCGCTGAAGGCGGCGGCCGGCAGGAACCAGGGCAGCAGCCGCTGCCAGCCGGCCTCGAGGCTGGAACGCTGCAGGGTCATCTGCGGCGGGGTGGCCATCGCCTCCCAGGCGGGCAGGGCCGAGGCCACCAGGGCCGAAGCCACCCCCACCAGCAGCCCCTTCGCCAGGGTGAATCCCGAGAGGCTGATCTGCCGCACCGAGACCACGAAGTAGAAGTCGTTGATCGTCTGGGTGATCAGGCCGACGACAGTGCGCCCCAGCACCACCCCCAGCACCAGGCCCAGCAGGGACCCCACCAGGCTGAACAGGGCCGCCTCCCCCAGGATCAGCGTGAACAGCTGGCCCCGGGTCACCCCCAGGCAGCGCAGCACACCGAAGAGGCTGCGGCGCTGCACCACGCTGAAGGTCACCGTGTTGTAGATGAGAAAGATACCCACCACCATGGCCAGCAGGCTCATGGCGGTGAGGTTGAGCTCGAAGGCGGCCGTCATCTGCTGCACGGCATTGCCACGGGCCGCCGCCGTCTCCAGCTTCAGCCCGGCGGGCAACCAGGTGCGGATGGCCTGCTCCTCGGCGGGACCCTCCAGGATCAGATCGATGTGGCCCAGGGCCGGGGCCGCAGCGGCGCCGGCGGGGGCGAGCAGGTCCTGGGCGGTGGCGATGTCCACCAGCAGCAGGGTCTCCAGCCCACGGCGCTCCAGGGCCGAATCACTGCTGACGCTGCCCACCAGCCGCAGGGCCGACGTCCGCCCGCCCAGATCGAGATGCAGGGTGCCGGAGGCGTCGGCGGCGCCGGGGTGGAGGCCGTAGCGCTCGGCGGTCTCGGCGGCGATCACCGCCGTGCCGGGCTCGGTGAGGAAGGGAACGAAGCCCCTGCCGCCGGGTTTCCCGCCTCCGCCTTGGCCATCGCCGTCGCCGCCCAGGAGGCCGCGGAACGGACCCTCGCTGAACAGATCGACCCCCACCAGCCGCAGCAGTTCCCCGTCCAGCTCCTCGGCCCGGCCGTAGGCCTCGATCACCGGCGCGGCGGGGATCTCCGGAAAGCGGCGGCGCAGCGCCACGAAGGTGGCGTCGGGGACGCCACCGGGACCGATCGCCACCAGCCGATGGCTGGTGCGGCCGGTGATGGCATCGGTGGAGAGGGAGAAGGCCCGCTGGGCCGAGCCGCTGGCCAGATCGATCGACACCAGCATCGCCACCCCCAGGGCGATGCCCAGGATGCAGAGCAGGTACTGGAGCGGTCGGCGGCGCCAGCGCCGGGCCGCAAGACGCCACAGGGGCCCGTTGCGGACCACGGGCGGTGCCTCCCCCTGGCTCATGCCGCCACCGCAGCCGCAGGGGCGGACGCTTCGAGCAGGTGGCCGTCCTGCACCCGCAGCACCCGGTCGGCCCGGCCGGCGATGGCCCCGTTGTGGGTGGCCATGATCAGGGTGCGGCCCTGCTGGCGGGTGAGATCGATCAGCAGCTCCAGCACCTGCTCGCCGGTGTGTTCGTCGAGGTTGCCGGTGGGCTCGTCGGCCAGGATCAGCAGGGGCTGGTGCAGCAGGGCGCGGGCGATGGCCACCCGCTGCTGCTGGCCGCCGGAGAGCTTGTCGGGCCTGGTGGAAGCGCGGTCGGCCAGGCCCACCCGGGCGAGCAGATCGCGGGCGGCCGTCTCCAGGGCCGGCCGGGGCCGACCCGCCAGCTCACCGGGCAGGGTGACGTTCTCCAGCACCGAGAGGGTGGGGATGAGATTGAAGAACTGGAAGATGAAGCCGATGTGGTCGCGGCGGAACAGGGTGCGGTGGCGCTCGCCGAGGGCCGTCAGGTCCACCCCGCCGATGCCCACGCTGCCGGAGGAGGGGGTGTCGATGCCGCCGATCAGGTGCAGAAGGGTGCTCTTGCCGCTGCCGCTCTGGCCCAGCAGGACGACGAACTGGCCGGGGGCGATGGTCAGGTCGACGGCCTGCAGCACCGTCCGCTCGCTCTCCCCCTCCTGGAACCGCTTGCTGAGCCCCCGCAGTTCGATCGCGGAGGCCGGGGGCGCGTCAAGGGGCGCATCAGGCATTCAGTCAACGGCCTGGCGGCCACCACCACAGGAGCCGAACCAAGGTAGGGAGCCCGCGTCGCTCACCGGGAGCGGGCGCTGAACCAGCGGGCCAGGGCCGACACGTCCTCGTCGCCATGGCCCGCCGCGATCAGGTCGTCCTCCATCGCCGCCACCAGCTCGGCCACCGGCAGCCCCAGGCCCCCGGCGGAGGCGGCCTCCAGGGCGATCGCCAGATCCTTGCGATGCAGCCGCAGCCGGAACCCGAGCGGGAATTCACCCCGGAGCATGGCGCCGGCGCGGTGCTCCAGGGCCCAGGAGCCGGCGGCCCCACCCACCAGCGCCTGCCGCACCTCCTCCATCGGCAGGCCGAGCCGCTGCCCGAGGGCCATGGCCTCGGCCACCGCCGCGTAGCTGCCCGCGACCAGCACCTGGTTGACGGCCTTCGCCGCCTGGCCCGCCCCCACCGGACCGATCGCCGTGATCGTCCGGCCCACGGCCTCCAGCACCGGCCGGGCCCGCTCCAGGTCGGCGGCCGCTCCCCCCACCAGCACCGCGAGGGTGCCGGCCCGGGCCCCCTCGGTGCCGCCGGTCACCGGCGCATCCAGATAGGCCACGCTGCGGGCGGCCAGGGCGTCCGCCATGGCCCGGGAGGTGGCGGGGGCGATGGTGGAGAAATCGACCACCAGGGCGCCGGGGACCAGGCCCTCCACAGCGGCGGCGGCGGCGTCGCCCCCCTCCCCCAGCAGCACCGCCGCCACCGCCGCGTCGTCGCTCAGGCAGAGGGCGAGCACCGCGGCGCCCCGGGCCGCCGCCGCAGGCGTGGCTGCCCGTGTGGCCCCGGCGACGGCCAGGGGCAGCTCCCGCTCCCGATGGCGGTTATGGACCGTGAGCGGGAAGCCCTGGGCCAGCAGGTTGGCCGCCATCGGCGCGCCCAGGGCCCCGAGGCCGATGAAACCGACGGGTGTAGCCACGGGGCGTCGTCAGACGTTGAACAGGAACTCCATCACATCGCCCTCGGCCACCACATACTCCTTGCCCTCGCTGCGCAGCCAGCCCCGGTTGCGGGCCTCGGCCAGGGTGCCGGCCTCGAGCAGCTGGGCGTAGGCGATGGTCTGGGCACGGATGAAGCCGCGCTCGAAATCGGTATGGATCACACCGGCCGCCTGGGGGGCGGTCATGCCGGCGGTGATCGTCCAGGCCCGGGTCTCCTTCTCGCCGGTGGTGAAGTAGGTGCGCAGGCCCAGCAGGCGATAGGTGGCGCGAATCAGGCTCTGCAGCCCGCCCTCACTGACACCCAGACCGGCCAGGTAGTCGGCGCGCTCCTCGGCGGCCAGATCCACCAGCTCGGCCTCCACCTGGGCGGAGATGCGCACCGCTTCAGCCCCCTCCCGGGCGGCCAGGGCCTCGACGGCGGCCACCCAGGCATTGCCGTCCGCCAGGTCGTCCTCACTCACATTGGTGGCGTAGATGATCGGCTTGCCGGTCAGCAGGCCCAGGTTGCGCACCAGGGCCTGCTCCTCCTCGCTCAGGCTCACCCGCCGCACGGCGCCGCCCTGCTCCAGCTCCGCCTGCAGCCGGGCCAGGGCACCGTCCTCCTCGGCGGCCTCCTTGCTGGTGCGCATCTGTTTCTTGAGCCGCTCGCGCCGCTTCTCGATCTGGGCCAGATCCGCCAGGCCCAGCTCCAGGTTGATGATCTCGGCGTCCCGCACCGGGTCGACGCTGCCGGAGACGTGGATCACGTCATCGTCCTCAAAGCAGCGCACCACGTGGACGATGGCATCGACTTCGCGGATGTTGGCCAGGAACTTGTTGCCGAGTCCCTCTCCCTGGCTGGCCCCCTGCACCAGCCCGGCGATGTCCACGAATTCCACCCGTGTCGGCACGATCTCCTTGGAACTGGAGAGATCGGAGAGCTTCTGCAGGCGCTCGTCGGGAACCGCCACCACCCCCACGTTGGGCTCGATGGTGCAGAAGGGGAAATTGGCCGCCTGGGCCTGGGCGTTGGCCACCAGGGCGTTGAAGAGGGTCGACTTGCCCACGTTGGGCAGCCCGACGATTCCGGCTTTGAGCATGGGGGAAATGTAGGGGGCGCCCGGACGGGGCCCTTCGGTCACCCGCCATCCACAACCCTCGCGCAGACAGGCGAAACTGACGGCAGCGATTCGCCGGCCCATTCCCGCCATCACCCCCCTGCCGCCGGCCCCCGCCCCCACCCAGGACGCGCCCCCGCCCCCGACCGCGCCGCCGAAGGGCCGGCGCCGCGGCCGCCGCCGCCGCCTCTGGATCGGCCTGGCGGTGGGCCTGGCCCTTCTCGCCACGGCCGGCCTCTGGCAGCGCCAGCGCCAGCAGGCCGGCCGCGATCTGGCCCCCTTCACCGTGGTGGCCCGCGAGGGCTCCCTGCCCGGGGTGATCACCGCCAGCGGCGAGCTCGATGCCGTCAAGCGGGTGAATGTCAGCCCCAAGCGCCAGGGGGTGCTGCTGGAGCTGATGGTCGACGAGGGCGACACGGTGCGCCGGGGCCAGCCCCTGGCCCTGATGGATGACGGCGACCTGCGCGACCGGCTGATGGAACTGCAGGCCAACGTGCAGTCGGCGGAGTCGGAACAGCGCCGCAGCGACAGCGAGCTGCGCCGCAACGAACCCCTGTTCCGCCAGGGGGCCATCAGCCTCGACACCATGAACCGCTTCCGCTCGGAGGCGGAGGTGCGGCGCCTGGCCACCGCCGCCGCCCGGCAACGGCTGAGGCAGCGCATGGTGGAGAAGGACGAACTGATCGTGCGGGCCCCCTTCGATGGGGTGATCAGCCAGCGCTACGCCGAACCGGGCGCCTTCGTCACCCCCACCACCACCGCGTCGGCCACCGCCGGCGCCACCAGCTCCTCGATCGTGGAGCTCTCGGAAGGGCTGGAGGTGGTCGCCAAGGTGCCCGAGAGCGACATCGGCCGTCTGCGGGTGGGACTGCCCGCCAGCGTGCGCGTCGATGCCTTCCCCGACCGTCGCTTCCAGGCCACCGTGCGCCAGATCGCCCCGCGGGCGGTGAAGACCAACAACGTCACCTCCTTCGAAGTGAAGCTGCAGCTGACCGATCCGGCCCCGGAACTGCGCATCGGCATGACCGCCGACATCGACTTCCAGACCGGCACCCTTCAGGCCCGGACCGTGGTGCCCACCGTCGCCATCGTCACGGAGGACGGCCGGCCGGGGGTGCTGCTGGTGGGCAAGGGCCAGGAGCCCACCTTCCAGCCCGTGGAGCTCGGCGCCAGCAGCGGCAAGGACACCCAGATCCTCTCGGGCCTGGAGAGCGGCACCCGGGTGTTCATCGATCTGCCCCCCTGGGCCAAGAAGCGCCCCTAGGAGCCGCTTGCCTTGAGGGGGGCCAGGCCCAGGAAGCGGCGGGCCGCCTCCACGATCCGGCCGCTGGCCGCCCCGTCACCGAAGGGATTGTGGGCCTGGGCCATGGCCCCGTAGGCCTGTGGGTCCTCCAGGAGCCGGCTGGCCTCGCTGAGGATCGCGTCGCTGTCGGTGCCGATCAGTTTCGCCGTGCCCGCCGCCACCGCTTCGGGTCGCTCGGTGGTGCGGCGCAGCACCAGCACGGGCTTGCCCAGGGCGGGGGCCTCCTCCTGCAGACCGCCCGAATCGGTGAGCAGCAGCGTACAGCCCCGCATCGCCGCCACCAGCCGGTCGTAGTCGAGCGGCTCGATCAGGAAGGCGCGGGGGTGGGAGCCGAGCAGGGCCTGCAGGGGCTCCCGCACCGTGGGGTTGCGGTGCAGCGGCAGCAGCAGGGCGGTGTCGGGGAAGCGGTCGAGCAGGGCCAGGAAGCCCCGGCCGATGTCCTGGAGGCGCTCGCCCCAGTTCTCGCGGCGGTGCACGGTGGCCAGCAGCACCCGCTGGTTCTGCCAGTCGAGGCCGGGCAGGTCCCAGTCGGGGGCAGAGCGGGCCATCAGCAGCAGGGCATCAATGACCGTGTTGCCGGTGGTGAGGATCTCGCCCACCACCCCCGAGGCCCGCAGATTCGCCGCCGACTGGGCCGTGGGGGCGAAGTGCAGGCGGGCCAGCTGGGAGATCAGGCGGCGGTTGGCTTCCTCGGGGAAGGGGTCGAGCAGGTCGTCGGTGCGCAGGCCCGCCTCCACATGGCCGACCGGGATCTGCTCGTAGAAGGCGGCCAGGGCGCTGGCGAAGGCGGTGGTGGTGTCGCCCTGCACCAGCACGAGATCGGGGCGGTGCGACTCGAACTCCTGCTTCAGTCCCTGCAGGGCCGCGCAGGTGACGTGGGTGAGGGTCTGCTTCGGGGCCATCAGGGCCAGGTCATGGTCGGCGGCGAGGCCGAACAGGTGCATCACCTGGGTGACCATCTCGCGGTGCTGTCCCGTGAGGACAACGCGGGTGCGGAAGTCCGGCGACCGCTGGAAGGCCAGGATCACCGGAGCCAGCTTGATGGCCTCGGGGCGTGTGCCCAGAACGATGCTGACCAGAGGCTGTGGGGACACGGGCCGACGCGGGTCGGAGGATCCTAGGCAGCCCGGGTTCAGCGCTTCCCCCGCCCTGCGCGGCACCGCTCGGCCCCGTGTCCACAGATCGAAATCCGCCCCTAGGATCCGGCCCGGAGCGACACAGCCTTCGGCGCATTCGCCCAGGTCTCAGCGGATCCGCCCGACGCGGATTCGCTCAACGGATTTCACCAGCGGGATCGCCCCGCGCTCCAGCCGCGTTCCTCGATGTCCCAGTCCCACCCGCCACCGCCACCACCCCCCGTGGGCGTTCAGCCCAGGGGCTCCCTTTTCGCCGAGGCGATGCCGATGTCGGCGGAGGGTGGATCCCCGCCGACCCTGGAGCAGATCGTTCGGGTGGCCTTCGAGCGCAACTTCTCCGACATCCACCTCGGCGTCGGGGAGGAGCCCCGGTTCCGCAGCCGCGGCGACATGATCCTGGCCGGCCTGGGCGTGACCGATGGCAACACCTTCCGCGACTGGCTGCGGGAGATCCTGGAGCCGGCCCAGATCGATCGTTTCTTCCAGCAGAAGGAATACGACGGCTCCTTCGCCTTCGGCTTCGTGCGGGTGCGCATCAACCTGCTCGAATCCCTTCAGGGCCCGGCGATGGTCCTGCGGTTGATTCCCCAGGCCATTCCCACCATCGACGAGCTCAATCTGCCGCCGGTGCTCAAGGATCTGGCCCAGCGTCCCAAGGGCATGCTGCTGGTCACCGGCCCGACGGGGTCAGGCAAGAGCACCACCCTGGCGGCGGTGATCGACCACATCAACCGCACGATGAAGCGCCACATCCTCACCATCGAGGATCCGGTGGAATTCGTGCATCAGAGCCGCCAGTCCCTGATCCGCCAGCGGGAACTGGGCAGCCACACCCGCCACTTCAAGACCGCCCTCCGCGCCGCCCTGCGGGAAGATCCCGACGTGATCCTGGTGGGGGAGATCCGTGACCAGGACACCCTCACCACCGCGATCGAAGCCTCCCAGACCGGACACCTGCTGCTGGGAACCCTGCACACCAACTCGGCGGTGCGTTCCGTCGAGCGGATGCTGGGCATGTACCCCCCCGACGAACAGGAGATCGTCCGGCGTTCGGTGGCCGATTCGCTCCTGGGGGTGATTTCCCAGGGCCTGATCAAGACGGTGGATGGCAAAAGGGCCTCCTACCACGACGTCTTCATCAACACCGATGCCTGCAAGGACTACATCTTGCGGGCCAATCTCGATGAGATCGAGGCGATCATGGCCCGCAGCGGCTTTGACGGCATGATCACCTCCAACCAGTACCTGGCGAATCTGGTCTCTTCCGGCAGGGTTCATGCCGAGGAGGCCCTAGCCGCCAGCCTCAGACCCGGCGAGCTGGCCCAGACGCTGCGGGGTCGAACCTGAGCCGGCAAATCCTGGCCGGGGGCCGGGCAGGACCTCAGCCTCCCACCAGCCGCACCAGCAGCAGTACACCAAGCCCGACGGAAAGCCCGAGCATGGCCAGACGGCCATTCCAGATCTCGGCCTGGGGGGTGAACCCCCGCCGCCAGGCGTTGAGCTCCTGCTGGGACACGGGTTCCGTGTCGCTGAGGGAGGATTCGACCTGCTCGAGGGGCAGGGGATTCGCGGGGGCCATCGGGCCAGACCTAGGGCGACCCTCTCACCATAGGGGCATCAAAAGGGGGGCTGTGGCGCATAGAGCCCTCCGGCCAGCTCCAGGGGGAGCCGGGGGGCCACCCCCAGGCTGATCCCGCTGTGCCCCCCGGCCTCGAGCCGTTCGATCGCCGCCAGGCCCACCATGGCGGCGTTGTCGGTGCAGTAAGCCAGGGGCGCGACGCGCCAGCACAGGCCGCGGGCGGCGGTGGCCTCCGCCATCAGGCGGCGCAGGCGTCGGTTGGCGGCCACGCCCCCCACCAGCACCACCGTCTCCAGGCCCGCGTCGACAGCGCAGCGGCAGCTGCGCTCCACCAGCACTTCCGCCACCCCCTGCTCGAAGCTCGCCGCCAGGTCGGCCACAGGCAAGGGAGCGCCCGCGGCGGCAAGCCGCTGCACCTGGCGCAGCACCGCCGTCTTGAGGCCGCTGAAGCTGAAGTCGTAGGGGTGGAAGCCCCCCTCGGGACGGGAGACCCTCCCCTTGGGAAAGCGGAAACGGCCGGGGTCGCCGCCGGCCGCCGCCGCCTCGATCGCCGGTCCGCCCGGGTAGCCCAGCCCGAGCAGCCGGGCCACCTTGTCGAAGCATTCACCGGCCGCATCGTCGCGACTGCGGCCCAGGCGGGTGTAGGCACCGGGGCCATCGACGCGGATCAGCTCGGTGTGGCCACCGCTGACCAGCAGCACCAGGTACGGACCCTCCGGCAGGGGATCGCCCAGGTGCACCGAGCAGAGGTGCCCCTCCAGGTGGTGCACCCCCAGGAAGGGCTTGCCATGCAACCGGGCCAGGGTGCGGGCCGTGACCGACCCCACCAGCAGGGCCCCGGCCAGGCCGGGGGCCACCGTGGCGGCGACGGCGTCGAGGTCGGCCATGGCCACGCCGCTTTCCTCCAGCACCCGGGCGATCAGGGCCGGCAGCGCCTCCACGTGGCGGCGCGAGGCGATCTCCGGCACCACCCCGCCCCAGCGGGCGTGCTCCTCCATCTGGGAGGCGACGGCCCCCGCCAGGACCCGCCGACCGGCCACGATCGCCGCCGCTGACTCGTCACAACTTGTTTCGAGGGCCAGAACCGTGCGCATGCTCCCGGAAGAGCTCCCCTACTGTCCGCACGAGCCATCCTGCCCCGCGGCAGTTCCCCCGCGGCCCCTCTCCATGCGCCGTCTTCTCTCCAGTCGTTCCTTCGCCATCCGGGCCTTCGCCCTGGTGGCGTCCGTGTTCCTGCTGTTCGGCTTCGCCCCCTCGGCCCGGGCCGACATCGGCGGACTCACCCCCTGCAGCGAGACCCCCCGCTTCCAGCAGCGCGCCGCCGCTGCCAGCACGGATCAGGCCAAGGCCCGTTTCGCCTACTACGGCCAGGCCCTCTGCGGCACCGATGGCCTGCCCCACCTGATCACCGACGGCCGCTGGAGCCACGCCGGTGACTTCACCATCCCCGGCCTGCTCTTCCTGTACATCGCCGGCACGATCGGCTGGGCCGGTCGCGGCTACCTGATCGCCGTCCGCGGCAGCAAGGACGCCACCATGCGCGAAATCCAGATCGATCTGCCCCTGGCCTTCAAGACCACCCTGGCAGCGGCCGTCTGGCCCCTGGCGGCCCTCAAGGAGTTCACCAGCGGAGCTCTGGTGGAATCCGACTCCAAAGTCACCGTTTCCCCCCGCTGATACGCAAGAGCCATGAAGAAATTCCTCTCCACCGCTCCCGTCGTGGCCGCCGTCTGGTTCACCCTGACCGCCGGCATCACGATTGAGATCTTCCGCTTCTTCCCGGATCTGATCATCCACCCCTGAAGACCGGATCCGGTCGGATGCATCCCCGCCAGCGGCCCTTGAACGGGCCGCTTTTTTCATGGCTGTCGTCAGTCGGCGTCGGCCAGCCCCAGCAGCCGCTCCAGCTCCTGCAGGGCCATGTCGAGGTCGGCGTTCACCAGCACGGCATCGAATTCCGCTTCGGCGGTGAGTTCCTCGCGGGCCCGCGCCAGCCGCCGCTGGATGGCCTCCTCGCTGTCGGTGCCGCGGCCGCGGATGCGGCGCTCCAGCTCCTCGAAGCTGGGCGGCTTGATCAGCACCTGGAAGGCCGCGGGGAAGGTGCGACGCACCTGGCGGGCCCCCTCCAGCTCGATCTCCAGCAGCACCGGCCGCCCCAGGACCAGCTGGGCCTCCACAGGGGCCCGGGGGGTGCCGTAGAGGTGGCCGGCGAACTCGGCCCACTCCAGGAAGCCCCCGCCGGCCACCTGGGCCTCGAAGTCGGGACGCGTCAGGAAGACGTAGTGCTGGCCGTCGCTCTCCCCGGGCCGGGGCGAACGGGTGGTGGCCGACACCGACAGCCACAGGGCGGGGTGCCGCTGCAGCAGCAGGGCCACCAGGGTCCCCTTGCCCACCCCGCTGGGGCCAGTGATCACCGTGAGCCGGCCGCTGGAGGGGGGGGAGTCCATGGATCGCTGGCGCTGGGGCGCACAGTAGGGGTGGACCGCATCGGGAAGCGACAGAGGAGGCGATGGCCCCAACCCCGTCCATCCAGGCCATGGATGTGACCAGCCTGCGCGCTGTACTGGCCGAGATGCGCCGCAGCCTGCTGCCCAGCCGTTTCGAGAAGGCCCAGCAGCCCGACGCCCACCGCCTGCAGCTGGGACTGCGCAGCCTGCGGGGCACCCTCTGGCTGGAGCTCAGCTGGCTGGCGGAGGCGCCGCGCCTGCTGGTGGTGGAACCACCCCTGAAGCAGGGCGAGGGCAGCACCCTGGCCCAGCAGCTGCAGCACGGCCTGCGCGGTCTGGCCCTGGTGAGCCTGGAGCAGCAGGGCTGGGAGCGGGTGGTGGCCCTGGGCTTCGCCCCCAGACCCGGCGAACCGATCCGGAGGCAGCTGGTGCTGGAGCTGATGGGGCGCCACAGCAACCTGTTCCTGATCGACGAAGAACAGCGGGTGATCGCCCTGGCCCGCCAGGTCCGCCAGGACCGGTCGCGGCTGCGGCCGATCGGCACCGGCGACCCCTACCAGCCGCCACCGCCCATGGCCGGTGAACCGCCCCGGCTGGAGGAGGAGGTCGCCTCCTGGCGGCGGCGCCTGGGCCTGCTGCCCCAGACGGTCGGCGAGGCCCTGATGGGCGCCTACCAGGGGATCGGCCCGGCCCTGGCCCGCCAGCTGGCGCAGGACGCGCTGGCCCGGCCCGTGCAGAGCCTGGAGGAGGAGGCCTGGCAGCGGCTCTGGCAACGCTGGCGGCTCTGGCTGGAGACGGTGGCCGAGGAGCGTTTCCAGCTGGGCTGGGGCGGCCCCAGCGACTACCGCTGCTGGGACCCCGAAGGTCCGCCGGCCGACGACGACTGGACGATCAACCGGGGGCTGGCGGGCTACTACGCCGATCGCCTCGGGCACCGGGAGCTGGAGCAGCGGCGGGCGAGCCTGCGGCAGCGGCTGCTGAACGCCGCGGCCCGGGAGCGCCGCAACGCCGAGCAGCAGCAGAGCCTGCTGGCGGCCGTGCCCGGCAGCGAGGCGATGCAGCGCCGGGCGGACGGCCTGCTCAGCCTGCCGTCGCCGTCGCGGGAGGAGATCGACGAAGCCCAGCGGCTGTACCGCCGGGCACGCAAGCTGCGCCGCTCCGTCGCCGCGATCACCCCGCGGCTGGAGCTGCACCAGCAGCGGCTGGCCGCCATCGAAGCCAGCCTCACCTTTCTGGAACAGGCGGAGAACGGGGCCCAGCTCGCCGCCGTGGAGGAGGACCTGCCCGTCCTGCTGCCCGCCCGGGACAGCCAGGGGCCGGGGCCGTCCCGGCGGGTGCGACGGGGGGCGGCCGGCGCCGCGCCGGCCCCGCTGGAGCTGCGCAGCAGCGGCGGCCTGCGGCTGCAGGTGGGTCGTAACCACCGCCAGAACGAATGGATCAGCCTGCAGCAGGCCCGGCGCGGCGACCTCTGGTTCCATGCCCAGGAGTGTCCGGGCAGCCACGTGGTGCTGAAGGGCTCGGAGGGCACCCCTGGCGAGGCGGACCTGCGGGAGGCGGCCGACCTGGCGGCCCACTTCAGCCGCGGGAGGGCCAACGGCCGGGTGCCGGTGGTGATGGTGCCGACCACGGATCTGCAGCGCATCGCCGGCGCCGGCCCCGGCACGGTGCGCCATCGGGGGGGCGAGGTGCTGTGGGCGGTGCCCGAGCGGGCCGCTGGTCTCCTCACCGCGCCCCCTAGGCTGCCGGGAACGGAACAGCCATGAGCGACCCCATCCCCGAGGACACATTCCCCGGCGAGGTGCACATGAGCCTGGTTGAGCACCTTGAGGAGCTCCGCCGGCGCGTGCTCCGCAGCCTGCTGGCGGTGGTGGTCGGCGCCGCCGCCTGCCTGCTGGCGGTGCGGCCCCTGGTGCGGCTGCTGGAGGTGCCGGCGGAGGGGATCCGCTTCCTGCAGCTGGCCCCGGGCGAATTCCTGTTCGTGTCGCTGAAGGTGGCCGGCTATGCGGGGCTCACCCTGGCCCTGCCCTACGTGATCTTCGAGATCCTGGCCTTCGTGCTGCCGGGTCTGACCCGGCGGGAGCGGCGGCTGGTGGCTCCCGCCGTCGCCGGCTCCACCGTGCTGTTCGCCGCCGGTCTGGCCTTCGCCTGGTGGGCCCTGGTGCCGGCGGCCCTGCGCTTCCTGGTGTCCTACGGGGCCGACGTGGTGGAGCCGATCTGGTCGATCGAGCGCTACCTCGACTTCGTGCTGCTGCTGATGGTGGCCACGGCCCTGGCCTTCCAGCTGCCGGTGCTGCAGCTGCTGCTGGGCGCCCTGGGGCTGATCGACTGGCGCACCATGCTGGGCGCCTGGCGCTGGGTGGTGCTGGTGGCGGCCCTGGCCGGGGCGGTGCTGACGCCCTCCACCGACCCGATCACGATGCTGCTGCTCACCGGCGCGATCACGGCGCTCTACCTGCTGGGGGTGGCCCTGGTGGCCCTGGCCGAGGGGCTGCGGCCCTCCCCGTCCCCCTCCGCCTGAACCGCCGGCGCCCCACCGGGATCAGAGCATGAACTCGCTGGCGCGCCCCGCCGGCAGCTCCAGGGGCAGGGACAGGGCCTTGCCCAGCCGGGGTTTGTCGGTGGTGGTGCGGAGCCACTGGCGCACCTGAGCCGCCACCCCGAGGCCGTTGAGGGAGCCCACCAGCTCCTCCAGGTGCTCCTCGTAGGCCTCGGGGGTGAGCGGAAACGACTGCTGCTCGAGGTAGCCCCACATCACGTGCAGATAGAGGCGGCCGCGGCGCTGGACCAGCTGCAGGTCATAGGAGGCCTGCCAGCGGCTGCGCAGCAGCTCCAGCAGCTCCTCCCGCCGCAGCGGTTCCGGTGAGGTCATGGCGGGCGGGGCACTCCACAACAGCATGTTGCAGCCGGCCTCGGCCGGGTGCGGCTCGGACCCGGGGCGGGAAGGGCAAGGTTCATAATGGGCGCCACGTCAATCGGTCACACCGCGCCGTTCCCTATGACCCAGATCCCTGCGGCCTCCTCGAACGGCGGTGCCTCTGGTGATGTGCCCGGCATGGGCCGCCGCCAGTTCATGAACCTGCTGACCTTCGGCTCCGTCACGGGGGTGGCCCTGGGTGCCCTCTACCCGGTCGTCAACTACTTCATCCCCCCCAGGGCCGCGGGCAGTGGCGGGGGTGTCACCGCCAAGGACGAGCTGGGCAACAACGTCACCGCCACCGGCTGGCTGGCCACCCATAAAGAGGGTGACCGCAGCCTGGTGCAGGGCCTCAAGGGAGACCCCACCTACCTGCTGGTCGAGGGCGGCGAGGCCATCGGCGACTACGGCATCAACGCCATCTGCACCCACCTGGGCTGTGTGGTGCCCTGGAACAGCGGCGCCAACAAGTTCATCTGCCCTTGCCACGGCAGCCAATACGACGCCACCGGCAAGGTGGTGCGCGGCCCGGCGCCCCTCTCCCTGGCCCTGGCCCACGTGAGTGTCGAGAACGACAACGTGTTCCTCAGCCAGTGGACCGAGACCGACTTCCGCACGGGCGAAAAGGCCTGGTGGGCCTGATCGGCGCCTGATTTCTCTCCCCGTTTCCCCCCCGACGCCCGCCACCTCCACCCCCATGCGCCGCTTCCTCTCCCCCCTGTTCGGCACCCTGCTCACCCTCAGCCTCTCGCTGGGTGTGGTGCTCCTGGGGGCCAGCCCCAGCTGGGCCTACCCCTTCTGGGCCCAGCAGAACTACGCCAATCCGCGTGAGGCCACGGGCAAGATCGTCTGCGCCAACTGCCACCTGGCCAAGAAGCCCACCCGGGTGGAGGTGCCCCAGGCGGTGTTCCCCGACACGGTGTTCAAGGCGGTGGTCGAGATCCCCTACGACACTTCGGTGCAGCAGGTCTCGGGCAACGGCAGCCCCACCGGTCTCAACGTCGGCGCGGTGGTGATGCTCCCCGACGGGTTCACGCTGGCTCCGCAGGACCGCCTCAGCGATGAGCTCAAGGAGGAGACCGCCGGCGTCTACTACACCCAGTACAGCGACGACCAGCCCAACATCCTCCTGGTGGGCCCGCTCCCCGGTGACCAGCACCAGGAGATCGTCTTCCCGATCCTTTCCCCCGACCCGGCCACCGACAGCGCCATCCACTTCGGCAAGTACCAGGTGCACGTGGGGGCCAACCGGGGCCGCGGCCAGGTGACCCCCGAGGGTGAGAAGACCAACAACGCCGTGTACACCGCCCCGGCGGCCGGCACGGTGAGCGCCATCAGCACCGATGCCAACGGTGCCACCGTGGTGGAGATCACCGGCGCCGGCGGCGCCGTCACCGAGACGGTTCCCGCCGGACCCACCCTCACCGTCGCCGTCGGCGACGCCGTCGAGGCCGGCACCCCGATCACCAACGACCCCAACGTCGGTGGCTTCGGCCAGATCGACGCCGAAGTGGTGCTTCAGAACCCCGTGCGCATCTACGGGCTGCTGGCCTTCTTCGCCGCCGTGGCCCTGGCCCAGATCATGCTCGTCCTCAAGAAGCGCCAGGTGGAGAAGGTCCAGGCGGCGGAGGGCTTCTGAGCCTTCCTCTCGGCCTCTTCACGTCCCCGGGACCCCTGATCTTTCAGCTGGGTCCCGTTTCCGTCCGCTGGTACGGCCTGCTCATCGCCCTGGCGGTGCTGCTGGGTCTGCTGCTGGCCACCCGGCTGGGCCGCCAGCGGGGCATCGACCCGGCCCTGATCGCCGACCTGCTGCCCCTGATGGTGCTGGGGGCCGTCGTCGGCGCCCGCCTTTACTACGTTGCCCTGGAATGGCGCCAGTACCGCAACGACTGGCTCGATGCCTTCGCCATCTGGCGCGGCGGCATCGCCATCCACGGCGCCCTGATCGGCGGAGCGCTGGTGACGGTCCTCTTCTGCCGCTGGCGCCGGCAGGCGTTCTGGCCCCTGCTGGATGTGCTCGTGCCCGCCGTGGCCCTGGGCCAGGCGATCGGCCGCTGGGGCAATTTCTTCAACTCCGAGGCCTTCGGCCTGCCCACCAACCTCCCCTGGGCCCTGACCATTCCCATGGCCAACCGGCCGCCTGAGTTCCTGGAGCAGGCCTCCTTCCACCCCACCTTCCTGTACGAGTCGCTCTGGAATCTGGGGGTCTGCGCCCTGCTGCTGATCCTGTTCCGCCTGGGCGGCAGCGGCCGCCTGCGGCTGCCGCCCGGTGCCCTGAGCTGCATCTATCTGATGGCCTACAGCAGCGGCCGCGTCTGGATCGAGGGGCTGCGGCTCGATCCCCTCTGCCTGTTCTCCCAGCCCCCCTTCTGCAGCGGCGGCCTGCGCATGGCCCAGCTGATGAGCCTGCTGCTGATCCTGCTGGGGGGGGCTGGACTGCTCTGGCTCTACCGCTTCCGGCGTCCCCTCCCCGACCCCTCCGGCCTGACCGCATGACCGCCACTGTCCAGATCGTGGGAGCCGGCCCTGGCGCCCCGGACCTGCTCACCCTCCGGGCCGCCCGGGCGATCGAGGCGGCCCAGGTGCTGGTGTGGACCGATTCCCTGGTGAATCCCCAGATCGCCGCCCTGGCGCCGCCGGACTGCGAAAGCGTCCGCACCAGCACCCTCACCCTCGAGGAGGTGATGGCCGTGGTGCTGGAGCGGGCCAGGGCGGGACAGCGGGTGGTGCGCCTCCATGACGGTGATCCCTGCCTGTACGGCGCCCTGCAGGAGCAGATCTGCCGCCTGGCCGATGCCGGCCTCGCTGTGGAGGTGGTGCCGGGCCTGAGCGCCTACCAGGCCACCGCCGCCGCCCTGGGGGCCGAGCTGACCATTCCCGGCCGGGTGCAGACGATCGTGCTGAGCCGGGCGGGCGGGCGCACCGGCGTGCCGGAGCGGGAATCCCTGGCCCGGCTCGCCGCCCTGCAGGCCTCCCTGTGCCTCTATCTCAGCGCCCGCCACGTGGAGGAGGTGCAGGGGGAACTGCTGCAGCACTACCCGGCCGACACCCCCGTGGCCATCGGCTACCGGGTCAGCTGGCCCGACCAGTGGCTCACGGTGGTGCCCCTGGAGGCGATGGCCCGGGTCAGCCGCGAGCGGAACCTGATCCGCACCACCCTCTACGTGGTCAGTCCAGCCCTGCGGGACGCCGGCGGGGCCCGCTCCCTGCTCTATTCCGCCAGCCACAACCACCTGTTCCGCGGCGGAGCGGAGTGACGCCAGCGGCCCCCTGCCTGCGCCACTGGCGGGGCTGGGTGGGCGCCGCCGAGGCCGATGGCTGGCTGCGGACCCTGCTGCAGGAGGTGCCCTGGAAGCAGGAGTCCGTCACCGTCTTCGGCCGCCGCCACCCCATGCCCCGCCTCACCTGCTGGATGGCGGATCCGGGCTGCGGCTACCGCTACGCGGGCCTGGAGAACACCATCGAGCCCTGGACCCCCCTGACCGCCGCCATCCGCCGCCGTGTGGCGGCGGCCGCGGACCGGCCGTTCCATTCCCTGCTGCTGAATCTCTACCGCGACGGCCGCGATGCCATGGGCTGGCACGCCGATGACGAGGCTGAGCTCGATCCGGAGGCCCCGATCGCTTCCCTCAGCCTGGGGGCCAGCCGCACCCTCCGCTTCCGCCCCCGCCAACGGGGTACGGCCCCGACCCTGGCGGTGGACCTGGGCCACGGGGACCTGCTGCTGATGGACCCGCCCACCCAGCGGCACTGGCAGCACCAGCTGCCGCGGCGGCTGAAGGTGGACGCCCCACGGGTCAACCTCACCTTCCGGGCGATGCGGGTGCCGCCGTAGGGGGCGGCTGGCTCGGGCATCGGAGCGCCGGGGCGGTGGCGACAATGGGGGTTGGTGTCCGCGAGGGGCGTTTCGAGGGCGATGGCCAGTTCCCATGGAAGCCGATGCCGGCCGCTGCTGCCGGTGCTGCTGGGCCTGACCCTGCTGGCCGGCGGCTGTCAGGGGGCCGGGGTGAGTGAGGCCGGCCGGGAGCGCTGCCGCCGGCTCAGCGCCGCCGCGGGCAATCCGGTCAGCGCGGCCCTGATCTACGTCCGCTGCCTGCCCGACAGCGATCGCAGCCTGGCGAAGGAGCGGGCGGCGACGGAGAAGGCGGCCGCCTCCCGGCGCGCGGCCCTCGAGGCCTGCCGCCGGCGCCAGCGAACCGTCACCACCCTGATGGAGTCCCTGCGCCGCACCGAACAGGAGCTGGCGGCGGCCCGCAACAGCCCCTTCCGCCCCAGCGTGGCGCCCCCCCAGCCCCTGGATGCCGGCCGCGAATCCCGCTACCGCCCCGAGGACCAGCGGCTCGACCGCGAACGCTACGAGGAGGCCCTCGGCGCCTGGGAGCAGCAGGTGGCCGCCGAGCGGGCCCGCTGGCGCCAGCGGCGTGAGGCCCGCATCGACGCCGCCCAGGACCGCCTCAACCGGGAGGCCATGGCCCTGAGGGACCTGCAGCCGGATCTGTTCACCGGGCCGGCGAGCATCGAATTCGACCCGGTGGCGGTCGGACGGGTGACTGCCGGCTGCAGCGGCTGACCGGCATTTGACAGTGAGTTCGGCGACCGTGTAGGAGGGTTCTGGCCACAGAGCCGGGTCGGAACCCTCAGCCGCCGAAAGAACCACTTTCAGCGTCGCAAGGGTGTCGGCCGCAACGACGGGCGATTAGCACAGCGGTAGCGCACTTCCTTCACACGGAAGGGGTCACTGGTTCGAATCCAGTATCGCCCATGTCTTTCTTCCGGTTTCTCCACCGGTAAGGTCCCCGCCAGCGGGTGCTGGTCGCCATCGGGCCCGCTCGTCATACTGCTGGCTACGCAGCGCTTCAGGAGACCCTGCCCTTGCCCGAATCTCCTGCCGCGACCATGGCCGCAGAGGACTGGAGCACTCCGATCCCGGAACTCGTGCAGCTCGGTGAACGGCTCGCCGCCGCCCGACGTGAGCAGGGCCTGAGCCTGGAAGACCTGGCCGACCGCCTGCGGCTTGGAACCGAACAGCTGGCGGCCCTCGAGACCGGCGACCACCGGCACCTGCCGGAAGCGGTGTTCGTGGTGGCCCAGGCCAAGAGGGTGGCGGGCACCCTGGGCATCGACGTGAGCCAGCAGATCAGCGACCTGCAGCAGAGCCGGCTGATGCGCCTGGGGCGCAGCCCTGCCGCCAGGCCCCCCCTGCAGCGAAAGCTCCGGACCCCGCCCGCCCCCGCCCGCCGCAGCGGCCCCCCGGGCTGGCTGTGGGCGGTCCTGGTCCTCCTGGGCGGCGGTGCCGTCGCGGTGGCGGCCCTGCAGGGCCGGCTCCCTGTCCCGATGGCCGCCGGAGTCCCGACAGCGGCGCCATCCCCCGGCCAGGCCACCGCCTCCGGCCAGCCCGCTGCACCGGCCCCTGCCCCAGCAACACCCCGGCCGGCCCCGGATCAGCTGCTGCTGGAGAGCCGCCAGCCCAGCTGGTTGGAGGTGCGCACCGCCGCCGGCGAGACCCTCTTCCGCGGCACCTTCACCGGCGCGAAGCGCTTCCCCCTGGACAGCGGCCTGCGGGTCCTGGCCGGCCGGCCCGACCTGGTGACGGCCAGCGCCGGCACCCTGCCCCCCCAGACCCTCGGCAGGATCGATCAGGTGGTGTGGCGAACCTTCAGGGCGACGCCTGCCGCACCGTGAGCCGCAGGCCCGTGGCCTCCAGCACCAGATCCGCGCACGAGCGCAGGCTCCACTCCTCCAGGCTGAGATCCAGGGGAGGCTCGCCGACGGCCGGCGGCCCGGCCTGCAGACCGATGGTGAAGCCACGGGGCTGAAGGGCCCGGTCGGTGTCCGCAGACACGGTGATCGCTGCGATGCCGGGGGCAGGCCGGCGATCGAGGGCGGCGGCCAGCCGCAGCAGCAGGGCCATCGTGAACACGGTGTGGCGGTGCTGGCCGGCTTCGATCAGCTGCCACGACTCATGACGCTTCTTGGGGAGGCTGCGCCGGTGGTAGCGGGCGATCGCCGCCACCATCAGGTGCTCGGTCTCGGAGTACCCCAGCAGCTCCCCATGGCGGATCAGGTACCAGGTGTGCTTGTGGTAAGCGGCGATGTTGACGTGCTTGCCGCAGGCGTGCAGCTGGGCCGCCGCCCAGAGCAGGGCGCGGCCCTCGCCGTCGTCGTCGTGCAGCAGCCCCCGGGTCTGGTCGTAGAGGCTCAGGGCGTGGCTGGCCACCCGGGCGGCCCGGTCCGTGTCCACCCCGTAGGTGCGGGCCAGGTGCAGCACGGTGCGGCGGCGGATCGTGCTCTGGAAGGTGAACCGGTCGACCAGTAGGCCGTTGCGCAGCATCCAGTCGACGATCAGGCCCTCCCGCAGGGCCCGCTCGCAGACCACCAGCTCCCGGACCTGGAGGATCTCCATGGTGGTCTGGAGGATCAGGGCGCCCGGGACGATGATCTCGGCCCGGCGCTCGTTGATGGCGGTGAGGGCCCGGCGCTGGTCCGGGGTCATGGCCACCAGCCGCTCGACGATCTCGTCCAGCCGGGCCCGGCCGAGGCGGTAGCCGTCAAGCTTCAGGGGTGGATTGGGGTCCTGGGCTGAGGCCAGGGCCGCCATCGCCATGGCGGTGCCGCTGGTGGCCACCAGGACGGGCTTCTCCCCCGGCCGCAGCTCCCGCTTCACCTCGGCGACGGCCGGATCCATCGCCCCCTGGATGTAGGCCTCGAGGAAGCCCCGTCGGGCCGGCGTCAGGGGATCCTCCCGGCAGAACTCCCGCTGCAGGCGCACCGCGCCGATGCGGGTGCTGGTCAGGGCCCGGGCATCGCGGCCGTCGGCGAGCACCAGCTCGGTGGAGCCGCCGCCGATGTCGAGGATGAAATAGGGCTGGTCGCCGAAGGAGAGGCCCGAGAGCACCCCCAGGTAGATCAGCCGGGCCTCTTCGGGCCCGCTGACCAGATCCACGGCCAGTCCCAGCTGGTCCTGGAGGCCCTGCAGGAAGGAACGGCCGTTCGGGGCCTCCCGCACCGCGCTGGTGGCGGCGGTGACGATCTGCTCCACCCCGTGGCTGGTGGCCAGGTCCCGGCAGTGGCGCAGGGTGAGGAAGGCGCGCTCGATCGCCTCCGGGGTGAGGTCCCCGGTTTCCGGATCCCTCTCCCCCAGCCGGGTGGTGGACTTCTCCGCCACCACCACCGAGAAGCTGCCGAGGGCCGGATCGATCGCCGCCACCAGCAGGTGGATGGAATTGGTGCCGATGTCGATGGCCGCCACCCGCCGTTCCCCTCCGGGGGTGGTGGCGGGAACCGAAGCCAACGCGGCGGACGCCGGATCGGGGATCGGGGGCATGGGGGTCGGCCCGGGCGGCGGCGGCGCCACTTTGCCACCGGGCGACGCTCCGGATCGGCCGCTGGAACGTCGCCGTCAGGAGTTGGATAGGGTGCCGCCACCCGACCGTTGCCCGCGGTGAACGTCCCGATGGCCCCCGGCCGCGCTCCGGCCTGGCTCGAGCTGCTGCGCTGGCACAAGCCCAGCGGCCGGCTGATCCTGCTGATCCCCGCCGGCTGGGCCCTCTGGCTGGGGCCGGCCGTGCCGCCACCGGCCCTGCTGGTGGCCTGGATCGTGCTGGGGGGCCTGGCGGTGAGCGGCGCCGGCTGCGTGGCCAACGACCTCTGGGACCGGCGCATCGATCCCCTGGTGGAGCGCACCCGCCACCGCCCCCTGGCCGATGGCCGCCTCGGGGTGGGCACGGCGACGGTGCTGCTGCTGCTCTGCCTGGTGGTGGCGCTGGCGGCCCTGCTGGCCCTGCCCGCCGCCAGCCGGGTGCTGTGTGTGGGCCTGGCCCTGGCGACGCTGCCGCTGGTGCTCCTCTACCCCTCCGCCAAGCGCTGGTTCGCCTATCCCCAGCTGGTGCTGGCCCTCTGCTGGGGCTTCGCCGTGCTGCTGCCCTGGGCGGCCGCCCAGGGGGGCCTGCAGGGCAACCTGGGGGGGTGGCCCCTGGTGCTCACCTGGCTGGCGGCGGTGAGCTGGACCTTCGGCTTCGACACCGTGTATGCGATGAGCGACCGGGAGGACGACCGGCGCCTGGGGGTGCGCAGCAGCGCCCTGAGCCTGGGGGCCAGGGCGCCCCTGGCGGTGGCGCTCTGCTACGGGCTCACCTGCGCCGCCCTTGCCCTGGCGGTGCTGCTGCAGGGGCGGGCGGGGCTGCCGTTCTGGCTGCCCTGGGCCGTCGCGGCCCTGGCCATGCAGCAGCAGGCGGCCCGGCTGCGCCGCCCCGACCTGCCCCGCAGCGCCTACGGCAGGCATTTCGCGGTGCAGGTGTGGCTTGGTGCCCTGCTGCTGCTGGCGGTGGTGCTCTCCACCGCCGCCTGACCGCCATGGCCGCCGCAGCGCCCCAGCCGCCACCGCCCCACCAGCCGCCGGCCCTGCGTCCGGGCGACCGGGTGCGGCTGGTGGCCGCCAGCTCCGCCCTGGCCGATCTGGAGCGGCTGCAGGCGGGCCTGGCGGTGCTGGCCGGCTGGGGCCTGGCGCTGGATGACGATCCCGCCCGGCTGCCCGCGCGCCGCTGGGGCTACCTGGCGGGTCGGGACGCCGAACGGGCCGGCGATCTGCAGCCGGAGGCCGCTCCGGGGCAGCCGGCGGCCCTGCTGGCCTGCGTGCGGGGGGGCTGGGGATCGGCACGGCTGCTGGAGCGCCCCCTGGAGACGGCCGGGGGCTGGCTGCTGGGCTTCTCCGATGTCACGTCCCTGCTGTGGCACCGGCTGGCGACGGGCCAGGGGGGCGCCATCCACGGGCCCCTGCTCACCACCCTGGCCGCCGAACCGGCCTGGAGCCGGGAGCGGCTGCGGGCCCTGCTGTTCGGCGAGCCCCTGGCCAATCTGGCGGGGGAGAGCTGGGTGGGCGGCCAGGCCGAAGGACCCCTGCTGGCCGCCAACCTCACGGTGGCGACCCACCTGCTGGGCACCCCGCACCTGCCGGACCTGGACGGGGCGATCCTGATCCTCGAGGACGTGGGGGAGGCCCCCTACCGGATCGAGCGGATGCTCACCCACTGGCGCCTCTGCGGTGCCCTGCAGCGCCTGGGGGGCCTTGGCTTCGGCAGCTTCGAGGGCTGTGACGATCCCACCGACCCCGAAGGCGACGGCACCCGCTTCAGCCTGGAGCAGGTGCTCCGGGAGCGCACGGCCGATCTGGGGATCCCGGTGCTGGCCGGCCTGCCGGTGGGCCACGGCGACGTCAATGCCGCCCTGCCCCTGGGGGTGCGCGCCCGCCTCGACGCCGACCGCGGCCGGCTGAGCCTCATCGATGGTGCCGGGGGGAGCGTCAGTCGCCCGTGAGCCTCTCCTCGTCGATGGCGGTGCGCCCCACCAGGCAGCCCTCCTTCAGCATCTGGGCCACCCGCCAGCGGCGGCGGCCATCGGGGCTGCAGCTGATGATCTCGTGCACCTCGGGGTCGGCGGGGTCGTGGGGGTGCATCACCAGCAGGCTGCCGGCGGCGGGCTGCTCCCCCGGCAGATCCATGGCCCAGCCCCGGTAGCGCTCGCTGGCGAACCACACCCGGCCGGAGTGGATCTCGCCCCGGGCCTCGATGCGCCGCAGCGGAGCGTTCTCGGGGCCCAGCAGGTTGGTCTGGTGATAATGCCAGTGGCCCGCCTCCTGGAACACCCGGATGGTGACCAGGCTGGGGAAGGTGTCGAGCAGGCCGCCGCCGGCGTCGTAGCGGCGGAAGCTGCCGCGCCACACCCCCTGCTGCCCCACCAGGGCCGGCAGCTCGGCCGCTCCCGCCGCCCGGTCGAACAGCAGCCAGCTGAAGCCGTCGACCTCGCCCCGCACCGACCCGTCGGCCAGCCGCAGGCTGCGGTCCCGGTACCAGAGCTGGTCGGGATGGAGCAGCATCTCGAACTCGGCGCAGACCTCCCCGTCCTCGGGATGCCGATAGCGGCAGGCGCCCGGATCCATGCGGGCGCGGAAGCGGTCGAGGGCCGGCTCCGCCTCGAAAAAGAGGTCGCAGCCCGGATGGCGGTCGAAGGCCTCCGGGCCCAGCTCCTGCACCAGGGAGGCCGCCAGGGGCGGGCGGTCGTAGGTGGGTCCGCCGCGGAAGAACAGCTGCTCGGCCCGGACAGCGCCGCGGTCCGGATCCTGACGCAGCACCACCACCCGCTGGCGGTGGGCCAGCTGGGGGGCCCTGGCCCGGAATTCCTGGAAATAGAGCACCACCACCCCCAGTTGGGGCGCCTGCAGCCGCTCCACCTCCAGGGTGCGCAGTTCCCGGGTGAGCTCGGGCGCCGCCGGACCGCCCCTGGCCACGTTCGCGGCCACCTGGCGTCGGTTGTGGAAGGACCCCTGCCAGCGGGTGGCGAGCGTTTCGAGCTGGGCGGCGTTGTCCATCGGCGGCCTCAGGCAGCACGGGCCGCCAGCACGGCGCTGGCGATGGTGAGATCGAAACGGGTGGTGAGCTTAATGTTGGAGGGGGGCGCCTCCAGCACCCGCACCGGCAGCCCCAGGCGTTCATATAGCGCCGCGTCATCGGTGACGCTCCAGCCCTCGCGCTCGGCCCGCCCGTGGGCCTCCCGCAGCTGGGCCACCCCGAACCCCTGGGGGGTCTGGGCCGCCCACAGGCCGCTGCGTTCGGGGGTGGCGGTGATCACGCCGCGGCCATCCACCTGCTTGATGGTGTCGGTGACGGGGGTGGCGGCGATGATGCCGGCCCCCTCGGCCATCGCCTCCTTCAGGGCCGTGGCGCAGCGCTCCAGCAGGTCCGGTTCCGCCAGGCAACGGGCGCCGTCATGGATCAGCACCGCCTCGGCATCCGCCGGCAGGGCTGCCAGGCCCCGCCGCACCGACTCCTGGCGGGTGTCGCCGCCGACGATCCAGGCCACCGGCTGGGCCAGGGACCGCCGGGGCTCCGCCGCGGCCAGGATGGCGCCGATCGCCGCCTCGTCCTCCGGCCGGCCCATCACCCCGATCCAGCGGATGGCCCCGCAGGCCAGGGCGGCGTCCAGCGTCCAGGCCAGAACGGGGCGTCCGGCCAGGGGCAGCAGCAGCTTGTTGGTGGCGGCACCCATGCGGCGCCCGCTGCCGGCGGCGGCGATCAGCAAATGCACAAGCGATGGGCCGCCCGGGCGGAACACTGGAGTCCTCTCCATACAATCAGGCCGCGAGGCCCGCCCGACCGAACGCCCGATGCGCGCACTGTTTCTGATCCCGGGCGACGGCGCCAGCCAGCTGCAGGCGCTTCCGGCCGTGGCGGCCACCGCCGAACAGCTCCGGTTCCAGATGCAGGTGGTCTGCCACCCGACGCTGGCCGCTCTCTGGAAGCTGCTGCCGGCGGTGGAGAAGGTGATCCCCTTCAACTTCGGCGAGGCCACCCTGGCCGACTGGGCCAACCTGCTGGGGTCGGTGCGAGAGCCCGATTTCCAGGCCTGCATCAATCTGGCGGCCGGCCGTCAGGTCGACCTGATGCTCTCGATGAGCCACATCCCCAACCGGATGGCGGCCGGGGGCTTCTCCGCCACCGAGAAGGTGCAGGTGCCCCAGGGTCTCTGGCCGGCCCAGGCCCTTGAGGCCTACCTGCGGCCGATCGGGGTGCGGCTGGAGGCCGCCGCTTTCCGCCTGGCCCTCCCCCGAACCGCCCTCGACGAAGCCATGGCCGCGCTGCCGGCTGGCGACGGGCCCATGCTGCTGCTGGCCCCCTCCGGCCGCCCCGGCGACTGGCCCGAGGCGGCCTGGCAGGAGCTCCCCGGCCGCATCGCCGCCAGCCTCCCCGGCCTGCGCAGCCAGCAGTTGCCGCCGGCGACGGCGGCCGAGATCCCCGGCCGGGCCGCCCTGGTGGCCGCCAGTGACGTGGTGCTGGCCAGCGATCCGGTGACGATCGAACTGGCCCTGCTCAGCGGCACGCCGGTGGTGGCCCTGGGTCGCAGCAGCGACAGCCTTCCGGTGCGCGACGGAGTACAAGGACTGGGTTCCGATGGCCACCTGCGTGACCTCCCCTGCAACGACGTGCTCAGGGCCCTGGGCCTGGGCTGAGCCACGCCGATGAGTCGCCTGTGGTTCGCCCGCAGGAAGCGTCCCCCCTCCGCCCGGGTGCGCCGCCCCTGGCTCACCCCCCTGATCGCCCTGATCGTGGTGGTCAACGCCAGCGCCATCGGCTATCGGATCACCGAGGGCTGGGACTGGGGTGATTGCTACTGGATGGTGGCGATCACCATCCCCACCATCGGCTACGGCGAGGTGGAGCCCCTGTCCACCGCTGGCCGGCTCGTCACCGTGTTCTCCCTCGCCGGCGGGCTGGTGGTGGTGCAGCTGACGATCCAGAACCTGGTGGGGCTCTCCGAAACCGGCTACTTCCGGCGCCTGCGGCAGCGCCGTTTCCGCAACTGGGTCCAAAGCATGAACAACCACGTGATTCTCTGCGGCTACGGCCGCATCGGTCAGGAGATCGCCGACCAGCTGATCCGGGAGAAGGTGCCCCTGCTGGTGGTGGAGATGGATCCAGGCTGCCGGGATGCGGCGGAGGAGCGGGGGCTGCCGGTGCTGTTCGCCGACGCCACCCTCGACGAAACCCTGGTGGAGGCGGGCATCCACCAGTGCCGCAGCCTGGTGGCGGCCCTCTCCAACAATGCCGCCAACCTCTACGTGGTGCTCAGCGCCCGGGGGCTGGCCCCCCGCTGCCGGCTGATCGCCCGCTCCGACAGCGCCGAGGCGGGTCGCAAGCTGCGCCTGGCCGGCGCCGACCAGGTGGTGAGCCCCTACGTGGCGGGGGGCCGGGTGATGGCCGCCACCGCCTTGCGGCCCCTCGCCGTCGACTTCATGGAGCTCCTGGCAGGCTCCGACTGCGAGGTGGAGGAATTCCAGCTCAGCGACGACCCGTCCCGGCTGGGGGAGCTCCAGGGCCGCAGCCTGGCGGAGATGCAGTTCGGCCGCCGCAGCGGCGCCCAGGTGCTGGCCATCCGCACCCCGGCGCCGGCGGTGGTCAACCCGTACTCCTACCGGGGCACCACCTACGGCACGCCGGAGGCCACGCTGGTCACCAACCCCGGCGGCGACATCCGCCTGGAGGCGGGCCAGCTGCTGGTGGTGATGGGCAGCAAGGAGCAGCTGCAGCGCTTCGCCGATGTGCTCGGCCCTGCCCTCGAGAGTGCCGACCAGATGGCCGACTGAGCGGGAGCTGGGTGCCGATCGGGCTGGGCCGGCGCACGGCATACGATCGCCTCACCCTGCTCCCGCCGCCATGTCCAGCGCCGCTCCCCTCTCCGGCCAGGTCGCCCTGGTGACCGGCGCCAGCCGTGGGATCGGCCGGGCCATCGCCGAGTCACTGGCTCAGGCGGGCGCCACGGTGGTGGTGAACTACGCCCGCTCGCCCGAGGCGGCCAAGGCGGTGGTGACGGCGATCACCGCGGCCGGCGGCCGGGCCTGGAGCCACCAGGCGGATGTGGCCGATGAAGCGGCCGTCGAGGCGATGGTGAAGGCGGTGCTGGACACGGAGGGGCGCCTCGATGTGCTGGTCAACAACGCCGGCATCACCCGCGACGGCCTGCTGATGCGGATGAAGACCGCCGACTGGCAGAGCGTGATCGACCTCAACCTGACCGGGGTGTTCCTGTGCACCCGCGCCGTCAGCCGCAGCATGCTCAAGGCCCGCCGCGGCCGCATCATCAACATCACCTCGGTGGTGGCCCTGATGGGCAACCCCGGGCAGGCCAACTACAGCGCCGCCAAGGCCGGCGTCATCGGCCTGACCCGCAGCACCGCCGCCGAATTCGCCAGCCGCGGCATCACGGTGAACGCGGTGGCCCCCGGCTTCATCGACAGCGACATGACCCGGGACCTCGACAAGGAGCCGATCCTCGCCGCCATCCCCCTCGGCCGAATGGGCCAGCCCGGCGAGGTGGCCGGGGCGGTGCGCTTCCTGGCGGCCGATCCGGCGGCGGCCTACATCACCGGCCAGGTGCTGCAGGTGGATGGCGGCATGGTGATGCGCTGAGCGCTGCTCAGGGTTCGGGAGCCAGGGGCTGGGCGAGGTCCTCGCGCAGCTTGCGGATCCGCTGCAGCAGCCGCAGCCGGCGACTGCGGGCCGTGAGGGTGAGGAACAGGCGGATCGGCACATAGACCAGGGCCATCAGCAGGCCCAGGGCGGCGATCAGCAGGAACACCATGCCATCGGCGGAGCTGCTCGGCACGAGGGCCGATTCGGTGGCGGCGCTGTCGAGGGTCTGCTGCAGCAGGTCTTCCATGGTTTGAAGGTACCTCCTGCGGCGGGGGCCTGCCGCCTCCTGGGAACGGGCGATTCGGCTTTCCCCACCGAGGGCCGGATGCCTGTGGCGGGGTCGCTGTGGGACGCTGCGACGGATGCTCCTGATGTGACTCCGTCGATGGCCAAACTGATCCAGTTCGCCGATGCCTCCCGCGATTCCCTCGAGCGGGGCGTCAATGCCCTGGTCGATGCGGTGAAGGTCACCATCGGACCGAAGGGTCGCAACGTGGTGCTGGAGAAGAAGTACGGCGCCCCCGACATCATCAATGACGGCGTCACCATCGCCAAGGAGATCGAACTCGAGGATCCCTTCGAGAACCTGGGCGCCAAGCTGATGCAGCAGGTGGCCTCGAAAACCAAGGACACCGCCGGCGATGGCACCACCACCGCGGCCGTCCTGGCCCAGTCGCTGGTGCATGAGGGCCTGCGCAACGTGGCCGCCGGCGCCAGCCCGGTGGCCCTGCGGCGCGGCATGGAGCAGGCCACGGCCGTGGTGGTGTCAGGCATCGCAGCCCGTTCCCGCGCCGTGGCGGGCGACGCCATCCGCCAGGTGGCCACGGTGAGCGCCGGCAACGACGAGGAGATCGGCCGCATGATCGCCGAAGCGGTCGAGAAGGTGAGCGCCGATGGCGTGATCACCGTGGAGGAATCCAAGTCCCTGGCCACCGAGCTGGAGGTGACCGAGGGCATGGCCTTCGATCGCGGCTATTCCTCCCCCTACTTCGTCACCGACCAGGACCGGCGCGAGTGCGCCTTCGACAATCCCCTGCTGCTGATCACCGATCGCAAGATCAGCACCGTGGTCGACCTGGTGCCGGTGCTGGAGGCCGTCTCCAAGAGCGGCCGGCCCCTGGTGATCCTGGCCGAGGAGGTGGAGGGTGAGGCCCTGGCCACCCTGGTGGTCAACAAGACCCGGGGCGTGCTCCAGGTGGCCGCCGTGCGGGCGCCGGGCTTCGGCGACCGCCGCAAGGCCATGCTCGAGGACATCGCCATCCTCACGGGCGCCACGGTGATCAGCGAGGACCGGGCCATGACCCTGGACAAGGCCACCCTGGCCGACCTGGGCCATGCCCACCGCATCACCATCACCAAGGACACGACCACGATCGTGGCCGCCGACGACCAGCGCGCCGCCGTGGCCGACCGGGTGGCCGCCATCAAGCGGGAGCTGGAGGCCACCGACTCCGAGTACGACCGCGAGAAGCTCAACGAGCGCATCGCCAAGCTGGCCGGCGGGGTGGCGGTGATCAAGGTGGGGGCCCCCACCGAGACCGAACTGCGCAACCGCAAGCTGCGCATCGAAGACGCCCTCAACGCCACCCGGGCCGCCATCGATGAGGGCATCGTCGGCGGGGGCGGCAGCACCCTGGTGCAGCTCACCGAGGAACTCGGAGCCCTGGCCAGCCGCTGCGAGGGCGACGTCCGCACCGGGGTCGAGATCGTGCAGCGGGCTCTGGCGGCCCCGGCCCGCCAGATCGCCATCAACGCCGGCGCCAACGGCGACGTGGTGGTGCAGCAGATGCTGAGCCAGGGCAAGGGCTACAACGCCCTCACCGACAGCTACGACGACCTGCTCGCCGTCGGCATCCTGGATGCGGCCAAGGTGGTGCGGCTGGCCCTGCAGGATGCGGTCTCGATCGCCTCGCTGCTGATCACCACCGAGGCCGTGATCGCCGACAAGCCGGAACCCCCCGCTCCCCCCGCCGGTGACGGCGGCATGGGTGGAATGGGCGGCATGGGAGGGATGGGTGGCATGGGCGGCATGGGCATGCCCGGCATGATGTGAGCCCCGGGGGGCTCGCACGGGCCGGTTGGGCTGAGGCTCAGCCGGCCATGGCCTTTACGTAGGCGGCCACCTGCAGGTCCACACCCGTGATCGCCGTCCCCACCACCACGGCATCGGCCCCACAGGCGAGGGCGCGGGTCGCCTCCTGCTTCGAGGCGATGCCCCCCTCGCAGACCAGGGCCACCGCTTCGGGCAGCTCGCGGCGCAGGGGGCCCAGCAGGTCCCAGGCCGGTGGCGGCTGCGCGGCGGTGGCTTCGGTGTAGCCGTAGAGGGTGGTACCCACCCACTGGCAGCCCAGGGTCGCCGCCCGCAGCCCGTTCGCCACGCTGTCCACATCCGCCATCAGCGGGGCCCCCAGCTCCTGGCTGGCCCGCACGATCAGCGCCTCCAGCTCCTGGCCGTCGGGCCTGGGGCGCTCGGTGGCATCGATGGCCACCACATCGGCTCCGGCCGCCCAGACGGCACGGATCTCCTCCCAGCCGGGGGTGATGTACACAGGGCTACCGGGAAACGTGCGCTTCCAGAGACCGACGATCAGGGCGTCGGGGCAGCGGCGCCGCACCGCGCCGATGTGCTCGGGGCTTTCCAGCCGCACGCCGGCGGCCCCCTGGAGCAGGCTGGCCTCCGCCATCGCCGCGATCACGGCCGGATCGCGCATCGGGGAACCCTCCGGTGCCTGCACCGAGACGATCAGTCGACCGCCGAGGGCGGCCCGTTCAGGCAGGGGACGGGAAGACGCCATCGGGGCGGGAAGGGGTGTCGGGGATCAGCTGGCGCGTCGATGCTGCGGCGCCGCGGAGAGCCAGCAGCGCAGGTCGGCCAGGGTGGGGGGCGCCGGGGCCGGCGAGGTGCTCGGGGTGAGGGGGTGCAGGGCGATGACGTCCGACAGGCCGGCGGCCCCTTCGGCCTCGGCCACGGGGGCGGGGAGGGGCGGCTCGATGGCGTCCGTGAGGGGGGCTTTCGCCACGGCGACGACCCTGATGGGGGTGACCGGGCTGGGGACCATCGGGCTGGGGACGGGCGTGATCGTGGTGGGGACAGCAGTGGTCGCGGCGGGGAGGGGCGGGGTCGGAGTGGGCGGCGGCGGGCCGGCGAAGGAATCTTCCAGGGCGGCGAAAGCCTCGGCCATGGTCACGCTGGCTGGGGCCATGGCCGCGTCCATGTGCTGCAGCAGCCAGTCGCCGGCCTCCCAGCCCGCCTCGGCCACCACGCTGCCGGTGCGGAAGCTCTCCAGGGAGGTCACCCCATGGCGGTGGGCCCACTGGCCGGTGAGGCGGGCGACGGTGGCGGCATCCCTGCGGCGGATGGCTTCGAGCAGCAGCTGGGAAAGCTCTGGACGGGGGGACGGCAGGGACACGGGGCGGGGCGTCAGGTGAGCTTGCGATCCAGCATCGGGCGGATCAGCAGGAACAGACCGGCGGCCAGCCCCGCCAGGATGGCCAGGCAGGTGAGGGCCGAGAGGGATCCGTAGGGGGCCACCAGCACCACATCGGTGAGGTGGAAGGATCCCGCGTAGGCGGCGCGGATCGGTTCAATCGCGAAGGTAAGGGGATTCAGGGCCGCCAGCCAGCCCAGCCAGGGGGGCATGAAGGAAATCGGGGCCAGGGCGGTGCTGGCGAACAGGAGCGGCAGGTTGGCCACGAAGATCACCGCGATCAGCTCGATGTGACCCGGCAGGGCGAAGGCCAGGCCGAGGCTGAGGGCGGTGACGGCGAAGACGAGCAGCAGCAGGGTGACCAGCACCAGCAGCAACCCCGCCCCACCGGGCCAGCCGTAGCCCAGCAGGGCTGCGGTGCCCATGATCGCCAGACTCTGCACCAGGCTCAGGCTGGTGATGTAGAGCACCGAGGCGAAGACGATCGAGCTGCGGGAGCGCAACGGCGCCACCAGCAGCCGGTTGAGAAAGCCGAACTCCCGGTCGAACATCACCGGCAGACCGGCATTGAGGGCGGCGCTGAAGGCCGTGAACACGATCACCCCGGCCCCCAGGAAGCGGCCGTAGCTGAGGCCGCCGGGGAGCAGACCCTCCGGAGCGTTGGCGAACAGGGCCCCGAACAGCACCAGCCAGATCAGCGGCTGCAGCACGCCCGCCACCAGGGTGGAGGGACGCCGGGCCAGCTGGACGAACAACCGGCGGGTGAGGGCGAGCGTCTCCTGGGTGATCTCGGCCAGGGCCGACGGTTCACCGCTGGCGGCGGGCAGGGGGGTCAGGGAGGGGCTGGCGCTGGTCATGGGGATGGGGGGGTGCGGGTCATCGCATCGACTGCTTGCGTTCCTCCTTGAGGTCGCGGCGACCGGCCACGGAGAGTTCCGCGTCACTCAGGGTGCGGCCGGTGGCCTGAAGGTAGACGTCATCGAGGCTGGGACGGCTCTGGGCCAGGGCGAACACCGGCAGCTGGGCCTCGGCCAGCTGCTGCCGCAGGGTCTCCACCACACCGCTGTCCTCCACCACCAGGTTGAGGGAATAGCCCTGGGCCCGGTTGACCACCACCTGGCGGACACCGCGGCAGGCCTGGAGCAGGTCGCGCACCCGGCTCGCCTCCTGCTCGTCGCTGAACTCCCGCACCCGCAGCGTCACCCGGTCGCCGCCGAGGGCGCCCTTGAGGGCGGCGGGGGTGCCTTCGGCGATCACCCGGCCGCCGTCGATGATGGCCAGGCGGTCGGCGAGAGCATCCACCTCCTCGAGGTAGTGGCTGCTGAGCAGCACCGTGGTGCCCTGGTCCCGCAGCTGACGCAGCACCTGCCAGATGGTGGCGCGGCTCTCGATGTCGAGGCCGACGGTGGGTTCATCGAGCACCAGCACCCTGGGGCGGTGCAGCAGGCCGGCGGCCAGATCCAGACGCCGGCGCATGCCGCCGGAGTAGCCGCCGCAGCGGCGGTCGATCCACTCCCCCATGGCGAGCAGCTCGATCAGTTCGGCGGTGCGCTCCAGACGGTCGGCGGCCCCCATGTGATGAAGGGCGGCCTGGAGATGGAGCAGCTCCCGACCCGTGAGGATCTTGTCGATGGCCACCTCCTGGGCCACGTAGCCGAGCAGGCGCCGGACGGCGCGGGGCTCGGCCAGGGCGTCCACCCCCGCCACCCGGACCTGGCCGGCATCGGGCGCCAGCAGGGTGCAGAGGATGCGCAGGGCGGTCGTCTTGCCGGCGCCGTTGGGCCCCAGCAGACCGTAAAGGGAACCCGCCGGCACGCTGAGGGAGAGGTCGTCGAGGGCCTGCACGGGGGCAACCTTGCGGCCACCGAAACGCTTGCTGAGGTGCTCGAGCTCGATCAAGCCGGGATCAATCGCGAAGGGCTGGAAGCCAGGCCAATCTAGGCAGCCGCAGCCGGTGCCAGATGGAGGGCGGCGGCCAGCAGGGCGGCCGGGTGGACGGCGCTGGCGAGGGGCGTGCGCGCCAGCACCAGCAGCAGACAGATGCCGAACAGGTAGAAGATCGACCAGCGGAACAGGCTGCGGGCCCGGCGGGGATCGCCGGGGTCCTCCGACAGGCTGGTGCTGAGCTGCAGGAGCCGGGCGTTGAAGGGAAGCACCAGCAGGCCGTAGAGCCAGCCGCCGCTGGGGAGGGCGACCACCCCGGCCAGGCTCAGGGCCACCGTGGCCCAGCTGTAGCGGCCGATGGCCCGGGCCGTGGCCGTCAGCCCCTTCACCACCGGCAGCATCGGAATGCCCACGGAGCGGTAGTCCTCGTGCAGCAGCAGGGCCAGGGCCCAGAAATGGGCCGGGGTCCAGACCATCACCAGGCTGAACAGCCACCAGCTGCTCCAGCCCAGGTGGCCGGTGGCGGCCGCCGCGCCCACCAGGGGCGGGATCGCCCCGGCCATGCCGCCGATGACGATGTTCTGGGTGGTGCGGGGCTTGAGCAGGGCCGTGTAGAGCAGCACGTAGCTGCACAGCCCCAGCAGGGCCAGGGAGGCGGCCAGGGCGTTGACCCCCAGGACGAGCACCAGCACCGAGCCAACGGTGAGGGCCACCGCGAGGCCGAAGGCCTGGCGCTGGGCCAGGCGGCCCGAGGGCAGGGCACGGCGGCTGGTGCGCTGCATGCGGCCGTCGAGTTCCTGCTCCCAGAGGCAGTTGAGGACCCCGGCGGCGGCCGAGGCCATTGAACCGCCCACCAGGGTGCAGAGCAGGCGCACCGGGTCGAGCGGCCAGGCGGCGGTGAGGGCCATGCCGCCCACCGTGGTGGCGAGCAGCAGGGGAATCAGCCGGGGCTTGGCCACCTCCAGCCAGGCCGGGAGCTTCACCGAGGGCCGGATCGCCGCCGGCGCGGAGGGAACGGCGATGGACGCCACGGCGCTGACACTAACCATGGGCCACCTCGGGACGGGCAGAAACAGAAGGGGACGGGAACGAGACTCCCCAGAGCCCACCCAGCACCCCGACGAGCAGAGCGGCGGTGAGCTGGTGGGCGATCGTGACGGCGGGGACAGCCAGCTGGAGCCGCAGGGTGAGCACCCCGAGCACCACCTGGACCACCACCAGGCCTGCGGCGGCGAAGGCCAGCCCCCTGATCCGGCCCCGGCCGGCGGGGAGGGCCAGGGAAGCGGCGGCCACCGACAGCACGGCGACAGCCGCCGGATAGGCCCCCTGCCGATGCAGCAGCAGCCAGCGGCAGCCCTCGCCGGCCTGCAGGCACAGCGGGGCGGCCCAGCGGCTGGCCATGGCAGCCCCCAGCAGGCACTGGCCGCCCACCAGCAGGGCGGCCAGCACGGGGAGGGGGAACCACCAGGGCGGCAGCTCGCCGGCCGCCGGAGCGGCCGAGGCGGCGGCAAGGCGCTCCAGCCCCTGGTGCATGGCGCTCAGCAGCAACACCAGGCTGAGGGCCGTGGCCAGATGCAGGGTGACGGTGGGGGCGGCCAGCTGGCTGAGCACGGTGAGGGCCCCGAGGCCGCCCTGGACGGCCACCAGGCCGAGCGCCAGACCGGCGCTCCAGGGCAGCCAGAGCGGGAAGCGCGAGCGGAACCGCAGGCTGAGGGCGAACAGGAGCAGCAGGGCCACGCCCACCAGGAAGGCGTCGAGGCGGTGGAACCACTCCAGAAACACCTGCAGGTTCCACTGGCGGCCCGGCCAGAGCACGCCGTAGCAGAGGGGCCAGTCTGGACAGGCCAGACCGGCCTGCATCACCCGGGTGGCGCCGCCGATGGCCACCAGGGCCACCAGGGCGACGACGAGGTGGGCGGTGAGCACGGGCACCAGGCGCACGGGCCAGCTCTCCCCGGCGGCGGACCGGAGCGGGGACAGGGGTTGCGCGGACGGCGCCACGGCCATGAATGAATGCTCTTCCGGTTGCCCAAGTTAGCGGGACTTGAAAGATGTGCGAATCAGCACATCGTCCGAAGTGAATGTGAAATTTCTCCGAAATTGCTTCTCTGGCTACAACGAACCCACGGTGCCCGAACGGGCCTGCCCCCTGCCGTGGTGATACCCGCTACGGCAGGGGGCAGACACCGGATCCGTCCCGACGCACGGGGAGGAGGGGCCTCCACCGATCCCGGCTCAGCGGCTAGAAGGCGGATGGCCCTCCCGATGGGACCGGGACGGCGGCCAGGCCCGTCCGCTGCCGGGCCTGCGATGGAAGCGGCCCAGGATCAGGGCAATGAGGATGGCGATGTACAGCTGCCCCGAGATGGTGATCACCACGGTGATCACCTGCCCGGTCACGTCGCTGCTGCGGAGCACCGCCGATCCCACGGAGGTCAGGATCATGAAGGACGCGGCCATCAGCGCCGGCGCCATCGCCACGGCGTCAGCGTTGGGGTCCTGAAGCACCGGCAGGGCGGAGAGGTCGTAGGCGCCCGGGTGCAGCACCCACAGGGCCACCAGCATCACGCCGCCGGCGATGCCCACCAGCAGATAGCCGGAGGTGGCCCCCATCACCACGGCCAGCGTCACGAAGGGCTCGCGGACCAGGGTCTTCACCTTGCGGACCAGCGCCACCAGGAAGAACAGGAGCCAGGCGATCACATGGGGCACCGTGACCAGGCGCCCCAGCGGTGGATCGAAGGCCAGGGCCAGATGCCACACCCCCTCCAGGGCGAGCGCCAGGCCCCCGAGCCCGTACAGCAGTGGCCGGGTGCTGATCAGGGGCGAGTAGCGCGTCACCGTGGTGATGAGCACCACCGCCAGGCCGATCAGCAGCAGCGAAAGCAGCCAGGCGTGCGACTGGCAGAACGGCAGCAGCAGGATCAGCAGCACCTCGCTGGCGAGGGTGAGGATGTATCCCCTATGGCGGTGGCGGAGTCTCTGGATCTGCTCGTGGGTGAAAGGCATCGCAGCTCCGCTCAAGGACGGCCAGGGGCGTGGGGCCCCCGGAATGTCGGCCTTCCGGCGGCCGCTCGCACCGCAGCCGGGCGTGGGTGCGCTCCATGGTCGCAGTGGCCGCCGGCCCGGGCCCGGGCGGGCGGCCTGAAAGCCAGGGAAGTTGGCGGCGTTGAAAGATGTGCGAATCAGCACATCGTCCGCTGTGAATGTGAAATTTCTACGAAATTGCTTCTCTGGTTACAACGAACGCGCGGCGCGCGAACGGCCGTCCATAAGCTGTTGGCCCTAGGAGTGCTGGCCCCAGGGCTTCCACCCTCCCGAAACGCCGTCCCCCGCCGTCGCTGTGCCCATTCCCTCTTCCCTGGTCACCCTGCTGGTGGGCATGGCACTCGTGCTCACCGGCCTGTGGGTGGGGACCAACGTCAACCTTCTGCCTCTGGACGCCAGCGCCAACGCGCCTGTCTACGACTCCCTGTTCCGGGTGCTGTTCAGCATCGGCACGATCCTGTTCCTGGGCATCGTCGGCCTCGTGGTGTTCAGCCTGGTGCGCTTCCGCCGCCGCAGCGGCGACCACACCGATGGCCTGGCGATCGAGGGAAATCTCCTCCTTGAGATCGTCTGGACGGCGATCCCCGCGGTCGTGGTGCTGTTCGTCGGCATCTACAGCTACGACATCTACGAGCGCATGGGGGGCATGAGCAGCCTCAACGACCACTCCGCCATGCACCGGATGCCGGCGATGGAAACGATGGAGGCGTCCGTCACCGCGGCGGACCCCTCCCTCGCTGCCACGGATCCCCTGAAGGCCCCACGGGTCTGGGGCGGCATCGGCACGGCGGCCGGGGAAACCAATGTCCTGCCGGTGGAGGTGACGGCGATGCAGTTCGCCTTCATCTTCCATTACCCGGAAGGCGACATCATCAGCGGTGAGCTGCATGTGCCCAACGGCCGGCCGGTGGAGCTGCGCATGAAGGCCAACGACGTGATCCACGCCTTCTGGGTGCCCCAGTTCCGGCTCAAGCAGGACGTGATCCCGGGCCAGCCCACCGTGCTCACCTTCACCCCCACCAAGGCGGGCAGCTACCCGATCATCTGCGCCGAGCTCTGCGGGCCTTACCACGGCGGCATGCGCTCCACCGTGGTGGTACACGAGCCGGATGCCTACGACGCCTGGCTGCAGAAGAACAGTCCCGTCGCCGCCACGGTGGCCAGCGCCGCGGGCCACCCCACCGCCTGACATCCCGACCCTGAACCCGACACTGCCCGCACCCATCGCCCGATGACCGTCGCCTCCCCCAACGACTTCCAGGAGAGCCTCCAGCCCCAGGGCTGGCTGCGCTACTTCAGTTTCAGCCTGGATCACAAGGTGATCGGGCTGCAGTACCTGGTGACCGGCTTCCTCTTCTATTTCATCGGCGGCGCCCTGGCCGGCGTGATCCGCGCCGAGCTGGCCAGCCCGATCTCGGATTTCGTCAGCCGCGAAACCTACAACGAAGTGCTCACCCTCCACGGCACGGTGATGATCTTCCTGTGGATCGTGCCGGTGGTGAACGGTGCCTTCGGCAACTACCTGATTCCCTTTTATGTGGGCGCCAGGGACATGGCCTTCCCCAGGCTCAATGCCGTGGCCTTCTGGATGATTCCGCCGGCGGGGATCCTGCTGATCGGCAGCTACTTCATCACCGGGGCGGCCCAGTCCGGCTGGACGGCCTACCCACCCCTGAGCATCACCACGCCGGCCCTGGGCCAGGTCGTCTGGATCGTCAGTGTGCTGCTTCTGGGGGGCAGCTCGATCTTCGGCGGCATCAACTTCATCGCCACCGTGCTGAAGCTGCGCCGCCCCGGCCTGAAGCTGATGCAGCTGCCCATGTACTGCTGGGCGATGCTCGGCACCAGCATCCTGGTGGTGCTCTCCACCCCCGTCCTGGCCGGCACCCTGCTGCTGCTGAGCTTCGACATCGTCGCCCACACGGGCTTCTTCAACCCCGCCATGGGCGGGAACGTGGTGGTCTACCAGCACCTCTTCTGGTTCTATTCCCACCCGGCCGTGTACATCATGGTGCTGCCGGCCTTCGGCCTGGTGAGTGAGATCCTGCCGATCCACTCCCGCAAGCCCCTCTTCGGCTACACCACCATGGTGTATTCGATCCTGGCGATCGTGGTGCTGGGCCTGGTGGTCTGGGCCCACCACATGTTCACCAGCGGCACCCCCCCCTGGATGCGCCTGTTCTTCACGATCGCCACCTCCTTCATCGCCGTTCCCACCGGCATCAAGTTCTTCAACTGGCTGGCCACCCTCTGGGGCGGCAAGCTGGCCCTCAACAGCGCCATGCTGTTTTCCTGCGCCTTCATCGTCAATTTCGTCTTCGGCGGCATCACCGGTGTCGCCCTGGCCCAGGTTCCCTTCGACATTCACGTCCACGACACCTATTTCGTCGTCGGCCACTTCCACTACATCGTCTACGGCGGCACGGTGTTCGTGATCTTCGCCTCGGTCTACCACTGGTATCCGAAGTTCACCGGAAGGATGCTGGATGAGGATCTGGGCCGGCTGCATTTCCTGCTCACCTTCGTGGGCTTCAACCTCTGTTTCGCCCCCCAGCACTGGCTGGGCCTCAACGGCATGCCGCGGCGGGTGGCGGAGTACGACCCCAGCTTCACCACCCTCAACCAGATCAGCAGTGTGGGCGCCCTGCTGATGGCGGTCAGCAGCCTGCCGTTCCTCTACAACGTGATCGTGAGCGCCTTCCGCGGCCGCGAAGCCGGCGACAACCCCTGGAATGCCCTCACCCCGGAATGGCTCACCTCTTCACCGCCGCCGGTGGAGAACTGGGTCGGTGAGGCGCCTCTGGTGCAGCACCCCTACGGTTACGGCGTCGACGAGGACACCCTGAGCCTCGAGGCCGCCACCGGCCGCGACCTCTGGACGGGCGCCGGCCGCCGCTGACCGTCTCCCCCCTGCCGTCCCCACCTCCCCTTCCCCCGTCGGCCCGCCCATGACCAGCCTCGCCACCAGCAGCAGCGCCACCGCCGCCGAAGCGGCCGCCGCCGAGGCCCACGGCGGCCATGCCGACCTGCGGCTCTTCGGCCTGGCCACCTTCCTGGTGGCCGACGGCATGACCTTCGCCGGCTTCTTCGCCGCCTATCTCACCTTCCGGGCGGTCAATCCCCTGCCGGCGGGCTCCACCTACGAGCTGGAACTGCTGCTGCCATCGATCAACACCATGCTGCTGCTGGTGAGCAGCTACACCTTCCATCGCTCCGGCCGCAATCTGCTGCTGGGGCGGATGGGGCCCTGCCGGAACTGGCTGCTGCTCACCGCAGCCCTGGGGGCGGCGTTTCTGGCCGGCCAGATGGTGGAGTACTTCACCCTTCCCTTCGGCCTCACCGACAACCTCTTCGCCAGCACCTTCTATGCCCTGACGGGCTTCCACGGCCTGCACGTCACCCTGGGGGTGATCTGCATCCTGCTGGTCTGGGTGCAGACCCGCAACGGCGGCCGCGTCACCAGCACCACCCCCTTCGGCCTGGAGGCCGCCGAGCTCTACTGGCATTTCGTCGACGGCATCTGGGTGGTGCTTTACGGGATTCTTTACCTGCTCTGATTCGCTGACTGTTGCCCGATCAGCACAATCATCGGCACAATCAATCAAGACGTCTCCGTCGGACCGGCTGATGGGTGCCCAGAAAGGACCAGTCAACGAGGACCGTTCGGCCGGCACCGTCATGCTGGAGGGCCAGGCCCTGCTGGAGCGGGCCCGTTCCCTCAGCAACCGGCCCGAGGAGCAGATCGCCCGAGCCTGCGGCTACGTGGGTCCGAGCGGTCGGGTGCTGCGGAAGAACTTCTATCGCGCCCTGGTGGCCGCCAAGGGCTACGCCACCCCGTCGAGCAGCGGCGGCGGCGGCTCGGCCGGGGTGGGCAAGGGGCGCCAGGCCGAGTTCCGCACCCGGGTCCACGGCAACGGCAACCTGCTGATCGGCCAGGCCTACACCCGGCGCATGGGGCTGGAGCCCGGCCAGGAGTTCCGCATCGAGATCCACAAGGAGACCGGTTCGATCTGGCTGCTGCCCCTTGATGGCGCCAGCACCGACGGCCCGTCCTGAGCACCGCCGCTGGCCCCCAGCGCCACGGGTCCTGTTCCGGCCCTCAGTCCTGCTCGGGGTGGAAGCTGGCGCTGAAGCGCAGCAGATCGATGCCGCTGAACAGAAAGCTGATGCCCACCAGGGTGCCCACCACCCAGAGCAGACTCCAGAACTTCATGGTGAGGATCAGCAGCCCCAGGGCGAGGGTGACCAGGCCGTTCAGCAGTCCCCAGCGCCAGCCGGGGATGTGACGGTGGGAGGTCGCCACCAGGACCTCCACCATCCCCTCCACCACGAACACCACGCCGATGGCCAGGGCCAGGCCCGCCATCGGGATGGCCGCCGCCGCCGGACCGGCCGCCATCTGCTGGATCATCCACACCCCCAGCACCAGGAACAGGGTGGAGGTCACCAGGCGCCAGAAGGTGATCGCCCGGCTCAGGCCCGGGGAGCGCAGCAGGGAACTGATCCAGCCCACCAGCCCCCCCACCAGGAAGGCGATGGCCACCACGGCGGTGACCCACTTGGAGGCCAGCACGGGAAAGACCAGAGCCAGCACCCCCAGCACGATCAGCATCACCCCTTCGGCCAGGGTGAAGGCGCGCAGGGCCGTCCCCATGGCCTGACGGGAGGAGGGGGCATCTGGAGAGAGCATCATCGCCATTCGCGCTGTCGCCAGCGTGACAAGACAGCCCGCCACTGACAACGGCGCTTGATGTGTTGCAGCACCCCTGAGGGAGGGCCGCAGCGGATGGGCCCCGGCCGGCAAGCGCCGGCGGCCTAGCCCCAGCCGTGCTCCGCCAGCCAGGTGGAGGAGAGGGTGGCCTGGGGCGCCGCCGCCGCCGGCCGCAGCAGCCGCTCGGTGTACTTGGCCAGCAGGTCGGCCTCCAGATTGACCCGGTCCCCCACCCGGCGCTCCGCCAGGGTGGTGCCGGTCCAGGTGGTGGGAATCACCGCGATCCAGAAGCGGCTGCCGTCGGGCTCGCAGCCCGCCACCGTGAGGCTGATGCCGTCGAGGGCCACGCTCGCCTTCTCGCACACGTAGCGCCCATAGGCCGGATCCAGCCAGGCCACCTCCAGGCGCCAGGAACCAGGCTGTCGCTTGATGGCGGTGATCTCGCCCAGGCCATCGACGTGACCGCTGACCAGGTGGCCCCCGAGCCGGTCGGCCAGGCGCAGGGCCGGTTCCAGGTTGACCCGGCCGCCGCTGGCGGCCCGCTCGGCCAGGGTGCTGCGGCCCAGGGTCTCCGCGCTGACGTCGGCCCGGAAGCCATCGGCCAGGCGCTCGGCCACCGTCAGACAGACCCCGTCAACGGCGACGCTGTCCCCCAGGGCCAGGGTGCCGAGGTCGGTGCGCACCCGCACCCCGGCCGGACTCCGCTCCAGCCTGCCGATGGCCTGCACCAGTCCGGTGAACATCCCCTGAGGCGGCGGCACTGGCCATAATCGTTTCACGGGGACCAACACGCGCGAGGAACGGGCCCGACCATGGTTGAAATGCGTGTCGCCGGGATCGCCCTGGATGCGGCCAGCCGCAGTCCGATCGTGCTGCTGCGGGACCCATCCGGCCGCCGGCAGGTGCCGATCTGGATCGACCAGGCTCAGGCCCAGAACATCCTCTCGGGCCTCAACCGGGAGCGGCCACCCCGGCCCCTCAGCCACGACCTGATGGCCAGCCTGCTGGAGGCCGGCGGCCTGCGGCTGGAGCGGGTGATCATCCACACCATCGAGGACAACACCTTCCGGGCCGTGCTCAAGCTCAGCAATGGCAGCGACCGGCCCCTCGAACTGGACGCCCGGCCCAGCGACGCCATCGCCCTGGCCCTGCGCACCGACAGCGGCATCTGGATGCTGGAGGAGGTGGTCGCCGATGCCTCGATTCCCGTGGATGCGGAGGCCGATGCCGAGGACCAGGAGGATTTCCGCCGCTTCCTGGACCGCACCACCCCGGCCGACCTGATCCGCCACATCGGCCGCACCGTCGCCGAGGCCGATCCGGGCCCGGAGGACGGCCCCGAGGGGGGCAGCCCTGGCCTCTGAGCTGCCGGCGGCGCCGCTGGCGGCGGCACGCCGCCCCTTCGGACAGGGCCGGCCGGTCTCGGCCTTCACCCTCGGCACGATGCGGGCCCTGGAGTCCCCGGCGCTGATGGAGGCGGTGCTGGATGCGGCCCTGGCGGCGGGCATCAACCACATCGAGACGGCCCCCGCCTACGGCCCGGCCGAGGCCTTCCTCGGCCGGGCCCTGGCGCGGCTGGGGGAGCGGGACCCCGCCGCCCGTGCCTCCCTGGTGCTGACCACCAAGCTGCTGCCGGGGCCGGAGCCGGACGACGGCCGGGCCCAGCTGCGGGCCTGCCTGCGGCGACTGGGGGTCGAGCGGCTCGACAACCTGGCGGTGCACGGCCTCAACCGGCCGGAGCATCTGGCCTGGGCCCTCTCGGGGCCGGGGGCCGACCTGCTGGCCTGGGCCACGGAGGAGGGGCTGGTGGGTCAGGTGGGCTTCAGCAGCCATGGCGACACCGCCCTGATCGAGGCGGCCCTGGCCAGCGGCCGCTTCGGCTTCTGCAGCCTGCACGTGCATCTGTTCGACCGGGAGCGGCTGCCCCTGGCCCGGGCCGCCCTGGCGGCGGGCATCGGCGTGATGGCCATCTCCCCGGCCGACAAGGGCGGCCGCCTCCATGACCCTCCCCCCGAACTGGTCGCCGACTGCACCCCCTTCGCGCCGCTGGAGCTGGCCTACCGCTTTCTGCTGGCCGAGGGGATCAGCACCCTCACCCTGGGGGCCGCCGTGCCGGAGGATCTGGCCTGGGCAGTGCGCCTGGCCGACGCCGGTGCCACCGCGACGGCTCAGGCCACGGGCGCCGCAGGGCGGGAGCTGGCGGCGGCCCTGGCCCGCCTGGAGGCGGCCGGCCGGCAACGGCTCGGGGCCGACCGCTGCGGTCAGTGCCGCCAGTGCCTCCCCTGCCCCAACGCCGTGCCGATCCCGGCCCTGCTGCGGCTGCGCAACCTGGCGGTGGGCCATGGCATGGAGCCCTTCGCCACGGAGCGCTACAACCTGATCGGCCGGGCCGGCCACTGGTGGGAGGCCGTGGATGCCGCCGCCTGCGGCCGCTGCGGCGACTGTCTGCCGCGCTGCCCGCTGCAGCTGCCCATCCCGGACCTGCTGGCGGACACCCATCGCCGGCTGGCGGCCGCCCCGCGGCGGCGCCTGTGGGGCTGAGCCGGCTCGGATGGGTGCCCGGGCGGATCAGGCGGCGGGCGCCGGGGCGGCCCCATCCCAGAGCCGCTGCAGCGCCGCCCGCTCGACGGCGGTGAGGGGCGCCAGGCTGAAGCAGCGCTCCAGCACAGGCTGGGGGGGCAGCAGCAGGGCGGCGATGGCCGCCGGGAAGTCGGCCAGGGCCCGCTGCAGCTGGTCCCTGGGCAGGGGGGGCACCCAGCCCCCCGCCAGCAGGGCCGGCAGCAGGGGGGGCTCCAGGGCCTCCCCCAGCCACTCCAGGGGGGGCTCCGGATGGGGGCCGGCCGGCCGCAGCAGCAGGTTCCAGGTGAGGGGGGAGCCGCTCTCGGGCAGCAGCACCTGCAGCCGGGGATCCCGGCGCAGCAGGCCCACCACCCGCTGGCGGGGCAGCACGGCGGCCTCGGCCTCACCGGTGAGCAGCAGGCTGAGCCCGTCCCTCTCGTCATAGGCCAGAGCGGCCCGCCGCAGCCGCCGCAGGCGCTCCGGGTCCTCCCCGACCAGGGCGATCGTCACCCGGGGGGAGGAGGGCAGCACCAGCCGACCGGCCAGGCTGGGGTCGAGCAGCAGATCCCAGCCCTCGGCCCGGCGCCGGGCCAGGTCGGGGCGGCTGCGCAGCACCAGGACCCAGGGGCCGTAGGACCAGGGGAAGGCCACCGGAGCGGCGCCGGCGGGGCCATGGAGCCGGGCCAGCGGGGCCGCCAGCGGCGTCAGCCGCTCGATCAGGGCCTGGGTGCCGATGGGCTGCAGGTCGGCGGGCCTGAGTTCGGCGGCCCAGCCGTCACTGAGCTGCAGCAGGCCCGTCCGGGCGGCGGACGCCCGGGCCAGCACCTGGGCGGGATCCTCCAGGAGCTGGCTGCGCCAGGGGTTCGGCAGGCGCCGGGCCCAGGCGGTGGGCAGGTCGCCGCGGCTGGCCAGCAGCAGCGTCTCCTGGCGGTCGCAGCCGGCCAGCAGGGTGAGGGCGGAGGCGGCGCCGAGACGCAGCAGGGTGCGGCGGCTGAGGCCTGGGGTCGACGGTGGGGGGAAGGGGGCACCCATCTAGCGGACCGTAGGCGGCGGCGGCCCCAGCAGGGTGGCGCAGGCCTGGTCGCAGAGGCGGGCAAGGGCCGGGGCGGAGCGGCCGCTGAGCTGCCAGAGCAGGGCCAGGCCCCCCGCCCCCACGCCCTCCTTCACATAGCCGCGCTCGTAGGCGGCCAGGGCCGGGTGGCAGGGATCGGGGAAGCGCAGGTCGGCCGCGAAGGCCAGGGGCTCCACCCCCCAGCGCTCGCCGATGCGCTGCAGCAGCAGGGCCAGGTCGCTGCCGGCCTCCTGGGCCACCCAGGCGGTCGTGCCCACGGCCGCGGCGGCGGCGACCGCCGGGCGCAGGGAGGGGGGCGCCAGGGCCAGGGCCAGGGCCAGCACCGCCGCCATCTGGCTGCCGCCCGCCAGCAGCACCGGCCGGCCGGCGGCGGCGGCCGCCAGCACCATGGCGGCCGCCAGGGGCTGCATCGGATCCCCCACGGCGGCGGCCACCCGGGCGGCACCGCCGTCGCCGCCCTCCAGGCCGGCCGCCGCCAGCCCCCGGGCCACCAGGGCCGCCTTGCGGCCGTGGTCAGGGTGGCGCAGGCTGCCGCTCACCAGCCCGTCGGCCGCCACCCCCAGCCCGCTCAGCACCGCCAGGGCCGTGCTGGTGCCCCCGGGCACGCATTCCGCCAGCAGCAGGGGGCGCCCCCCAGGCGCCAGGCGCTCGCCCCAGCGCCGGCCCAGGGCCAGCAGGGCCTCCAGCCGCCCCGGGTCGAGGGCCGCGCCCCCGCTCAGGCACCGGGCCGGTCCGGCCCCCGCCGGCCCCGGCAGCCGCAGGTGAGCCACCGCCGGGGCCACCGGGCAGCCCAGGTCGACCACGAGGGAAACCAGGCCCAGCTCCCGCAGCACCACGTGGCTGATCAGGGCGGGGGACACCCCGGCGGGCAGGGGCGGCAGGGCATGGGGGCGCTCCCCGGCGGGTCCCAGCACCAGCAGTTCGGCGTCGGCCGCCGCCGTGCGGCGGCGGGAGGCGGGGGTGGCGCCGGCGGCGGAGATGCCGGGCACGGCGGCCGTGGCGGTGCCCGCCAGCAGGACCAGCACCTCCGCGTCACGCCACCCCTGGCGCCAGGGCCGGACCCAGGCCTCGGCGGCGGCGGCGGAGCCGGTGATCCGCCCCGGCTGGCTCAAAGGGGGTCGAGGGCCACCAGGCCACGCAGGGCCGGCGGCGGCTCACTGATCGGCTGGTCGAGCCGGGGGAAGATCCAGTAGGCGACGGCATGCAGCGCCAGCACCACGATCAGGTTCTGAAGCAGCACCAGCAGCAGGGCCGCGACCTGCACCTGGTCGAGGTCGAAGCCGCCCGCCAGACCCACCACCCCCGCCAGGCGGTCGAGCAGGTTGGCCGCAGCGGTGGTGATCACCACCCAGAGGTTTTCCCCCACCAGCACCGAGAGCACGGCCACCCGCACCAGGAAGCCGGCGGCGCCGATCAGGCCCCCCACCCCCAGGGTGAGCCACCAGCTGCTGCGGCGGCGCCAGCCCCAGCCCAGCCAGAGGGAGAGCAGGCCGTAGGGGAACAGCACCAGGGGCCCGCGGATCGGCCCCATCAGGGCCACCAGCAGCAGGGTCGTCACCACCACGCCCTCCACGGCGCAGCGCCAGCCATGGCGCAGCTGCAGCAGGGCCAGGGGCAAAGGCAGGGCGAGGCGGAACAGGGGACTGCCCACCGGCAGGTAATAGAGCGCCACCCAGAGCAGGGCGGTGGCGGCCGCCAGGTAGGCGGTGTCCATCAGCTGGCGCGCCTGGCGGTGGCTCAGCTGGCGCCGGAGGGGAGGGGTCATCGGGTCAGCGCGGCGCCGGCGCCGGTCGGGAGGTGGCGGGGGCGGTGCCGTTGGCGGCGCCCGCGGGGGTCTCGGCGGCCCCGGAGCCGGCCGGGGGCATGCGCTCGATCGTCTCCACCTCGAAGGGCACGCCGGCGGCCCGCAGGGCCTTGGTGACCACCTCGGCGGGGGCGGAGGGATCCGCCTGGGGCAGCCGGATGGTGACGCGGTAGGGGGCCGGCCGGACGGCCGGGGCCAGGGGCGGCGCCGGGGTGGCCCCGGTGGCCCCGGCGCCGCCGGCCGCCGGGCGGGGCGGCGGGGTCGCTCCACTCGCCGGGGGCTGCCTGGCAGCCGCAGGGGTGGGGGCGGCCGGGGAGGAGGCCGGCGGGGCCGGGGCGGTGGTGCGGGCGGGGGCGGCCGGGGCGGCGGGGGTCGCCGGGGCACGGGAGAAACTGCGGGACAGGGCGTCGCCGAAGGAGGTGCCGCCGCAGGCGGAGAGCAGCAGGGACAGGGTCAGCAGGGGTCCCGCCAGCGAGAGGGGGGGGCGGGGATGGGCCATCAGCTGGCCGCGGGCTTGATCACCCGCACGGCGCTGGCCCGCAGGCGACCGGACTTGGTGGTGGCGGGGGGCTTCTTGGCGGCGGTGGTGGTGCTTGCGGCCTTGGCGGCTGCGCCCCTGGTGGAGGGGGCCTTGGCGGCTCCCGTCTTGGCGGTCCCAGCCTTGGTGGTTCCCGTCTTGGCGGCGGTCTTCCGGGCGGCGGGCTTGGCGGCGGCCTTGGTGCCGGCCCGGGAGCGGGACGCCCCCTTGCCGCTGGCGGCCTTGGCGGCCAGCAGCTCCACCGCCTGCTCCAGGGTGAGGGTGTCGGCGGTGGTGCCCTCCGGCAGGGAGGCGTTCACCTTGCCCTGCTTGACGTAGAGCCCGTAGGGACCGTCGAACAGCTGGATGGCCTCCTCGGAGCCTTCGGGCACGCCGAGATCCTTGAGGGCGGTGCGGCCGCCGCGGCCCTTCTTGGGCATGGCCAGCAGCTCCAGGGCCCGGCTCAGCCCCACGGCCAGCACGTCGTCCTCGGCCTTGAGGGAGCGGTAGTCCTTCTCGCCCTTGCCCTTGTCGTGGACCACGTAGGGACCGAAGCGCCCCAGCCCGGCCTGCACCTTGCCGCCGTCGGGATGCTCCCCCAGGTGGCGGGGCAGCCGCAGCAGCCCCAGGGCATCCTCGAGGCTGAGGTCCTCGGGCTTGACGCCCTTGGGCAGGGAGGCCCGTTTGGGCTTGGGCACCTCCTCGCTCACCTGGCCGCGCTGGACATAGGGGCCGTACTGGCCGAACAGCAGGTACACCTGCTCGCCGGTCTCGGGGTCCTCCCCGAGGGACTCGGGCCCTTCGGCCTTCTGGCGCAGCAGCAGCTCCGCCTTCTCGGCGTCGAGGTCGGCCGGGGTGATCTCCTGGGGCAGGGTGGCCTTGAGCAGCTCCTCGCTGCCGTCATCCGCCACCCGCTTGGTCTCCAGGTAGGCGCCGAAGCGGCCGATGCGCACCACGCAGGGCAGGCCCTCCAGCACCACCGTGCGGGAGATGCCGGGGTCGATGTCGCCCTCCCGCTGCTGCACCTGGGTCTCCAGGCCCTTCTCCCCCTTGTAGAAGTTCTCCAGGTAGGGCAGCCAGGACACCTTGCCGGTGGAGATCTCGTCGAGGGTGTGCTCCATCTTCGAGGTGAAGGCCGTGTCCACCAGGTCGGGGAAGTGCTCCTCCAGCAGGGCCGTCACGGCGAAGGCCGTGAAGCTGGGGGTGAGGGAGTTGTTCTGCAGGGTGGCGTAACCCCGGTCGACGATGGTGCCGATGATGCTGGCGTAGGTGGAGGGCCGGCCGATGCCCTCCTTCTCCAGGGTCTTGACCAGGGCCGCTTCGCTGTAGCGGGCGGGGGGCTGGGTCTGGTGGCCGAGGGCCTCGACGCCGCGGCAGACGGGCGCGTCACCGACGGCGAGCGACGGCAGCAGCACCTCCTGGCCCTCCAGCGCGGCATCGGGGTCATCGCTTCCCTCCACATAGGCACGGAAGAAGCCGGCGAAGTCGATGCGCTTGCCGCTGGCCCGGAAGGTGGCGCCCGCCGCCTCGATGTCGACGGCCAGCAGGGTGAGGCGGGCATCGGCCATCTGGCTGGCCACGGTGCGCTTCCAGATCAGTTCGTAGAGCGCCAGGTCGCGGCCGTCGAGGCCGGTGTCCTTCGGCGTGCGGAAGCTCTCGCCGGCGGGCCGGATCGCCTCGTGGGCCTCCTGGGCGTTGCGGGCCTTGGTGCTGAACTGGCGCGGCGCCGGGCTGAGGAACTCCTTGCCATACATGGCACCGACGCAGTTGCGGGCCGCCGTCAGGGCCTGGTCGGAGAGGTGCACCGAGTCGGTGCGCATGTAAGTGATGAAGCCCCGCTCGTAGAGGGCCTGGGCCGTGCGCATGGTGTCGCGGGCCGAGAGCCGCAGCTTCCGGTTGGCCTCCTGCTGCAGGGTGCTGGTGGTGAAGGGGGGCACGGGCTTGCGCACCGTGGGCTTCTCCTCCACCGCCGCCACCCGCCAGGGGGAGGTCTCCACGGCGGCCTTGAGGGCGGCCGCCTCGGCCTCGCTGAGCAGCTTCACCTTGCTGCCGCTCTTCAGGCCGCCGGTGGTCTCGTCGAAATCGGAGCCGCCGGCGATGCGCTCGGCCCCCACGTGGGTGAGCTTGGCCTCGAAAGGCGAGGCCGTCTGCTCCAGACGGGCCTTGAGATCCCAGTAACTGCCGCTGCGGAAGGCGCGACGGGCCCGCTCGCGCTGCACCAGCAGCCGCACCGCCACCGACTGGACGCGGCCGGCGGAGAGGCCCCAGGCGACCTTCTTCCACAGCAGGGGCGAGAGGGTGTAACCCACCAGGCGATCGAGGATGCGCCGGGTCTCCTGGGCATGGACCAGCTCCATGTCCAGGTCACGGGTCTGGTCGAGGGCGCGGCCGATCGCCTCCTTGGTGATCTCGTGGAACACCATCCGCTTCACCGGCACCTTCGGCCCGAGCAGCTGGAGCAGGTGCCAGCTGATGCTCTCGCCTTCCCGGTCCTCGTCCGTGGCCAGCAGCAGCTGGTCGGCATCCTTGAGGGCGTCCTTGAGCTCCTTCACCACCTTTTTCTTGTCCTTCGGCACCACGTAGAGGGGTTCGAAGCCGTTGGCGGTGTTGACACCGAGGTTGGCCCACTTCTCGCCCTTGTGGGCGGCCGGAATCTCGCTGGCGTTGTTGGGGAGATCGCGCACGTGGCCCATCGACGCCTCCACCCGGAAGGTCTTGGGCAGGAACGCCCGGATGGTGCGTGCCTTGGTGGGGCTCTCGACGATGACCAGGGTGTGGGCCACGGGAAGGCGCGATACCGCTTCCTTCTTTATCGCATCGACGGGCCCGGCGGGTATCCGGGCACCAGACCGCCCCTCCAGATGGCGGCTACAGTCCGCCACATCGCGCGCCTACCCGAACCCTGTGGCCGACCTGTTTCTGGCAGCAGCGAGCTCCGTCACCCCTGCCGCCACCACCGCCGCTTCCGCCGCCGATGCGATCGCCTCGGGTCTGGGCACCGGCGCTCTGGCCCTGCAGCTGAACGCCGGGGCGATCGCGCCGGAGGCGGCCGTGCTGCTGACCCTGGTGGTCTGTCTGGTGGTCGACCTGGCCGGCGAGAAGGCCGCCAGCCGCTGGGTGCCGCCCATCTGCTACGGCGGTCTGGGCGCCTCCCTGGTGCTGCTGGCCCTGCAGTGGAACAGTCCGCTGGAGCCCTCCTTCCTGGGCTCCTTCCTGGCCGACAACCTGGCCATCGCCTTCCGGGCGGTGGTGGCCGCCTCCACCCTGATCTCCCTGCTGCTGAGCTGGCGCTACGTGGAGCGCAGCGGCACGCCCATGGGCGAATACGCCGCCATCCTGCTGGCCGCCACCCTCGGGGCCATGTTCCTGTGCGGCTCCACCGATCTGGTCAGCATCTTCATTTCCCTGGAAACCCTCTCGGTCGCCAGCTATCTGCTGGCGGGCTACATGAAGCGGGATGCCCGCAGCTCCGAGGCGGCCCTGAAGTATCTGCTGGTGGGATCGGCCGCCGCCGCGGTGTTCCTCTACGGCGCCTCGCTCCTCTACGGCCTCAGCGGCGGTGCCACCAGCCTGGCCACCATCGGCCTGGCCCTGCAGACCAGCGCCTCGCCGATCACGGCGCTGGCTCTGGTGTTCGTGCTGGCCACCGTGGCCTTCAAGATCGCCGCCGTGCCCTTCCACCAGTGGACGCCCGACGTTTATGAGGGGTCCCCCACCCCGGTGGTGGCCTTCCTGTCGGTGGGCTCGAAAGCGGCCGGTTTCGCCCTGGCGGTGCGGCTGCTGGTGGGCTGCTTCGAGAGCTTCGATGCCCAGTGGAAATTCCTGTTCACCGTGCTCGCGGTGTTGAGCATGGTGCTGGGCAACGTGGTCGCCCTGGCCCAGACCTCGATGAAGCGGATGCTGGCCTACAGCTCCATCGGCCAGGCGGGGTTTGTGATGATCGGCCTGGTCTGCGGCACCGAGGACGGCTTCTCGGCGATGGTGCTGTACATGGCCGCCTATCTGTTCATGAACCTGGGCGCGTTCGCCTGCATCATCCTCTTCTCCCTCCGCACCGGAAGCGACCGCATCGCCGACTACGCCGGCCTCTATCAGAAGGATCCCCTGATCACCCTGGGCCTGAGTCTCTGCCTGCTCTCCCTCGGCGGCATCCCGCCGATGCTGGGCTTCTTCGGCAAGATCTACCTCTTTTTCGCCGGTTGGGCCGACCACCAGTACCTGCTTGTCGTGGTGGGCCTGGTCACCTCCGTGGTGTCGATCTACTACTACATCTCGGTGATCAAGATGATGGTGGTGAAGGAACCCCAGGAGGCTTCCGATGTGGTCAAGGCCTATCCCGCCATCACCTGGAACCTGGCCGGCATGCAGCCCCTGCGGGCTGCGCTTGTGGGCTGTGTCGTGATCACCGCCGTCGGCGGGGTGCTCTCCAGCCCCCTGTTCGACTGGGCCAGCTCCACCGTGGCCGGCACCCCGATCCTGCAGCAGGCCATCGCCGCCAGCGCCATCGCCCCACTGGGCTGAGTCGGGGGCAGATTTCCCTAGCCTGGCGGCCATGGAGTCCCTCCCCCCACCGGTGGCCGAACTGGTCCACGTCTCGAAGGTCTACGGCAGCGGCGACACCGAGGTGCGCGCCCTCGACGACCTCTCCCTGATCGTCCAGAAGGGCGACTACCTGGCGGTGATGGGGGCCAGCGGCTCCGGCAAGAGCACCGCGATGAACATCCTCGGCTGCCTCGACCGTCCCAGCTCCGGCAGCTACCGGCTCAACGGCACCGATGTCGACAGCCTCGACGACGACGAACTGGCCGACCTGCGCAACCAGCAGCTGGGCTTCGTCTTCCAGCAGTTCCACCTGCTGCCCCAGCTGAGCGCGATCGACAACGTGATGCTGCCGATGATCTACGCCCGTGTCCCCAAGGAGGAGCGGCGACGGCGGGCCCTGGCGGCCCTCGATCGGGTGGGCCTCTCCCACCGGCTGGAGAACAAGCCCAACCAGCTCTCCGGGGGCCAGCAGCAGCGGGTGGCCCTGGCCCGGGCGATCATCAACGACCCGGCCATGCTGCTGGCCGACGAGCCCACCGGCGCCCTCGACTCCCACACCACCGAGGAGGTGCTGAGCCTGTTCGGCGATCTCAATGCCCAGGGGATCACCATCCTGCTGGTGACCCACGAAACCGAGGTGGGCGCCAGGGCCGACCGGGTGGTGCACTTCCGCGACGGCCGCATCAGCGCCTGAGGCGCCCTCAGCCCGGCGTCGGGCGGGCGGTGGGGGGCACGCTCAGCCGCTCCCCGGGCAGGGGCAGCGGGGAGCGGGGACGCTCCAGAGTGGCGATCAGCTGACCCATCAGCAGGGCCACCGCGTCTGTGGGGCCGCTGCCGTCGGCACTGGCCAGGCCGGCGAACAGGCCGCCGCCCGGATCGAGGTCGCCGGGGTCGGTGGCCACCCAGCCGCCGTCCTGGGGCAGGCGCAGCTCGAAATGCAGGTGGGGGCCGGTGCTCAGGCCCGTGCTGCCGACCCGGCCGATCACCTCGCCCTGGCGCACCATCTCGCCGTCCTTGACGTAGAGCTCGGAGAGGTGGCCGTAGAGGGTGCGACGCCGGGGCCGGTCGTGCTCGATCTCCACCGCCAGGCCATAGCCGCCGGCCAGGCCGCTGCTGACGACGCGCCCGGAGAGGGCGGCCACCACCGGGGTGCCCTCGGGCGCGGCCAGATCACGGCCGGCGTGCATCAGCCAGCTGCCCAGGACCGGATGCAGGCGATAGCCGAAGCCGCTGGTGGTGACGGCCGAGCCGATCAAGGGGAAGAGCAGCCGCTGGTTGCCGTTGCCGATGATCGGGGCGGGCCGGGGGGTGACGCGGAACACGTCGGTGAGGCGGAAGCTGCCGCCGGCACCGGTGAGCAGGGCGCTGACCGGCACGGTGATCGGCGGCAGGGGGGAGGCGTCGAAGCCGAAGCCGCCGAAACCGGCCCCGCGGCCCCCGGCCACCAGATCCCCCTCGCCCAGGCCGTCGCTGAGGCCATCCTTGCGGCCGCGGCCGATGATGATCACGCCGGTGCTGCACTCCTGGGCCGAGAGGGCGCCGGCCTTGCAGGCCCGGCTGCGGGTGGCGGCCTCCTGGGGTGACAGCAGCGAGCCGCGCACCCGCACGCGCTCCGCGGGGGTGACGACCCCCTCCCGCACCAGGGCATCGAGGGAGGCGTCGAAGCGGCGGGGCGGCTCCGGCCGGCGCTCCGCCGTTCCGGGCCGCAGGGTGGCCGGGGGGGCTTCCCCGGTGACCGGGGGCGGGGGGGCCAGGGGCTGCACCGGGGTCTGGAACTCGGGGCGGGTCACCGGCGCCGCGATCCGCACCGAGGGACGCTGCACCGGCGTCGGCGCCGGGGCCGGGGCCGGGGCCGCCTGATCCGCCGGCTCGAGGGCGGGAACCGCCTGGGCGAGCACCAGCGGCATGGCCAGCCAGGAGGCGGCAGCGCTGGCGCCGAGCGCCGTCAGGACGGTGAGGGGCTGGGAAGCCATGTCAGGGAGGGACACCGGGGGGCGTGCAGGGGGACGACCCGGCGCCGGAATTGCCGGAGACCAGTGTACGGGGGGTCTTCATCCGGCGCCGAAGCCGCGGTGCAGCACCCGCTCGGCGCTGCCGGCCACCAGGCGCAGGCCACCGTCGGCCGCCAGCCCGGCGGGCCACCAGTCGATGCCATCGAGGTGGATCGGACCATTGGGAAGATGCAGGCGCCGCTCCGCCTGCCGGCAGACCTCCTGGGGCCGCCCGGCCCAGGCCATGGCCCACTCCAGGGCCGCCAGCACCTCCCCGACCCAGTGCCGGGGATCGGCACAGCCGGCTCCCAGCAGCTCCGCCAGGGCCACACCACCCTGAGGCGCCCGGTTGCTGGCGTTGAGCCCCACCCCCACCCGGGCCCAGCGGCAGGAGCCCCCCCGCAGCCGCAGGCGCGGCAGCAGGCCCGCCAGCTTCCGGGGGCCACCCGCGCCGGGCAGCAGCAGGTCGTTGGGCCACTTGAGCCGCACCGGCAGGCCCCGGGCCTCCAGCCGCAGGCAGAGTCCCACCGCCACCGCCAGGCCGGGGGCCGCGGCCGTCGCCGCTTGCGCCGGCCAGGGCAGGGCCGCACTGAGCCAGACCCCCCCGGCCGGGGAACACCAGGGCCGGCCCTGCTGGCCGCGGCCGAAGCGCTGCCGGCGGGCGATCACGGCCCGGGGGGCCAACAGCGGCCTGTCGCCGGCCAGCCGCGGATCCCGGGCCAGCCAGCGGTCCAGTTCCGTTTCGGTGCTGGCGCACACCGGCAGCCACCGCAGCCGCCAGGGGGCCAGCTCCGGCGGGGCCCCCGTGCCCGCCGTGGGGCGCCGCCGCCGGGCACCGATCGCGCCGATCAAAACCGCCGCAGCCAGTCGCCGATGCGGGCCGCACCGGCCTCCAGCTCGCCGGCCGGGTGCACCAGGGCCAGCCGCTGCCACCCCTCACCGCCGGGGCCGAAGCCGTTGCCGGGGGTGAGGCAGACGCCGGTGCCCTCCAGCAGGGTGGCGCAGAAGCGTTCCGAGTCCAGACCCCGCTCCCGTGCCACGGCGGGGATCTGCAGCCACAGGTAGAGGGCCATCGACGGCAGGCGCACCGGCCAGCCCTGGGCCTCGAGGGCGGCGGCCATGCGGTCACGGCGCTCGCGGTAGACGCCGCGCAGCTGCCCGGGCCAATGGGGGGCCTGCTCCAGGGCGGCGATCGCCCCGGCCTGCAACGCCAGGGACTGGTTGAAATCCACCACCCCCTTGAGCTGGCGCAGGGCGGTGATCAGCTCCTCGGCGCCGATGGCAAACGCCAGCCGGTAACCCCCGAGGCACCAGCTCTTGGAGAAGGAGAAGAACTCGATGCCGCAGCGGCGCCAGTCGGGATGGCGCAGCAGGGCGGGGGCCTCCCCCTCCAGGGCCAGATCCACGTAGGGGTTGTCGTGGGCGAGTACCACGTCATGACGCAGGGCCCGCTCCACCGCCCCATCCAGCCAGGCCTGCTCTCCGGTGGTGGCGGTGGGGTTGTGGGGGAAGCCCAGCACCATCAGCTTCAGCGACTGCCACTGGCTGGGGGACAGCCGGTCGAAGTCGGGCCGCCAGCCGGCGTCGGCGTCGAGGGGCAGCAGCACCGGTTCGGCACTGGCCAGATGCAGCCCCCCCCGATGGGAGGGGTAGTAGGGGTCGAGCAGCAGGGCCCGATCGCCGGGGTTGAGCACCGCCAGCGGCAGGTGGGCGGTGCCCTCCTGGGAGCCCACCAGCAGCAGCACCTCCGTTTCCGGGTCCACGGCCACGTCGAACCGTCGCCGCGCCCAGGCCGCCACCGCTTCCCGGAAGGGCAGGGTGGCGGCATGCAGGCAGTAGGAGGCGCTCTCGGGCCGGCTCAGGCCGGCGGCGATGGCCTCGAGGGCCACAGCGGGCGGCTGGAGGTCGGTGGAGCCGAGGGAGAGATCCAGCAGCGGCGGCAGGGGCGCCCCATCCGGGCCGTGGCCGGCGGCGGCCCGGGCGCTGTAGGCGGCCTTGCGCTGGTCGTTGCGGGCGAAGACGCCGCTGCCGAGCCGCGACAGGCGCTCAGAGATGGGCATCCAGGAAAGCCTTCAGCTGGGACTGGGCCATGGCACCTTCGTGGCGGGCCAGTTCCTGGCCGCCGCGGAACAGGATCAGGGTGGGGAGGCCCTGCACCTTGAGGCTGTCGCGGCTGACGGGATTGGGGTCGGCCTCCAGCTTGCCGACGGTGAGAGCGCCGCCGGGGGCGTCGGCATAGGCCGTGGCGGCCCAGGTCATCAGGGGGGCCATCAGCCGGCAGGGGCCGCACCAGGGGGCCCAGACGTCGACCAGCACCGGGCCCGGCACCTCCAGGACCGAGGCCTGGAAGGTGGCATCGGTGAGGTCGAGGACGGGGGAGTCGACGTCGGCGGGCACGGCGGTCGGGACAGCGGTGGCCCGATTGTATGAATTCAGAGCTTGTCGATGGACTGGCGCAGTTCCTCGAGCTCGGCGTTCACCTCGGCCACCTTGACCGGCTCCAGCTGGGGGGCCGGGCCGCCCTCCATGGGCAGGGAGATGGGGGTCTTGCCGCCTTCGAGGCGGGTCTTGAGGGCCGCCAGTTCGTCATCGACGTCGCTGCCCTCGAGGGCGGCGAACTGGCTTTCGAGATCGGCACCGGCCAGCTCGGCGGCGGCCTGGCTGCGGGCCTCCATGTTGAGCACCTTCTCCTCCATCTGGTCGAAGGCGGCCATCGAGCTGTTGGTGCTCAGGCTGCCCACGGCGTTCTGGAGCTGCTCCTGGGCCTGGGCCGCCTGGGCACGGGCCTTGAGCATGTCCTTCTTGGTCTTGGCCTCGGCGATCTTGCCCTCGAGGGCGGTGAGGCTGCGCTTGAGGGTGTCGACCTGGGAGGCCTGGCCGTTGAGCTGGGCGTTGAGGGCGGTGGCGGTGTCCTGGTAGGTCTTGCGGCGGGAGAGGGACTCGCGGGCCAGGTCCTCCTCCCCCTTCTTGAGGGCCAGCTCGGCCCGCTCATACCAGGTGCGGGCCTGGGCTTCGGCCTGCTCGGCCTGGTTCTGCAGCCGCTTCTGGCTGGCGATGGCGGTGGCCACGGCCTGGCGCAGCTTGACCAGGTCGGCCTGCATGTCGGCCACGGACTGGTCGAGGATCTTGGCCGGATCCTCCGCCTTGCTCACCAGATCGTTGAGGTTGGCGCGCAGAAGACGGCTCAGCCGATCGAAGAAACCCATGGAGGCGGGGCCAGTGCAGAAATCGAGCGTAGCCAGAACCGGCCACCCGGTCTTCCCCGGCGATCAGCGGATTGCCGCACCCACACCCGGGCCTGGGGCCCTCAGCTGTTGCGGCGCCGGGCGTGGGCCTGCAGCTTGAGGGCGTAGTCGCCCATGGAATGGTCGGCGACCACCGCCTTGCCCCTGGTGAGCAGGAAGCGGCGGACCACGACGCAGAAACGCCAGAACGCGTCCGGGCTCATCACCACCTTCAGGTCCCGGAAGGGGATCTGCTGGTCATCCGGGAGGTTGGCGGCGTCGGAGAGGAACACCACGCTGCCGGCATGGGTGTAGCCGAAGAGGTTCCGCCGCAGGAACTCGGCGATCCGGAAGGTGCCGTTGATGGGAATCAGCCGGATCAGACTCAGCAGGATCAGCAGGCTGTAGCCGAAGGGGATGCGGGTCACCCCGTCGGCGGCATTGACGATCCGGTAGATGGGCGTCCGGATCGGGGCGAAGAAAGCGTCATCGCCGGCCCGGGGGCAGCCGAAGGTGTAGGTGGCGCCGGTGCTGTCCGAGCCGAGGTAGCGGGTGGCCACCAGGGCCAGGGCGCCGCCGAGGGAATGGCCGGTGATGTAGAGGGGGGCACCTGGATGGCGCGCCAGGGCGGCCTGCAGGGGGGCGCGCACCTTGTCGAAGGCGGCGAGGAACCCGGCATGGGCCCGGCCGCCGCCGGGGGCCGCCACCAGGTGGGCCCGCAGATCGGCGCTGATGTCGTGGATGCTGGTGACCTGGGTGCCCCGGAAGGCCAGCACAAGCATGGCGTCGGGCCCCCGGCCGGAGGGGAGGTTCAGGCGGACCAGGATCGCCTCGCTGCCCTGCACGGCGATGCCCTCGAGCAGTTCGAAGCCGGCCGTCTCCAGGGCCGAGACCACCACCCCGTCCACCGTCTGGCCGTTCTCGATGGCGGCCGCCACCAGGGCCCGCACCACCGACTCCCCCCGCTGGCTGCGGGCCGACTCGAGGATGCGGAGCACGAGCTCGTCGATCCGGATCTCGGCGGGCAGCTTCTCGTAGACCAGCCGGGCGATCTCCGCCAGCAGCCAGGCGGTGCGGTCGGAATAGGCGGCGCGGAGGACCGGGACCTGGCGGATCAGGGTGGGATCGTCGAAGTAGCCGGCCATGGCGATGCCCCGGGGATGGAGGTTCTCCGGGTCCCAGCCTTGCCCAGCGGCCTGCCCCGTCAACCCGGGAACGGGTTTCCATCACCGGCCGAAGCACGCCTTAGCGTGTGTTGATGGAGCCTTCCCGGTCCCGCCAGCGCCGCGCCTCCGAGCCAAGCAGCTCCCGCAGCGGCTCCCGTCGCCAGCGCGTCGAGGCGGTGCAGACCCGGCAGGTGGGCAACGTCGCCCTGCTGATGCCGCCCGCCCGGCCCCCGGCCAGTGCCCTGGCCAGCTGCCTGGACAACCTCCAGCAGGAGTGGCGCCGCGACGGCCATCTGGCCGCCCTGTGGCGGGAGTGGCCACGGATCGCCGGGCCCCAGCTGGCCCCCCACTGCCGTCCCCTGCAGCTGCAGGGGGGCCTGCTGACCGTGGGCGCCGCACCCGGGCCCTGGCTGCAGGCCCTGCAGTACAACCGCCACCAGTTGCTGGGGTCGCTGCGGGGCGCCGGCTTCAGCGTCCGAGACGTGCGGGTGCAGCAGCACCACCCCGGCGCCTCCGCAACGCCCGGCAGCCTCAGCGAGGCGGAGGTATGGGCCGTCCATCCCAGCCGCTGCGACGTGCACGGCCTGGCCGACTGCCCCGCCTGCGGCCGGCCGGCGCCGGCCGGGGAGATGGCCCGCTGGGGCCACTGCAGCTTCTGCCGCCGCGCCGATCTGGCCTGAACGGCCTGGCCCGGGGCCGGGCGCTCAGGGGAGGGGGTGGGCAGGGGAGAGGTGGTCGTCCCCGGGCCCGAACAGCGCCCGCCAGGCCGCCTCCTGCGCCGCGGCGGCCTCGCTTCCCTCGAGGGGGAATCCGGCCAGGAAGTCCTTGTCGGCGGCGGGCTCGTAGGGCCCCTGCTTGATCTCCATCATCACGGCATCGGGCGAGAGGGCCACCAGGGTGTGGATGACCCCCTCGGCCAGCTCGATGCCGCGCAGGGGGCCGGCGGCGCTGATCCGCTCCCGCTGCAGCACCCGTCCCTTGGCATCGAGCAGCAGCAGCCCCACCGCCCCCTGCAGCACGAGGAAGCACTCGAAACCGTCGCCGGGCTGCGCGCGCCGATGGCGGTGGGGCCGCACGTAGGTGCCGGGCTGCAGCACGTTCAGGAAGCGCTGCACCCGGTCGGTGGGGGCGTGGAAGTTGTGGTTGCGGCGCCGGCGGGGGGAGCCGGCGGCGGCGGCGGCCACCGCATCGAAGAGGTCCTGGTCGATGCGCTGGAGCGGGGACGGGGCGGCGGAGTCCATCGCAGGGTCGGCAGGCAGACCGTGGTCTACCGCCCGCGGCGGCGACCGCCCATGGGCACGGCGGCGGCCCATAGATTGGCCTGCCTGGGTGATGGGGACGGACATGGGCGCAGGTCGACGGGCTCGGTGGCAGGCGACGGCCCCGCTCCTTCTTCTGCTGGGCACCGGCCAGGTTCTGCCGGCGGCGGCAAAACCGGGACCCAGGCCGGCGGCACCGGTCGTCATCTACACGATCGAGGCCACCACCACGACGGGGATGGGGGCGATGGGGGGCGCCGGCATGCTGCAGATGATGCTGGGGGGTCGGCCGGCCATGGGCGCCAGCAGCCGCCAGCTGGAGCTGCGGCTGCAATCACCGCAGACCGCCGCCAACCCCAACGCCGAGCACCGCATCCCGGCCGCCATGGCCATGGGAACCGCCCTGCCGCTGACGAGCGGAGCCGCCAGCCCCGGGCAGCTCGGCCGGGAGTGGAAGGAGGAGGACATCCCCGAGGCCAAGGGCCGGCTGCTGCTCTTCCGCGGTTGCGGCGAGAGCGCCGGCGCCGGCCAGCCCGAGATCATCACCCTGCAGGGACTGACCACGGAGCAGCGACGCCAGGTGCTGTCGGGGCTGAAGCGGCTGGGAACCGCCACCGGCCCCACGGGCACCTCGGGCCGCTGGCCGTCGGGCGAGGCGGCCCCCGCGGTGCCGCCGCAGGCCTCCCTGGTGGGGACCCATCTGGTGGCCAGCAACTACGCCCCGGAGATCCGCTTCCAGGTGGGCAGCGGCCACGACTTCCTGGCCCCGGTGAAGCTGACGAGCACCCCGGCCGGGGGCGCCCAACGGCTGAGCTGGCCGACCATCCCCACCGCCCTCGGCTACCAGGCGACGGCCACGGGCATGGGTCGCCAGGAGGGCGACATCGTCATGTGGACCTCCAGCGAGCTGCCGATGGCCGACAGTGCCGTGCCGGATGACCTGCGGGCCCCGGAAGCGGCCCGGCTGGTGCAGCGCGGCGTGCTGCTGGCCCCGGAGCGCACCACCTGCACGGTGAGCGCCCAGGCCATGGCGGCCATGGGGGCGGCGATGGTGAGCTTCACCGCCTACGGCGACACCCTGCTGCTGAGCAGCCCCCAGGGCAGCCCCGCCTGGCGGCTCAGCCTGGAGCGCCGCTCCACCGCCACCCGGCTGCTGGGGGACGGCATGGAGCGCCTCGATCCGGGCTTCGGCGCGGGCCAGGAGGCGCCGGCTCCCCAAGGTGGTGGCTTCAACCTGTTCAAGCTGTTCTGATCGCTGCCGCGCCCGTTCCCCGATGGAACGGCCAGGGCATCGCCGTCACCGGCCCCGGCGCCCCTGGCTGAAGCTGAGCGTGCCGCCGGGACCCACCTCGATCCGGACCCCTTCCCCGTACTGGCTGTTGGTGACATAACCCTCCTCGGCCCGCAGGCCGGTGCCGTCCGCCAGCTCGCCCTCGATCACGAAACTCGCATCGGAGACGATGCGGAAGGAGCGGCTGACCGTCTCCCCAGGAGCGATCGGCCCGAACCTCAGCGTCTCCCAGGGCAGGGACACCTGCAGGGACCTGATCGTGCGACCGCTCCTGTTGACGACCGTGAGGACGTTGCGGGTGTGCTCCCGGAACGCCACCCCGGTGCCGATGGCCGCCGCCAGGCCCGCGGCCACCGCCAGCGCCAGGAACGAGCGTCGCGGGAGTCGGGACATCGAGATCACTCTGGCAAGCCCGGAGCCGGCGGCCCGGGGCCCGGCCTCCATAGGCTTGGCCCGCTCGGCACCCTTCCGGCACCCGCAGGAGTCCGCCCTTGGCTGCAGCGCGCCACATCCTCCTGACCGGCAGCAATTCCGGCATCGGCTTCGAGGCGGCGGTGATCCTCTGCCGGGCCGGCCACCGGCTCACCCTGCCCTGCCGGGACCGGGCCAGCGCCGAGGCGGCCGCACGCCGGGTGCTGGAGCGGGCCGGCACCGGCACACCCCCCGCCGCCTCGGTCTGCGACCTGGCGGATCTGGAGAGCGTGCGGGCCTGTGCCGCCGCCCTGCGGGCCCAGGGGACCCCCATCGACACCCTCGTGCTCAATGCCGGCCTGCAGTACGCCGGCGCCAGCGAACCGCGCCGCACTGCCCAGGGCCATGAGCTCAGCTTCGGGGTGAACCATCTGGGCCATTTTCTGCTGGCGCAACAGCTGCGGCCCCTGCTGGCGGCGGGCCGATCGCCGCGGCTGGTGGTCACCGCCAGCGAGGTGCACGACCCCACCACGGCGGGGGGCAAGGTGGGGGCGCCGGCGGGCCTGGGCGCGCTGGCGGGCCTGGTGCCGGGCCAGGGCACCACGATGGTGGACGGCTCGGCTCCGTTCAGTGCCGACAAGGCCTACAAGGACAGCAAGCTCTGCAACGTGCTGTTCGCCCGCGAGTTCGCCCAGCGGCTGGAGGCGCAGGGCACACCCTGGCCCGTCCTGGCCTGGAGCCCCGGGCTGGTGATCCCGCCCACCAGCACAGGCGGCTTCTGGCGCTACAGCCGCCAGTCCAACGAGCTGGGCCAAAGGCTGTTCGCCCTGGCGGCCCGCTCGCTGCTGCGCCTCACCGAAAGCGTCGAGAACGCCGGGGCCCTGCTGGCCGCCCTGGCCAGCGATGACGCCTACGCCGCCAGCGGCTTCACCTACCACCGCAACCGCGTCACGGCTCCGGGCCGGCACGTGTTCGAGGCCACCGCCACCAGCGCCGAAGGCCAGGACGCCGATCTGGCCCGGCGGCTCTGGGAGGCGAGTGCGGCCCTGGTGGGGGTGGGGGCGGATTGGCCGTGAGCGGCCGGCCCGAGCGGCTGCTGTTCCTCCCCGGCGCCTCGGGCGACACGGCCTTCTGGCGCCCCCTGGAGCAGCGGCTGGCCTGCCACGCCGAGCGGCTGCACCTGGGCTGGCCGGGCTTCGGCGACACGCCGTCCCGGCCGGGGGTGGAAGGCTTCGACGACCTGCTGACCCTGGTGCTGGAGCCGCTGGATCGCCCCTGCGCCGTGATCGCCCAGTCGATGGGCGGGGTGCTGGCCCTGCGGGCCGCCCTGGCCCGGCCCCGCTGGGTGACACATCTGGTGCTGGCCGCCACCTCCGGCGGCCTTCCGATGGCCGAGCTGGGGGCCGCCGACTGGCGGGCCGGCTTCCGCACCAGCCTGTCCCACCTCCCCGACTGGTTCGCCACGGAAACGACCGACCTCTCCGGGCACTTGGCGGAGGTCGCCGCACCCACCCTGCTGCTCTGGGGCGATGCCGACCCGTTCAGCCCGGTGGCCGCGGGGGAGCGCCTGGCCATGCTGTTGCCCGATGCCCGTCTGCACGTGATCAACGGCGGCGACCATGATCTCGGCCTGCATCACGCCGGGCGGCTGGCACCACTGGTCGACGCCCACCTCACCCCACCATGAGCAAGACCACCAGCACGTACTGGAATCCGCTGGCGCCGGAGCAGGCCCATCGCTGGCGCTGGCTGGAGGGGCTGGAGGGCCAGGTGCAGGAGCTGGTGCTCAGTGAGGATCCGGCCACCGGGGAGATCACCCGCCTCACCCACTTCTTGCCCGGGGCCGACACCACCGCCTTCGGGGGCAAGGCCCACCCCTTCCCCGAGGAGATCTTCATCGTCAGCGGGCGCCTGTTCGATGCGGCCTTCGGCCTGTGGCTGGAGAGCGGGCACTACGCCAGCCGGCCGCCGGGGGAGCTGCATGGACCTTTTCGCAGCGAGGAAGGCTGCCTGGTGCTGGATGTGTCCTTTCCCCAGCGGGGCGGCGAAGGAGCGTCATGAAAGGGTCGTCATGAGGGGTGCCGGCGCAGACCCTGGAGCTCATCCTCCAGCGCAGCGATCCGCTCCTGCAACGGTCGCAGCTGGGCTTCCAGCTCCGCGGCTGTGAACCGGGGAGTGATGAACTGGGGGCAGTTCCAGTCGAAGGCCTCCACCCGGATGCGGAAGAGGCGCTCCACCTCCCCGGCAGCCTGCGGTCCCAGCTGCTCCGCCAACTGGGGGTCATCAGCGGGCGGCACCACCTGCGCTTCCCCGTCGATCTTGAGCCGGCGACGGGCGGGGTAATCCATCAGGAACAGGGCCACCCGCGGATCCCGGCGCAGATGGCCGGCGGTGAGCAGCTGGCGATTGCCGCCGTAATCGGCGAACCCCAGGGTGCGCTCATCGAGCACCGTCAGGAAGCCCACCGGCCCGCCCCGGTGCTGCAGGTAGGGGGCACCCGCTTCGGTGAGGCTGGCCAGATAGAAGCTGTCGCGGGCGCTGATGAAGGCGATCTCCCTGGCACTGAGGCGATCGGACGCCGGGGCCGGGGGTACGCCCTGGCTCTGGCCATAGGCCTGGAGCTGGGCCTCGCCCACGGCGGGGGTGAGATGGCGATGCAGGTAGTGCTGGCTCATGGGGGAAGTTCCTCTCAGGCCTCCAGGCCCTTCATGGGCACGTAGCCCGGCAGCGCCTTGATCCGCCCGATCCAGGCGCAAACGTTGGGATAGGGGGCCAGATCGATGCCGCCGTCCGGGGCCAGGGCCACGTAGGGGAACACGGCGATGTCGGCGATGGTGGGACGCTCCAGCTCCAGCCACTGCCGGTGGGCCAGGTGCCGCTCGAGCCGGTCGAGCAGGAAGGCGGCCTTCTCGGTGGCCCGCTCGATCGGGATCGCCTGGACGCCGAACAGGTGATGCAGCCGGGCGCTCTCCGGCCCCTGGCGCACCTCGCCGGCCGCAGTGGAAAGCCAGCGCACCACCCGGGCCTGGCCGAGGGGATCGGCGGGGAGCCAGAGGCCATCCCCCTGGCGGGCCGCCAGGTAGAAGAGGATCGCCTGGGCGTCGGCGAGGGTGATGCCGTCCTCCTGGAGCACGGGCACCTGGCCGAAGGGATTGAGGGCGAGGAACGCCTCCCCCTTGTGCTCGCCGGCCATCAGATCGACGCGGACCCACTCGTAATCGAGCCCGAGCAGTTCCAGGAACAGGCGCACCTTGTAGCTGTTGCCGGAGAGTTCGTGGCCGTGGAGCTTGAGCATCAGGTCGAGGGGATGGGGGGCCAGGGGATGCGGACAGCCTGAGTAGACAGACCGGTCTGCGCATCCAAAGGTAGCAGACCTTTCTGTCTACTCACTAGATTGGGAGGACAGCAGCGAACTCCATGCCAGCGAGCGGCGCCACCACCAGGACCTCCGCCAAGCGGGACGCGCTGCTGGACACGGCTGAGGGGCTCTTCGCCCGCCACGGCTACCGGGCCGTGGGCATCGACACGGTGCTGGCCGAGGCCGGGGTGGCCAAGATGACCCTCTACAAGCACTTCCGATCCAAGGAGGAACTGATCGCCGCCGTGCTGGAACGCCGCAGCAACGCCATCGCCGCGGGGCTGGCCAAGCGGATCGCCGCGGCGCCGGAGGACCCCGGGGCGCGCCTGCTGGCGGTGTTCGACTGGCTGGAGCAGGCGGTGCGCTCGCCGCAGTTCCATGGCTGCCTGTTCATCAAGGCCGCCAGCGAGTACCCCGAGGCTGAGGATCTGCCCCGGCAGGCGGCCGAGGCCTTCAAGGGGGGTTGCCGCGACCTCCTGGAGGGTCTCTGCCGCGATCTCGCCGTCGCCGACCCGGAGGGTCTGGCCCGCCAGTTGCAGTTGCTGTTCGAAGGCGGCCTGGTGGTGGCCTTCCTGCAGCGCACTCCCCTGGCCGCCACCGATGCCCGCCGAGCCGCCGAAGCCCTGCTGGCTTCCGCCCCGCCAGCGGGCCAGGCCGCCGGTGGCCTCCGCTGACAAGCCGCGGCGGGCGCCCTACCAACGGGGGACCGCCGGGACCGTTGCGCTGATGGCCAGAAACCGCCGCCGCTGGCCGGCCCTGCTGGCGGCCGCCCTGCTGCTGCCGGTCGCCCCCGCCGCCGCCGCGCCCCTGCCCCGCCGCCTCGGCGCGTGCAGCCCGACGTTCATCCGGGAGATCCTCTACCGGCTGAGTGCCGCTGACGCCAACGGCGTCCAGATCCCCATCGCCGGCTCCGGCTCCGCCGTCAGCTACACCAACGGGGGCTACCAGGTTTCCTACGACATGGTGCCGGCGATCCACAGCAGCCGGGAAGGGGATCCGGTGGAGCTCTGTCTGAGCTTCGTGCCGGATTGCAGCGGGGCTCCCCGCGGCGACGGGCGCGGCCGCGTCTACCGGGCCCGCAACCTGCGCACCGGCGGCACCTGGACCTTGCCGGACAGCCAGCACAGCTGCGGCGGCGCCTGAAGCGGCCGTCACTGTGCTGGCTCCAACCCTGCCATTCGTCAGTTGCGGCGGCCGCCCCGTTGGCGGGAGGGTGGGCGCCACCGCAGGACACGCTGCCCATGCTCCCCTGGTTCCTCGCCGCCATCACCCTGGCGGTGGCGGTGCTCACGGCCTTTCCCCTGGGCCGCCACCTCTGGCAGGTCTTCGATGACCGCCCCCAGCCCGGCTGGGACCCCTGGCTGCTGCCGCTGGAGACGGCGCTGCTGCGCTGGATCGGTGACCGGGGCCAGCCGGCGGCCACGGCCTGGGCCTACCTGCAGCCCTTCCTGGTGGCCAATGCCTGCTTCGGCGGCCTGGCCTTCCTGCCGCTGGCCTTCCAGCCCGCCTGGCTCAACCCCCTCGGCTGGCCCGGCCTGCGCTGGGACCTGGCCCTGCACACCACCCTCTCGTTTCTCACCAACACCGACCAGCAGCACTACGTGCCGGAGCAGACCCTGGGCACCTTCGCCCAGCTGGGGGTGATCCAGTTCCTGATGTTCGTCTCGGCGGCCAGCGGCCTGGCGGTGGGCTTCGCGGTGATCCGCGGCCTGTGCGGCCTGCCCCTGGGGAACTTCCACCGCCAGCTGCTCCGTGCCCTCACCCGGGTGCTGATCCCCGGCAGCCTGCTGCTCGCCGTGCCGCTGCTGTTCTGCGGGGTGCCGATGACCCTGGCCGATCCGCTGCGGATCACCACCCTGGAGGGGGGCAGCCAGCTGCTGATCCGCGGCCCGGTGGCCCTGTTCGAGGCGATCAAGCAGCTGGGTGAGAACGGCGGCGGCTTCTACGGGGCCAATTCCGCCCACCCCTTCGAGAACCCGGACGGGTTCACCAACCTGGTGAGCACCTGGGCGATGGTGGCCATCCCGGCCGCCAGCATCGACGCCTTCGGGCGTTTCCTCGGCAACCGCCGCCAGAGCACCCTGCTGCTGCTGCTGGTCACGGCACTCATCGCCACCGGCTCCGCCCTGGCGATGGCGGCGGAGCAGGGGGGCAACCCGGCCCTGGCGGCCTGGATCAGCGGTCCCAACCTGGAGGGCAAGGAGCTGCGCTTCGGAGCCGGGCTGACGGCGTTCTGGGCCGTCCTCACCACCGGCTCGATGACGGGGGCCGTCAACGGCGCCATGGATTCGCTGCTGCCGCTCTCCAACCTGGTGGCCCTGTTCAACCTGTTCCTGCAGGTGCTGTTCGGCGGCCAGGGCACCGGCATCGCCTACCTGCTGGTGTTCATGGTGCTGGCGGTGTTCCTCACCGGTCTGATGGTGGGCCGGACACCTGAATTCCTGGGCCGCAAGGTGGAGAAGGCGGAGGTGGTGTGGAGCAGCCTGATCCTGCTGATCCACCCGGTGTTCGTGCTGCTGCCCGCGGCGTTCACCATGGCCGGAGCCACGGACCTGACGGGGATCAGCAACCCCGGGCCCCACGGCATCAGCCAGGTGGTCTACGAGTACGCCTCCGCAGCGGCCAACAACGGCAGCGGCTTGGAGGGTCTCGGGGACGGCAGCCTCTGGTGGAACCTCAGCACCAGCCTCAGCCTGCTGGGCGGACGCTACCTGCCGATCGCCGCCCTGGTGCTGCTGGCCGACGGCTACGCCCGCAAGCCGGCGCTGCCGCCGGGTCCCGGCACCCTCGCCACCGACACCAGCCTGTTCACGGTGGTGCTGGCGGTGGTGCTGGTGATCCTCGGCGCCCTGACCTTCTTCCCCGTGCTCGCCCTCGGGCCGATCGCCGACGGACTGCTGCTGGTGTCCTGAATCCCCAGGCCCCGCTCCGCCAGGCCCGCGCTCCCGTCCGTCCCCGCCCATCCCCATCGCCGCTCCACCCCCCGATGACCTCCCTGCCGGCCCGCACCCTGTTTCCCCGCATGCCGCGGGGCCGCCGCGACCAGCGGCGCTACACGCCCCGGCCCCGCCGGAAGGGCCTGGTGCGCCGCGCCGTCCTGGAGGCGTTCGTGAAGCTCGATCCCCGCACCGCCGCGGCCAACCCGGTGATGTTCGTGGTCTGGTGCGGCACGGTCGTCTGCCTGCTGGCCACCGTGAGCCCCGATCTGTTCGGCGACGGTGCCGAAGACAGCGGCAGGCTGTTCAACGGCCTGGTGAGCCTCACCCTGCTGGCCACGCTGCTGTTCGCCAACTTCGCCGAGGCCCTGGCGGAGGGCCGCGGCAAGGCCCAGGCCGATGCCCTGCGCCGCACCCAGGCCCGCACCCAGGCCCGGCTGCTCGATCCCGCCGGCGGCGAACGGCCCGTGGATTCCTCCAGCCTGCGCAAGGGCGACGTGGTGCTGGTCTCGGCCGGCGACACAATTCCGGCGGACGGCGAGGTGATCGAGGGGGTCGCCTCGGTGGATGAGTCGGCGATCACCGGCGAATCGGCGGCGGTGCTCAAGGAGGCCGGCTCCGACGTGGCCAGCTCGGTGACGGGCGGCACCCGGATCCTCTCCGACCAGCTGACGATCCGCATCAGCGCCGATCCGGGCAAGGGCTTCATCGACCGGATGATCGCCCTGGTGGAGGGAGCCGAGCGCACCAAGACACCCAACGAGATCGCCCTGACGGTGCTGCTGGCGGTGCTCACCCAGGTGTTCCTGATTGCCGTGGCCACCCTGCCGCCCCTGGCCGCCTACCTCAAGGAACCCACCCCGGTGGTGACCCTGGTGGCGCTGCTGGTGGCCCTCATCCCCACCACCATCGGCGGCCTGCTGTCGGCCATCGGCATCGCCGGCATGGACCGGGTGGCCCAGTTCAACGTCATCGCCACCTCGGGCCGGGCCGTGGAGGCCTGCGGCGACATCAACACCCTGGTGCTCGACAAGACCGGCACCATCACCCTCGGCAACCGGCTGGCGGAGGAGTTCCTGCCGGTGGGCGGTCACCGGGAGGTGGAGCTGGCGGAGGTGGCCCTGGCGGCCAGCTGCTTCGACCAGACCCCCGAGGGGCGATCGATCGTGCGGCTGGCGGAACAGCGCGGCGCCGTGCTGCCCTTCGCCGCCGAGCAGGCCACGGGTCTCGAGTTCTCGGCCCGCACCCGCATGAGCGGCAGCGACGACCCCGGCGGGATCGAATTCCGCAAGGGGGCCGTCGACGCCATCAAGGGATTCGTGCGCTCCCGGGGCGGCACCGTGCCCGACGACCTTGACGGGGCCTACGAGCAGGTGTCCAGGCTCGGCGGCACCCCCCTGGCGGCCTGCCGGGGCAACGACATCCTGGGGGTGATCTACCTCAAGGACATCATCAAGCCGGGCATCCGGGAGCGCTTCGACCAGCTGCGCCGCATGGGGATCCGCACCGTGATGCTTACCGGCGACAACCCGATCACTGCGGGGGTCATCGCCCGGGAGGCCGGCGTCGACGACTTCATCGCCGAGGCCACCCCCGAGGACAAGATCGCCGTGATCGACCGGGAGCAGAAGCTCGGCAAGCTCGTGGCGATGACCGGCGACGGCTCCAACGACGCCCCGGCCCTGGCCCAGGCGAACGTGGGCGTGGCGATGAACTCAGGCACCCAGGCCGCCAAGGAGGCGGCGAACATGGTGGATCTCGACAGCGATCCCACCAAGCTCATCGACATCGTGACGATCGGCAAGCAGCTGCTGATCACCCGCGGCGCCCTGACCACCTTCTCCCTGGCCAACGACGTGGCCAAGTATTTCGCGATCCTGCCGGCCCTGTTCGCCGGGGTGGGGCTGGGGCCGCTCAACCTGATGGGTCTGGCCAGTCCCCAGTCGGCGATCCTCTCGGCGATGGTGTTCAACGCCCTGATCATCCCGGCCCTGGTGCCCCTGGCCCTGAAGGGGGTGGAGTTCCGGCCCCTCACTGCCGACCAGCTGCTGCGGCGCAACCTGCTGCTCTACGGCCTCGGGGGCGTCATCACCCCGTTCGTGGGCATCAAGGCGATCGATCTGGCGATCGGCGCCCTGCGCCTGGTCTGAGCCGGCCGGGCCCGCACCCTCCCGCCACCCGTGCCGCTGCCTTCCGCCCGCCGCTTCCCTCCCTCCCCTGCACCGCTGCGCTCCCTTCCCGATGGTTCTGCTCAAGCGACCGCTCTTCTGGCTGCCCCTGCTGCTCGCCGCCGGCACCGTGCTGCTCGCCCCGCTGCAGCGGGGCCGCCTCGACAGCCTCCAGAGCCATGCCCTGGCCCTGCTGATCAGCGTCACCCTGGCCCTGTCGGCCTATCTGTTCACCGCCATGGTCCGCCCGGAGAAATTCTGATGAACGCCCTTTCCCGTCTCGGCCAGGGCCTGCGCCTCACCCTGGTGCTCTGGCTGCTCACCGTGGTGGTGATCACCGTGCCGATGCTGGGCCTGGCCCGCATCGCCGCCCCCCGGCAGGCCGAGGGGAGCCTGGTGCGCGTCGATGGGCGCGTGGTGGGCTCGGCCCTGATCGGCCAGGCCTTCGCGGGCGATCGCTACCTGCAGGGCCGGCCCAGCGCCGTGGCCTACGGCGGCGGCGATTCCCCCGCCTCCGGCCCCAGCAACCTGGCCCCCGGCAACCCCGCCCTGGCCATGCGGGTCGCGGCGGAGGTCGTCGCCTGGGCCGAGCGCGGCGTGGGCCGTCCGGCCGCCGATCTGCTCACCAGCTCCGGATCGGGGCTCGACCCCGACATCAGCCTGGAGGCGGCCCGCCAGCAGCTGCCGCGGATCGCCGCCGCGCGCCGCCTGCCGATCGACCGGCTGGAGGCCCTGCTGGAGCGCCAGAGCCACCGGCCGCTGCTCGGGCTGGCGCGGCCGCCGCTGGTGAACGTGCTGGCCTTCAACCTCGCCCTGGACGAGCTGGTGCCTTGATCCGCTCCAGCCGCGGCCGGGGCCGCCACAAGGTGTTCATCGGCATGGCCCCGGGGGTGGGCAAGACCTGCCGCATGCTCCAGGAGGGGCGCGAGCTGCTCAAGGAGGGCACCGACGTGGTGATCGGCCTGCTGGAGACCCACGGCCGCCAGGAAACGATCCGCCAGGCCGAAGGGATCGAGCAGGTGCCGCGCAAGCGCCTGCTCTACCAGGGGGTGACCCTGGAGGAGCTGGACGTGGCCGCCGTGCTGGAGCGCCGGCCCCAGCTGGTGCTGGTCGATGAGCTGGCCCACACCAACATCCCGGGCAGCGAACGCAAGAAGCGCTGGCAGGACGTGGAGGCCCTGCTGCTGTCCGGTCTGGATGTGTACTCCACCCTCAACATCCAGCACCTGGAGAGCCTCAACGATCTGGTGGCCGAACTGACCGGGGTGGTGGTGCGCGAGCGGATCCCCAACCGGGTGCTGGAGCAGGCCGACGAAGTGGTCCTGGTGGACGTCACCCCCGAGACCCTCCAGGAGCGGCTGAAGGAGGGCAAGGTCTACGCCCCGGAGAAGGTCCCCCAGGCCCTGGCCAACTTCTTCCAGCGCCGCCACCTGGTGGCCCTGCGGGAGCTGTCGCTGCGGGAGGTGGCCGACCGGGTGGAGGAGGAGGAGCCCACGGCGGCGGGTCTGCGGGAGCGGGTGATGGTGTGCGTGTCGGCCTATCCGAGTGCGACGCGGCTCCTGCGCCGTGCCGCCCGCCTGGCCAGCACCATGGATGCGCCGCTGCTGGCCCTCACCATCCAGGATCCCGGCCGCTTCCTCAGCAAGGAGGAGAGCCTGCGGCTCGAAGCCTGCGCCACCCTGTGCCAGGACGTGGGCGGCACCTTTCTGCGCGTCGACAGCAGCGACGTGCTCGGCACCATCGCCCGGGTCGCCCGCGAGCGGCGCATCACCCAGATCGTGCTGGGCCAGACGCTGCGCTCCCGCTGGCAGGTGCTGCTGCGCCGGCCGATCTCGGAACGGCTGCAGCAGCAGCTGCGGGGACTCAGCATCGATCTGCACCTGATCTCGGACACCACGGCGCCGGGCGCCGACACGGAGCCGTGAGCCGGGTGGTCCGATTCCCGGGGGCACTCTGGGCGCTCACCGGCCTGATCCTGCTGCTGGAGCTGGCCACGCCGCCCCACATCGTCTTCGGTTATCTGTACGTGATCCCGCTGCTGATCGGCGCCCCCCATCGCGACCGCCGCGATGCCCTTGCCTTCCTGGCGCTCTGCTGCGGCCTGACCCTGGTGAATCTGGTGGTGCCGGAGCCGGATCCCGACTGGAGGGCGGTGCTGGTGGATCGCCTGCTGGTCTGCCTGGCCCTGACCGTGACCACCTTCCTGTGTCTGCATAACCGCCACCTGCTGCGCCAGCAGGTGGATCTGGAGGTGAGGCTGGCCCAGGCGGATCTGCGCCGGGACATGATCGCCACCCTTGCCCACGACCTCAAGACCCCTGTGCTGGGCACGATCGCCACCGTCCGGATGATGGGGCTGGAGGCCGGGCCGACGGCGGGGGGCCTGCTGGAGCGCGGCATCGGCGCCATCCTCGCCAGCCAGGAGCGCAGCCTGCGGCTGATCGAGGACCTGCTGCGGCTGTTCCGCGCCGACCAGGAGGGCCTGTGGCTGCAGCCGGAGACCTGCGACCTGGGGCGCCTCGCCGCCGAGGCGATCGCGGCCGTGGGTCCGATCGCCCGTGAGCGGTCCGTGGCCCTGATCCAGCGCCAGCCCTCCGGGTCGCGCCCCCTCACCCTGCCGGGGGATCCCGGCCGGCTGCGGCGGCTGCTGGAGAATCTGCTGCTCAATGCCATCAACCACAGCCTGCGGGGCGAGCGGGTCTGGCTCGACCTGCAGCGGCAACAGGGCCAGGCGGTGGTCACCGTCAGTGACCGGGGCCGGGGCTTCCCTGACGCCAGCCTGCCGCACCTGTTCGAGCGCTTCTACCAGAGCGATCCGGAGCAGCGGGGCAGCGGACTGGGGCTCTACCTGTCGCGCCAGATCGCGGAAGCCCATGGCGGCAGCATCCGAGCCAGCAACCTGCCCGCCGGCGGGGCCAGCATCGAGGTGCGACTGCCGCTGGAGGCTTCGCCAGGCTGATGCGGGTGCTGCTGATCGAGGACGACGAGGCGTTCCGGGTGGGGATCGAGGCCTTCCTGCTGCGCCTGCCGGCGGTCACCGCCGTCCGCTCGGTCAGCGACGGCGAGCAGGGCCTGGAGGCCCTCTTGGCGGCCCCGGCCGATGTGGTGGTGCTCGACATCGGCCTGCCCGGGCTGGGGGGGCTGGAGACCTGCCGGCGCATCAGCGCCGACCATGCCCTGCCCGTGCTGGTCCTCACCAGCCAGGACGACGGTCGCTGGGTGCAGCGGCTGTGGGACGCCGGCGCCAGCGGCTATCTCCACAAGGCGGAGGCCCTCGGACAGCTGGAAACGGCCCTGACCAGCGTCGGACAGGGGGCCAGCTGGTGGGACCGCTCCGCCACCCGGGCCCTGCGCAGCCGGGACACCGCTGCCGCCGCCGGCCCGCCGGAGGCCTCCCTGGCGCTGCTGACGCCACGGGAGCGGGAGGTGCTGGCGGCCATGGCCGGCGGTCTCACCAACCGCCAGATCGCCGACAGTCTCGGCCTGGGCACCGGGACGGTGAGGGTGTACCTGCACACCATCTTTCAGAAGCTGCAGGTGAGCAACCGCACCCAGGCGGTGCTGAAGGTCCTGGATCCGGAGTGATCGCCGGTTCCACCCCACCCGCACCGGATGCAACGCTTCGCACCGATGGGGTGGCCGCCCGTCAGGCGCTGCCTAATGTCCCGGCAACTCCCCCCCGAGCCATGGCCGTGTCTCTGATGCAGGATCCCAGCGGCGGATCCTCCCTGAAGGTGATCGAGGCCGTGAAGGAAGGCTGGGGGGCCTTCGCCCGGGCCCCCTGGGTGTTCATCGGCTTCACCCTGCTGGCGGGGGTGCTGAGCAGCGTCTGCTCGCTGATCCAGGGCCAGGTGGACCCCGACGAGGCCGCCGCGGTGACGGCGGTGGACGTGGTCCGCCTAGTGGTGGGCTCGATCCTGAGCGTGCTGGTGAGTCTGTGGAGCACCACGGGCCTGGTGCGCGGCGCCTGGAGCGCCCTCTCCGGCGGCAAGCCGGCCCTGGGCACCTTCACCCGCTGGGATGGGGCGGCCAGCTGGCGGCTGTTCCGCAACGGCCTGGCGCTGGGGATCCTGATGATCGCGATCCTGATGGTGGCGGCCCTGGTGGGGGTCGCCGCCGCCCAGCTCAACCAGATCCTGGCCGTGCTGCCGTTCCTGGCGGCCTTCACGGTGCTGATCTACCTTGCGGTGAACCAGAAGTTCCTGGCCCAGATCGCCCTGCTGGAGGGCCGCGGGCCGATCGACTCCATCACCCGGGGCCGCACCCTGCTCGATCCCCAGTGGGGCTCGGTGCTGCTGCTGGCCCTGGTGGAATTCGCCATCGTGCTGGTGGGCCTGCTGGCCTGCTTCGTGGGGCTGCTGGTGGCGGTGCCCGTGGTCCTGTGCACCAGCACGGCCGCCTACCGCCAGGTGTTCGGCAGCGAGGATCTCACCGGCCTGCTGGCGGAGCCGACGAGAGCGTGAGATGGGCGTGGGATCCAACAACAACAGTGCATGGAAACGAGCGAAACGGGAACCATGCAGCTGTCGCCGAGAATTAGCTAAACAATCAATACTAGTAGGCGTTGGAGGAGCGGAGTTTAAAAAGAGTCTTGCAAAGAATTTCAAGATCAAGAAGAAAAGACCACTCCTTGAGGTAAAACAAGTCAGCCTCAACTCGATTCTTCATGCTGGAGAGATTGGCTGTCTCACCACGAAAACCTTTGACCTGAGCAAGCCCTGTGATACCAGGGCGCAGCTGATGTCTCTGCATGTAACCCGTAATGAGAGACCTTTACTCCTCGTTGTGAGCAACCGCATGGGGACGGGGGCCCACTAGGCTCATTGACCCATTCAGGACATTAAAGAGCTGGGGCAGTTCGTCCAACGACCAGCGACGCAGAAACTTCCCAATGGGAGTAATCCTTGGATCGTTGCGTCTGGCCTGCTGAAGACCTGCCTGGTCACCACTTTCCATCACTGTCATCGTACGGAATTTATAGATTTTGAAGCGTTCACCTTTAAAACCATAGCGATCCTGACAGAAGATGACAGGCCCTGGCGAACTAAGTCTAACAAGAAAGGAAAGAATCAGAAGAAGAGGAGAAAGAAAGAATATGAGGAGGATTGAAACGATAATATCAAAAACACGCTTAAGCCAAAGCCCAAATCTTAGGTCCTGATGACCCCAGAGTTCAATCATATAGGTGCGCCCCAACTGCTCAACGTTGCATCGCATACCAGCATGGATCCACTGGGGAACGTAATAGACAGGTAGGGAGGTATTGCCAAGAATAGCAATAAGATTCCTCATTGGTATGCCTTGGTCGCTGAAGTCAGAGCTGCAGAAATGGATTTGATCAGCGTTATTGTCTTGGAGCCAAGTCTGGAGAGAAGAGACGCCCCCTACCGGCAGTGGCATACCCGGCGGAAGAGAAGTGGTAGGGGCGTCAATGGTGGTTGAAAACCAAGCCTTCAAGCTGAGGCCCAAGTAGGGAAGATCCCTGATTTGACGATAGAATTGGACAGCGGTCTCGCAGCTCCCCAAGAAGACGATGTTCTGAATATTCACACCATTAATGCGGAGATAACGAAGGAACTTCTGGCTTCCTACATGAACACTGATCAGAACGAGCCAACCGACTAAAGACCAAGCAACAAACCCAACCCGCGAGAAAGACGAACTAACACTGGCAAAAAAACCAATAGCTATGAGGGTGGCAACAATTTTGAGCCATCCTTGCGTGGCTCTCCCCAACAGGGTCCATAGCCGACTGTTCCGATACCCTTCATAGACCTTGGAGTCAGAAAGAATCAGCAGTGAAAGCAGGACGACAGTCAACACCGAAGAGTACAGAAGATGCCCACTGACAACACTGCCAGGCCGCGTGTTAAACAGCCAGAACAACGAACCAGCTAAGAGTGGATCAACGACCTTTTGCAACCCGACAATATCTTTCCCGTTGACAGGAATGCGTCTTAACATGGCAAGCTTGCTGCGCTGCGGAAGGGAAAATGGCCTCCAACAAGCGCGCAAGAAACCGTAGGCCCTAAAATGATATGTCTCTTCAGTAATCAGACTGGAGGGGCCCCCACAGCTCATAGACCCTGGGGCATGGATGCGCTTGGACCTATGGGTCGGAGTCAAACCTCTGATGGCCAAGGCTTGAAGCAGGGTTGGCCTGGGATGGGTATTCCTTGAGGAAGCGCTGGCCAATCCGTCCACAGAACTCACGGTTCTTTCACCTCCACTAAACTCTGGGTAAAGCTAGTGCGAGATTTACCTGAGCTTTATTAGGTTTTCATTAGGGTTTATGGAAAAAGACCAAAGATGCAGCAGATCCGCTGCGTTCAAGCATCAGTCGACACCAGGCCAGGGCGAAAAAAGCCTGGAAACCTAGATCCCAGAATGGGTATGAACTTTCGTGAAGCGGTCATCGACGACTCCGTGCACCTACTCAAGAGGCTGCATCGCCACATAGGCCATTGGTAGCTATTAATGCAAAGACGCTAGGTGCATATGGCGATAGCAGAGATACACGATGAAACAGAGGCCGGAAAGAGAAGAGCAAGGACCAGTTCATTGTTCAGAGTTGTCTGGTCCGATCCGAGAGGGTTGAGCCGGCGCCGATGGGTGGAAACCGATGTTGGACATAGCGCATCGGAAAGCACGGGATAACGATCAGCACACCAGGGTGGGATCAACGATTATAGAATTGAAATGAACAAGAACCTGATGAGGAGGCTGACGTAGTGAATCGCATCCAGCGTGGGGAAGTCCTTCCTTGCTAATGTTGTAGGAGCAAGCCGCTACCAAGAAATCGGCTAAAGGCCACAAGTGTAAAGGAATGGTGCCGATTAGAATAACAACGCTACATCAGAACGTAAACAGGACTTGGCAGAATAAGCGTAGTCCTAGGCCTGTGAACGAATGGATCAGAGAAAGGTCAAGCGATGAGGGTCAGCAATGATCACAAAACGGTCGTCCACGCCTGTCAGCTCAACACCCAGCGTGGCAGGGGACAGTCGAAGAATACCATCAGCAATGAGTAGCAGCGCAGCATCACGTCATAACGTCTTCGTAGTAGCGAAGGATCCGCAAGGCGCAGAAACAACCGATAGGGGTTAAAGTCAGCTGGCTCGATGACCTAAAGATCCGAGTTTTGTAATGGAAATGACAATTACGCTCCCCTACAAGGAAGGATTTAGCAGAATGTGATGATGCGCCTTCAAGGCCCCAGCGGTGGATGTGGCTACTATGAAGTGGGTCAACAAGTCTAATGGCCAAATCCAATTACAATGAAGAAGAATCAGCAGCTCGACCGGTGCGAATCGAGGGCACTGCCGATGAATTCATTCTGATTCCAAAGGCCGTAGAGCCACAAGCTCCAGAACCGCAGTCTGCCACATTTGATGTCGGTAGTTTGATATCAATCCTAAAGCGTCAGCTTCCACTGGCGCTCGGAGTCTTGATCACCACTGTAGGAGTAGGTGCTGCAGTTACCCTCTACCAAAGGCTATTTCTGCCAGTTTTCGAGGGGAGTTTCAGTTTGCTGGTTGGGGATCCGGTCAACTCAGTAGAAGAGAGTTCGTCGTCTGATTCAGGGGCAGACCTAAAGGGGCTTGCTCTGCAGTCATCCAGAGTGCCTAATATTCAGATCTCGCAGGATCTCATTGACGTACTGGCAAGCCCGCTTCTGTTGCAGCCGGTCTCCAAGCAGTTAGGAATCAGCGAAGAAGATCTAACGGAGAGCTTGATCATAGAAAGGCGTTCAGGTGATGCATCCAGCGTCTTAGATATCACCCTAAAGTGGAACAATCCAAAAGAGGGAGAGAAGATCCTAAAGACTCTAATGAATGACTATCTGAGCTTTTCCACCAACCAACGAAGGGAAAAACTCGCAGAAAGCATTAGCTATCTCAATGAGCAGGCGCCTGCCCTGCAAAACAAACTATCCGTCATTCAAGGGCAGCTATCAGACTTTCGCATCCGCAACAAGTTCCTTGAGCCAACAACTGAAGGTGATGCAATTGTCAAACAGTTAGACAGCCTTAAGGAGAGACAGGATGAACTTCTAAGAAAAGAAGCTGAACTGAAAGCACTCGGTTCCGCAATACGGGCAGGAAACGTCAGCAGTCAGCAAATTCCTGAGGTGGAACAGCGTCTCAGCACTGCGCCGAGCGCGAACGGAAGCGTCCAAACTCGAGCCGGAACTGGTCTGGACCAATTGCAAATCGACTTGAGTCAACTTGAAAAGGAATTGGCGATAGCAGATGCCACTTTTAAATCCTCTACTCCACTTGTGCAAAGCCTGAAAGCAAGAATCAGTCGAGTCAAGGCGTTGCTGCAGCGACGCCAGCTAGATGCGATTGATGCGACATTACAACAGATCAGCGGTGAGCAAGCAGAAATAAAACGGCAGCGCTCGGAGCTCGAAAAGAAATTCAGACTCAACCCAACACTTATTAAACAGAATGATGCGATTCAGCAGCGTCTTGAAGTGGCTAAAGCAAATCTAACTGCCTTCATCAAAGCAAGAGAAGATATTAGGTTACTGGTGGCTCAGCGGACGATTCCATGGAAGGTAATCTCTCCGCCTCTATTTCAGAGCAAACTGGTAAGCCCAAACATTGCTCGAAATCTAGCTTTGTCGATTCTTCTAGGCCTAAGCCTAGGAGGAGTGGCCGCATTCTTACGCGAAAAGATACAGAATGTTTACCACACGCCAAAAGAAGTTGAACAGTCATTGAGACTGTCTCTGCTTGGAAGCATAACCTTTCAGCCCAAAGGACTGGCATCCAAAGGCATGCATATTGCTACCAGGGATGAAGCCAAAGAAACAAAGGTCCTTCGAGAGTCGTTGAGAAACTTATATGCCAGCCTTAGACTGTTAAAAACCGATAAGGGTCATCGCTTAATCGGCGTCACATCAACAATACAAGGTGAAGGCAAGAGCACACTTACGGCGCTTTTTGCCCAGACATTGAGTGATTTAGGTAAGCGGGTCTTAGTGGTAGATGCTGATCTGCGTCAACCTATACTGCACACACACTTTGGATTCGAGAACGTCAATGGACTGTCTACCCTCCTTTCTGAGGTCTCCAGTACCCCCGAGGACTTCATCCAGATGGCCGGAGATAGGTTGCATCTTCTGACTGCAGGACCGACTCCATCCGACCCCGCAAACCTGTTGGTTTCCGAACGTTGCGCCGAGGTTATTGAGACGATACGTGCTTTAGAATGCTACGATTACGTTCTCTTTGATGTATCTCCATCGTTGGATCTCAGCGATCCCTTGTTAATCACTGAAAATATTGATGGGTTTCTGTTTATTGTGAGCTTGGGCCTGGTGCATCGTGAACTACCAGCACAGGCTTTGATCCGTATCCAGTCCACAGGAACCCCCACATTGGGCATAGTGAGCAATGAGGTCGTATCGGCGAAAGCGCAAACAATTGCAATGCTTATGCGAGTGCAACGAAGAATTCCACCACTTTACCACCGAAGCAGTAAGATTCTATCGAGTGGATTTTCTCCAAAGAACGTGTGACAATGTCTGCCAGAGCTACGAGATCAACCGGAAGATGAATTCACAAGAGCCGGCAAACGGGGCCAGAAGAAAAGTGGTTGGGATGACTGAATACTCACTTGCGGTCTTTCGTGAGGCTTTAGCTGATTCTTTGAGCATAAGACGGCAAGCATCATTCCCGCAAAGCACTTCTATTTGTGTCAGACACTGCCAACCAGAGCAAACAATCAATGTACTGAACTGAAAAGATAATGTATCCTCTTTATAACTCTCTTTAGGCAATGTACGATTTACACGGCAGGCATCTGCTGCCTTGGCCATGACGCAGCCATCCATGCCTAGCACGGAAACCAACGCCTTAGAGACGGGGTCTCCAGTGGCCGATACGCGCGGAAGCTTTCGGGGCATCTTTAAGGCATCGGCGTTGATCGGTTCCTCTGCTCTGATCGGCGCAGTCCTGGGGGCATTCCGCGCGAAGACCCTGGCGGTACTGATTGGCCCTGCAGGAATCGGTCTGATGGGTGGGTTCACCGTGATCCTGGACCTTGCCATCAGCATCTCTCAGCTGGGCCTGAACCAGAGTGGTGTTCGCCAAATCGCCGAAGCGGCTGGATCAGGAGAAGAGAGACGTCTGGCCGTTGCGGCATATGTCCTGCGCCGGACGACCCTGTTGAGCGCGATCGTCGGAGCAATCATCCTTTGGGCCTCTTCAGGTGCGGTGTCGAAGCTGACTTTCGGAACCAAGGATCATGCCGATTCGATTGCGCTTCTATCTGTCGCCCTGTTCCTGACCGTTGTCTCCCATGCCCAAGGCGCTCTTCTTCAAGCAACACGCAGAACGAAGGACGTGGCGAAGCTACACATCTATGCAGGGCTGCTGGGGACCATTTTCGTCGTTTCAATCATCTACTTCGCAGGGGTGCGGGGCATCGTGCCCTCAATGGTGGCGGCCGCAATTGCTTCGATCGTGCTCTCCTGGTGGCTTAGTCGCAAAGTACGTACCGTCAAGGTTGTCATCAAAGCGGGCGAGGCAGCACGTGAGTCAGCACTTCTCCTGCAGTTGGGCCTGGCCTTCCTAGCGAGCGGCCTACTTACTACAGGCGCGGCGTTTGTGGTTCGCACATTCATCATTCGGACGCTGGGCCTCGACGCAGCTGGCATCTATCAAGCTGCTTGGACATTAGGAGGACTCTACGTCGGGTTTGTGCTCAATGCGTTGTGTATGGACTTCTATCCACGCCTCGTTGGCATCATCAATGATCATCGCGCATGCAATGCCACGGTCAATGAGCAGACAATCATGAGCTTCATCATGGCTGCTCCGGGCATTCTCGCAACAATCACCCTTGCACCGCTGATCATCTATCTCTTTTACAGCGCGAAGTTTGTTGGCGCCGTCGTGTTACTGCAGTGGATATGCATTGGAATGGCCATACGCATTATATTCTATCCAGTAGCTTATATCATTATAGCCAGCAACCATCAATTTATCTACTTTGCAGTAGAGGCCGCCTGGGCTACTATGAATATCGTTTTTACTTGGTGGGGCCTGAAGAATTTTGGACTCGAAGGTGCCGGAATCGCCTTCTTGGTAACGAACATCTTCCACGGCCTCATCATCTACAACCAAGCCAGAAGCATGACCGGCTTCCAATGGTCTGCGGGAAACCTGCGGGCAGGGACCTACTTCCTACTGGCTTGCATTTCTACATTCCTGGCCCAGCGTGCACTTCCACAATGGCCGGCACTCGCCTTCGGAACTTGCCTCACCTTGGCTAGCTTGTGGTTCTGTACTCGGACGATGGTGACTCTGACCGGAACTGAGGACCGCTTACCAGGGATTCGGAAATATCTTCATATCAGCCCGAAGCCCTAGGGAAGCTATATCTTCAACAAACCATAGTCAGCTGCTTAAGAGTGAACTGGCGCCGAAGGTCAAGAGTTCAGCACAATTCGCCATCAACTCCCGACAACTGGAGTAGCAGAGTTCACCAGAGTCAGCCAGTCTAATCTTTACTTCCAGGCCATCGTTACAGAAGTGGAAGTCTTCAGAAGTACTAGATAGACATCTCTACGTACTATAACGTCCACCACAGTCTATCCAGCGAGAGATGACAATGCAGCGCCATCATGCTAACTTGCTGATCTTGATTCCAATAACCTCAGGCCATGCAACAACGACCAGCATGGCAAACAAGCAGCCCCCATGGAATAGGGCACGCGGAACTTTCGATCTCTGCTCATAGGGTTCTCCAGGGCATCCAGGCCGAAGACCGTCTGTAGGCAGTGCTTTATCCAGAAGGATACGAGTGCTAGGAGAATAGCTGCAAAACCAGATGGAATGACCAGGCTGAAAGGCCATTTCAACATCATTCGGTCAGGCAACAATTCAAGCAACAGCGACAAGAAGATACATCATTCAATGATGCTTTACTGCCTCGCATCGGTGTCCATTCCATGAATCCGAGACGTAGAATAATGATGAAGGTTCATCTCTTCCAAGAGCGTCGCGTCCGATCCGCTCTTCCCCTCAGCAGAAAGACAGCCAAGTCAAAATGTCCCTTCAGGCTTTTTGCTAACCAATACAATCTAGACCGGAATACTGCATTCTCCTTAGAAAGCTGCTCAACGTGACAGTGACCTCTCTCATCGTCAATGTGGCTTCCAAATCTAAGACAATCTTCAAATACGACTAGAGGTCGAATCTCTTCGAGAACTAGGCCATGTGTGAGTTCAAAGTTTGCCCAATTATCAGCAACAAAGTTACAACCAGAGTTTGCACGCAATAGCTTTTGGGCTCCACGGTTCGAAATGGCATAGCCAACATTCCCATAACGAGGGGAAATCGACCTTCCCATCCACCGATCCCCAACCCTTCTCGCGTCATAGATTGGATAGTAATACTTAGCATGTTTATATTGATCTCGTGTCAACTTACTTTGCCCAAGCATGCATAGATCATAGTCAGTCTGTTGCAAAGCATACGCTACATTCGGAAAGTCCGAAGAAAGTTCTGCATCGTCTTCAAGCACAATGGCCATATCCAGAGCACTGTCGACTAGGCGCTGATACGCCATCTGATGACTCTGTGCGCATCCATACTCAGCCTTACCACTCACTGGGATAGCGAAAGCTGATGAACATACTTGATTTGATACGCAAAATGTTTCAGGAAAGCATGCGTCAATGAATTCAAATTCTAAGCAAAAGAGATCCATCTGGGCCTTAATGAATCTGCGTCGCTCATGGGAATGAACACCGGATATGACATAGATCTTAGTCTGGCTGGCAATCCTCATACTCCTTCCTTGGTTTTCACCTGAACTTGATTACAGTAGCAAAAGCGCGAGTCGAGACGGCTTGAAGATTAGCAATCCGAGACTAAGGTATCACCACCTACACCGAGAACAGCGAGTTGCGCATAACGCTTCTGGGAAACCAAATTGGCTTTTCGATCCCCATGCCCCCTCTGCCAGGAAAGATCACGCCTCTCCATCCCGACCATTCTCACCCCCAAAGGGCCTGATGGAACCGATCAATCCGTCCTTACAGCTGGCCGTCAAGGCTAATGTGAGCAGATGGATGAGCACCCCCCACCGTCAGACCGTGGCGGAGATTGCCCAGAAGCTAGGCTCCATGTGATCACCCTATAGATATAATTGAAGGCCTGGCGACTGCAAGGGGAGGTGGTGCCGGCATCCGAGAAGGCCCCCTAGAGCTGGAGTGTCACGGAACAGTTCTGCACGCCATGCTCGAGCTGGAGAAGGCCGACCTTTTGCAAAGAAAGTTCCAGATGGACTATAGCTATCTTGGTGATGAAAGTCCCGGGGATAAGCCTGGTGGCGAATCGGTGAAATAGACTCCTGCCGTTGTGGTAGTTTCTCTCAAACTCACAATCCTAGTAATCGCGCATGCTTTAGGCCGAAAAGCCTTAAAGCTACGCCCAAGGTTAAGATGAGATCTCAGGCTGGCTGCCAGCGCACGATCTCGCCTAGTCCGAAGCCGACGCTGTAAAGACTGGAACCGTATAGGTAGCCATCCGGGCCCAACTTAACGTCAACGACATAGGAGGCACTACTGTCGAACTGCGTGATGCCAATAACCTGACGGTTGGCATCGAGTGAGGCGGCATAGAGACGGCCGCTAACGAGATCACCATAGATTAATGTGTTGCTATTGTAAAAGTCACCCACCATAACGGCCGAGAAGTTATCTGGGGAACTATGGCTGAGCTGCAGAATAGGCAACACCGCCGGCTGGGTACTGGGGCTATTCGGGTTGACGTTGGAATTGGCGTAAAAAGATTGAGCTGAATCTAGCGTGCTATATCCCCCGGCTCTATCTGGTCCTTCAAGATAGGGCCAGCCAAAGTTAGCTCCGGGTGCGGCTGTGTTGATCTCCTCCCAGGAATTCCAGCCCACATCGCCGATCACAGGGTACCCAGTCACTGGATCGACGGAGAAACGGAACGAATTTCGCAATCCGGAATAGAATACCTTCGATTGATTGCTGTCCGCATCACCGTTGAAGAATGGGTTGCTGGCTACGCCTTGACCGGTGATCGGATCAATACGAAGCAGCTTACCGGATAGGTTCGCAATATCCTGAACCCTGACCGTGCGAGGATCCTGGAAGTTGTATGACGTTCCATCTCCATTGGTCACATAGAGATACCCATCGGATCCAAATTCCATATCACCGATAGTATGGGATGTGCTGTCACCGGCAAGGTAATCACGAATGTTCAAATTCTGAATGCCGTCGAGGCTAGGAATATTATCTTGGTAGCCCACATCAATTAGAGCGTTGTCTGCCGTGATCGAGGTGCCATTCACAATTCCAGAGGGCAGCACAAACGGCGTTCCTGTACTATCAACATCGGGGCTACTGGTATACTGCCAGAGGCTATTCTTGCCGAGAAGAACCTCACGCCCTGTGACCGTCAGGGTGGTTGGATCAACTGTCAACTTCTCCACTCTTGCGGGGCGATTTCCATCGCCATCGGGGCCCGCGTTCCCCGTGAGGCCTGCGGTTTGCGGCGGATCGTAGGTGTAGGCCACATACACGTAGGGGGAAGCAGGCCCAAAACTGGGATGCACTGCCAGGCTCAGCAGGCCGCGGTCACCCGTGTCGTTGACGATCGTCGAGAGATCAATCAGGGGTGTGTCACGAACCGCCCCATTAACCACCACCCTGACGACCCCAGCCTTCTCGGCCACAAGCATTGTGTTGCCATCGGGCAACCATTCGAACGAGGTTGGCCGGTTCAACCCGCTTACGTAACTTTGGCGCTGCAAGTTGCCAAGTTCACGATCGTTGTCAAGGATGTTAACTGTGGCCGTGGTGTGGCCTTCCAAACTGGCACCCACAGGGTTTTCAATCTGAATCTGGAAGGATTCTCCAGACTCAACGTTCAGATCATCAATGATCGGAATCTTCAGCGTCTGCAAGAAGCTCCCAGCAGCGAAGGTCACCATGGTGCCAATACTGCCAAAGTCACTTCCAGCTGTGGCGGTACCACTGATTATCGTCAATTGCACTGTGGCTGATTGCGAACGATCGCCGCTGCGCAGAAGGGTGATGGTAGCGAAGTCTTCGCTTTCCGAGACAGTCACGTTGGTCTCTGCCAGGGAGATGCGTGATGCTCCGTCATCATCTACAATCAATATCCGCGACGTTCTTGGAGCACCCAAGGACCCTGCACTTGGATTCTGGATACCAACCGCGAACAGTTCGTTTTCTTCCTGCAGGTTGTCATTTGTCACGGTAACCCTGATCGTCTGCTCTGCCTGACCAGGAAGGAAGCTGATCTGACCTGTATTGAAACCCAGCATGACTGGTGGGATAAAATCCACACCAGATGTGGCTGAACCCACGATTTCGTTGGTGGTGAACTGCAACGTGGCCGCCGATGCGTTCGAGCCGCTGCGTACCACTACAAGCATTGCCTCTCCCTGGCCCTCGCTGACATAAACCAAGTCATTGGAGCTGAGACGGAACACGTCACCGCTGATCAATTTGGCATCAGCCCAGTTGGCGTGGTCGTAAGCGTCGGAGCCGTCAGCGTTGTCGACGAACAACTGCAACGTCTGACGTCCTGCAACATCGAGATCGACGAACTGAGGGTCTGAGGCGCCGGTGAGCGTCGCGGATCGGAAGATTTCCGTGCCATCGGCGAGAACGCGGAAAACGACGGATCCCCTGCTGCTCAGAATTTCATCGTCGATCCCGATGTAGGACTGGAAGCGGCTGTAGAGGCCGCCGAGGGCATAGGTGAGCGAGGAGGAGGCGTGAACACCCAGACCCTTGGCATAAGTGGTGCCGTTGATGGTGAGGGTACCCCCGTCGGTGGCGCCGTTTTCGCCGTTGCTGCGATCCCGCTCATAGGGGCCCCAGCCATTGACGCTCGCCGTGGGTGTCAGGTCGGAGAGGTAAATGCTGCTTGGCTGGGGCGGCGGTGTGGTGCCGATGTTGACCGTGAAGGATCCCAGCGCCTCCGCTGCCGTGGCGTTCCCGAACCTGTCGGTGACAGCGGCGGGGAGAAGGCTCACCTGGTAGGAGCCATTGTCCGCGATGTCCCAGGAACCTCCCGGAGAGGGGATGCTGTAGGTGACGGTGATTGAGGTGGCGCTGTTGGTGGAGGAAACGCGTAGGGCACTCTGGGAATAGCTGTTCGGGCCTGTCACCTGAATGTCCGCGTTGTCGATCGACGCGACGCTGACACCCGAGGGATCGTCGTAACGGACCGTGAACGTGTACAGACCACCCGGAACAGCGGTGATGCCGCTGGCGGTGAGTGTGGCTGTCGGGCCAGTGCCGTCGTCGATCGGCGGCTGGCTTGGGGTGTTCAGCAAAACTCCCACGCTGCCGACACCGCCGTTGCCGAACCAGTTGGCCGTCGCCAGATCCAGAAGCCCATCCTCGTTGAAGTCAGCAACATTGATGGCGAAGGGGGTATTGCCAGTAGTCAGACTCACTGGCGCGCTGAAAAGGCCCTGGCCCTCACCATAGAGAATGCTGATCGTGTTGCCACCGGGATTATTGCTGTTGTTGGGATAGTTTCCGGCCGAATTGGCCGTCAGCAAATCGATCAAACCGTCGCCGTTCACATCGGCGATCGCGATACCCTTTGGCACCAAGCCGGTGGCTAGTGATGCTGTCGACGTGAATGTGCCATCGCCTCGGCCAAGCAACAGGCTGATGGTGTTGGCGTTCTCGTTGGCGGTGGCCAAGTCGAGCTGACCGTCGCCGTTCAGATCACCCACCCGGATCGAGTGCGGACCTGACCCCACAAAGTAGGTGGCACCTGTGGTATAAGTTCCGATGGCGCTTCCAACACCATTCAACAGGACGGTGACACTGTTGCTGTTCGTGTTGGCAACTGCCAGATCAGGGCGGCCGTCGTTGTTGAAGTCACCGAACTGCAGCGAATGTGGATTGCTTGCAACGTTGTAGATGGAAGAGTTGCTGGTGCTGAATACTCCGCTGCCGTTGTTCAGAAGCACCCGAATGATGCTGCCGCCCCATCCTGATACAGCAATATCCGGATCGCCGTCGAGGTCGACATCGGCAGATGCGATCTCATGGCTGCCAGACACCCCTTCGACGACGACGGCCGGCAAGAATGTACCAGCAAGGATGGGATTGTTGTACAGGATGCTTACCGTTCCAGTCGCAGCTGACCCCGATCCCTGGTTAGCCGTCAGCAGATCAAGCAAGCCATCGCCATTGAGGTCAGCTAGCACCACTGACTTCGGCTGGTCTCCGACCACCCCAAAGTTGACAGTACTCGCAAACGTACCATCACCCAGGCCCAACAGCACCGATACACTATCGAAACCAGAATTGGCCACAACCAGATCAAGAATGCCGTCACCATTGACATCACCTGAGCTGACGCCATGTGAGGATTCACCTGTATTCAGTTCAACCAGGGGAGCAAAGATCGCTGGGCCAGACGGAAGTGGTGGGGGTGCCGTGGTGATGTTGGCCGCAAACGATCCCAGCACCGCCGCCGCCGTGCTGTTCCCGAAACTGTCGCCAACGGCCCCGGCGAGCACGCTCACCTGGTAGGCGCCGTTGTCGGCGATGTCCCAGCTACCGCCCGGAGCCGGGATGCTGTAGGTGGCGATGACGGAGGTCGCGTTACTGGCCGGCGTCGTGGCCATCCGCAGGGCACTCTGGGAATAGCCGTTCGGACCCGTCACCTGAATGTCCGCGTTGTCGATCGTCGCGACGCTCACACCGGAGGGATCGTCGTAGCGGACCGTGAACGTGTACAGACCGCTTGGTGCCGCGGTGATGCCGCTGGCGGTCAGTACGGCTGTCGGGCCCGTGCCGTCATCCACCGGCGGCACCGTCGGGGTGCTGATCAGCTTGGCGTCGGCCCAGTTGGCGTGGTCCCAGGCGTCGGAGCCGTCCGCGGTGTCGACGATCAGCTGCAGAGTCTGGCGTCCTGCCACATCAAGATCGACAAACTCCGCGTCGGTGGCGCCAGTGAAGGTGGCGGATCGGAAGATCTCCGTGCCATCGGCAAGCACGATGAAGACGACGGATCCCCTGCTGCTTAAAATCTCATCGTCGATCCCGATGTAGGACTGGAACCGGCTGTAGGTGCCGCCCAGGGCATAGGTGAGCGAAGAGGAGGCATGGACACCGAGACCTTTGGCGTAGGTGGTGCCGTTGATGGTGAGGGTGCCCCCGTCTGTCGCCCCGTCTTCCCCGTTGCTGCGGTCGCGCTCATAAGGACCCCAACCGTTCACGCTCGCAGTGGGCGTCAGGTCCGAAAGGTAAACGTCGGTGGTTCGGTTGACCGCAAACGATCCCAGCACCGCCGCCGCCGTGCTGTTCCCGAAACTGTCGCCAACGGCCCCGGCGAGCACGCTCACCTGGTAGGCGCCGTTGTCGGCGATGTCCCAGCTACCGCCCGGAGCCGGGAT